>JANNGS010000043.1:0-112435 GCA_031403995.1 Thermoanaerobaculia bacterium
TCCCCCGCCGCTCCCGGTCCGAGCCGCCGCCCGAGGCGGCTAGAAGCGACGGGAGCTTCGGCGCAATCCAACACTCCGGGGGACCAAACGGTCTCCGAATCTGAAGTCTCGCAATCCGAGGGCGCCTCTACCCTCAGCGTCCAAGAGCGCCGACACGCGATGGCGTCATGGAACGCCGCGGCCTCGCTCTTCCTGCCTCTTGGACGCAGTGAGGTTCTTGAAACCGCGCGAAACGCGAACTGCCACTGGCTTCTCCGGGCCTTCAACCGAAAGTCATCGGAAATCGGCTGGCACCGCTTCCGGCAGCTTCCTCCGGCTTCTGGCCTTCAACCGAAAGTCATCGGAAATCGGCGAAATCGGCTGGCACCGCTTCCGGGCACCGCTTCCGGGCTGGGCGGCCGGGCTGGCACCGCTTCCGCCTGCAATCTCCCGTGCATGCTGTCCCTCCCAAAGTCGAAACGTGCATGCACGTAGGTAGAACGCTCGCAGTGGGGCTCAAGCACGACCCAGGAACGGGAAACATTCTGGCTGATGAAGGCGGGAGGCGCCCCAAGAAATCTAGAGTGCGGGAGCGCTCCCAGCTTCCTACCGCTCAGGGTCTCGAACTGAGCCGGCACCAGACTCTGGGGCGCGAGGCGCAGCCGGTGACGGCGGCGGAACCGAGGTCGGCGAAGACAGCGCGAGTAGGAATGAGCGCGCCGACCTCGCCGACAACGCCTAGCCCACCCCCCCTTTTACTGGTCTTTTCGCTTCTCCTGAATCAACCGCCTACTGCACCTTCGCCGGGGTGGCGTCGGTGTTCGGGTTCTTGACCTTGTCGGTCGCGGTGAGGCCGGAGACGATCTCGATCTGGATGCCGTCGGAGATCCCGGTCGTGATCTCGCGGCGCTCGAATTTCTGCGGCGCGGTCTCGACCTCGACGAACGGCTTCTCGCCCTCGAACTGCAGCAGGCCCTCGTCGAGCGCCAGCACCTGCTCGCGCTTCTCGAGCACGATGTCGGCGCTGGCGCTGTAGTTGGCACGGATCAGCATGTCCTTGTGCGGCGCGAGCGCGGCGCGGATCTCGAACTGGATGGCGCCGTTCTCCTCCACCCCCTTGGGCGCGATGCGCTCGAGGGTGGCGTGGATCCTGTTCTCCGGTAGCGCCCCGATCGTCAGCTCGAGGTCCATTCCGGGACGAATCTTGCCGACCTCCGACTCGTCGACCTTGCCCTTGAAGATCAGGTCGTCGAGATCGGCGATCGAGGCGATCGTCGTGCCGTCGTTGAAACTGTTCGACTCGATCACCGAGTTGCCGACTTCGAGCGGCACCTCGAGGATCGTGCCGCCGATCGTCGCCTTGACGACCGTCGTCGAGGCCGAAGCCATCCGTACGCTCGTCCCCTTGCGCACGATGTCGAGGTTGTCCTGCGCCCCCTTGAGATCCTCCTTCGCCTGCTCCCAGGCGATCTCCGAGCGCTGGAAATCGGCGGCCGAGATCGTGCCGTCCTCGACGAGGTTCTTGTTGCGCAGGTAGTCACGCTCGGCGTCGGCGAGAGAGATCTTCGCTTTGTTCAGCCGCGATTCGGCGGAGGAGAGCGACACCATGTTCGGAATGACCCGGACCTTGGCGACCAGGTCGCCCTGCTTGACCAACTGTCCAGGCTCGACGTAGAGCTCCTCGATGATGCCGGAGATGAGCGGCTTGATCTGGACCTCCTTGCGCGGCACCACCGCCCCGGTCGCGACGGTCTTGCGGACGATGTCGGTGGTCACCGGCGAAGTCGTCTGGTAGACCACCGGCTTGGTCTGCGACTTCTTGAACAGGAAGACGCCGGTCGCGATCACGACCGCCGCGAACAACAATGCCGCAAGAACTCCGAGGACCTTCTTCATCACGCGCTCTCCAACTCACTTGAAAGGAACGGCTGGCATCTCCCGCGCCGGCCGCGAACTCAAACATCTAGTCGCTGCGCAGGGCCGCCATCGGCGTGATGGCGACCGCCCGGCGCGCCGGAGCGAATCCGGCGAGGACGCCGGAGACGACCAGCACGGCGAGCGCCTGCAGCGCCACCTCGAACGTGACGCTCGGGTTCTGGAACATCTGCGGCTCGCCGTTCGCGCCCGCTCCAGGTAGCAGCCGGTTGACCAGCTCGAGGACGCCGACGCCGGCCGAGAGCCCGAGGAGTCCGGAGCCCAGGGTGAGGATCACCGCCTCGAGGACGATCTGTCCCTGCACCTTCCAGGGCGTCGCGCCGATCGCCCGCCGCAGACCGAGCTCCTTGGTGCGCTCACGGACGATGATCAGCATGATGTTCGAGACCCCGATGGCGCCCGCCGCGAGCGTGCCGATGCCGACGATCCACATCAGCAGCTTGATCCCGGTCATGAGACCCTGGATCTTGCCGTACTCCTCTTCGAGGTTGAAGTGGCCGATGCCGCGGTTGTCCTGCGGCGAGACCTTGTGGCGCGCGCGCAGGATGTCGAGAACCTTCTTCTCGACCACAGAGGCCGGCACCCCGTCGACCGAAGTCACCGCCAGCCACTGCACCTGGTTCATGGCGTTGAAGGCCTGCTGGTAGGTCGAGAATGGGACAAAGATGGTCTCGGCGTCCTCCTGGCCGTCGTTGCCGCTTTGGCGGGAGCGAAAGAGGCCGATCACCTGGAACTCGACGCCGTTGATCCGGATGCCCTCGCCGATCGGATCCTCCGCCTTGTCGAACAGGACCTCGTGGACCCGGGTGCCGATGACCGCGACCTTGCGCTGGTCTTCGATATCGAACCGATTGAGGAAGCGGCCGTGCGTCACGGCGAGCGACTGGATGGTCGCGATCTCGGGCATGTCGCCCATGATCGTGTAGGCGCCGGTGTGGATGCCGCGGGTCGCCGTGGCGCCGCCGCGGAAGCCGCCGAGCTGGAGGCGCGGCGCGATCACTTTCGCCTCGGGCACCTGGCGCCGGAGCTCTTCGACGTCGGCGTTGGTGAACTCGATCGAGCGGCCGGCGAGAAGCCCAGCGAACGGCTTGCTCGTGCGCATGCCCCAGACGAAGAAGCTGTTCGTCGCCGCGCCGGAGAAGCCGGCATCGATGCCGTGTTTCAGGCCGTTGCCGGAGCCCAGGAGGAGCATGAGCAGGAAGATGCCCCAGAAGACCCCGAAGGCGGTGAGGAAGGTCCGCAGGCGGTTCTTCGACAGCGCCGTCCAGATCTCCTGCAGGTGGTCGAGGTCAAACATGGCGCCGCATCATTCGTCCCGCAACGCTTCGATCGGTCGGATCGCCGCCGCTCTTCTTGCGGGAAAGAAGCCGGCGACGGCGCCGGCGACGACGAGCAGGACGGTGGCCGAGATCGCGACCCGGATGTCGACCTGCGGGTTGCGGAAGAAGGCGGCGTCGGGAATCGCCTTGGCGAGCCCTTCGAGCACCAGCACGCCGAGCACCAGGCCGGCGTAGCCGGCGACGGTGGTGATCAGCACCGACTCCTGCAACACCAGGCTGACGATCGAGCCGGGAGTGGCGCCGAGAGCCTTGCGGATGCCGATCTCGCGCGTGCGCTCGCGCACCGCGACCAGCATGATGTTGGAGACCCCGACGACGCCGGCGAGGAGAGTGCCGATCCCGACCACCCAGACGAAGATCCGGATGGCCGAGGTCAGCGCGACGATCTTCTGGTAGTTCTCGACATTGTTGTTGACGTAGATCGCCCGCTGATCCTCGGGGTCGAAGGTGTGGTTGACGGAGAGAATCCGGCGCGTCGCGCCCGCCATCTCCTCGCTCTTCGCCAGGCTCGCGTCGCCGGTGGTGTAGAGGATCTGGTTGACGCGGTTGGCGCCGTTGAAGGTGCGCTGCGCTGTCGAGATCGGCAGGTAGATGAACTCGCGCTCGCGTTCATTGCCTTCGTCGTCGAACACCCCGACGACCTTGAACGAGATCCCGCCGATGCGGATCTCCTTGCCGATCGGATCCTCGTCACGGAAGAGGGCGGCGGCGACCAGCGTCCCGAGCACCGCGCTCTTGCGGAACTGCCGGAGATCGAACTCGTTCAGGTAGCGCCCCTGGATCACCTTGGTGCGCTCGAGCACCTGATGCCCGGGGTGGACCGCGCGGATGGAGTAGCTGCCGTTCTCGTTCTTGTAGTTGACCTGCTGGCTGCCGAAGATCCAGTAGCGGGCGCTCGAGTACTCGACTCCCGGCACGCGCGTCCGCACTTCGTCGTAGTCCTGGTTGTCGAACCGCACATCGCGGCCGGGCTGCAGCCCCTTGTAGGGGACGCTCGTCTGCCCGGAGGAGACCCAGATGCTGTTCACCGCGTCGTCGCGGAACTGGTAGTCGACGCCGTGCTCGAGACCCCTGCCGGAGCCCAGCAGGACGACCAGCATGAAGATGCCCCAGGCCACAGCGAAGCCGGTCAAGAACGTACGCAGCTTGTTGTGCTTGACGGTGTCGAAGATCTCCTGCCAGGCGTCGAAGCTCATCATCCCGGCGAAGGTTCTGCGGCGATCGCTGGGGTTCCGACGCTCCCAGAGGTCCCTGGAGTCCCGGCCATTCCGATCGTAGCGGGCGAGGCCGCCGATTGGGGAACCGGCGGCTCGTCGCGCGCCTCGATCTCCACCACGACGTCGTCCGGGTTGAGCCGGCGCTGCCGGCTGTCGCCGGCAATGCGGCCGTCGACCAGGTGGATGAGCCGGTCGGTCATGTGGGCGATGTCGCGCTCGTGGGTGATGATGACCACCGAAACGCCGTCGTTTTGCACCGCCTGCAGCACTTTCATCACGTCCCGCGAGGTCGCCGAGTCGAGCGCGCCGGTCGGCTCGTCGGCGAGCAGGAGCTTGGGCTGCGCGACCAGCGCCCGGGCGATGGCGACGCGCTGCTGCTGGCCGCCCGAGAGCTCCGACGGCAGGTGCTCGGCACGGTCGGCGAGGCCGACCTTTTCGAGGTAGGTCATGGCGCGTTCGTTGCGGTCCTTGCGCGGGACACCCTGGTAGTAGAGCGGCAGGGCGACGTTTTCCACCGCGTTCTTGAACGGAATCAGATGGAAGGACTGGAAGACGAAGCCGATGTACTGGCTGCGATACTGCGCCGCCCGGGTCTCGGAGAGGTCGCCCATGCCCACGCCGTCGAGGGTGTACTCGCCGTCGTCGAAGCGATCGAGGAGGCCGAGGATGTTCATCAGAGTCGACTTTCCCGAGCCGGAGGCGCCCATCACGGCGACCAGCTCGCGCGCGCCGATATCCAGGTCGATGCCCTTCAGGACGTGGAGCCGGTTGCGGCCGATGGTGTAGCTCTTGTGCAGATTTCGCAGACGGATCATGTGCGCTCGGGAAAGCTCCTGCCTCTTTTACGGTGATTCGGGCGGAAAGGTTTGGCGACGGCGCGGGCTCTTCAGCCCCGCCACCGGGCGGGCGACCGAACGACCCAGCGACCCAGCGACCCAGCGACCCAGCGATGGTAAGGTGCCGCCGCATGGAACGGACCCGCTCGCGCGCCCACATCCTATCCAACTTCGCCTTCGGCGGCTGTCTGCTGGCCCTGGCAGCCTTGGGCACCGCCGTGGCAGGTCACGGTCAGGGCCCGGCTCCGGGCACGACGCCAGGGACCCCGCCGGCCGCCAAATCGTTGACCCCGCCGCCCGAGGCTCCCACTCTCCAGGAGCTTGCGGCCCCGCCCGCGAGCGCGACCCGCCTGCCCTCGGGGCTCTCGACCCGGCTGCTGCGGGCCGGCAAGGGCAAGGTCTCGCCGCGCAGCCAGGACTGGGTCTTTTTTTTCGCCATCGGCCGCCGGCCGGACGGCACGATCGTCCAGAACACCTTCGCCACTCCCGAGCCGACCCGCCTGCAGATGATCAAACTCTTCCCGGCCTGGCAGGAAGCGCTCGCCGGCATGGTGGCCGGAGAGCAGCGGCGATTCTGGTTCCCGGCCGAACTGGCGCCCAAGAACCCGAAGACCGGGGCGCAGGAGGCGGTCGTTTTCGACCTCGAGCTGGTTCACGTCCTGCCGATGACCGCCCCGCCGGCCGCGCTCAAGGCTCCCGATCCCAAGGCGAAACTGGTCGGCCTGGGGACTTCCGTCCTGACCGTCAAGGAGGGCAAGGCCGGAGCGCAGGCGACGCGCCAGGATGCGGCGCTGCTCAACTTCACGGTCTGGAACGACCTCGGTCAGGCGCTCTCCTCGACGGTCGTCGAGGGGCGACCGACACTCTTCCCGCTCGATCGCGTCATGACTTCGTTCGCCGATTGCGTCGTCGGGATGGCCGTCGGCGAGGTTCGTCGCTGCTGGATCTCCGCCGCGCGCAACGAGGGCTTCCCCAGTGCTCCGACCGGCGCCCTGATCTTCGAGCTCGAGCTCCTGAACCTCGCCGACGCGGCCAAGATCTTCACTCCCGGCACCGCCAAGCCGGACTGAGCCCTCCGACCCGCCACCACGACACCGTGACACCGGCGCTGTGGGGTCAGGGGGCCAGCAGCGCCGCGGAAGAGCACTGCCAGCCCGACGCGTGAGGTGCCAGCGGAGACCTCGAGACCTCTCTTCTTGCACCATCACGAGGCCTGATACGCTGCTGGCGTTGCCCGTCAAGATCGCGAGCGACCGCTAGGGGGACCCCATGCCGCGTCCTTTCGGTTTCTCCGCTGCACCCCGTCCGCTCGCCATCGCCGGGCTACTCCTCATCCTCGCGCTGGGCGTCTCGCCGGCGCGCGCCGCCGATCGTACTTTCGCGGCGGGAAGCCTGATTTTGCCGATGGACCTCGCGTACCAGGACTCGGGGACGCTGCAGGCGTATGGCTTGCTGTTCCACCTGCTCCGGCTGGGCGTTCCGGTGTACTGGGCGATCGACCCCGAAAAGACGTGGCACGCCGCGCCATGCAACACCCCTGGAGATCTCTGCGCGTGGGACTGTGCCGTCGAGGGATCGAGCATCAAGTGCCCCTATCCCACTGCGAGCCCCGACTTCTTCGCGGGCAGCGCCGTGGTCTGGGACGACCTCGGTGGACCACCCGGCCAGATCATCGCCAGCCACGGCTATCGCGGCGGACCGTTCGTCATCGACGCCGCCAACAGCGCCGCCGCGCGGCTGATCGCCGACGCCTGGAACGACCCTGCCCTCTGGCCGGGCGCACCCTGGGCAACGCGCTCGATCTTCCACATCGTCTCCGTTCACGAGGCCACCGCCAGCTTCGTCGCGCCGGTGCACCGGAAACTGCTCGCACCGCCGCGCCTAGCGGTGCTAGCCGACGGCAGCGAGAACATCGCCACCGGCTACCTCCGCGCCGCCGGCATCCCGCAGAGCAACGGCAGCGAGTTCCCGGCCACGACCTGCGCCCCTGGCACGTGCGGGCCCGGCACCGCCAACCCGGACATCCTGACGCTGGCGAGCGTCATGGGCAACCTGGGCAACTGCGATTCTCCGAACCAGAACCACAGCAACGGCGCGCTGTTCACACCCGCCGGTGAACCGGCGTTCTGCCAGTTGGTGAGCGCACACTGGAACGTGGTCGACCGGGAGACGGTCCAGTGCAACGGCGGCTCCTGTCCGGGGACGGCGGCCGAGTGCGCCGGTCAGCCCATCACCTTCCACGGTCACGAGGTCGTGGCGGAGGTGCGCGCGTTCCTTGAGCACCCCGTGCGTCTCGTCGCCGAGTGCCAAGCCGTCGTCGCCTTCGAAAACACCACACCTGACCCGGCGTGGCCGTATCTCGACGACGCGGCTCGAGACGGCCACTTTCTCACCATCCCTGGTACGCCGCCCCCGTGCCCGTGCGCCGAACCCGAGTTCACCTGCGTCGCCGGCGGCTGCGGCGGCGGCACGATCAACTGTTGCTTGCCGACCAACGTCAAGGAGCGCGGCGCTGGCTTGATGATCGGGTCCCAGCCCAGCTCGTCGACGGTGCAGGTTCTGCGGCCCGGCGCCACGCCGAACCAGCTCGACGGCTACTTCGCGACCGAGGGAGGCAGCGAGCCGTCCTTCGACCTCAGTGCCTTCCTCGGCACCGCCTACCGCCACAATCGCGAGGTCACGCTTCGTACCGGTCCGAACGGCCCCGGCGAGCAGGATGTCTGGATCAGCGGTGTTCTCGACGGCGGCGGTGGTGGTACGGTCAGCTACCTCGGCGGCCACCAGTACAGCACGAGCACCCCCCTCAGCAGCAGCCCGAGCAGCCAGGGCACGCGCCTATTCCTCAATGCCCTGTTCGACGCGACCTGCATGTCGGCGGAGATCTTCCTCTCCGGTTTCGAGACCGGCGACCTTTTCGAGTGGACCGCCAGCATTCCCTAACGTCAGCGAGGTCGCCGCGGCAGGTGCCGAAGGCGGCAAAGTCGCTCCCCCACTCGCCGCCGTAGCCGGCACCGATGCCGCGCGAACCGGCGACGACGACGCCTGCGACAGGCCCCGGCGCGGGCGCGGGTCAGTAGCGGTAGCGTTCCGGCTTGAACGGGCCGTCGACGTCGACGCCGATGTAGGCCGCCTGCTTCACCGTGAGCTCGGTCAACTTCACACCGAGCTTCTCGAGGTGCAGCCGCGCCACCTTCTCGTCGAGCTTCTTGGGCAGCAGGAAGACCTTGTTCTCGTACTTGCCGGCGTTCCTCGCCAGGTCGAGCTGCGCCAGCACCTGGTTGGCGAAGCTGCACGACATCACGAACGACGGGTGGCCGGTCGCGCAGCCGAGGTTCAGGAGGCGCCCCTCGGCGAGGATCATCACCGCATGGCCGTCGGGGAAGCGCCACTCGTCATACTGCGGCTTGATGTTGACGCGCTCGATGCCGGCGAAGTTCTTGAGGCCCGCCATGTCGATCTCGTTGTCGAAGTGGCCGATATTGCCGACGATCGCCTTGTCCTTCATCTTCGCCATGTGCTCGACGGTGATGATGTCGAAGTTTCCGGTCGCGGTGATGAAGATGTCGGCGGTCGCGAGCGTCTCCTCGAGGGTCGTCACTTCGTAGCCCTCCATCGCCGCCTGCAGGGCGCAGATCGGATCGATCTCGGTGACGATGACCCGCGCGCCCTGGCCCTTGAGCGCCTGCGCGCAGCCCTTGCCGACCTCGCCGTAGCCGCAGATGACCGCGACCTTGCCGGCGAGCATGACGTCGGAGGCGCGGAGGATGCCGTCGGTGAGCGAGTGGCGGCAGCCGTAGAGGTTGTCGAACTTCGACTTGGTGACCGAGTCGTTGACGTTGATCGCCGGGAAGAGGAGGGTCCCGGTCTTCTCCATCTCGTACAGGCGGTGCACGCCGGTCGTGGTCTCCTCGGAGACGCCGAGAATCGCCGGGGCGATCCGGTTCCAGCGCTTCGGGTCCTCTTTGCGGACCTTGGCGAGGAGCGCCAGCACGAAGGCGTACTCCTCGCTGTCGGCCGCGGTCGCAGCCGGCACGGCGCCGGCCTTCTCGAACTCGACGCCCTTGTGGATGAGCAGCGTCGCGTCGCCGCCGTCATCGACGATCAGCGTCGGTCCGAGGCCCTTGCCGAAGTCGAGCGCGCGCGAGGTGAAGTCCCAGTACTCCTCGAGCGACTCGCCCTTGTAGGCGAAGACGGGGATGCCGCGCGGATTCGCGGGTGTCCCCTCGGGGCCGACGGCGATCGCCGCCGCGGCGTGGTCCTGGGTCGAGAAGATGTTGCACGAGACCCAGCGCACCTCGGCGCCAAGCGCGTGCAAGGTCTCGATCAGGACGGCGGTCTGGATGGTCATGTGGAGCGAGCCCATGATGCGCTGCCCGGCGAGCGGCTGGCTCGCGGCGTACTCCTTGCGCACCGCCATCAGGCCGGGCATCTCCTGCTCGGCGAGGCGGATTTCGTTGCGGCCCCAGTCGGCGAGGGCGAGGTCGGCCACCCGGAAATCGAGGCCGGTGGCGGGCGCTTTGACGGTGGAAACGGTCATGATGCGCTTCCTTTCTTCCTGCGTTGGGGTGGAGTGCCTGGAGCTTCGCGCGTGCCGCTCGCGAGCAGCAGCGCCGGGCCCCGCGCCTCCGGTTCCGGAGGCAGGGGAGAGCACCGGACCGCGTCGAAGCCCGACGCGGCGAGGAGACGGGTGAGATCTTCGGAGTCGAAGCCGGAGCGCTTCTGGCCCATCTGGCGGCGGAACTCCTCGCGGTCGTGGCGCAACAGGTCTACGACCACCGCGCGCCCCCCCGGCTTGACGATGCGCGCCATCTCGGCGACCGCCAGCGCCGGCTCGTCGACCTGAGTCAGGGCGAGGAGCATGAGCGCGGCGTCGCAAACGCCGTCGGCGATCGGCAGGCGCTCGAGGTCGCCTTCTTCGAGAACGATGTTCTCCACCCCCCGGGCGCGCCGCCGTGCCGCCTGCAGCATCTCGGGCGAGCGGTCGACGCCGATGACGCGCGCGACCCACGGGGCCAGGGCGAGCGCGGCGGCGCCGCTGCCGCAGGCGAGGTCGGCGACCACCCAGTCGGGATCGAGCAGCGCCTGGAAGGCGAGGCCGGTGAAGCGCTCGCCGTAGAGCTCGGTGCGCAGCCGCTCCCATTCGCCGGCGACGCCGGCGAAAAAATCGCGACCTTCGCCGGGGCGTCCCGCCAGGCAACGCGCGAGGCGCAGCCGGTCGTGCGCCAACGCCGGCCACTCCCGGGTCTCGCCGGCGGTCAACTGCCAGAGCTGTCGCGAGGTCTCAGGCAGCTCGCCATTCGCCATGCTGTAGAAGTTCGCGGTGCCCGCGCCGCGGGCGACCACCCAACCCTCACCGGCAAGCAGCTTCAAGTGCCGGCTGACGCTCGATTGCGGCATCTGCAGCACGTCGGCGAGCTCTGAGACCGCGAGCTCCTGCTGCTCCAGGAGATGGAGCATGCGCAACCGCGCCGGGTCGGCGAGCGAGGAGAACCGCGCCAGGAGGAGGTCGGGGGAGTGGGGGGGTGGACTCTTCATCGTCATTTCATTCGTAAATCCGGATAGAAGGATATATGCCTTTCCGGGCAGCGTCAAGTGCTAGGTTCTGGCGATGGCGTTCACCGCGAATCAGGCCGTTCTCCTCACCGGCGCTTCGGTCGGCATCGGCCGCGAAATGGCCCTGCAGCTCGCCGGCCAGTTGGGCTCGGGTGTGCGCCTCGCGCTCGCGGCGCGGGATGCCGCGAAGCTCGACGAGGTCGCGGCGCTCTGCCGCGCGGCGGGGGCCGAGACCCTTGTTCTGCCCACCGACGTCGGCATCGAAAGCGACTGCCAGCGGGCGGTCGAACGCACGGTGGCGACGTTCGGCACCCTCGACACCCTGTTGCTCAATGCCGGTCAGGACATGGGGGTGCGCCTCGACGAGCTCCGGGATGGAAGCGTCCTCGAGCGCATCATGCGGATCAACTACCTCGGTCCCGCCTGGTTGACGCGCGCCGCCCTTCCCCAACTCAAGGCCCGTCGCGGGCGCATCGTCGTCGTCTCCAGCCTCGCCGGCCTGACCGGAGTTCCGACCCGCACCGGCTATGCGGCTTCGAAGCACGCCTTGCACGGTTTCTTCGATTCACTGCGCATCGAGCTCGCGGGAAGCGGGGTTTCGGTGACGCTCGTCTGCCCCGACTTCGTGAAGTCGGAGATCCACCGGCGGGCGCTCGGCGCGGACGGCGAGCCGGTCGGCAAGAGTCCGCTGCGCGAGGACCGCATCATGACGGCCGCGAGATGCGCGGCACTCATCCTCGAAGCGGCGAAAGGGCGGCGGCGGATGGCTCTGCTCTCGCTGCGCGGGCGCCTCGGGCGCTACGTCCAGGTCCTGGCGCCGGGACTCATCGATCGCATCGCTGCGCGCGCGGTCGCGCGCGGGCACTGAGACGGTCGCTGGCCCGCGCGCGGCCAGCTCACCTCAAAGCAGGAGATCGTCGAGAGCGGCTCCGGTCGAGCGCTCTTCCGGAGCGCTGCCGCGGCGCAAGACGCAGGCTCCACGTTCCCCTCCCAGCCAGCCGCGCCCACCCTCGACGCGGATCCAGGCGCGCTCGCGCAGGCCGACGACGGTGGCTCCGTTCTCCTCGTGGAATTCGGCGATGCGCTCGGCGCGCGTCTCGCCCATGTGGGTCGAACCGGGATCGGCGTCGAGGTAGTGCGGGTTGATCTGGAACGGGACGAGCCCCAGGGCGTCGAAGCTCTGCGGCTCGACGATCGGCATGTCGTTGGTGGTGCGGATCGTCGGGCCGGCGAGGTTGATGCCGGCCGAGGCGCCGAGGTAGGGCATCCCGGAGAGCGCCCGTTCCCGCAGCGGCGCGAGAAGCTCGGCCTCCTGCAGGGCCTTGAGCAGGCGGAAAGTGTTGCCACCGCCGACGAACACCGCCTCCGCGGTCTCGATCTGCCGCCGGCCGGTGGCGTCGGCCGCGAGCTCGTCCACACCGCGGCCGAGCTCTTCCAGCCGGGTCCGGAACTTCGCCGTATAGCCGGCGCGGTCGTGCAGCGCGAACGGCACGAAGAGCACCCGCCGGCAGCTCCCGAGGAGATCGAGGATCTCGTCCGCGGCGTGCGCGAGGTAGCGCTCGCCATGATTGGTCGAATTGGAGAGCAGCAGGAGTCTGCGCATGGCAACTGTTCCTTTCCAGCGCTTCAGCGTTTTGCGATCGCTTCGCCGAGGCGATCGACGTCGGCGAGGTCGTTGTAGATCTGGATCGCCACCCTGACCGCGAGACGCCCCGAGCGCGGCGCGACGTGGAGCTCGATGCGATCCTCGAACAACAGCAGGTCGCGCAGCCGCGCGGCCTCGGCGGGCGTCGTGCCGAAGCGCGCCGGAAGCGGCACCGAGACCATCGCGGCGACCATCGAGCGCGGCGTGCGGAACTCGGTATCCCAGCGCTTCGCCAACCGCTCGCCGGCCTGGAAGGCGAGGTCGTGGTTGTAGGAGCGCACCGCTTCGGCGCCGAACTCGGCGAGCAGCTCGAGCGCCGCCGGCGCCGCCAGCCAGGGCGACGGGTCACGTGTGCCGACGAGATCGAACTCGGTGGTGAACCCCTGATCGAGTCCCCAGGAGATGACCGGCGGATGAAGCTCCGCCTGAAGCTCCGGGCGCACCCAGAGGATCGCGGTGCTGCGCGGCGCCCAGGCCCATTTGTGGAGATTCCCGACATACCAGTCGGCGCCGATCGACGGCAGATCGAGGGCGATCGCTCCCGGCGCATGGGCGCCATCGACGAGGATCTGGACACCCCGGGCGCGGCAGCGCGCCGCCACTTCCGCGACCGGCAGCAGCAGCGCGCTGTCGGAGGCGATGTGATCGACGATCGCGAGTCGCGTCCGGGCGCCGAGCGCGGCGTCGATCGCCTCCACCACGGCTTCAGGACTCTCGACCGCCGCCGAGATCGCCACCTCGCGGACCATCGCACCGCGCTCGCGCGCGACGTAGCGTGCCGCGTTGGTGATGCCGCCATAGCCCAGCGAGGTCACCAGGATCTCGTCGCCGGGCGCGAGCGGCAGCGAGCGCAGAACCGCATTGGCGCCGGTGGTTGCGTTGTCGACGAAGACCAGATCCTCGCCACGCGCGCCAAAAAAGGCCGCCACCTCCGCCGCCGCGGTGCGCAGGCGCGGCGGCTCGGCGCGCGGCGCGCCGACGCGGATCTCGGACAGCTCGCGCAGGAGATAGCGCGCGGGCTGGAGCTCGATCTCGTCGCGGATCGCCTGCTGCACCGCCAGCACGCGGCGCGGCGGCGCCCCGACGGTGCCGTGATTGAGGTAGGTGATCGCGGGATCGAGAGCGAAATGAGGGATCATCGAACGGCCAAATCGGGTCATCGCGACCGCCTCCCAGGGCTCTCCGGTGCCGGGCTCATTCTGCCGCAACCTGGCGCGGAAATTCGATGCCCAGCGCGGCCGCCAGGAGGCCCGGGATCGCCGTATTGTCGTGCATTCCGGCAAAGCGGCCTGCCGCGGAAGGCGGGCCATAGGCGAAGACGGGCACGGGCTCTCCGGTGTGCCCACGGACCCCCCAGAGCAGCCCGATCTCGCTCCCCCGGGAACGGGCATCGATGGTCAGTCCGCCGGTGGCGTGATCGCCCAGGACCAGGACCAGCGTCTCCCCGTCGCGCGCGGCGAAAGCCGCCGCGGCCGCCACCGCCCCGTCGAAGCGGTGCAGGGCGCCGCTCATCCGCGCGCCGTCGTTGGCGTGGGCGGCGGTGTCGATCTCTTCGTCCTCGACGAGCAGGAAGAACGGCCTCCCCGAGCCCGCGAGGAGCTCGATGGCCTTTCTCGCCATAGCTTCCGGCGTGGGCGAACGCGGCTCGGACTGCTGCGGCTCGACGGCAAAGAGCGCCGCGATGGGGAGGCGCGTCGCGGCCTCGAGCCCGGCAGCGTCATCGACGACTTCGACTCCCCGCGCACGCATCTCGGCCACGAGATCGCGACCCCCGCCGCCGGTGCCACCGCTGCCACCGCTGCCGCGCCTCGATCGCCGGGGGAGAAAGAAACCGCGTCCGCCGCCAACGAGCAGATCGACTCCAGCAGCGCTCAACTGTTCGGCGATCCTCGCCTCGTCCCGGCGCGCGGCGACGTGCGCCGCGAACGCCGCCGGCGTGGCATCGGTAATTCGCGTCGTCGTCGCGAGGCCGGTCGCCCAACCGGCGTCGCGGAGAGCTTCGAGCAGGGTCGGCAGCGGCCACCCCGACGGGTCCATGCTGATGGCTCCGATCCCCACCTTCACTCCGGTTGCGAGCGCCGTCGCCGCGGCGTCGGACATGGTGACCAGGGCTCCGGCCGCGTGGGTCGTCAACAGGCCGACCGTCGGGAAGCGTTCGATATGGAAACGGCCCTCGATTCCCCGGGCGAGAATGCGGCCAGCGGCGAGCTGCGCCAGTCCCATGCCGTCGCCGATCAGGAGCACGACGTTGCGCACCTGACGTTCGGCGAGCACGGGCAGTTCCGGGGCGACCGCTTCCGCGAGGGCCGCCGCAGCCGGGATCGGAAGTCGCTCGAGCTCGCCACTGCGGACCGGCGAGGAGGAAGCGTAGTCACCCACGACAACGCCCAACACAATGCCGAGCGCAAACCCGGCTGCGGCCGCGATGACCATCGTCCAGCGTGGACTTCGCCATCCCGGAGAACGCGGATGGCCCTCGGTGCCCAGCGGTTTCAACCGCTTCTCGCCATCCGCCCGTCGAGCTCGAGCTCTGCCGCCGCACCCTGCATCGCCGCGAGGACGTTTCCGACATGCTGCCAGAGGTCGAGACCGCCCGCGAAGCAGACGGTGCTGAAATCGGCCGTAGCGCTCTCGACGTGCGGGCGGTCGACACCGGCCGCGAACGAACGCTCCTTCCAGCGCTTCTGGATCGACTTGAGCTCGACGTCGCGGACGTCTTTCGACGGCCGCACCAGCGCTGCCGCGATCACCAGGCCGGTGACCTCGTCGCACGCCAGGAGCGCAAAGTCGATCGCCCCCCGGCGTGCCACGCCGGTCGCCGCTTCGTTGTGCGACAGGATCGCCTGCAGCACCGTTTCGGGCGCACCAGCCTCGGAGAGCAGAGCGATGCCCGCTTTCGGATGGGCTTCGAGGGTGGGGTGGATCTCCCAGTCGTAGTCGTGCAGGAGGCCGGCGAGCCCCCAGAGCTCGGGATCCTCGCCCAGCTTCCCGGCATAGAAGCGCATCGCCGCCTCGACGGCGAGCATGTGCCGCCGCAGTCCTGCCGCGGCGACGTGTTCCGTGACGATCCCCCAGGCGCTCGAACGATCCATCGCAGCCCTGCCTTCCCGCCGGCCCACTGACCCGTCCCCCGCCGCCGGCAGGCCAGATCGTACCCGAGGTCCATGGTAACTTCGCCAGCGGCATGTATCTCGAGCACTACGGATTCCGGGAGGCACCGTTCAACATCACTCCCGACCCGCGCTTTCTCTACTTCTCCGCCCGGCACCGCGAGGCCCTGGAGCACCTGCTCTACGGCATTCGCGAACGCAAGGGATTCGTCCAGATCACCGGCGAGGTAGGGGCCGGCAAGACCACCCTCTGCCGGGCCGCTCTCGAGCGCCTCGGGCCGACCTTCCGCACCGCCCTGATCCTCAACCCGGTGATGTCCTCGACCCAGCTGTTGCGTACCATCCTCGTCGAGCTCGGGCTCAAAGTCCCCGGGCGAACCGATCGTGTCGCCTATCTCGAGATGCTCAACGAGTTCCTGCTCGCCCAGGTGCCGCTCGGCCAGGATGTCGTGCTGATCATCGACGAGGCGCAGGATCTCTCCATGGAGCTGCTGGAGCAGGTGCGCCTGCTCTCCAACCTCGAAACCGACCGGCAGAAGCTCCTGCAGATCGTCCTCATCGGGCAGCCCGAGCTCAAGCGGATGCTCGACGACTCGCGCCTGCGCCAGCTCCGGCAGCGGATCACGGTGCGCTATCACCTCGACCCCCTGTCGCGCGAAGAGACCGAGCTCTACGTCTACTACCGCCTGCAGGTCGCCGGAGGCAACGGCCGCCCGACCTTCAGCCGCTGGGCCATGTCGCGCATCCACCGTTACTCCTCGGGCGTGCCGCGGCTGATCAACGCCGTCTGTGACACCTCGCTCCTCGCCGGCTACGTCGCCGGGGTCGACCACCTCTCCGGGCGGCTGATCGGCCGCGCCATCCGCGAGCTCGAAGGCAAGCCCTCGTGAGCCTGGTCAGCGAAGCGCTCAAGAAGGCCGAACGCGAAGCCGCAGCGCGCGACGCCCAAGCCAAGGGGCTGCCGGCACCGTTCGAGGCTCCGCTTCAACCCTACCGCTCCCGCCGCGGCGGCAGGCGCAGCCGACTCCTCGTCGCCGCCCTCGCACTCTTCGCCAGCGCCGCCGCGATCGCGATTGCGCTGCTGCTTCTCCGGCCGACAGGAGAAGAAGAAGCTCCAGTAAAGGGAAAAAAAGTAGCGCCCGAGGCTCGCGCGCTTCCGTTGGCCCCTCCGGCGACAGCTCCGGTGGCAGCTCCGGCGACAACCGCGGTCTCCAACCCTTTCGCGAGGCCGCAGGCGGAAGCGCGTCCGGACGAGTCTTCGACTCCGCGCCCGGGCTCACCATCGCCCAGGACGGCGCCGAGCGACAGCGAGCCAATGGCGCCACCCTTGGCAACACCCCCTTTACCGAAAACCGCGCTGAAACCGTCACCGTCGCTGCCGAGCGCCAGCGAGTCGCGAGCGGCGAAAACGTCGGCGCCGGCCAAAGTGGTGTCGCAGGGCGCCGGCGACTATCTGCGCAGCGTCGAATTTGCCGACGGCTCCAAGCTCGAGCTGGGGGGTATCGTCTACTCCGAGACGGCGCCGTTCGCCTACCTGAACGGCCGGCTGGTCGGCATCGGCGAGTTCGTCCTCGGCCGCCGGATCGACCGCATCGACCGCGACAAGGTCATCCTCTCTGGCGACGCCGGCGAGATCACCCTCCGGCTCAAGGCACCCTGAGGAGGTTACGGCGGACGCGCGTGCCCTTTTCGACAACCTTGCCTTCGTGCGCGGGGTCGAACTCGATCGGATTGACGATCTCCCTTCAGCTGGTCGGTGGGATCGGCGGCAGCCGCCACACGAATGAAGGAGTGTGGTTCTCGGACGAAGGCAGACTCGGGTTGTTCGATCGCCAAAGAGCGCTTGCCCCAGGCACCTCCAGCCACGCAGAGCCATCGCGCTCCAAGCGATAGGCGATCGGCCCTCCCGTATAGGGGTTGGCGCCGGCGACCGGATGCTCCGTGAGATCCGCGGGATAGCCCCCGCTGGCCAACGCGGCTTGGCGCAGATCGAGCGCCAGGGTGCCGAGTTGCCGCAGCGACTCGGCAGCCTTGAACCTGTGGATCGCGTTGGGGATCCACCCGCCAAAGTAGTCGGGGAAATCCAGCACGCCCCGAGCGGGGCGGGAGAGCAGCGCCTGAGCGCCGTCGGTCCCGCCGAGGATCTCGGCGGCGCTGTGGCCGGGATAGAGGGACATAGCGCGCCGCGAATAGTCCATGTCCATGGCGTCCGCGCGGTCCTTGAGGTACGGGATCAGGGGCCTTTTCCATGCCGACACGTCTACATCGCGCGCCAAGTCACTGCCGCTGACCGTCAAGGACACAGTGGCCTCGCACGCCACGGACCGCCGCAGCTGCTCGTCGAGGGAGGTGTCGAGAAGCGGCCGGCGAAATTCGGCCAGGGCCTCGCCTCGCGCCTCCGCAGCGAGCGTAAGGTCCTGCAATCCTTGCCAGGCGAGTCGCTCGAGCGCCAGCCCGACGAACTGGAAGATGGTCGGCGATTCGAGTTGGCAAGCGCGAGCGAGGGCGCGAATCGCCCGCTGCGAGAGAATGGCCCCGTCGACATCCCCGCGCCCGAGCTTCGTTTCGAGCTCGGCGAGCAACAGGCGCCCGCCATTGAGGACCGCCCAAAGGTTCGGGATCGGCATGGAATACCCCAGGCTGAAGTCGAGATCGAAACTCGAGCGTTCGAGGTTCGTCGCTTTGTGGAGCAGCACCAGGGCTTCGGCGTTGCGATCCACGATCCCGGCAGCGTTCGCTCGCTGCTCCGCATTCCATTCCCTCAGCGGCTGGTGCCTGAGCTGAAGCAGCAGCGCGCTCTCGCGCGGCTCCAGGGCCAACGCAGTGGCGCCGGCCTGAATCCAGTGGGCGGCATTCTCCGCTGCCGGCACGTCGGGCCTGCCGCAGCGTGCGAGCGCGAGGGGACCGACCTCGGCGGCAAGGTCAGCCGCCGCCTGCGCGGCGGCGCGGCGACCGAGGGCACGGTAGCCGAGCGGCAGGGCGAGCGCGAGAAAAACGAGGAGGGCGAGGGTGAGACCGACGATTCTCCTAAGGGGACGCAAGGTCGACTCCTTTCCCGGGGCTGCGGCTCAGAGGCCAAGACCCGGCTCGGTGGTGGGGTTGCGAAACTGGGCCAGCGTCCATGGGGAGGGACGCGGCCGAAAGAGGTCGAAGCTCCCATCTCCAGCGGTTTCCGCGTAGGTGGGCATGGGGACTCTGGTCGGTGCGTCGCGGCCAGCAAGGTCAGCGTGAATCGCGAGCAGCACGAGGACGGCCCCGAGCCAGGCGAGGCGCAGCCACCGCGCGGCCCATAGGCGGTCGAGCAGAGATTCCCGCCGCCGCGACGGCGACGCCACGGTTGGGGCGGCGCGGTGGGCGGCGGCGAGGACTCGTACCCGGAGCTCAGTGGGTGGCGGCGGCGGCCGGAGGCCGGCCAGGAGATCTCGGCTCATAGCTCGACTCCCAGAAGGGTGCGCAGCCGGTCGAGGCCGTTGCGGCAGCGGCTGGCAGCGGTGAACTTGGGTACGCCTGTGATTGCCCCGATTTCCGCAAAGGTGAGCCCCGCGAAATGCCGCAGGTAGATTGCCTCCCGCTGCGCTGCGGGCAGGGCGCGCAGATGATGCGACGCACGCTCGGCGTCGACCACGACGGTGGGGTGGGTCACCTCTGCGGCCACGACGAGCGCTCCGAGCGGCTCGCCAGGATGGCGCCGGTGGAGGAGGTCGCAGGCCGCGCGCCGAGCCATGGTCAGCAGGTAGGCGCGAGGATTCCGCACCCGGGAGAGGTCCGCCGTGGTGGTCGCGAGGCGCACGAAGACCTCCTGCACGGCGTCCTCAGCCTCGGACCGGGAGCCACATCGCCAGAGGGCGAGACCGTAAAGTTCTGCGGCGCAAAGATCGTAGAGCTGCGCCAGGGCTGGGGACTCGCCGGCAGCGAACCGCCGAAAGACCAGCTCGAGGTCGGCGCCCCCGTCCGCTGTCGGTCTCTCGGTTTTCGCGAGTGAGGTGGAAGGCAGCATCACCAGTGTAGACGGGATCGGTGGCGGTTCTTGTCAATCACGGGGAGAGGGACCCGTCATGCGGGATGCCCGATCTCGGCCGCGCAGACTGCTGCGACGCCGCGCTACGAACGTTGTCGGAAAACGCGGCCTAGCGGAAGCTGCGCTTGACGCGCTCGACGTCGATGCGAATGCGACGCATGCCCTTGTCGACAACCTTGCCTTCGCGCGAAGGGTCGAACTCGATCGGGTTGACGATCTCGGAGAAGACGTCACGCAATGCGCGCGCTCCGGTGCGGTTCTCCTGCGACGCCCTCTCGGCGATCATGGCCGCGGCCATGTCGTCGATCTCGAGCACGATGTCGAGCGATTCGAAGTAACGCTGCGTGCGCGCCAGAGGCGAGTCGTAGCTGCCGAGGAGGATCTCCTTCAGGATGGCGGTGTTGAGGTCGTTCAGCACCACGACCTTGTCGAATCGCGCCATGAACTGCGGCACCATGCCGTACTCGAAGAGATCCTTGATCTTGAGGAAATCGGCCAGCGAGAAGCGCGTTTCGAGACGCACGCCGCCGTCCGCCGTCTTCACCGCCTCGGTCTTGATGCGCTCGCCAGAGCCCGAGCGGCTGACCCGGTTGTAGACCTGGTCGTAGAGGCCTTCGAAGGCGCCGCCGCAGACGAACATCATTTTGCGGGTGTCGATCTCCACCGTCTGCTCGCGGTCCTTCTCGCCATCGAAGGCGTGCAGGCGGTAGGGCACGCGCTCGCCTTCCATCAGGGTCAGCAGGCCCTGCTGCAGAACGACGCCGATCGGATTCGGCTTGCCGGCGATCACGGTCGACATCTTGTCGACCTCGTCGACGCAGACCGTCGCGCGCTCCATCGTCTCCTTGAGCGCCGCCAGGCTCGGGCGCTCGCCGAGGATGACGCGGGCGCGCTGCTCGATCGCGCTAAACATCCGGTCGGGGCGGAATTCGGTGCGATCGCTGTCGACCAGGAGGTTGGCATTGAGGATCGTCACGGCGCGGAAGTTCTCGAAGCCCGGCACGGTGTCGTAGAGGCGCTGAATGTTGTTCATGATCGTCGTCTTGCCGGTGCCCGACGAGCCGATCAGCAGGATGTTGCCCGACACCTTGCCCAGCAGGTGCTTGTGAATGGCGACCGAGGCGAAACGAAGCGCACGGTCCTGACCGAGGACGCCGCGCCGCAGCTCCTCGAACAGCACTTTGGGGCTGATCGCCCCATGGACTTCGGTCAGGGTCTCCGGACTCTTGGTCATCGCCTCGATCATATCGGTGGTTTTCCCTCGGACGGTCGGTCTACGAGCGCGAGCCCCCCGGCGTCTATCCCCGGGCCGGATGGATCGGCCGAGAAGGCGCCGGAATCCGCTCGCCCCACAGCATAGGATCGCGCGGTGACCGAACCGCTCTTCTCCGCCCGTGCCGCGGCCAAACGCTACGAGCTCGGGGAGACCGAGGTCGTGGCGCTCGCCGGGGTCGACCTCGAGATCCGCGCCGGCGAGTTCGTGGCCATCGCCGGGCCCTCCGGGAGCGGCAAGTCGACCCTCCTGCACCTCCTGGGAGCGCTCGACTCTCCAGATGCAGGGTCGGTCGCCATCGAGGGCCGCGATCTCGCGACCCTCTCCGAGCGCGAACGCACCCTGCTGCGCCGCCGCCGGCTCGGCTTCGTCTTCCAGTCCTTCCACCTCGTGCCGGTGCTTTCGGCGCTCGAAAATGTCGAGTATCCGCTGTGGATCGACGATGTGCCGGCCGGCGAACGCCGGGAGCGCGCCCGCGCGATGCTCGCCGCGGTCGGTCTCGAGCGCCGCGGCGCCCACCGGCCGGACCGTCTCTCGGGCGGCGAGCGTCAGCGGGTGGCGATCGCCCGCGCCCTCGTCCACCGCCCGGTGGCGGTCCTTGCCGACGAGCCGACCGGGAACCTCGACTCGGCGAACGGCGCGGCGATCTTCGAGCTCATGCTCTCCGTCCAGCGCGAGCTCGGCACGACCTTCGTCCTGGCGACTCACGACCCCACTCTGATGGCGAGCTCGCCGCGACGGATCGACCTCAGGGACGGGCATGTCGTCTCCGATAGCCTGCGGACCGGGGCAGGCGAATGAAGTTCGCGCTCTTCGCTCTCCGCAATCTTGCCCGCAACCGGCGGCGCACGGCGATCTCTCTCGCCATCGTCGCGGCGGGGACGATCGGGCTACTGCTCACCGCCGGGTTCATTCGATTCTCGTTCGACGGCCTGCGCGAAGCGATGATTCACGGCGGCCTCGGGCACCTGGAGATCGCCAGCCGGGCGGCCGTCACGAGTCGGGGAGAGGCCGCGCTCGACCGCTCGGTGCAGCAGGGCATCGACGATTGGCAGGAGGTCCGCGACCGGGTCGAGAGACTGCCGCACGTCGTCGCCGTGCAGGCGAACCTGCACCTCATGGGGATGATCCAGAAGCCGGGTGGCGACTCGGTCTCCTTCGTCGGCGTCGGCGTCGAGCCCGAACGCGAGCGCCGGATGGGCTTCGAGACCAAGGTGCGCGATGGCCGGTCGCTCGCCGCAGAGACGCCGGCGGAGGGCGAGGGCGAAGTGGTCTTGGCGCTCGGTCTCGCCGCCGCGCTGGGCGCCAGGCCCGGAGACATCCTGACCCTCCTGGCAGCCAGCCCGGACGGCATGCTGAACGCTCTCGACGTCAAGGTCGCCGGGCTCGTGACCACCGGCGTCCAGGAGCTCGACACGCGCTTCCTCAAGCTCCATCTGGCCACCGGCCAGCGGCTCCTCGCGACCGACCGAGTGTCGAATCTCCTCGTCGGCCTCGACGACACTGCGGCGACCGCCGCCAGTCAGACTGCGGTGGCGGCGGCGCTCGCGAGCCACGCTCCGCCGCTCGCCGTTACCTCCTGGGAGAAGCGCGCCGCCTTCTACAGCCAGGTGCGCAACCTCTATCTCGGGATCTTCTGGTTCCTCGGCTCGATCGTCTTCGTGCTCGTCGTCCTGGCGACCTCGAACACGCTGGTGATGACGGTGATGGAGCGCGTGCGCGAGATCGGCACCCTGCGCGCCATCGGCACAGCCCCCGGCCAGATCGCCGCCATGGTGCTCTGGGAGGCCCTCTGGCTCGGCGTGCTCGGGGCGCTCCTGGGCAACGCCCTCGGCGCCGCCACGATCGCCGGAATCAACGGCCTGAAACTCAAGATGCCCCCCCCTCCGGGCGCCGTCGACCCGATCGATCTCCAGCTCGCCTTCGTGCCCGAAGCGTTCGCGGCCATCGTCGCAGTCATGGCCGTCGTCCTCCTCATCGCTGCCCTCGCCCCGGTCGCCCGAGCCACCCGCATCTCCGTCGTCGAGGCGTTGCGACATGTCTAGTCGCTGCTGCAAAGCGGTGCTTTTTTCCTTTACCAGCAGCTTTTTTCTCTTCGTCTGGCCAGCCCCTGTCCCGGCTGCGATGGCGCCTTCGGCGCGGGTCGCTGACGTGGAGCTCCTGGCGGCGAGTGATCTCTTTGCCGCCGCGCCCAGCGAGTTCCGCGTCGAGGTCGAGGTGCGATCCGGCGTTGCCGAAACCGGCATGGCGCTCGAAATCTGGCGGCGCGGCGAGAAGTTGGCTCTCGTCCGTCTGCTGGCGGCGAAGGACCGCGGCAAGTTCCTGCTGCGCCGCGATCGCGAGCTCTACTTCATCGCTCCCGGCAGCGCCCGCCCGGTGAAGCTCGCGCCATCGTACCGGCTCCAGGGGGCGGCGCTCGACGAGCTCCTCGGCCTTCGCCTGGTCCGCGACTACCGGATCGCAGAGGTTACGGAGGCCGCCGGAGTCGTCACATTCGAGCTGGTCGCGAACGACAAGGCCGCGGCGACGCCGCGGCTGCGCTGGGTGGTCTCGCGCGCCAGACGGTTGCCTCTGCGCGCGGATCTGCAGGCGAGCGACGGCAGGGTCCTGCGGGTGATCGAGTTTCCGGAGTGGCGCGACCCCCGTCGCGGTGTGCCAAAGAGAATGGTCGTGAAAGACGTGGTGCGCGGCGGCGCGCCGCTCGCGATTCTGTTCGCCTCGTTCGAAGCGCGTCCGGTGAGCCTCGAGCTCTTCGAGCTCGAGGACAACGCCGGGCGCGCCCGGCTGCCCGACCCGACGACGCCTATCGTTCCCTGACTTCGACCTCGCCGCTCACTAGCGGCGCGCCGACCTTGTCGGCGAACCAGGCCAGATCCTCGACCACCAGGTCGAGACTCACGCGATAGCGGCCGGGAGTCGACGGCCACTCGAGGACCAGCTCGGAAGCGAAGCTCTCGCCCGGCGCGACATCCCGGGGAAGGACGAACCGCGGCTCGCTCGCCGTGCCCTGTCCGGCCGCCAGCGGCACGATCCGGGCACCGATCTGGACCGGCAGGGAGGCGGCTGAGCTCCAGCTCCAGGAACCGGTGTTGCGCACCTGGAGGACGAGAGCCGTCCGCGAGCCGGCTGCGACCACGGCCGGCAGGGCAACCGGCGCGACCTCGCGCGCGAAGCCCTCCTGCGGCGGCGCATGTCTTCCGAGGTAACGCAGGCGCACGGAGGCGCACCCGGCGGCCGCACTCTCGGCCGACAGGCGCACCAGCCGCACGGAGTAGCGCTCCTCCGGCGACCACCAGAAACGGTGCCGTCGCCAGGGTGCGGCGGGCTGGTGGACCACGCTGCCGCCCGACCTGCCGGGGGCGAAGCTCGCCAGCGGATAGCGCCGCTCTTCCCGCCAGTCCCGGATCACGAGGGTGACCGGATCGGCGTCGGCAACCGCGAGCCAATGCATCGGAGCGTCGCGAAAGCGGGTCGCAATCTCGAGCTCCGCGCCCGGCCGGTCGCTCTGGATCGTAAAGCTCCAGTCGCCGGCGGCCGCGAACGGATCGACGAAGCGCACGAAGTCACCGGCCCAGTAGCGATCCCGGCGACCGTCGAGATTCGACGCCGTGGACTCGTACGGCAGGAGCCGGAAGAGCCCGGCGTTGGCGTGCGCCTGGCTCGTCGCGTCGAGCGCGCCGGAGCGCAATTGGGAGAAGAGCGCCGAGCCGCCGACGACCGCCGCCAACGTCCAGATCGCCAGCAGAAGTCGGCGCGACGGCAGGCGCGGCAGCGCCACCAGCAGGCAGGGGTAGGCGCCCAGAATGTAGCGGTTGCCGAGAAAGGTCTCGCCACCAAAGAAATTCGCCGGCATCCAGACGAGATAGAACAAGGCGAGCCCGGCGAATCCGGCGAGGGCTGCCACGCTGGCCGGAGGCGGCCGCCGGCAGGCGAGCGCGGCGAAGAACAACGCCGCGGGCAGGTAGAACACGATCCCGGTGTGGCGGCCGGCGAAGAAGTAGAGCGTGGCGTAGGCCGTCCGGCCGCCGTCGAAGAGCGGCGCGAGATCGAGCGTCGAGGTCGCCAGCTGATCGGTACGGTCGAAACGCGCCAGTGCGGCTGCGCTCCCCGTGCCCGCAGGGTAGCCCGTCTCGGCGTTGAAGGTGGCTCGCGGCGCTTTGTAGGGGTTCACGGCGCCGGTCAGCGCCCAGGTCAAGGTGAGCGCCGCGACATAGGCGAGGACGATCGCACCGCCGATCCGCACGGCGCGGCGCAGGTCACGCGCCAGGAGCGCCGCGAGCACCGGCACGGCCGCGACCACCGCATTGGGCTCGCGCAGCGAGACCAGCAGGCCGAGGAGCACCCCGCCCAGGAGATCCGCCCACGAGCTCGCGAGCAGGCGCCCTGCCCAGCCCGGACGCAGCGCGGCTTCCCGCTCGGCGACCGCCGGGTGGGAAACATGCGCCAGCACGAGGCCGGCGAGCGCCAGCGCCACCTGCAGGGTCTCGGTCATCCGCCAGGCGACGTGCGGCACGACGATGCCGGTGGCGACGAAGGTGAGCAGAGTGTCACGCGCCGCCGTCCGCTCTCCCAGCCGCTCCCCCAGCCGCTCGAGGAAGGCCCGCGCCAGCCCGATCGCCAGAAGCAGCACGAGGAGATTCAGGAGCGCCGCTCCCCAATCGCCGAACAGCCCGACGAAGGGGGCGGCAAGCAGGGGGAAAAGCACCGGCTTGGAGTAGGCGAGACCGTGCCCGGTGCGCTCCAGGATCAGCGCGACGGAGCCTCCCGGGTGGCTCTCGGCCCAGGTTCGATCGGCTGCCGTGAAGGCGAGGTCGAAATCGCGCGCCAGCGAAGCCGCCATGGCGACGTAGGTGCCCTCGTCGCCCCACAGCGCGTTTCTCTCGACGCGCAGCAGAAAGAGCGTCGCGAAGAGAACGACCGCGAGGCCCGCGAAAACAGGGATGGGCGAACGGCGGGAACGTTCAGGGGGGTGGGAAGGGTGCGACATGAAAGCGTCGCCAGACTATCGCAGGCGCGATCGCGGGCCCTCCCATCAGCCTCCGGCCGACAGCAGCGGTCGGCGAAGCGCGATTTACGACCCCGGCGGCGCGTTGTATAGTTGTAACTCGTTGGTTGTAAAACATCGCGAACGATTCGGTATCAGCCACTTCCGAGGAGAGCCCATGCAAGAGACTTCGCAGCGCTGTACCCTCGCCCTCGGCGCCCTGATGGCACTGACCGGGATGTTCGGGGCGCCCGCCGCATCGACGGCCGTCCCTCTCTGCACCGCCGACGCCACCACGGTGTGCATCGACCAGACGCCGGGCGACGGCCGGTTCGAGATCAAGCTCGACTGGGCGACGACCTTGAACGGCGGTTCCTCGGGCCATGCCCACGCCGTGCCGCTCGCCAGCGTCGGCGTGGGGCGCGGAGGACTCTTCTGGATCTTTTCCGCCGACAATCCGGAGCTGGTCGTCAAGATCATCGACGGCTGCGGCTACAACAACCGCGCCTGGGTCTACTACTCCGCGGTCACCAACGTCGGCTTCACGATCACGGTGACCGACAAGCTCTACCCGACCCACATCTGGACCCGCACCAACGCCGACCTGCACACCGCCGATCCGGTCGCCGACATCCTCGCCTTCACCTGCGACGGCTCCGAACCGCCGCCGCCCGACGACGAACCCTGGATCCTGACCACCCGGCCGGGCGCCTTCTTCACTGCGACCCCCGCCAACCCGGTTCATCGGATCGACATTCCGGTCGCGGACAACGAGATCTTCTACAAGATCACGGTCGAGGTCGAGGTCGACCTGGACGGCTACTACCCCGGTGAGCCGGGGGGCAAGCACAACATCTTCTCGATCTTCCATGGCGACAATGACCTGCGGGGCGATCTCTACGGCGAGCTCGGGCTCTATGGACCCGACGTCAACGAGCTCGAGCTGGCCTCGAACGCCGACCTGCCCGGAAACCAAAACGAGTACCGCTCCCACTTCCACGACGTCAACCCGAACGGCGTCTATTCCTTCCTCATGACCTACGACGTCTTCCGGCACCAGACCAAGACCTACCTCTATGAGGGCAGCCACGTCGGGCAGAACCTGGTCTTCAACATGTTCGGCGAGGCCACCGGCGACAACCCCATCACCCCCGAAGAAGGCGGCTTTTCGATCACTTTCGGCAGCGAGCTCGGTGGTGGTGTCGGCGAAAACCAGGTTCCTTCCTACGGCTGGGAGTACAGCAACCTCAAGGTCTACCTCGAGCGTCCGGTCAACTGACGCAAAGAGGACACCCGCTCGACCCGAGGGCCGGCCGCGCCACGCGCTGCCGGCCCTTCGCTCTTCTGGTCTGAAACTCCAATGCGGATAGACTTCGCGGCGTGTCCCGCACGGTTCGCCTCACCTTTGCCGGCCTCGCCCTGTTCTTCATTCTTTTTCCGCTAACGCTCCAGAAGCCGGGGCTGCCGCAGGACCTGAAATCGGACGAGCCGGCCTACTACCTGATGGCGCTCTCGCTGGTCGAGGACTTCGACTTGCGCTGCGAGGCGAAGGACATTCAGCGGCTGATGAACGAGTTTCCCTACAACAACACCAACAACCTCATCCTGATGACCGATGACGGCTGGCAGTCCGTCTGGTTCGGCAAGCCGTACCTGGTCTCGCTGCTCGCGGCGCCGGCAGTCGCGCTCTTCGGCGCTGACGGCTTCCTGGCCACCAACATGGCGCTGCTGATGCTGTCGATCTGGATGGGCGCGCTCTACCTCAAACGCTTCAACCCGGACGGCCTGGCGTTGCTCTTCTCGGCCGGCTTCTTCCTGCTCTCGAACGCCTTCGCCTACGTCTTCTGGATCCACACCGAGGTGCTCTGCATGGCCTCGGTCACCGCCTGTCTCTACCTCGCCTTCACGCCGGCTACGATCGAAGTGCCGACCGGCCGCTGGGGGCGTTTCACGCGCACGTTCTGGAACGCCGCAAGCCGGCCGGCCTGGTCGGGAGCGGCGATCATCGCCGGGGCCTACAACAAGCCGATTCTCGCCCTCCTGGGATTGCCGGCGCTCTATCTGGCGTACCGCGCGGAGCGCACGCGCGGGGCCGCAAAGTGGCTCGCCGGCGCGGCGGCCGCGGGGATTCTGGTCTGCGGCATCTCGATCGGCTTCACCGGCCACCCCTCCGCCTACCTTGGGGTCGAGCGCTCCGGCGTGCGCGTCCTCGACTTCACCAGAATGCCCGAGCTGCCGATCGCGCGCTCCGAGGCCTACAAGGAAAAGGTCCCCGACGCCAGCGGACCACGCAACTCCTGGTCGTGGATCTTCCGCCTCCCCGAGGTCGACCACCGCCTGCCGGAGAACGTCGAATATTTCTTCATCGGCCGGCACACCGGGCTCCTCCTCTACGCGCCGTTCTCCGGGCTCTGCCTGCTGCTCTTCTTCGTCTATGGCCGGCGCTCGCCCGAACGCTGGGGGGTGCTCGCGGCCCTGGCCGGTGTCGCGCTCTTCTTCCTGACCCTCATCCCGTTCAACTGGCACGGCGGCGGCGGCTTCATCGGCAACCGCTACTTCGTCAACGCCCTGCCGGCGTTGCTCTTCCTCGTCACCCGCATCGCGCCGGCCTGGCTGCCGGTGGCCGGCTTCGCGCTCGGGGGGATCTTCGTCGGGCCGATCCTCTTCACGCCGTTCGGGGCGCCGGTGCCGAGCCCGACGCTGCAGGCGCATGTGCGCAATTCACCGTTCCGCTTCTTCCCGTTCGAGCGCACGCTGGCGCGCCAGATCCCCGGCTATCGCGGGCAGATCGGCAGCGGAGTCTACTTTTTCGGCCGCCGCGACGTCCTGTCGTCGGTCGGCGAGAGCCTCTGGGCGGTCGGCGGCAAGCCGGTCGAGATCTGGGTGCAGACCGATCGCCCGCTCGTTCGGCCGGTCTTCCAGATGGAGAGCGCAATCGCGCCGAACCGGGTCGCGCTGACTCTCGGCGGCGACCGCCAAGTCACCCACTTCGAGTCCGAGAAGGCCCCCGGCAACACGACCCGGATCACCCTCACCCCCGGGCCGCCGAACACCGAGACCGCGGACGACGGCAGCACCTACTTCGCCTACAAGATGTCGATCGACGCCTCCGCACAGACCTTCCGCACCGAGATCGTCCCGGCCAAGCCGCCGACCGAGGAGGAGGCCGAGGAGTTGGCCCAACCCGGCGCTGCGCCGCGGCAGGAATTCGAGGAGGTCACCTTCCTGGTCGGCGCCGCGGTGACCTATCTCGGCGAAGAGGGCGACCTCGACGCCGATGTCTACCAGGTCGAATGGCTGGGCGGGCAGCCGCCTACCCAGTGGCGCGCCAACCGCCTCGTCCACATTCCGGCGACAGTGAGAAACGCCAGCTCTGCCACCTGGCCGGCGCGCGGCGCGACGCGGGTGGCGTTCGCCTACCACTGGCTCGATACCGCCGGCCAGACGGTCGTCTTCGAAGGCCTGCGCAGCGCTCTGCCCGACGACGTTGCGCCCGGTGGAACCGTCGCGCTCCAGCTCGAGATCGCGACCCCCAGGAAGCCCGGCGACTACATTCTCGAGCTCGATGCCCTGCGCGAGCAGCTGGCCTGGTTTTCCGCCAAACGGCCCGGCTCCACCGTGCGCCTCCCGGTCACCATCCTGCCTTCCGACGACCGCTAACGCACCGTGCCGGACGGTCCACCCCTGCCCATCGCCGCGGTCGACCCGACCCTCCAGCACCCTCCCGCGGAGGCTCTCGACACTCCCGGGGGACTGCTGCGCTCGAGCGGCGCCGCAACCCTCGCCCAGTTCGTGCGGGTGGCGGCGATCCTGCTCACCCACCTCGCCCTGCGGCGCCTGATCCCGCCCGCGGACTGGGGCCTGCGCGACTGGGCGGAGGCGCTCTTCCTGCTCCTCGCCACGGTGCGCGACCTCGGCCTCCCGAGCCACGTCGTGCGGCTGCGCCCGATCCCGCTCGGGAATCTCCTGCGGGTGCAGCTCGCCTGGGGAGGTGCCCTCGGACTGGCGCTCCTCGTCGGCGCTCCGGTCCTGGCCGGAGCCTTCCGCACGCCGCGCCCCGATGTCGCCCTGGTACTGCAGGTCATGGTGGCCTACCTGCTCCTCGAGGGCCTCGCGAGCGTGCCGCTCACCCACTTCGAGGCCGGACTCAGGATCGGGCGATCGGTCGTGCCCGAGCTCGCCCGGACGCTCACCTACTGCGTCGCGGCGCTCGCCCTGGCGCTCACCGGGTGGGGGGTCTGGTCGTTCGTGCTGGCGATGATCGGCTCGCAGGCGATCTACGCCGCCCTCCTCTGGCGGCGCGCGCGACCGACGATGGTGCTGCACTTCGAGCGCGGCGGAACGCTCGCGATGCTCGCCACCAGCACACCGCTGGGCAGCATCTGGCTGCTCGCCTTCGCGGTGACCTACGCCGACGCACTCATCCTCGGCAGCCGCTTTCCGGATGCCGTCGTCGGCGGCTACATGTTCGCCTACGTCTGGGCGTTCTTCGCCTCGCGCATCCTGCAGCAACCGATCGGACGCGCGCTTTATCCGGCGCTGGTGCAGTTCGGCGACCGGCCGGCGCAACAGTTCCTGGCCTACCGTCTGGCGACCAAGGTGCTGCTCGCGATCGAGGTGCCGGCCGCGCTCTTCCTCTTCCTGAACGCCGATCTCGCAGTCCAGATCCTCGGCGGCGAGCGCTACGCCGGCCAGGCGGATCTTCTGCGCCTGCTCGCCTTCGCCCCGCTCGTCGATCCGCTCGGCCGCTTCGGCGGCGAGCTCCTGGTCTCCCGGAACCGGGATCGCGACCGCATCCTGTCGTTGCTCCTGCACCTCGGCGCGCTGGTCGCGGGCGGCCTCTGGCTCTCGCACCACTACGGCCCAGTCGGCATGGCCTGGGCCAACTTCCTGCCGCTGGGGGCGCCGATTCTGCTTTGGGCGATCGCCCGCATCGACCGCGCCGGGCTCGGCCGGCTGATCGTCGACCTGCTCGAGGTCTACCTCGCTCCCGTCCCCCTCTTCGCCCTCGCCTGGTGGGCTGCCGGGGACCAGCTCTGGCTGCGCTTCGGGCTCTCCGTCCTCGCCGGCCTCCTCAGCCTCGCCTGGTTCTGGTGGCGATTCGGCGGCCGGTTCCTGGCTTTCTTCGGCGGCCAGGGAAGGCCGGAGGCGCCGGGCGGCCTCAACCGATAGAATGCCGGTCCGGCCTGCACCCGTGCGCGGATCCGGCCGCATCCCCATCGTTCTTGTTCGACCGTTCGAGGAACTACAGCCATGAGCAACTTCAACTGGAAAGGCAAGCGGGTCCTGATCACCGGCCATACCGGCTTCAAGGGGACCTGGCTCTGCCTCTGGATGCAGCTGCTCGCCGCGCATGTGCACGGCTACGCCCGGGTGCCGCCGACAAAGCCGAACCTCCACGACCTCACCGGCGCCGCCCTCGAGATGGACTCGACGCTCGGCGACATCCGCGACCTCGACCTGCTGCAGGCGACCTTCGATCGCGTGCAGCCGGAGATCGTCTTTCACCTTGCGGCGCAGCCGATCGTGCAGCTCGCCTACGAGGATCCGGTCGAGACCTTCTCGACCAACATCATGGGGACGGTGAATGTGCTCGAGTGCGCCCGGCGCACTCCGAGCGTGCGGTCGATCGTCGTCGTCACCAGCGACAAGTGCTACACCAACCACGCGTGGCACTGGGCCTACCGCGAGAAGTCGCAGCTCGGCGGACGCGATCCCTACGCCGCGAGCAAGAGCTGCGCGGAGATCGTCGTGAACTCCTATCGCGAGTCGTTCTTCAATCCGGCCGAGGGCGGGAAGTCGGCCACCCTCCTGGCCTCGGTGCGCGCTGGAAATGTCATCGGCGGGGGAGATTGGGCGCCCTATCGTCTCGTTCCCGACATCATCGCGACCTTGCGCGAAGACCGTCCGCTCGTGCTGCGCCACCCGCAGGCGATCCGCCCCTGGCAGCACGTCCTCGAGCCGCTGCGCGGTTATCTCCAGGTCGCCGAGAATCTCTACAACGGCGACCGCCAGAGCGCCGGCCCCTGGAACTTCGGCCCGGTCGACGAAGACTGCCTGCCGGTAGCCTGGCTGGCGCGCGAGCTCTCGATCAAGTGGGGTCGCGAGGCGCAATGGGAGGCCGATCGCATCCCGCGGCCGCACGAGGACACCTTCCTCAAGCTCGACTGCAGCAAGGCGCGGGCGTTGCTCGGCTGGGCGCCCATCCTGCGGCTCTCGGATGGCCTGCAGTGGATCACCGACTGGTATCGGGAAATGGATCGCGGCGCCGACATGCGAGCCGTGAGCATCGCTCAGATCACGCGCTATCGCGAGCTCGCCGCCGGCCACTCCGATCGCACGCTCAACGCCGCCCTGGCTTCCGGCTAGTAACGCTTCTCCACCGGCGGCAGCCGGCGGGGGAGGAGGCGCTGCAGTCGCTGCTTACACTCCTTGAGCTTGAGGAGAAAGGGGTTGGAAAAACCGGTGACAGTTACCCGTTTTTCCAACCCCTCGTGCTTCGCGTCAGAGGAAAAACGGGAAACTGTCACCGGTTTTTCCTCGTGCCCTTGGTGGAATCGGGCGAAGTAGCTCTGCTGGGGAATGCGGTCGGCGGTGGCGCCGGGGACCTTCGTCGCGACCACGAACAGCGCCACCTGCCTGGCGCCGAATCCGCCGTAGGCCAGGAGATCGAGGCAGCCCGGGGTGTAGCGGCGGATCTTCCACGGCGTCGAGTGGAAGCGGCCGCGGAACCAGTAGGGAAAAAACTCGAAGAAGTACTCGGCCTCGATCCGCCAGCCGTTGGCGGTGTAGAAATCGTGGAACAGGGTCGGCGAGAACATGTAGAAGCCGTGGTCGACATGGTTCGTCGACGGCGCCATGCCGTGGATCACGCGGCCGCCCTCCCGGACCAGGGCGTACAGGTTGGCGAAGACCTGCGGCAGGTCGAAAACGTGCTGCAGGGTGCCGGCCTCGAACACCGTGTCGAAGCGGCCGCGAAGCTCCGCCGGCACTGGCAGGTTGAGATCGAGGATGTGGTCGGCGCCCTCCCAGTCCGAAACGTCGGCACTCTCGACGCGCTCGCAGCCGAGCAGGCGGAAGAAACTCCGGTCGTCGAGGCAGCCCGCCGCCGCGAGCTCCGGCTGATGCGAGAGCGCCAGGTCGCGGACCTCGGCAAGCGGCGTGCGCTGCTCCCGGGCCCACTGTTCGAGCTCGACGCGGGTCGCATAGACCGACATGCGTCCGAGCTCGAGGAGGCTCCCCTTGAGAGGCCGTTCGCGTGCCTCGTCGAGCAGCAGGCGGGCGGTTCCGCGCGGGATGCCCATCACGTCTGGCCCATCAGGTCGGAACGGCGAAGGCGCCGGAAGCGAGCTCGCCCCTCAGGCCGACGATCGTCCGGTGCAGACCCTCTTCGAGACCGACTTGCGGACGCCAGCCGAGCCGGCTGATGCTCTTGGCGATGCTCGCGCGCCGCACCGCTTCGAGTGGCCGGTCGGCGAGGGCGCCGATCTCGGGCGGCGGCGCGGCGAGCGCATGGCAGATCTTCTCGACGATCTGGCGGACGGTGATGAGCTCGCCGCTGCCGAGGTCGAAGGTCTCGCCTTCGATTCCGGCGACCTCGCCCGCGGCGAGGAGCCCGGCGACGACATCGTCGATGTAGATCCAATCCACCGGCCGCGTGCCGCTGGTGAGGCGCGGCGCCTCCTTGCGGAGCGCCCGAAGGATGGAGTACGGCACGAGCTTGGTGTGATCCACCTGCCCGGGACCGTAGACCATGAAGATCCGGGCCATCACCACGGGCGTCGCGTAGAGCGAATGAAAAAAACGCGCGTACAGCGCAGCAGCGGCTTTGGCCACCGCGTAGGGCGAGCCCGGCGCCTCGACGGAGTTGCGATCCGGCTCTTCCATCGTGCCCGCGACCACGACCCGGCGGCAGCTGCCCGACGGGGCGGCGGTCGCCGCGGCGAGCAACCGGACGGTGCTCTCGAGATTGGCCTGAAAGGCCGGCAACACGAGCTCGAGCTCGCGCTTCCCGGTCACCAGGCTGGCGAGATGAAAGACGACTTCGGGAGCGCACTTGGCGAGCACCCGCTCGACCTCCCCGGCGACCGCCAGGTCGGCCTGCCACCAGCGCAGGTTGGGCGAGGAAGCCGTTCGCGGCTGGCGCGAAACCGCGTCGACGCGACAACCGGCCGCGAGCAGGGCACGGACGAGATGGGCCCCGATGAAGCCGGAGGCGCCGGTGACGAGGACGGGTACGGGCTGCAAGAGAGCGCGATCATACGGCAAAGCGGCCCCGCGAATCCCTGTGATACCTTGCCAACCTGCATGCGTGGGAGTGCCCTCGTCGGCCGCGGCCGGCGCCTCGTCGAGCGGCTGTCGCGACGGATCCGGCGGGTGGAGAGCCGGGTCGTGACGATGGCGCCGTCCCCCGGGACCGGCAAGCCGGCCATTGAACCGGTCGGCCGCGCGCTGCTTTCCTACATCCTCGATCCCTACCTTCTCGCACCGGGCCACCCCGAGCCGCATTCGCATACCCATTTCTGGGAGTCACGCGAGATCGGCGAGATCCTCACCGACCTCGGGTTCGAGCTCGATGTCGTGCATTGGACCAACCGGACCTTCACGCCACAGCGCCCTTATGACCTCTTCGTCGATGTGCGATTGAATCTCGAGCGCCTCGCGCCCCGGCTCGACCCGGCCTGCCTCAAGGTGATGCACATCGAGACCGCGCACTGCGGGTTCTACAACCCGGCGCAGCGTCGCCGCCTCGCCGAGCTCCAGGCCCGGCGCGGGATTCGGCTGGCACCCTACAAGCTGCTCGAGCCCAACCGGGCGATCGAGCATGCCGATGCCGCCACGATCCTGGGCAACCGCGCCACCCAGGCGACCTACGCTCACGCCGGCAAGCCCCTGTGGCCGGTGCCGATCTCGCAGCCATTCCTCTACCCCTGGCCTGACGAGAAGGACTTCACGGCCGCGCGCCGCCGCTTCCTCTGGTTCGGCAGCGGCGGGCTCCTGCACAAAGGGCTCGATCGCGTACTCGAGGTGTTCGCCGCTCTCCCCGACCTCGAGCTCACTGTGCTCGGCCCGGTCGACCGCGAGCCCGAGTTCGAGCGCGCCTTTCACCGCGAGCTCTATGAGACGGCGAACATCCACACCCGCGGCTGGATCGACGTCGCGAGCGCCGAGTTTCTGGCCATCGCCCACCGGCATCTGGCCCTCGTTTACCCCTCCTGCTCCGAAGGGCAGAACGGCGGCGCGGTGACCTGTATGCATGCCGGGCTCATCCCCATGCTGTCGCGCGAGAGCGGCGTCGACCTCGACCCGGAGTATGGGGTCGAGCTCCAGCTCAGCTCGCCAGAGGAGATCCGCGACCGCGTGCTCGATCTCGCCCTCCGCCCGGCAGACGAGCTCGAGGCGATGAGCCGGAGCGCCTGGGAGTGGGTGCGAACGCACCACACCCGCGAGTGCTTCTCGCGCGCCTACCGCCAGTCGCTCCTCGAGATTCTGGAGCGCTTCCGACCGGTGCTCGCCCGGGCCGTCGGCGAGCGCGGCGCATGATCCACGAGGCTCGAGCCCGCTGGCTGTACCTCTCGCCCCATCTCGACGACGTCGCCCTGTCGTGCGGTGGCCAGATCGCGCGGGCGACCCGCGACGGCATCGGGGTCGACATCCTGACGATCTTCGCCGGTGACGAGCCCGGACCCTCACTGCCGGCGGCCTCCCCCCTGGTCACCAAGATCTACCAGCTCTGGGAGCTCGCGCCCGGCGAGGTCATGGCGACGCGCCGCCGGGAGGATCTCGCGGCCTGCGGCGCGCTCGCGGCGCAGGCGCTTCACTGGGAGCTGCAGGAGGCGATCCATCGCCTCGATCTGGAGGGGCCGGAGCGGGGAGAGGCGCTCTATCCCTCCCTCGAGCGGCTCTTCGGCCCGGTCGCGCCGCCGGAAGAGCCCCTGGTGGCGCAGCTCGCGCAGCGCTTCGCCGCCCTCCCCGGCGTACGCGAGCACTCCCGGATCGTCGCCCCGCTCGGCGTCGGCGGACATGTCGATCACCGCATCGTGCGTGCCGCCGCCGAGCGCGCCTTCGGCTCTTCGCTGCTCTACTACGAGGAGTTTCCCTACATCGTCTGGAAGTTCTTCGCGCTGCGCCGGGCGGGAATCTCCGGCCGCGCCTGGCAAGCCCTCCGCCAGCCTCTCTCAGCCGACGACGTCGCGGGACGAATCGCCGCGATCGCCTGCTACGCTTCGCAGGTGACACCCCTTTTTCGCACCCCGGAGCGGATCGAGCGCCTCGTCCGGCGGCATGTCCGCCGGGCGCAGGGCGAGCGCCTCTGGCAGAGCGTCGACCGGCGTCCCGGTGGGACATCCGGGTGAAGCCGTTGACGGGGACGAGGGTCGCGGTCACCGGCGGCGCCGGATTCATCGGCAGCCATCTTTGCGAGCATCTGGTGGCCGCCGGGAACGAAGTGCTGGCGATCGACGACCTCTCCCGCGGCCGGCGGGAGAATCTCCCGGCGGGCTTTCCGCTCGCGACCATCGGCATCGGCGACCCCGCCATCGGAGCGCGCCTGGCAGCCTTCGCCCCCCGGGCGCTCGTGCATCTCGCGGCCCAGGTCGATGCGCGGCGCAGCCTCGAAGATCCGGTGTCCGATGCCCGGGTGAACATCCTCGACACTATCGGCCTCTTCGCCGCCGCCGTTCAGGCCGGCGTCGACCGGATCGTCTTCGCCAGCAGCGCGGCGGTCTACGGTGATCCGGAGGAGATTCCGACGCCAGAGGATTCACCGCTCGATCCGCTCTCGCCCTATGGCGTCGGCAAGCTCGCCGGCGAGGGCTATCTCTCCTTCTTCGCCCGTCGACACGGCCTCGCGGGCGTCGCCCTGCGTTTCGCCAACGTCTACGGTCCGCGCCAGGAATCGGTCGGCGAGGCCGGCGTCGTGGCGGTCTTCTGCCAGCGCCTGCTGGCCGGCGAGGCGGTCACCATCCATGGCGACGGCCGGCAGACCCGTGACTTCGTCTACGTCGACGATGTCGCCCGCGCCTGCATTCTCGCCCTCACGGCATCGCCCGGCGTTTACAATGTAGCGACAGGAGTGGAGACCGACGTCGGCACCCTCTTCGCACGGCTGGCGGCGGCGCTGCGGCCCGGGAGTCTCCCGGAGCACGGTCCGGCGGTCGCGGGAGAGCCCCGCCGGTCAGCGCTCGCAACGTCGCGCGCCGAGAGCGGTCTCGGTTTTCGCGCCGTGCAGGAGCTCGGCACCGGACTCGCGCGCACCGCCGGGTGGTTCCACGATCGATCCAGGGAGGCACGATGAAGGAAGGGCGCGACGACAACCCCCGACCGGGAACCTCCGGACAGTTTGCCGGCATGCCGGTCGTCATCCTCTGCGGCGGACAGGGAACGCGACTCCGCGAGCACACCGACAACGTGCCCAAGCCGATGGTGGAGATCGGTGACCAGCCGATCCTCCTGCACATCATGAAGCTCTACGGCATGCGCGGCTTCCGGCGCTTCATCCTCTGCCTCGGCTACAAGAGCTGGGTCATCAAGGAGTATTTCCTGCGCTACCACGAGAGGCGACGCGACTTCACGGTCTCGATGAAGGGCGACCCGCCGGAGGTGCGCTTCCGCAACCAGATGGGCGAAGAGGACTGGCAGGTCACCTGCGCCGAGACCGGCGCCGACAGCGGCACCGGCGGCCGGCTGAAACTGGTGGAGAGCTACATCGACGCGGAGGATTTCTGCTTCACCTATGGCGACGCGGTCGGCACGGTCGATCTCGACGCCCTGATCGCCTTCCATCGCGCCCAGGGTCGGATCGCCACGGTCACCGGCGTCCACCCGACCTCGCGCTACGGCGAGATGAAGGTCGACGGCGGCAAGGTGGTCGAGTTCAACGAGAAACCGACGGTCGCCGAGGGTATCGTTTCCGGCGGCTTCTTCGTCTTCAACCGCCGGGTCTTCGACTACCTGGGTGACGATCCGAAAGTCTTCCTCGAGCTCGAGCCGCTGCAGAAGCTGGCGCGCGACGGCGAGCTCTCGGTCTTCGTCCACGAGGGCTTCTGGCACCCGATGGACACCTACCGCGATTGGCTGCACCTGAACGAGCTCTGGAAGGCGGATCGCGCCCCCTGGAAATCCCGGGAGTGACCCAGGAGCTCGAGCCGCATCTCTCGCTCGTCATTCCGCTCTACAACGAAGCGGAGAACCTCCCCGTGCTCGCAGCGGAGATCCGCCAGGCCCTCGAGCCCACGGCGAAGAGTTGGGAGAGCCTGTTCGTCGACGACGGTTCGACCGACGGGAGCTTCGAGGTCCTCGCCGCGCTCGCCGCCCGGGACAGGACGATCCGAATCCTCCGCCATCGCAGGAACGCCGGACAGTCGGCCGCGCTCGCCGCCGGCTTCGCCGCCGCGCGGGGCGCCATCGTCGTGACGCTCGATGCCGATCTCCAGAACGACCCGGCGGACATCCCGGCGCTCCTCGCCCGCTTGGGCGAATCGGCTTCCGCGAGCGACTGCGACGCCGTCTCCGGAGTCCGCAAGCGCCGCCAGGACAGTTGGGTGCGGCGGATCTCGTCGCGGGTGGCGAACGCGGTTCGCAACTGGGCGACCGACGAGAACGTGAGCGACGTCGGCTGTTCCCTGAAGGCCTACCGCCGAGAGGTGCTCCAAGGCCTGCCGCTGTTCAACGGCATGCATCGCTTCCTGCCGACGCTGGTGCGCTGGAACGGCGCCCGGCTGGCGGAGATCCCGGTGAATCACCGACCGCGACTTCACGGCACCGCCAAGTACGGCATCGGCAACCGGCTCTTTCGCGCCCTGGCGGACCTCATGGCGGTGCGCTGGATGCGGACGCGCTGGATCCCGCGCGGGAACGTTCAGGAGGTCGCGGAGCTTCCGTAATGAGCCTCTTCGAACGGCTGGGCCTGCTGCTGCTCGGACTCGTCCTCTTCCTTCCCGGAATCGGCGGCCGGGACCTGTGGAATCCGGACGAGCCGCGCTACGCCGAGGTCACGCGCGAGATGCGCGAAAGCGGCGACTGGTTCGTGCCGCACCTCAACGGCAAGATCTACTCCGAGAAACCGCCGCTCCTCTTCTGGACCATCGCCGGCGCCGCGCTCCTCACCGGCGAGGTCGGAGCGGTCGCCGCCCGGCTGCCTTCACTCCTGGCCGGAATCGCCACGCTCTTCCTGCTCTTCGGCATGGCGCGGCGGCTCTTCGACCGTCGCGTCGCCTGGTGGTCGGTCGCGATTCTTGCCACCTCGGCGAGGATCCTCTGGCAGGCCCGGGTGGGCCAGATCGACATGCTTCTCCTCGCCCTCGTGACCCTCGCCATGTATTTCTTCGTCCGCGGGTGGATCGACCATCGACCCGGCTACTTCCGCCTCTTCTTCGTCGCCGCCGGGCTCGGAACGCTCGCCAAGGGACCGGTGGGGCTCCTGCCGCCGCTGCTTTCGATCCTCGCCTTCGCGGTGCTGACGGGGGAGCGCTCGCGTCTGCGAGAGATGCGCATCGGTTCGGGGTTGGCGATCTGGGCCGGGGTCGTGCTTCTCTGGCTCGTTCCGGGCGGCCTCACCGGCGGCGCGGCCTACATCGAGACTCTGGTCGTCAAGCAGAACGTCACCCGCTTCGCCGACCCGTGGCATCACTTCCAGCCGTTCTACTACTACCTGACGACCGTGCCGGCGGATTTTCTCCCCTGGATCTTCTTCCTGCCCGGCGCCCTCTGGCTCGGCTGGCGGCGCTCAACCGCGAACGAGCGCCGCGGCTACCTGTTCGCATGCTGCTGGATGGTCGTGACCGTGCTCTTCTTCAGCATCTCGCCGGCCAAGCGCACAGTCTACGTATTGCAGATGTTCCCGGCGATGGCGATGATCGTGGCCTGGTCGTTCAGCGAGATCGCCAACAGCTCCCGCCGGCTGCGGCGTTTCGCGCTCGTACCCACGGGGCTTCTCGCGCTGCTCTTCGCCGCGCTGCCGGTGGCCTGGTTCGCCCTCCAGCGCCAGCGTCCCGAGCGCGCGGCGAAGCTCCTCTCCCAGATCGAGCCGCTCGGGCCGGGTCTCCTCTCCGTCCTCGCGCTGCTGGTCGGGCTGCTCTTCGCCAGCGCCCTTGCCGCCTGGCTTCTCGGGCGTCACGGACACCCGGGCCGGGTGGTCGGCGCGCTCGCCACCGGCATGGGCGCAGCGGGCGTCCTCGCTGTGCTGCTCGTTCTGCCCCGTTTCGACCTGGTGAAGAGCGCGCGGCCGCTGTCGCAGAAGCTCGTCGAGCTGGCCGGCGCGGGAGAGCCTTATGCCATCTATCCGCGGCTCGATCCGAGATTCGTCTTTCACACCCGGCGCTATGCCGAGACTCCGTCGTCCGAGGCCGAGTTGCAGGCGTTCGCGAAAGGGCCAGGGAGGGTCTGGCTGCTGATCACCCGGCCGGCGCTCGCTAATCTCGCGACGCCGCTACCGCTCGCCGAAGTGGCGCGCGACGCGGCGCGCGAAGACGGCTTCGTCCTGCTGGCGACGCCTGAAGCACCGTCCTCAGAGTGAGCGGGGATCCTCTTCGACCGGTGCATCCGCAGCGCTCGGGCGTTTCCAGGTAGCCTCGCTGTCGTCGAATGCGGGCAGATCGAGCTTCTCGCCGCGCGCTTCGCGGATCCGGTACTCCCAGAGCCGGGCGTACTTCAGGAAGACGCCGAAAGACTGCAGGGAACAGAGCACCAGGCCGTGCATGCCGTCCAGAATACCGAGCTGGAAGAAGTAAGTGCGCATGAAGCGCCACCAGGGCCGCAGGACGAGCTCCAACAGGCCGGCTTTGCGGCCGTCGCGGAAGGCCTGCGCAGCGCCCCACTCGGCGTAGTTCAGGAACTTGCCGAAGTACTGGTCGAAGGTGCGGAAGGTGTAGTGCAGGAAAGGGTTCTTGAGCACCGGGACAGGGCCGGCGATCTCGAGGTCGGCATGCACGCGCCGGTTCGGGTAGCGCCCCTTGTCGCGCCGGAAGAGACGGACGACCTTGTCGGTCGACCAGCCGGAGTGCCGGATCACCTTGTCGATGAAGATGTTCTCGCGGCGGATGTAGAAGCCGTCGATCGCCGGATCGGTCGCCAGCAAGGTCAGTATCTCGCGCGTCAGCGCCTCGGGCACCCGTTCGTCGGCATCGATGATCAGCACCCACTCGTGCTGCACCCGGTCGAGCGCCCAGTTCTTCTGCGCCGCCGAACCGAAATACTGGCGCTGCAGCACCGTGATCGGAAAGGTACGGGCGATCTCCACCGTGCGGTCGGTCGAAAACGAGTCGACCAGCACGATCTCGTCCGCCCAGAGCACCGACTCGAGGCACTCGGCGACGTTGATTTCCTCGTTGAAAGTGGTGACGATGACCGAGAGCTTCTTGCGTCCCGGCGCGGCGCGCAGGGCGTCGAGGGTGGGGGTTTTCGCGGCCATGACTCTAGGCTCCAGCGTCCGGCACGAGAAAGCGATCGATGCTGCGGGCGCGGCCCGTGGACTCGTCGATGTCGATGAGCACGCCGGCGAGGCGCACATCGCGCTTGGCGACTTCGAAAGCGGCCGGCGCCTGGGTCAAAAAGCGCTGCAGCACGCGATCCGAGCGGAAGCCGATCACGCCCTCGTAGGGTCCGGTCATGCCGGCATCGGTGAGGAAGGCGGTCCCCTGCGGCAGGAGACGATGGTCGGCGGTCGGCACGTGGGTGTGCGTGCCGACGACGGCGCTCACCCGGCCGTCGAGATAGACCCCCAGCGCCTGCTTTTCGCTCGTCGCCTCGGCGTGAAAATCGACGAAGACGACCTTGATCTTCTTGTCGAGCTCGGCGAGCAGGCGGTCGGCGACGCGGAAAGGCGAATCGAGGTTCTTCATGAACACCTGGCCCTCGAGATTCATCGTCGCCACCCGCACCCCCGACGCCGTCTCGCCGATGTGGACGCCCCGGCCCGGATTGCCCTCCGGGTAGTTCGCCGGCCGCAGCAGGCGCGGCTCGTGCACCAGCATGTCGAGGACCTCCTTCTTGTCCCAGACATGATTGCCCGTGGTCAGGGCATGGATCGGCAGCTCGTCGAGCTCGGCGAGGGTCTCGGGAGTCACGCCGAAGCCACCCGCCATGTTCTCGACGTTGACGACGACATAGTCGACCTTGTGCTCGTCGACCAGTTTCGGCAGCAGGCGCTTCAATGCCTGGCGACCGGGCTTGCCGATCACGTCGCCGACGAACAGGAGCTTCATCGCGCGAACTCGACGGCGCGGGTCTCGCGAATGACGGTGACGCGGATCTCGCCCGGATAGGTGAGCTCCGCCTCGATCCGCTTGGCGATGTCTTTCGACAGCCAGATCGCCTGCTCGTCGCCGATCTTGCCGCTGTCGACGATGATGCGCACCTCGCGGCCGGCCTGGATGGCGAAGCTCTTCTGCACGCCCTTGAAGCTGTTGGCGATCTCTTCGAGTTTCTCGAGGCGCTTGACGTAGGTCTCGAGGACCTCCCGCCGGGCGCCGGGGCGGGCCGCCGAGAGCGCGTCCGAGGCGGTGACCAGCACCGCCTCGACCGTCTGCGGATCGAAGTCGCCGTGATGGCAGGCCATGGCGTGGACGACTTCTTCCGACTCGCCGTACTTCCTGAGCAGCTCGATGCCCAACTGGACATGGGTGCCGTCGACCTCGCGGTCGATCGCCTTGCCGATGTCGTGCAGGAGTCCGGCGCGCTTGGCGATGGTGACGTTCACCTTGAGCTCGGCGGCCATCGTCGCCGCGAGGAAGGCCACCTCCTTCGAATGCTGCAGCACGTTCTGCCCATACGAATAGCGGTAGCGCAGCCGCCCCATGAGCTTGACCAGCTCGGGGTGCATGCCGGGGATCTTGAGCTCGAGGAGGGCGGCATCGCCCTCCTGCTGAATGCGCACTTCGAACTCCGCCTTGACCTTCTCGACCACCTCTTCGATGCGCGCCGGATGGATGCGGCCGTCGGCGATCAGGCGCTCGAGGGCGACGCGGGCGATCTCGCGGCGGTAGGGATCGAAGCCGGAGAGGATCACCGCTTCGGGGGTGTCGTCGACGATGAGGTCGATGCCGGTTGCGAGCTCGAGGGCGCGGATGTTGCGCCCTTCGCGGCCGATGATCCGGCCCTTCATCTCGTCGCTCGGCAGCTCGACGACCGACACCGTGGTCTCCGAGACGTAGTCCGACGCCAGCCGCTGCACCGCGAGCCCCATCAGCCACTGCGCCTTGCGGGTGCCCTGTTCACGGGCCTCGTCTTCGATGCGTTTCACCAGGTGCGCGGCGTCGATCCGCGCCTCGTTCTCGAGGCCGCGGGTGAGCTCGTCCTTGGCCTGCTGCGCGGTCAGCCCGGCGATCTGCTCCAGCCGGTTGCGCTGTTCGCCGACCAGCCGGACCACTTCGACCTCCTTCGCGGCGACCTCTTTCTCGCGACCGGTCAGGGTGCGGTCGCGGCCGACCAACTCCTTGTCGCGCTGGTCGATCTCGCCCAGGCGCTTGTCGAGGCTGTCTTCCTTCTGGGTGAGGCGGCGTTCCAGAGTCTCGAGCTCGCCGCGCCGCGCCCGGGAGGCGGTTTCGAACTCGGTGCGAGCCTGGAGAAGCTTCTCCTTGGCCGCGAGCTCGCCCTCCTTGAGCTTGGCTTCGCTGTCCCGCCGCGCCTCTTCGCGCATGCGGGTGGCTTCGCGCTCGGCCTCGGCGAGGCGTTTTTCGCCGACGTGGCGAATCCTCGACCAGCCGAAAACAAGGACGGCTGCAGAGACGACGATCGCGGCAATCGCGACCCATAGAGCCGGAATCATGAGCTCACCCCACAATCATGGTGCGTATCGGGGCGAGGCCGTGAACTGCGAATGCCGGAAGGAAAGTGGCACCCTCTGGGGAACCGAGCGAGACGCTGCGTCTAGAACCTGAAACGCGTCAGGTGGGTGTCCTCATGAGCGGCCGTCAGCGTCCCGGTCGAAGCCGGGCAGGCACGGGCCGCGCGGATATCGGACTCCCTGAGTAGCAATGTTGGTTCTACAGTGCGTCGGCTCGTCACGGTCCCCTCAGAGGATGCCGTAAAATGTCACTGGTCCTGCACCCTTCCCAAGCTGCTCGAAGGTCTTGGAAGTCAGGCCTTCAGGACTTCCTCGAGCCTCTCCGTCAGCTCCAGCACCCGCGTCTCGATCTCGCTCCGCTCTCCCACCGCATGCTGCTCGCGTCGGGAGAGTTCATCCGCCAGGTTCAGCGCCACGAGAATCGCCAACTTGCCGGTGTCCGCCGTCACGGCGTGACCCGCCAGCTCGCGCATCCTGCGGTCGACCTGAGCGGCCAGTTCGGCCAGGTTGCCCCCATCGTGGCCCCCCCGGATATGGTACGTGGCGCCGAAAATCTGAACTTCCGTGGTGCTGGAAGGTACGGATTCAGACATTCTTGCCACCCCCAACCGTTTTCGGGTCCCCTGCAGGAGCCTCCGCCAAGGTCAACTATACCATCGGGTAGGGGTACAACGGCGCGCCGCCGAAGGCCGGAAAGCTCTGGCAGCGAGGCCTTTACGCCGCACTGCGGCGAGAATCCGGGTCAGAGCACGACGAGATTCGTCGCGCGAGCGCCCACCACCGCATCGAGCGCAATCGTCTGGTCGAACGTCACGAGTCTTCCGCCATGGGCGACCGCCAGCGCGAGGAGGTAGGCGTCGGTGACCTGGCGGGGGCCGTGAATTCGCGAGCGGTCGAAGACCTGGTCGTCAAGCAGGCTCAACTCGCACGGCCAGAACTCGTGGTGCTCACTCTGCGTGGCGCGCGCCAGGCGGGCGATCGCCAGCGCGGTCGGCACCGGGCTCGGGTACCGCGGCTGGCTGACCACGCGCACGAAGCCGTTCTCGGTCACTGCGCACGAAGCCCAGCCGTGATCGACCTCTGCAGCGAACCAGGCGCGGGCCCGGGCGTGATCGACGTGATCCGAGTCGAAGAGCGTGATGAGGACGTTGACGTCGAGGAGGGCCCGCACGGCTCAGCGGTCCCGGAGGGCCGGCGTCGCGCGGCACCCGCGCCACCCGCACCACCCGCGCATGGCTTCCTTCACTCGGGCTCGTCCTCGCGCAGCCGGTCGATGACGGCATTCGAGATCGCCGGGCCGCGATGCGGGAACGGTTCGAAACCGTAGAAGCTCGGAGTCTCGGCGATCTCCCCACCCCGCACGCTCCCGGTCAGCGCCTGCCGCGCGAGCTCCGACAGCACCTCGCCCGCGCTGCGCTTTTCGCGCCGGGCGCGCTCCTTGACGGCCTGCAGAACATCGTCATCGACGTCCATGGTGGTGCGCATGCATCAGATGTTAACACATCAAAGCGGACCCGCTGCGAGCGACTCCTTCGGCTCGGCGGGCGCAGCGAGGTGAGGGTAGGATCGCCGCCGCCGTCGTTCGATCGCTCGAAACGCAGCATAGAAACTGACTTTCGGAGAACTGTCCATGGAATGGATTTCCGACCCGCAGATCTGGATCGCCTTCGCGACGCTTTTCGCGCTCGAAGTCGTTCTGGGAATCGACAACGTGGTCTTCATCGCCATTCTGGCCGACAAGCTGCCGGAGCACGAGCGCGGCAGGGCGCGCAAGCTCGGGCTGGGCCTCGCCATGGTCATCCGCATCCTGCTGCTGCTGTCGATCGCCTGGATCGCCAAGCTGACGGCGCCGCTGTTCGCCGTTCTCGGGCACGAGATTTCCGGTCGCGACCTGATCCTCATCCTGGGCGGCCTCTTCCTGATCGCCAAGTCGACGTTCGAAGTGCACGACAGCCTCGAAGGGGGCGAGGAGCACCACCGCGTGACGAAGGCGAAGGCGGCGTTCGCCGGCGTCATCGTCCAGATCCTGCTGCTCGACATCGTCTTCTCGCTCGACTCGGTGATCACGGCGGTCGGCATGACCGACAAGCTCGGCGTCATGGTCGCGGCGGTGATCGGCGCGGTGGCGGTGATGCTGTTCTTCGCCGGCTCGATCAGCGACTTCGTGCGGCGGCATCCGACGGTCAAAATGCTGGCGCTCTCGTTCCTCATCCTGATCGGCGTTTCGCTACTCGGCGAAGGGCTCGACTTCCACATCCCGAAGGGGTACGTCTACTTCGCGATGGCGTTCTCGATCGCCGTCGAGATGCTGAACCTCCGCCTGCGCCGCGGCAAGGCGGTCGAGCTCCACCAGCGGATCTCGGCGGACGGCCAGAGCGGATCGTGAGCTCGGCGGTGCTCGTCGAGCTCACGGCGGCCACCGGCAGGCAGGTCGCCGGCGACTTCGAGTCACTCGACCCGCAGGACGCCACGCGCGCGAAGCCGTTCTCGGTCAGTGCACACGAAGCCCAGCCGTGACGAACCTCCGCCTCGAACCAGAGGCGGGCCCGGGCGTGATCGATGTGCTGCGAGCTACTCCTTTGGCTCGGCCGGCGCAGCGGCACCGGCCTCCGGCGCGAGCGGCTTGGGGTGGTGCTCCTGCATCCAGGTCCCGAGCCCCTCCATGTCCTTCACGAGGCCCTGGAACTCCTTGCCCTTGGCGGTGAGCTTCTTCGAGCCCGGTTTGGTGACGTGGCAGCTGGTGCAGGCGCCGAAGGTCGCCTTGAGATCCTCGAAGCCGGCGAGGGAGCGCGTCGTTTCGTAGTACTTCCCCTGGTCGGTGAGGAGCTTGCTGCCGGGCTTGTCGTGGCAGACCGTGCAGGAGAGACCTTCCTGCTTGGCGACCTTCTCGCTGCCCGAGGCCAGCGTTCCCGTGACGAGGGCGACGGCGACGGTCAAGCCAACTGCGGTGAGGATTCTGGATCGGTTCATGGCGTCCTCCGTCAGGGATTCGACCGCGACTTCGCCCACGAGACCCCGAAGGCGATCGTCCACTGGCTGTGGTCGACGCGCGCACCGGGACCGAACGGGTTCACCATCGGGTCGGGATTGTTGTTGGTGTTCGAAGCGTTGAAGGCGTGCTCGAGGGCGAATTCGTAGGTGACGCTGCCCCGGAGGACGCTCGCACCGACCGACAGATGGTGCTCCGTGGTCGCCGGAAAGAGCGGCGTCAGGGTCTCGTCGGGGACCGGATTCTCGCCGTAGTTGTAGCCGGCACGCAGCGTGAGCTGCTCGCTCGTCCGCCATTCGCTGCCGAGGGCCAGGACCCAGACATCCTTCCAGTTGAAGACGAACGGCAGCTCGACGCGGGCCGGAGCCCCCGCCACCGACGGATCGGTGCCGATGACCTGGATCGTGTCAATGGCGCCGTCCCAGAAGTAGCGCTTGACGTCGACCAGCAGCAGCCAGTTGTCGGTCACCCGCACCGCCGTGCCGACTCCGGCCTGCGCCGCGAAGGTGAAGCCGTCCATCTCGGCCTCGTAGTCGACCTTCTGGCCGAGCCCCGGCATCTGCTGGAAGTTGACCCGCAACGTGCCGCCGTCGAACGTGCTGTTGGTCTTGGTCTGGTAGATCGCGCCGAGCGACCAGCGCGGATTCGGGCGCCACCAGCCTCCGAGGCGCAGGCTCGTCTGCAGCCCGCCGGCATCCTCCATCTTCGGCCCGAAGAAGCTCATTTGCGGATTCTGGGTGTTGAAGAAGGAGGTGTCGGGGAAGAAGCGGAACGCCGCGTCGGCATACCCGAGGTTGAGCGTGGCGCCGATCGCAAGGTCCTCGGAGAAGGAGTAGGCGACGGTCGGCGAGATCGTCATGAATCGCACCTGGGTGTAGGTCTGGTCCTCTGTGCCGAAGAAGGTGTTGAGGTCGTCGAAGGTCGCTCCCATCCCGCCCTGGGCGATGAACCCGACCCCCCAGGCCCACGGCGTCTCCTTCCCCGAACGCACCCAGGCGAAAGCGGGCAGCGGGAAGTAGCGGCTCGACGCGTCTGTCGGCTCATTGACCATGTTCTCGAACTCGAGTGTCGGCGCGAGCAGCGCCAGACTGGCCGTGAAGTGGTCGCCCTGCAACTGGGCGATGCCCGCCGGATTCGAGTTCAGGCCGAGGGAGCGGTCCGAGACGGCGAGGTTGGCGCCACCCCGGCCGAGCTCCTCGGGGCCGTAGCCGGTGAGATAAAGGCCGTTGGTCGCATGCGCGGCGACGGCGGCGGCGAAGGCAAGCGTGATCCCGGTGAGGGCATTGCGGTAGAGGTTCATCAGTTGACTCCCTTGGACTCCTCCTGCGGATAGTTCATGGCACATCGATCCACTGCGGCGGTTTGGGAAGGCCGGCGATCCTGGTCAAAGCCTGAAACGGTTCGAACGGTTCCAATGAGTCGAACGGACCGGACGGCCCGGACGAGGGTCGGCGAAAGAGCCGGTCGAGCTCGGACGGAGGCAGGCCGGCGAGGCGCGAGACGGTACAGAGATCGGGCGCGAACCCTTCGCGCGCCGCTGCCTCCCGGCAGCAGAGGACCACGCGCCAGTGGCGCGGGGTGAGCCCCCCGAGACCGGTCTCGCGAGCCAGCTCCTCGGCGATCTCCGGGGTCCAGGCGAGCGCGTCGACGAGAAAACCGCTCTCGTCGACCTCGATATCGCACCCCGGCAGAGTCCGTCGCGGCATCTCCAGCTCCCTCCGGCGAGGCCTTATCGCAGACCCCATGCCTACCCCTGCGTCGACTGAAAACAAAAGGCTTACAGGGCTGGGCTCGAAAGGACGCCGGGGCGCTGAAACGTCTCGTTGCAACGCTTCGTTTCGGCGTGAAACAGGAGCTGCAACAGGTCGCGGCCGCAGCCGCCAGGGCGGGAGCCCCGCGTCCGGCTCAGGTGGCGAAGCCGAACTCGCGCATCTTGCGCCATAGCGTCGTGCGGCTCATGCCCAGGGCGCGGGCCGCCTCGGAGCGTCGCCAGCTGTGGGCGTCGAGCGCCCGCCGAAGTTCCTCAGCCTCGGTTCGGCGCCGCGCCTGCGCGATGTTCTCGGAGAGAGGCGCCGCAAGGGACTGGGCAGGCGGCACCGTGGCCTCGCCGCGGTGGCTTGCCGTGCCGGCAGTGCCGGTGCCAGCGGCCTGCTCCCGGCGCACGAAGGTCGGCAGGTCTTCGGGCAGGATCGTCTGGCCGTGACAGATCGCCACCGCATACTCGAGGGCGTTCTCGAGCTCGCGGACATTGCCCGGCCAGTCGTGGGAGAGCAGGTCGCGCAGCGCGTCCGGCGAGAGACGCAGCGCCCGCCCCTGGCGCGCGGCGACCCGGGCGAGGATCGCCCGCGCCAGCGGCTCGATGTCCTCCGGGCGCCGGGCGAGCGGCGGAATCTCGATCGGTACGACGCGCAGGCGGTAGTAGAGATCCTCGCGGAAGCGGCCTTCGCGCACCGCCCGCGCCAGATCGATGTGGCTGGCGGCGATCACCCGCGCCCGGCTCACCCGGGTGCGGTTCTCACCGACACGCTCGAACGAGCCGTCCTGGAGCACGCGCAGGAGTTTCACCTGCAGCGGCAGCGGAAGGTCGCCGACCTCGTCGAGCAGGAGCGTCCCTTCGGAGGCCACCTCGAATCGCCCCATGCGATCGCGGAGCGCGCCGGTAAAGGCGCCGCGCACGTGGCCGAACATCTCGCTCTCGAGGAGCTCGCCGGGCAGCGCGCCGCAGTTGACCGCCACGAAGGGCTTTCCCCGGCGCGGCGAATGCTCGTGAATCGCCCGTGCCACGACCTCTTTTCCGACCCCGCTCTCGCCGGAGAGCAGCACCGTGGTGTCGCTCTCGCGGAGGTTGTCGATCAGGGCGAAGATCTTCTGCATGGCGGGTGAGCGCGCGACGATCCCGCCGAACGCCGACGGTCCGCCGAGCACCGCCGGCATATCTTCCTCGGCCGGTCGCAGGATGACCGCGAAAGCGACGCGAGGATCGCAGGCCACCTCCGGCGGCGGACAGATCGGGGCGGCCGAGAGCGCCACGAGGCGTTGCAGCCCACCGGCGCCGGAAACGACCGCCCGCCAGCCTTCACGACGCTCGCCCGCGAGGAGCGCGGAGCGCAGAGCGCCGCCGACGGCGAAGAGGTCGCCGCCGATGAGCTCGTCGATCGGCCGCTCCGCGACCGCCGCCGCCGTGCCGGCGCCCGCCAGTTCGTCCAACACGTAGGAGGCATGGACGACGCAGAACTCGCGGTCGAGGCAGATGAAAACCCGCCCGAACGCGGCGAAAGAGGTGGCGACGCCGCTCCAGGCGATCTCCTCGGGCGTGGGCGACTGTGGCTGTTGGATCGTCTCGGTCATCGCGGCCGCCTCCATTCCAACCTCAACAGCCCTCTTTCTTCTTCTTCACCGCGGCCCCGGCCGCCGTCGGCGCGGACGGCGGCGCCACCTTGGGCAGCATCGGAGCGACGGGCGCGCCGAGCGCCGCAGCCATTGGCGCAGAGCCTGGGCCGGCCGCTGCGCGCGGCGCCCCACCGAAGAAGCGGGCGCGCTCCGCCGAGCGCGCGAAGTCGATGCGCTCCGCCGGGGTCGCGCTCTCCGCAGGCGACTCCGGAAAGACCACCTGCTCGGTCCACTGCTGGAGACCGCCGAGCAGGATGTACACCGCCTGGAACTTCTTCGCCTTGAGCAGGAACCAGGCCTGCGCCGAGTGAATCCCCTCGGCGGAGTAGAGGACGACCTTTTCGTTGCGCGCCAGATCCGCATCGGCGAGCGCCGTGATCGCCAGCCGCTCCGCTTGTGGAATGTGGTACTCGGCGTACTCCGCTTCGGTGCGCAGATCGATCAGGCGGAAGTCCTGCCTTGAAGCCACGATCCAGTCGGCGAGCTCGTCGGGCGTCACATGGTCGACCTCCCCTTCGACGATCGCCGCCAGCTCCCGTTCGTCGAGGACGATTTTGCCGGCTCGCGGACCGCCGATCACCAGCGCTCCGAGACCGAGCGCCGCCGCGAGCAGCGCCAGCTTCTGGTTGCGGGAGAGCCTGTCGAGACGCGGGAAGCTCACGGATTCTCCTTCGCCGGACGATCCGCAAACCGGCGCTCGAGGGCGCCCGCACCCCAAAAGCCGCCGACGGCCATGAGTACCACCAGGAAGACCAGCAAACCGAACGGCAGGTGGAAGAGGTCGGGGAGCGTCAGGCGCCCGAGGTTCGACGACTCGGCGAAACCGGCGATCGCCGGCCAGGCCTCGCCGATCGCGAAGATGCCGGCGAAGACTCCGGCGACGAAGACCAGGGCATCGAGCTTGCCGGTGGCAATGGCGACGATGGAGGTGCCGGGGCAGTAGCCGCCGACGATGAAGCCGACGCCCAGCAGCAGCCCGCCGACGATCTGCGGCCAGAGGTAGGTCGGCTGGATATAGACCAGCGAGAGATCGACCCAACCCACGGCCGAGAGGTAGAAGAGACCGAGCATCGCGGTGACGATCGCGGTGAACATCACCCGGAAGACCGCCATGTCCTTGAAGTAGAACTGGTCGGTGAGCTTGCGGGCGGAGCCGAAGCCGGCGCGCTCGAGGAAGAAGCCGAAGCCGATGCCGATCACGAAGGCGACGATCAGCGAAGCCTCGTCGCCGAAGAGGCCGAACTTGAAGAACGGCGCGTTCATTTCCACTGCCTCCTCATCATCCAGGCGGCACCGTAGCCGCCGGCAAAAACCATCATCATGAAGGCCCACCCTCCCGCCGAGAGCAGCGCGCCACCGGTCAGCGCCTGGCCGCTGGTACAGCCGCGGGCGAGCTTGGCGCCGATGCCCATCAGGGCGCCGCCGGCGAAGGCCCAGGCAAAGCGGCCGGCAGTCGAGATGCGCGGCCCCTTCTCGACCCCCCGGCGCACCCGTCCGGCGAGCAGGCCCGAAAGGAATCCGCCGACCAGGACGCCCAGGACCTCGAACACCAGCCACTCCTTCAGCGGATGGCCGACGCCGCCCGCGAGGTATTCACTCCAGAAGCTGTTGCCCTGCGCATGCGCCGGCGAAATGGCGTTGACCGCCACGGCGCAGGCGGACGAGAAGGCGCCCGACGCCCCGAGGCCACGCCCCATGACGACGAAGGAGGCCAGCAGCACGAGGCCGAGGCCGATGCCGGCGAGATACGGATTCATGTAGGGCGCCGGGGCCCGATGAACGGAATGCGAATCGGAGGACATGCGGTCCACCTCCACGAGGGTCAGACGACGATCAGAGACCTGGAACGCGGACCCAGTGACTGACCTGGCCCGCCTGCACGATGACGAAACGAAGCGCGAGACCGCCGGCGATCACCAGCAGCGGCGCGACCGGCGTGTGCGCGACGCGGTGCTGCACCGCGAGCAGCTGAATCGCGAGCGGCAGCACGATGCCGGCGCCGATGACTCCGACCCAGAAGAGGGCGGCGAAGGGGCCGCCGAGAAGCAGCCCGGCAGCCCTAATATGCACTTCGGTCGACGACAGCAGACCGATCAGGAAGAGGGCGATGAAGACCAGCTCGGCAACCAGGAAGCCGTTGTCCGCCTTGGCCAGCAGCTCACGCTCGCCGACATCGGGCGCGATCAGGTGGACGAGGGCAGCTGCGGCCGAAAGGCCGGAGACCAGGAAGAGCGGGCCGAGGAGCGCGCTGTTCCACAGCGGCCGGGCGCCGAGCGCCGAGAGCAGAACGCCGGTGTAGACCCCGAGCAGCCCGCCCCAGATCATGTTCATCGCCCCGATCCAACGCAGCAGCTCCGGGCGCGCGACCAGGCGGTCGGAGAGCTCCCCGAGCGCCGGCACCCTGGCGCGCAGCGGCCCAGGCACCCGCAGCAGGAGGTTCGCGATCAGCGCCGGATAGACCAGCACCAGGATCCAGGCGCCCCAGGACATCGGCGAGAGCGGCTCGAAGGTGGTGTAGAGCCGCCAGACGTAGAGCTTGTGCTCGAGATCGAGAAACAGCGCGAGCATGCCGAGCGAGAGCAGGACGAGGCTCAGTCCGGGGAGCACGAAACAGGCGGAACGGGTGTTGCGCCAGCGGCCGGAGAACAGAAAGTAGCCCGAGATGATCATCATTCCGGCGACCAGGCCGCCGAGGAAGAGGTAGACCGGAATCTCCCAGCCCCAGACATGGAGGCCGGGATCGATCAGGGGATTCGCGCGTGTCGTGGTGAGCTCGGTCACGGCTTTCTCCGTCAGGAGGTGAGATAGAAGATACGCGGCGAAGTTCCCGCCTCCGGCAGGAGCGCGTGGTTCGCACGCGAAGCGAGCAGGCGGGAGACCTCCGAGTGGGGGTCGTCGAGGTCGCCGAAGTACATGCAACGGGTCGGGCAGACGGCGACGCAGGCCGGATCCTTCCCTTCCTTCACCCGGTGGATGCAGAAGGTGCACTTGTCGGCGTAGCCCTCCGGGTGGATGAACCGCGCGTCGTACGGGCAGGAGGCGAGGCAGGCCTTGCAGCCGATGCACAGGTCGTGATCGACGAGAACGATCTTGCCGAGATCCTCGACGTGCGACGCGCCGGTCGGGCAACAGGTGACGCACGGCGGGTTGTCGCAGTGGTTGCAGCGCTCGGTGCGGATCTCCATCGCGAGGTTCGGGAACTTGCCGCGCACCTCGGTCGCGATCCAGTCCCGGTTGAACCCCTCGGGGACCTCGTTCTCGGTCTTGCAGGCGACAACGCAGTCCATGCAGCCGACGCAGCGCCGGGTGTCGATCACCATGCCGAAGCGCGCCATCTCAGGCCTCCGCGCCGATGACCGGCTGGAAAGTGACGAAGTTGACGTTCATGCCGGTGCCGCCCATCAACGGATCGACCGCGTAGCGCGTGATCAGCTGCGCGTCCGAGGCCCCTTTGCCCACCGTGCGTTTCATTCCTTTCGCGGTATGTCCAAAGCCGTGCACCATGTAGACGCAGTCGGTGCGGATGCGCTCCGTCGCCTTGACCTTGACCGGCAGCGACGCGATGCCGTCCTGGTTCACCAGCCGCACCGGCTTCCCGTTCTCGAGCCCCCAGCGGCGTGCAACGTCGGCATGGATCCAGACCTCGTTCTCCGGCATCGCTTCGTGCAGCAGCGGATTCGTCTGGGTGCGGGAGAAGGTATGCACTGGCGCGCGACCGAAGAGCAGGCGGAAATAGCCCGCCGGCGGCTCCGCGTGCGGCGTGTACTTCGGCACCGCGTCGAAGCCCTTTTCGGCCAGTTGCGTCGACCAGAACTCGACCTTTCCCGAGGGCGTCGGAAAAGCCAGCGCGTGCCCCTCCTCGACGTTGATCGGGCGATGTGGCCCGACCACGACGCCTTTCTGCTTCATCTCGGCAAGAGTGAGGCCGGTGCCCGCGAGGCGCGCCTCGAGATACTCCTCGACGCTCTCCCAGGGATAGTAGGCGCCGAGCCCGAGCTTCATCGCCAGCTCGCGGGCGATCCACCAGTTCGGGCGCTGATCACCTGGAGGTTCGACCACCGGCTGGCGCAGCGAGACGAACGGCTCGCGGAACGCCTCGGTGTTGAAGTCGTCGTAGCGCTCGAGGTAGACCGATTCCGGCAGCACGACGTCGGCCCAGCCGGCGATCTCCGACGGGACCACGTCGACGACGACCATCAGGTCGAGCGCCTGGATGGCGCGGATCGTCTCTTCCTGGTTGGGCAGCGCCTGCATCAGGTTCGTCGCGTAGACGAACCAGCCCTTGATCGGATAAGGCTGGCCGGAGAGCGTCGCGGCGCGGATACCGTTGGTCAACCCGAGGTCCGCGAAGGGGTACTTCGCATCCGGATTGTCGACCGCGCCGCGTTCGCTGTGCGGGTAGGGCGGGTAGGGGTACTTCGCGAGGGCGAAGGAGGCCGGGAAGTAGAAGCCGCCTTCCCGCCCCCAGTTGCCGAGCAGCGCGTTGACCAGCGCGATCGCCCGGCTGCGCTGCGCGTCGTCGCCGTACCAGGTCACATGGCGCCCGGGATGCACCAGCGTCGCGGGACGGTGGCGCGCCATCTCGCGCGCGGTTTCGCGGATCGCTTCGGGCTCGAGGGTCGTGATCGGATAGGCCCACTCAGGTGTGTACGCCGCGATGGCGGCGCGGAACGCCTCGAAGCCGAAGCCGTGGGTTTCGACGAACTCGCGATCGTAGAGACCCTCGGTGACCAGTACGTTCATCCAGGCGAGCAGCAGCGCGATATCGGTGCCCGGCTTCACGGGCAGATAGTGCTTCGCCTTGCCCGCCGCGACCGAGAAGCGCGGGTCGACCACGATCACCGCGGCGCCCGCGCCGATCGCTTCGGCGAACTCCTGCACCTGGCTGTTGTGCATGTTCTCGCCCAGATGGGAGCCGATGAGAACCAGGCAGCGTGCCTTGGCGATGTCGGTCCTCTCCGGAGTCGCTACCTCTTCACCAAACGTCAGTTGGAAACCGACATCGCGCGGGCCGCGACACTGGGCGTAGGAGGGGGCGACCAGATTCGGCGTGCCGAACGCCTTGAAGGTGTGCTTGAGAAAGTTGCCACCGATGCCATGGCTGAAGAAGGCGAGCGCTTCCGGACCGTGCTCGAGCTTGATCTTCTGGAGCTTCTCGGAGATGAAGTTGAGCGCCTCGTCCCAGGTCACTTCGACCCACTCGTCCTCGCCGCGGTTCTTGCGCCGCAGCAGCGGCGAGCGCAGGCGGTCGGTGTCGTAGTAGGTCCCCACCCCGCCGGTGCCGCGCGGGCAGAGCCGGCCGCGCGACAGCGGATCGGCAGGGTTGCCCTCGATCTTCCACAGGCGGCCGTTCTTCTTGGTGGCGATCGCGCCGCACTTCCAGAAGCAGAGGTCGCAGTAGGTGGGCACCGTTTCGATGCGATCCCCCGGCTGCGCGGGTGCGAAAAAGTCGGCCCAGGCAGGCGTCCCGGGAGACCACACGGTCGCGGCCCCGGCACCTGCGGCCCCGGCACCGATCTGCAGAAATCGTCGTCGCGAGAGGATCGTCATGGCAGCAACTCCGTGACGAATCGTTTCAAGCGCGAAACAACCCTGAAACACCCAAAGGAGGGAGCAGCGCACCTACCCTTCAGGGCGGGAGCGCAACCGCCCGGCACCTGCCGACCCTCGAGCTCGGGAAGCAGCGCTTCGAGGCGGGCGATCAGGGATTCGAGGCGGCGGCGGATCTCGTCGCGCTCCTTGGCCCAGGCCTTCTCGGCCCGATCGGGCTTGTCCGCTTTCGCGCCTCTCGCCGACGTCGGCCCGGTGAGCGCACTCTATGGCTCACTCTTCGCCGATGGCTTCGAAACCGCCGATGGGGAGCTCTGGTCGGTCGGGCATCCCGGAACCTTGAGCTTGCTGGCTGGCGATCGTCTCGGGAGGGTTGGCGACGTGAAGGCGAGAAGGATTTCCCGCTGCCCAGCATCCAAGAACAAGGGGAAAGAGGGAAACCAACTCAAAGGAGCCGCAATGCACAAGATCCGATTCAGCCTTTTCGCGTTTTTCCTTTTCGCTTTCGCGCTCCAGCCCGGAGCCGCTCCTGCAGCTGAGCGCTTCTGCTCCGACACCGCGCAGGCGCTGCGGGACGCCTGCGGTGCAGAAGTCGAGGACGACTTCCATGTCGCCCGGGCCCAATGCATCAACGTCTCGGACGACGACGAGCGCGAAGAGTGCTTCGGGGAGGCCAACCAAGAGCGCCGCCACGGCCACCGGTTCTGTGGTCAGCTGTTGCGCGGGCGCCGCAACGCCTGCAATCTCCTCGGCCAGGAGCGCTATGACCCCGACTTCGACCCGGAGGATTTCGACGATGACTACCACAACCCTGTCCATCCGAACGCCTACTTCCCGCTTCTCGTCGGCAACCGCTGGGAGTTCGCCGGCGGAACCGAGACGAACATCGTGGAGGTCCTGGACGAAACGAAACTCATCGAAGGGCTGACCTGCATCGTGGTGCGAGACCGGGTCTTCTTCGGCAGTGATCTGCACGAGAACACCGATGACTGGTACTGCCAGGCGCTCAACGGAGACGTCTACTACCTCGGGGAGGAGGTCAAGGACTACGAAAGTTACGACGGCGACGATCCCCGGGTAGCCGAGCTGGTGAGCATGGATGGCTCCTTCAAGCACGGACGCGACGGGGACAAGGGTGGTCTCATCTTCTCGGCTTCGCCGGCCGTCGGTGACGCGTACATCGAGGAGTTCTCGTTGGGCAACGCCGAAGACGTCACCGAGATCCTGTCCACGACCTACTCCTACGGCGCCCGGCCAGAGCTCGACAATCTCGTGCCGGCGGCACTGGCGAACTATCTCTGCGCAGGAAACTGCGTGGTCACGAAGAACTACTCGCTGCTCGAGCCCGGCATTTACGCCCTGAAGTACTACACCCCTGGAATCGGCATCTTTCTCGAAGTGGAGCCGGACGTCAGCCTCGCCATTCGGCTGACGGATTGCAACTTCGATTCGCGGTGCGACTCGCTGCCGCAACCTTGAACCTCACGATGGGGCGCAGCGGCCCTCAGCCAGCAGCGCCGAGAGGTTTTCTGTCACCGCTTCGAGAAACTGACGGATCTCCTTCCGCTCCTTCGTCCAGGCCTTCCCGGCCGGGTCGGAGGAGCGGGAGGCCTTGGCTCGACCGTCAGAGGCCGGCGACCCGGAGACGGCGAGAGGCGCGCCACAGAAGGGCGGCAGCGGCCAACGACAGCGCGGCCGTGATCGGCGCATCGCGCAGGAGGAAGAACTGGATCCCGCGGTCGTTGCCGTGAATCGAGAACGGCGTGAGGGTGGTGAAGATCGCGCAGCCCATGAGCCAGGAGCGCCGACGGAGGAGGCTGCGGGTGGCGTCGAGCGCCGACTTTTGAGCGCTCGGAGCCGGCGGAGCCGGCGAAGTCGTCGTCGCAGCGAGCCTGGCGAGATCCGGATCGACGGCGGCTTGCACTAGCTCAGGGTTGGCGAGAACTAGCGCAGCAGCGCTTCGAGGCGGGCGATCAGGGATTCGAGGCGGCGGCGGATCTCGTCGCGCTCTTTCGTCCAGGCCTTCTCGGCGCGATCGGGCTTCTCCGCTTTCGCGCCTTGCGCCGGCGATCCCGCAGGTGAAGTGAGCGGCGGTGGAGGGGGTGGCGACGAATCGAGCGCCGCCAGCCGGGCGACCTCGTGTTCCAGGCGCTGGTTCTCCTGCTCGAGCTCTTCGAGCCGCCGCGCCGCTTCGTTCACTTTCGCCTCGAGGACGGCCAGAAAATCGAAACTCATCGCTTCTCCTCCGCTCCGGCCCGCCGCACGACGGCGAAACGGCGTTCCAGGTCCCCCGCCAGCGCCAGGTGGCGGGCGTTGACCTCTTCCTGCGTCAACGATCGCTCGGGGGCGTTGTAGTGGAATGCGATCGTCGTCGCGACGGCGCCGGCCGGGATGCCGGCACCCTGGTAGCGATCCTTCAGGCTGAAGTGGGCGAGATCCTCGACCCGCGCCTCGCCGATCGCCGCGGCGAGGTCACGCCAGGGAAGGTCGAGTGAGTGGGTCAGGGTGAAATCGGCGTCGATCCCCGGGAACCGGGAGGGCGGTTCCACCCGGACGCGGTCACTGTGGAGTGGCAGACGGCCGAGCAGGAGCTCTGCCGCGAAGAGCGGGAAGCCGGCGTCGAACGCCCGCAGGCGGCCGAGCCAGCCGATCACCTCGCCACCCAGGCTCAGCAAGGCGCCGGTCCCCGGCGCGACCCCGGGAAGCTCGGCGGCGGCGACCTGCGCCTCGACGCCGAGCTCGGCGAGCAGTGCCTCGATCTCCCCCTTGAGCCCCAGAAGGTCACCTTCGGCGCGGCGATCCCATGGGCCCCCATCGCTGCCTCCGGTCACCAGCGCGAGAGCTTCCATCTCTGGCGCCTCGCCGCCCGGAAAGAGGTGTCCCGACTCGAAGAGCCGGACGCCGCGCGCACCGCGATGGGCGTTGAACTCCGCCGCCGCCGCCAGGTTCGGTACCAGCGAGCGCCGCATCACTGCGTAGAGCTCGGACAACGGGTTGGCGAGCGCGATCGGATCGCCCTCGCCCACCAGCCGCGGGAAGGCGCTGTCGGCGCGGCGCTCGCCGAACGCATAGTGGATCGCCTCGGCGTAGCCGAAACCGGCCAGCCGGTCGCGCAGATGATCGCGACGGTCGTGCTCGGGGTTCAAGCCGCTGTCGACGCCGCCCAGAGCGGGCAGTGTCGCGGGAATCGCGTCGAGACCGGCCTGCCGCCAGACCTCTTCGAAGAGGTCCTGGCGCCAGGCTTCCCGCGCTGGGAGCCGGTCGTGGCGCGGCTCGAAGTCGATCTCGCGCCAGGCGGGCACGGTACCCTGCCAGAGGCGCTCGCCGGCCTTGCTGGGCGCGAAACCGAGTCCAGAGAGGATGCGTTCGATCTCGGCGTCGGCGACCGTGATGCCGCCGAAGCGCTCGAGCTCGGGGCCCGAGAGCCGCCAGGCGACCGGCTCGGGACGCACGGCGATCTGATCCACGGCCGGTCCTGCGACCGTGCCGCCCGCGAGCTCGGCGATGAGCGCCGCGCAGCGCCGCGAGGCATGGTCGCAGATCTCGAAGTCGGCGCCGCGCTCGAAGCGGTGCGAGGCGTCGGTGTGCATGCCGAGCCGCTTCGCCCCGATCCGGACGCGCCGGCGGTCGAAGTGCGCGCACTCGAGCAGCACGTCCGTGGTGCGTTTCGTCACCTCGGTGTCGAGGCCACCCATGATGCCGGCGAGCCCAATGGCGCGCGTGCGGTCGGCGATGACCAGCACCTCCGGATCGAGCTCGCGCTCCTTGCCGTCGAGCGTCACGACCTTCTCACCGGCGCGCGCGCGTCGCACGTGGATCTCGCCGCCGGGGACGGTAGCGAGATCGTAAGCGTGCATCGGCTGACCGCACTCCCAGAGACAGAAGTTGGTGGCATCGACGACGTTGTTGATCGAGCGCGAGCCGATCGCCGCGAGGCGGCGCACGAGCCACTCCGGCGACGGGCCGATCTTCACGCCGCGGATCACCCGCGCGACGAAGCGCGGGCATTCCTCTCTGTCCTCGAGGTGGACAGACGTCGGCGGACCGTTCGGCGAAAGGCTCTCAGCAAATGAAAAAACCGGCGGACGGAGCGTCTTGCCGCGCTTCACCGCGATCTCGCGCGCCAGGCCCAGGTGGTTCATGCAGTCGGGGCGGTTTCCCGTGACGTCGACGTCGAGGACGGCGTCGCCGGCGATGAGCTCATGCCCCTCGAGACTCAGCCCGACCGAGGTCAGGTCGTTCGCCAGTTGCTCCACGGCGGCCGGCGCGATCTCCGGCAGCTCGACGTAGTCGCTGAGCCAGGCGTAGGAGAACTTCATCCGCGCACCTGGCGGAGGAGACGCTCGTCGCTCTCGAACAGCGAACGGATGTTGGGGATGCCGTACTTGTTCATCGCCACGCGGTCGAGGCCGAGGCCGAAGGCGAAGCCGGAGTAGCGGTCGGGATCGATGCCACAGTTGGCGAGGACGCGCGGGTCGACCATGCCGGCGCCGAGGATTTCCATCCACCCGGTGGAAGAGCAGGTGGCGCAGCCCTTGCCGTGGCAGATCTGGCAGGTGATGTCGACCTCGCACGACGGCTCGGTGAACGGGAAGTAGCTCGGGCGCAGGCGCACTTTCGTGTCGGCAGTGAAGAGCCGGGTGATGAACGCCTCGAGCGTCCCCTTGAGGTCGCCCATCGTGATGCCTTCTGCGACGCAAAGGCCCTCGACCTGATGAAACATCGGCGAGTGCCGCAGGTCGTTGTCGTTGCGATAGACGCGGCCCGGGCAGATGACCCGGATCGGGGGCTTTCGCGCCAGCATGGTGCGGATCTGCACCGGCGACGTATGCGTGCGCAGCAGGCGGCCGTCTTCGACGAAAAGAGTGTCCTGGGCGTCGCGGGCCGGATGATCTTCGGGGAAATTGAGCAGTGCGAAGTTGTAGCGGTCGTCCTCGATCTCGGGACCCTCCGCGACGCTGTACCCGAGGGAGCGGAAGACCGCTTCGATCTCACGCGAAACCAGCGTGACCGGGTGCAGCGACCCGCTCGCCGGCCGCCGCCCGGGGAGGGTGACGTCGACGCGCGTCGCGCGCCGGCGAGCCTCCTCCTCGAGACCGGCGAGGTCGGCGTCGCGCGCCGCCAGCGCCGCCTCGATGCGCAGACGAAGGCCGTTGAAAGCGGCGCCGAAGGCGCGCTTGTCGGGCGCCTTCGGCACGAGGGCCTGAAGCTCCTTCAAACGTCCGCTGCGCGCGCCGATCCAGGCCACGCGCAGGGAATCCCAGGCGGCGCGATCCCCCGCCAGGGAGATCGCCGCCTCGGCCTCCGCCGCCAGTCGTTCCAGCTCTTCCGGGGTCGGGACCGGCTCGATGGTCGCCCCCGTCCCGCTCATGCCGTCAGGCCTTGGCCGACGCCTGAGCGACCTGGGGAGCCTGGGCACTTTGAGCCAGCTGAGCGGCCTGGGCGAGCGCCTGCTTGGCGAGGTCGACCAGACCGGCGAAGGCCTTCGGATCCGCGGACGCCGCGAGCTGCGCCAGGACCTTGCGGTCGAGGTCGCATCCGGCGGCCTTCAGGCCCGAGATGAAGTGGTTGTAGGACAGGCCGTACTGGTGCGCGGCGGCGTTGATCCGGACGATCCAGAGCGCGCGGAACTGCCGCTTCTTCTGGCGCCGGTCGCGGGTGGCGAACTTGCCGGCGCGATCGACCGCCTGCATCGCCATGCGGTAGGCATTCGACTTCGTGCCGTAGAAACCGCTCGAGAGCTTCAGAACTTTCTTGCGCTTGTGCGCGCGCTTGGCACCGCGTTTGACGCGAGGCATCGTTGCAACCCCGTTTCTCGCCCGGATTCATGGAATCGGGCGGGTAAGGCCGCGAGATCCGCACCGGGAGGGGGGCGGACTCATGGCTTCCGGCGGCCGGGACGGGTCTTTCCCGGCGCGACGGAAAGTGAGACTTCGACTACGAAATCATTGCGGCGATGGTCTTCCCGAGCGCGCCGCCCTGCACCACTTCGCGCGACAAGCGACGCTTCCGGGTGCGGGACTTCTTGGTGAGAATGTGGCGCTTTCCGGACTGCCCGCGCATCAGTTTCCCGGTGGCGGTGAGCTTGAAGCGCTTCGCAGCGCCGCGATGGGTCTTCTTCTTTAGAGCCACGTGCGACCTCGTTTCTACTGTGGTTTCGCGACGGCTACTGCTGGTGCCGCAACGGGTTCCGCCGCCTTTTTCGCGACGGCTACTGCTGGTGCCGCAGCGGCTTCCGCCGCCTTCTTCGCGACGGCTGCGGCGGGTACCGGCGCATTGTCCGTCGGCTTCTTTGCACTCTTCTTGCCCGGTCCGAAGATCATGTGCATCCGGTTGCCGGCCATCTCCGCGCTGCCCTCGGCGGATCCCTGCTCGCCCAGGTCGGCGGTGAAGCGCCGCAGGAGCTTCAGCCCCATCTCCGGCTTCGACATCTCACGGCCGCGGAACTGAACCGTGGCCTTGACCTTGTCGCCCTCGTCGAGGAACCGGACCGCGTTGCGCAGCTTCACGCTGTAGTCGTGATCGTCGATGTTCGGGCGGAATTTGACCTCTTTGACCTGAATCGTCTTCTGCTTCTTCCGTGAGTCGTGCGTCTTCTTCTTCTGCTGGTAGAGGAACTTCCCGAAGTCCATGATCCGACAGACTGGCGGGCGGGCCTCGGGAGCCACTTCGACCAGATCGAAGAACTGCTCCTTGGCCATGCGCAGCGCCTGCTCGGTCGCGATGATCCCGACCTGCGTCCCATCGGCGTCAATCAGCCGGACTTCGCGAACCCGGATCCCTTCGTTGGTGCGTGCGGTCTTGTCGATGCGCTGCTCACCCCCTCAAGAGCGCTAGGCCGACGCCATCTCCGCGGCGGTCGGGAAATCCGACCGCCGAGCGTCGCCCTTACCAGCAGAACTGCCGGAGTTTATCCGATCAGGAGGCCTCGGGCAAAGAAGTCGCCCGCAGGGTCGCCTGGGCGAGGAGCCGCGGCAGAAGCTCGGCGACCGGGATCGGGCCCAGGTCCTCGCCCGACCGCAGGCGCACGGAGAGGCTCCCCTGCTCGGCCTCCTTGGCCCCAGCCACCAGCATGTAGGGCACTTTCTCGAGCTGGGCCTGGCGGATTTTGTAGCCAAGTTTCTCGTTGGACTCGTCGAGCTCGACCCTGAGACCTGCGGCCGCGAGGTCGGCGACCACACCCCGAGCGTAGTCGAGGGTCTTCTCCGAGACCGGCAGCACCTTCACCTGCACCGGAGCGAGCCACATCGGGAAGGCGCCGGCGGTGTGCTCGATGAGGATGCCCAGGAAGCGCTCGAGGGAACCGAGCATGGCGCGGTGGATCATCACCGGTCGCGGAAACGTGCCGTCGCCGGCCACATACTCGAGCTCGAAACGCTGCGGCAGCTGGTAGTCGAGCTGGATCGTCCCGAGCTGCCACCAGCGCCCGATGGCGTCTTTCAACTGAAAATCTATCTTCGGACCGTAGAAGGCGCCGTCCCCGGCGTTGACCACGTAGCCGTCCGGGCCGAGATTCGCCTCGAGCGCATCCTCGAGGGCGCCCTCCGCCTGCTCCCAGAGCTCGTCGCTGCCGATCGACTTCGCCGGGCGAGTCGAGAAGTTCACCTTGATCTCGTCGAATCCGAAGGTGCGGTAGACCGAAAAATACATCTCGATCAGCGCCCGGACTTCGGCGCCGATCTGTTCTTCGGTGCAGAAGATGTGGCCGTCGTCCTGCGCGAACGAGCGCACCCGGGTCAGGCCCGAGGTCACGCCGCTGCGTTCGTAGCGATGAAGACGCCCGAAATCGGCGTAGCGGATCGGCAGGTCCCGGTAGGAGCGCTTGCGGGTGGCGAAGATCAGGCAGTGGGTCGGGCAGTTCATCGGCTTGACCGCGAACTGGCGCTCGTCGACCTCGGTGAAGAACATGTTCTCGCGGTAGTTCGCGTAGTGGCCCGAGGTGTGCCAGAGCTCGACGTCGAGGATCTGCGGCGTCACGACTTCGCCGTAGCCGCGCGTCGCGTAGAGCTCGCGCACGTAGTCGATCAGGCCGTTGTAGACCGCGGCCCCCTTGGGATGAAAGAACGGCGAGGCCGGAGCAAGCGGCGAAAAGCTGAACAGGTCGAGCTCGACGCCGAGCCGACGGTGGTCGCGGGCCCGGGCCTCTTCGAACGACTTCTCGTACGCCTCGAGCTCCTTCTTCGAAGCGAAGGCGGTGCCGTAGATGCGCTGCAACTTCTCGTTCGCCTCGTCACCCCTGAAGTAGACGCCGGAGGATTCGAGAAGCTTCACCGCGCCGATCTGCCCCGCGCGCTGCAGATGCGGTCCGCGACAGAGGTCGAGAAAACGGCCGTGGCGATAGAGCGTGATGGTGTCGCCGTCAGGGATGTCCTGCAGGCGAAGGAGCTTGAGCTCGTTGCTGCGCTCGCGGAAGATCTCGAACGCTTCTTCCCGTGTCACTTCGACGCGCTCGAACGGCGCGTCCTCGGCGACGATCTCGCGCATCTTCGTTTCGATCGCCGCGAGATCGTCGGGCGTGAAGGCGCGCTCGAAGCGGAAGTCGTACTGGAATTTCTCGCTGTGGTCCTTGCGCCCGGCATCGTAGAGCGCCTCGGGCCAGAGCCGGGTCACCGCGTCGGCCAGCACGTGTTCGGCCGAATGGCGGACGAACTCGCCCGCCTCGGGGCTGCGGGTGGTGAAGAGCTTGAACGGACCGCCGGCGGCGAGCGGCTCACGCAGGTCGATCCGGCGCCCGGCGAGCTCCGCACCGACCGCATCCTGGGCGAGCCGCGGCCCGATGGAATGGGCGACTTCGAGGGCGGTCGTGCCGGCGGAAACCGCGCGCTCGGAGCCGTCGGGAAGGGTCAGAACGATGGTCATGGAATCCTGTTTCGGCTGCCGGCTGCGATGCGTGGGGGGGGATCTCGCGGACCTGGTAGGCGCTCCCGGACTCGAACCGGGGACCTCTACCGTGTGAAGGTAGCGCTCTAACCAGCTGAGCTAAGCGCCCGCACGTTTCTCACTTCTTGCCAGACTCTTGCCGTAACTCGCGGCACCTGCCCTTGCTTCGGGGGAGTGACTTGGTAGGCCCGAGTGGGCTCGAACCACCGACCTCAACGATGTCAACGTTGCGCTCTAACCAACTGAGCTACGGGCCTCCTGCCCTCCCACCGCCTTGCTGCCCTTATGGTTCCGCTGCAGCGCCGCGCAAGCCGCTGCAGCCGAGGAACTTAGCAAGCGACGCGCAGAGCTGTCAACCGGCCGCCGGGTTCGCTTCCGCCGGCGTCGCGGGAACTCCTCCGTCCCGATGCCCTCGGCCGACGCGCTCGACGGCCTCGAAGTGCTCGAGATGCTGCTCCACGACCTTGTCGAGGGTCGATTTCGCGCCCGCTTCGCGCAGCAGGGCGAGGGCCTTCTTCCATGGCGCATTGCCGCGCGCTGCGCGCGCGCGCCGGATCGTCTCCTCGATCGCGGCCCGGTCGCCGGCGCAGTAGAACGGATAGTCCTCGCCCAAGAGCTCGACCGCGGCGGCGTCGCGCATCGTCACCAGGACCGCGCCGCAGGCGGCGGCATTCGCCACGTCGCCACCCGGCTCATAGAGCTCGCCAGGTCCGGGAAGGTGCAGCGCCAGGTGGCAGTTGAACTGTCCGGCGTGGCGCAGCGGGTGGCTGTCGATGAACGCCACGCCGCGGAGCCTTCCGAAGTGCCCCCCGGCGGCGCCGGTACCGAAACAGGCGACGCGGAACTCGCCCGCCGCGACGCTATGCGGCGCGAGCCCGGGCTCCGGCTCGTCGTAGATCAGGCGGCTCGTCCAGCGCGGCCGGTCGAGGTCCTGCTGCTGGCGCCGGTTGCGAAAAATGGCGCCGTCCACGAGACGCCAGCCGCCGGGGAGCCGCGGCCCGGCCGCGCTCCCGCGCACGTCGATGAGCGTCCGGTTGCCGGCCAGCCGCGTGCGCAGAAGCCGAGCCGAGCCGACGTCGCTGGCGAAGACCACGATCGCGTCGCGAACGCGACGCAGCTCGCCTGCCGTGACGGCGCGGGAGGTTCTTCCGCGGCGCGAAAGAGCCTCCGCCAGCGCCACCAGCCGTGGCGGCGCCGACGTCGACGTGCCTTCCGGCGGGCCCGCGCCGTCGTAGACGAAGAGCACGGGCGCCTGCGCCGCCGGCGGCCCTGCGCGCGGCGCAGCCGTAGAGGTCACCAGAGCGGCCCCCGCACGACCCCGAGCCAGCCCTTGAGGTATTCGCCCTGGGGATGAAAGACCGAGACCGGGTGATCCACCGCGGCGGCGAGCGGAGCGAGCAGCGCCAGATCCACGCGCGCCTCGACCGCGGCGGCAAAGAGGATCTGCCGGAAGAGCTTGCTGTCGATCGCGCCGCTGCAGCTGAAGGTGAGCAGGAGGCCGCCCGGGGCGAGCCGGCCGAGCGCCAGCCGGTTCAGGTCCTTGTAGGCGCGCGCCGCCTTGTCGACATGCGTGCGGCGTTTCGCCAGCGGCGGCGGATCGCAGACCACCAGGTCGTAGCTCTCCTTGCGTTCGGCGCGATGGCGTAGATCCTCGAACACGTCGGCGGTGACGAACTCGGTGCGCCCGGGGTCGAGATGGTTCTCGATCACCAGCCGCCGGCCGAGCTCCTGGAGACGCCCGGCCGATTCGACCGCGGTCACGGTCCGGGCGCGGCCGCGCAGCGCATAGAGCGAGAACGCGCCACTGTGGGAGAAGAGGTCGAGCACGCGGCGATCGCGCGCCAAGCTCTCGACGAGCCGGCGGTTGTCCCGCTGGTCGCAATAGAAGCCGGTCTTCTGCCCGCCTTCGAGCTCGGCGACGAAATGGAGGCCGCTCTCCTCGAAGGCCGCCTCGCGCGGCAAAGGACCGGAGATCGTCTCCGCGACGAGCGCCAGTCCCTCTTCGCGGCGGGCCGCGAGATCGCCGAGATGCAGGATGGGCGAACCGGGGAAGATCCGCCCGAGAGCCTCGTAGGCCGCCCCGCGCAGTTTCTCGAGGCCGGCCGAGGTCACCTGGCTGACCAGGACCGAACCGAAGCGGTCGACGGTCCAGCCGGGGAGCCCGTCGCCCTCCGCATTGAGCAGCCGGTAGCCGGTGGTGCCGGCCGGAAGCAGGCGCTGGCGCCAGCTCGCCGCGGCGCGCAGGCGCGCCTCGAAATAGGCGGCGTCGACCGCGGTGACCGCAGGGAGCGCGGTGACCGGAGGGCGCGCTTCGCCCGCCGCCGCCGCGCCGGAGGGAGCGCGCAGCGGGTCGGCCGCGAGCATGCGGACGCGAATCTGCGACGCCGCGCTGTAGAAACCCGAGCCGAGCCGGACGCCGGTCGAGTCGAAGACTTCGGCGACCGCCGCCTGCGGGTCGCCGCTCTCCGACTGGATCGCGCCCGAGAAGACCCAGGGATGACCGTCGCGGATCGGGCGGTCGCGACCCGGACTGAGGGTGACCCGCATCCCTATTTCAGATAGCTCAACATCTCTTTGGCGGTGGTCGCGTCGGCGTCGTCGGCGGCGGCGACGGCGATGAACGCTTCCAGATGCTCTTTCGCCTTCTTGTTCTCGCCCTGGCTGATGTAGCACATGCCGAGCATGTAGTGGGTCTTGCCGTAGTCCGGATCGGCGGCGAGCGACTGCTCGAAGAGTTTCAGCGCCGCCGCCATGGACCCGGCGTTGTACTCGCGGACGCCCTGGTTGAACAGGTCGATGGCCCCCGCCTTCGGGTCGACGGCCGCGAGCGCCGCCAACGCCTCCTTCGCCTTCGCCTTGTTGCCGAGCGCGGTGTTGGCCTCGACGGCGACGCGCAGCGCGCGCGCGTCCTTCGGATCCAGGGCGAGCGCCTTGTCGGCAGCGGCAGCGGCTCCGGCGTAGTCCTTGTCGGTGTAGAGCATGCCGGCGAGCGCCGAATGGGCGATCGTCAACTGCGGATTGAGCGTCGAGGCCTCGATCATCTTCTGCTTGGCGGTCGCCATGTCGCCCATCTGCGACGCTTCGGCGCCTTGGTTGAAGGCCAGGACCGCCTTGTCCTCCGCGGTCGGTTCCTGCGGCACCGCCACGGCCGAGCCGCGCTTGATCGCCTCGGCGGTGGACAGCATCTGGAAGTCTTTGCGATCGTTCGACCCGAGCGCGACTTTCAGGTCCTGCTGCATCGTTTGGTGGCCTTCCTTCTCGTACTTGTAGTAGTAGGACTTGGTGGCGTCGATGAGCGTCACCGCCCAGTTGCCCTTGGCGTCGGTCTTGGTCTGGAGCTTGAACGACGGTTGTTCCGGGCAGGTGACCGTGAGCAGGACGCCGGCGAGCGGCTTGTCGTTCTCGTCGGTGATGGTGCCGTAGAGGCGAGCCTGGTTGAGAGCCTGGGCGGCCGACGCCCCCCCAAGGACGGCGAGGACGGCGACAGCCGTGACCAGCGAGCGGGACCAACGCGAAAGATTGCGGGTGGTGGACATTTCGAACCTCCGGCGCGTGGCTGCCCGCCGTCCAGTCACCAAGCTGGCCGGAGGCCGGGCGCGACGTCGCGAGCATTCTACTGCGTCCGGCGCCTCCCCATGCCTATACTTCCCCCCGAATGACGATCCTCGCCTTCGCCCTGTCCGGGAGCGCCGGCGCCGCTGAAGCGGTCGCGGACTCCATGAACCCCTGGCTCGGACTCGCTCTCGGCCTGCTGCTCGTGGCGCTCAACGGATTCTTCGTCGCCGCGGAGTTCGCGCTGGTCAAGGTGCGTCCGACTCAGCTCGATCCCTTGGCCCTCGCGGGGAGCCGGATGGCGAGGCTAGCCCGGCACCAGGTGGCCCACCTCGACGCCTATCTGTCGGCGTGTCAGCTCGGCATCACGATCGCGAGCCTGGCGCTCGGCTGGGTCGGCGAGCCCGCTTTCAGCTGGATCATGGCCCCTCTCGTGCGAATGATCCCGGGCGCCACCGAGGCACTGGTGCACTCGGTGAGCCTCACGACCGCCTTCATCATCATCTCGGCACTGCACATCGTGGTCGGCGAGATGGCGCCGAAGTCGTTCGCGATCCGGCGGCCGCAGCCGACGGCGCTGTGGATCGCGATGCCGCTCTATGTCTTCTACTGGATCATCTTTCCGGCGATCTGGCTGCTCAACCATGCCGCCAACGGCCTGCTGCGCATGGTCGGCCTCAAGAGTGCCGGCGAGGAGGAGCTGTCTCATTCCGAGGAGGAGCTGCGCATCCTGCTCTCTTCATCCGAGATGGGCAGCCAGTCCAAGCTCAAGCGCGAGATCCTCGACAACGTCTTCGAGCTCTCGCTCCGGAATGCCCGTCAAGTGATGGTGCCGCGCGCCGACGTGACCCATCTGTCGACCTCGCGCCCGATCGAAGAGAACCTCGAGATCGCCCGCCAGAGCGGCCACACGCGATTCCCGCTCTGCGAGCGCGATCTCGACAGCGTCATCGGCCTGATCCACATCAAGGACCTCTTTCGCACCACGGACCGGATCATCGACATCGCGAGCCTCGCGCGGCCGGTCAAGTTCGTCCCCGAGACCACGCCGCTCGATCGCCTGCTCGGGAGAATGCAGGTCGAGAGGCAGCACATGGTGGCGGTGCTCGACGAGTACGGCGGAGTCTCGGGAATCGTCACGCTCGAAAACGTCATCGAGGAGATCGTCGGCGAGATCCAGGACGAGTTCGACACCGACCGTCCGGAGCTCGCGAAGCGCGGCGAAGGAACCTACACCCTGTCGGGATCGATGCTCGTCGTCGATCTCGAAGACGAGCTCGGGCTCGAGCTCTCCACCCGCGACGAAGACACCATCGCCGGCGTCGTGCTCTCCGAGTTGGGCCGCAAGCCCCGGGTTGGTGATCGAGTCGCCCTCGGCCCGGCGCGATTCGAGGTCCTCGAGGTGCAGGGCAACCGGATCCGCTCGCTCGGTCTCGAGCTCGTCGGCGGCAATTCCCAGTCCTCGTCCTGACCGGGGGCGGAAAACCAAATTCCCGAAGCGCCATCCAAGCCACTGAATTCCATCCACCCTCTCCGGTTTTCGGAATCTCACTTCACCCCACCGGATCGCGCAAGCCGCTGATTCTTCGAGCTTTAGGAGAGCGCACGACGGAGCCTCACAATCCCCCCCTCTGGCACGGATCTCGTAAAGAAGTCTGTCGGTTCGGGTGGCATGGTGACGGCGGTGGGGGGAGATCTCGGAGCCCGAAAAGCTCGAGTCCGGGCGCTCCCGCACCGGCACAAGGTCCAAGGGCCCTGTGTTAGGCTTTTCACACCGCTGTAACCAAGTTGCGCTGGCTGGAATCGTTCCGCCGGCGGTCCCTATCAACCTGATGGAGGTTTGATGATGTTGAACAAGAGAAATTGGTGGAATGTCGGCGTCGTTGCGGCCCTCGCCCTCGTGGCGCTGTTCGCGGTGGCCCCGGCAAGCGCCCAGGAGCAGGTGGGCGCTATCGAAGGTTCCGTGAGTGACGCGTCGGGCGCGGTCCTCCCGGGCGCTTCCGTGGAAGCGGTCTCGGCCGGCGGCACCCGTCTCGCGGGCACCACGAACGAGTCCGGAGCCTTTCGGTTCCCCCGTGTGCCCCCGGGCACCTACGTGGTGATCGCGAAGCTCGACGGCTTCAACCCGGCCGAGGTTCAGAACGTCGCGGTCCGCCTCGGCGAGACCGTCATCGCGAACGTCACGCTCGAGGTCGGCGCCGTCTCCGAGACGATCAGCGTGGTCGGCGAAGCCGGCCAGGTCGACGTCAAGAGCTCCGCCACCGCCGCCTCGATCAGCTCTGAGCAGATCGAGCTGCTGCCCAAGGGCCGCGACTTCACGGGCATCGCCACGCAGGCTGCCGGTGCCGCGAACGAGGGCTTCCTTGGCGGCATTTCGATCGATGGCGCCTCTGGTTCCGAGAACCGCTTCGTGATCGACGGCGTCGACACGACCCACCCCCAGGACGGCGTCTCCGGCCAGGACCTGGTCACCGACTTCGTCGAAGAGGTTCAGGTCAAGTCGGCTGGCTACGCGGCGGAGTACGGCGGTTCGGTCGGCGGCGTGATCAGCGCCGTCACCAAGAGCGGCACGAACGAGTTCAAGGGCTGGGTCGGCATGTACTACGGCGACTCCGGCTGGAACGGCGACGAGCGGATTACCCCCTATCGCACGACCGACACAGACCTCTATCGCCAGTTCGACAAGGACGACACCACGACGATCGAGCCCGGCTTCGCCATCGGCGGCCCGATCGCCCAGGATGCGGCCTGGTTCTACGTCGGCTACACCTACACCGAGGCCGACATCAATCGCACGCCGGACCCGACGGCCAGCCGTCCGAACCCGGCCACGTCCAACCGCAACGACAAGCGCGAGTACCTGACCGGCAACATCAAGGGCAACGTCGGTTCGCAGTTCCTGTACAAGGTCTCGGCCAACTTGTCGCCGCGCACCCTCGACGGCAACCTGCCGAACAAGGATGGCTCGACCTCGCCGCTCGCCGACCTCTCGGTCGTCACCAAGTTCGAGACCGAGAGCTATTCGGCCTACGCCGACTACATCCCGGTCGACAACTTCTATCTCTCCGGCCGCATCGGTTTCTGGTCGGACGACACGAGCGACAGCGGCCTGAACGCGACGGAGCAGGTCTTCTTCCGCACCACGCCGTATCCGATCCCGAGCAGCCCGCTCTACCGGCCGGTGAACTTCAGGTCGATCCCGAGCAACGCCAGCACCACCACCGACCTCTGGGAGCGTGAATCGGCCTCCCTCGACGGCAACCTGTTCGTCAACGGCCTCGGCTCCCACGCGCTCAAGGCCGGCGTGCAGATGGAGAACATCAGCAACGCAGTCTCCACCGGCGAGGCCGTGAACCTCTACACCTTCCGCTGGGGCCTCGGCGACCGCTTCGGCGCCGGTGTCCAGGGAACCTACGGTTCGCTCGGCGTCCGCCGCTTCCGCACCGAGGGTGCCGCCGACAGCAAGAACCTCGGCTTCTACGCCCAGGACAGCTGGTCGGTCCTGCCGAACCTGACGGTCAACCTCGGTGTCCGCACCGAGCAGGAGCGGGTGCCGAACTACGGCGCGAAGGTCGATCCGACGCTGCCGAAGAACGCCATCGAGTTCGACTACGGCGACAAGGTCGCGCCGCGGCTCGGCTTCGCCTGGGATGTCCTGTCCGACCAGAAGGTCAAGGTCTACGGCTCCTGGGGCATCTACTACGACATCACCAAGCTCGAGATGCCCCGCGGCTCGTTCGGCGCGGACAAGTGGCTCGAGTACCTCTGGCCGGTGAACACCCTCGACTGGGTGTCGCTCCTCGCCAGCGGCAACTGCACGCAGTCGACCAACCAGGCCAGCAACAACCCCTGCCCGGGTCTCGGCGCGCCGGAAATCATTCTCGACCTGCGTCACCCCACCAACCCGCAGGACGCCATCGACCCGGACCTCCAGCCGATGGAGCAGGAGGAGTACCAGTTGGGCGCCGACTGGCAGTGGACGAACACCTCGGTCCTCGGCGTCCGCTACGTCAACAAGAGCCTCAAGAACACCATCGAAGACATCGGCTACCTGGTGAACGACCCGGTCACCGGCGTCCGCAATGAGGTCTACATCACGGGCAACCCCGGCAAGGGCCTGGTCGCCGGCGACCCCGATGGCGCGGGCCCGATTCCGGCGCAGCCGGAAGCGATCCGCGACTACGAAGCCGTCGAGCTGTCCTGGAACCGCCGGTTCGCCGGCAACTGGTCGGCCCGTGTCGGCTACACCTACAGCAAGCTCGAGGGCACCTATTCCGGTCTCGCGAGCTCGGACGAGTTCGGCCGTACCGACCCGAACGTCAGCCGTTCGTTCGACGCGCTGCACAACGCGTTCGACCTGAACGGCGACCTGGTCAACGGTTCGCTCAACACCGAGCGTCCGCACCAGATCGATGCGCAGTTCATCTATCGCTTCGGCTGGGGCACCACGGTCGGCCTCAACCAGTACTACGGCAGCGGCACGCCGATTTCCACCCAGTGGAGCTACATCGGCGTTCCGTTCTTCCCGAACGGCCGCGGCGACGCGGGCGAGGTGGATGACCTCACGCAGACCGATCTGCTCGTCACGCACCCCTTCAAGATCGGCAACTTCACGCTCGAGGCCAGCCTGAACGTACTGAACCTGTTCGACGAGGACGCCACCTTGCTCGTCGACACCTTCCAGTTCGACGGCGACCTCTGCGACACCGACGCCTGCGACGGCAGCTACGACTACTTCTTCGGTGGTGGTCTGGATCCGTCGGTGGTCGCCGGCACGGAGAACCCGTTCTACCTGAAGCCCAACGTGGTCGGCTCGACCGCCAACCCGTTCCAGGCTGCCCGGACGGTCCGCGTCGGTCTCAAGTTCCTCTGGTAACACCTGCAGCAATCTAGGCTCCTTCGTGAGCCTTGGACAGGCGGGAGTGCTTCGGCGCTCCCGCCTTTTTCTTTGGGCCTTACTCTCCCCAAGCGCACCGCCCTTCCCTGCTTCCTATCGGGCGCACTCCCGTAGCCGACGCCTCTGCTCGGGGTCCTGTCTGGCCCGCTTCCCATGGGTCCTCGCGCTGAGAATGCGCGCTCCGGGCCCATGGGAGCCCTCGGTCCAGCCACCCCTCGTCGGTACAGTGGAGAGAGAAGCCTCTTGCCTCATAGGGCGGGCTCTGGCGCTCGGGATCTTGGGGTTGGCGACCAAGCCTTACTAGGAGCCGGCCCCGAGATCCCGAGTGCCGGAGACCGCCGTCAGCGGGCGAGCCTGCAATTGGTGAGCAGCGGTCAGCCGCGTTCGGCGGCGACGAGCTCGAGTGCCTTGGCGACGGCGTCGGCCACCGGCACCAGGAGCTTCTGGCGGTCGCGGCGCAGGGCGAACTCGATCTGCCCCGCCGCCAGGGACTTGCCGCCGACCACGACGCGCAGCGGGATGCCGATGAGCTCGGCATCCTTGAACTTCACTCCGGGCCGCTCGTCGCGATCGTCGTAGAGCACGTCGAGGCCGCGCCCGGCGAGCTCGGTGGCGAGCTCCTCGGCGGCGCGCGCCGACTCGGCCTCGTTGGGGTTGAGGGCGATGACGAGGACCTCGAACGGCGCCAGCGGCATCGGCCAGATGATGCCGTCGGCATCGTGGTTCTGTTCGATAGCGGCGGCGACCGTGCGGCCGATCCCCAGGCCGTAGCAGCCCATGATCATCGGCTTCTGCCCGCCCGCCTCGTCGGTGAACTCGCACTTCATCGCCACCGAGTACTTGTCCCCGAGCTTGAAGATGTGCCCTACCTCGATGCCGCGGGAGATCGCGAGCTTCGCGCCGCACTGCGGGCAGGGATCGCCTTCGACGACTGTAACGAGGTCGAGAAGCTCGCGGAGGTTGGCGTCGCGACCCCAGTTGGCGCCCAGAAGATGCACGCCGGGCTCGTTGGCGCCGCAGGTGAAGTTCCTGAGTCCGGCGACGGAAAGATCGCCGAGCAACGGGATTCCAGCCGGCATGCCGACCGGGCCCAGCGAGCCGACTGGCGCTCCGGTCGCAGCCAAAACCTTCTCTTCGGTCGCGAGCTGAAGATGCTCGACGTTGAGGGCGTTCAGCAGCTTGACCTCGTTGACTTCGCGGTCGCCCCGGATGGCCACCGCCGCGAAGCCCTTGTCGGTCTCGTAGACCAGGGTCTTCACGAACTGGATCTCGGGCACACCGAGGAAGCGCGCCACCTCTTCGACCGAGCGCATGCCCGGCGTGTCGCGACGGGTCAACTCCTGCTCAGCCGCCGCGGAGATTTCGCCCCAGGGTCCGCGGGCTGCCTTCTCGGTGTTGGCGCCGTAGCCGCAGGAGTCACAGTGCGCCACCGCGCTCTCGCCGGTGGCGGCGGTCACCATGAACTCATGCGAGGACGAGCCGCCGATCGCGCCGGTGTCGGCGTCGACGACGGTGTAGTCGAGCTTGCAGGCCTCGAAGATTCGCCGGTAGGCGGCGCGCATCGCCTCGTAGGCCTCGTCGAGGCTTTCCGGCGTGGCGTGGAAGGAGTAGGCGTCCTTCATCAGGAACTCGCGTCCGCGCATCAGACCGAAGCGCGGCCGGATCTCGTCGCGGAACTTGGTCTGGATCTGGTAGAGGTTGAAGGGCAGCTGGCGATAGCTCTTCACGTCGCGGCGCACCAGATCGGTGATGACCTCTTCGTGGGTCGGTCCGAAGCAGAAGTCGCGATCGTGGCGGTCGCGGATGCGCAGCAGCTCCTTGCCGTACTTCTGCCAGCGCCCCGACTCGATCCACAGCTCCGCCGGCTGCACCGCGGGCATCGAGAGCTCCACCGCCCCGGCGGCCGCCATCTCGCGCCGCACGATGGCCGAGAGCTTCTGCAGGCTCCGCCAGCCGAAGGGGAGGTAGGTGTAGATGCCGGCGGCGAGCTTGCGGATCATGCCGGCGCGGACCATCAGTTGGTGGGAGATCACCTCGGCGTCGTTCGGAACCTCGCGAGTGGTGAAGAGATAGGTCTGGGACCACCGGGTGAGCGGAATCGGGGCGGGCGGGAGCGAGTTGGGAAGCGTGTGCGTCACTGGGTCACCGGAGTCTCGGATCGAAGGGGCTTCGTTTCGGTTGTTATCGCTTCTGCCGCTGCTGCACGCGTTCGAGCAGGCGCGACGAGTCGCGCATGCATTCCATCATCTTCTCCTCGAGGGCCCCGACGCGAGGCTCGAGGTCTCTCGCCCGGCCGAAGGCGCCGCGCGCCTTGTCCTCGTTGCCGGAGGCGAGGAACGCCATGCCGAGGTGGGTCAGCGTGGTCGGCGACGAGCCGAGGTCGTTCGATTTCTCCAGGCACTCGACCGCCTGTGCGTACTCTTTACGCTTGTAGTGCACCCACCCTTTGGCGGCGAGCGGAAACTGCTTGAGCTCGTCCGGGGCGAGGTCGAGCGCCTGCTGCGCATACTCCAGGGCCTGGTCGAGCTCCTCTTCCATCTCCGCGAGGTTGTAGGCCATCTCGAAATAGGCGATGGTGCGAGTGAAGTTGCTCGCCCCCTCCTGCAACAGCAGCTTGCCGATCCGGTTGCCTTCGCGGAACTTCCCGCCGCTGCGCAGAGCGGCGATCAGGGCCGCCGAAGCCGTCGCGCGGAGCATCTCGCCGGGGTTCAACTCGAGCACCCGTCGCGTAGCGGTCTCGAGCTCCTCCCAGCGGTCCAGGGAGAGGCAGAGCATCGCGAACGACATGAGCAGCGTCGGATTCTCGGGCTCGGCGTCGAGCGCCTTCTGGTAGCTCGAAAGGGCCCGATCCCGTTCGCCGCGGGCCCGATGCTCCTCGGCCTTCGCCATATAGCGCGCCGCCTCGGTGCCCACCTCCGGCAGCGGCGCTCCGGTCCGGCCGGAGAGAAACTGCACCAGATCCTGATAGCGCAACCGGCGCGGGTTGAGCCGCTGCGCCTCGCGAAACGAAGCCAGCGCCTTCTTGTTCCAGTGCCGGTCGAGATAGGCCAGGCCGAGCAGATAATGCGCCTCTTCGAAAGCGGGGTCGAGCCGCACCGCCTCGCGCAGGCAGCGGATGGCGTGCGCCGCCTGCCCCATCTCGTAGCGGCAGTTGCCGAGCAGGTAGAGCGCCTGCGGCACGTGGTCGAGCAGGTTCGCCTGCTCGAGGTAGGCGACGGCGCGGTTCAGGTCGCCGTGCGCCGCGTAGACGGCGCCGAGGCTGAAATGCGGCAGGAAGGCGTCCGGATACTCCGCGACCGCCCTCTTGAGCAGCCCCTCGGCACGATGAAAGTTCCCCTGCTCGTGAAAGATGACACCGGAAAAGACCAGCGCTTCGAAGTGATCGGGCTTCGCCTCGAGGACCTTCTGGAAGAAGGCCAGCGCCGCCTCGGTATCGCCTTCGTTGAAGAAGGTCTCGCCGAGAAAGAGCGCCAGCTCGTAGTTCGTCCGGTCGAGCTTCCAGGCCTGCTCCAGAGCCCGCTTGGCGCGCTCGACGTCGAAGGCGAAGAGGGCGTACTCGGCGTCGTCGAGATGCTGCGCGAAGAGTTTCGGCCGGTTCCCCTGGTAGAGGGCGACGACCCGGTCGCGGATCGCCATGAAGCGCTCGCGCTTTTCGAGGGCGCGCAGCTGGTAGTCCATCTTGGACTCCCAGAGGTCGCTCCACTCCTCGCGTCCCACCAAACGGCGGCGCTCGAGCAGCTCGCGCAGGGTCGCGAAGCCGGTCTGCGAAACGAGCAGGTTCTTCTCCTGCTTCTGCACCGCGGCGACCAGTTTCTGGGCGGTTTCGGCGGTGCGCTTCACCGCCTCCTCGAGGATCGAGATGCGCTCGAGCAGATGCTCGTCGAGCGAGAAATCGGCGCTGCGCTCCGATTCGAACTGTTCGGCTTCGCCGCCCATCGTTCCGGAGAGGACCATCAGTTTCTGATGGCAGCGCGCGCAGAACTCGCGGTCGCTCTGGTTCTCCGCGCCGCAGACCTGGCAGAAAACGCTCGGCAGCCCTTCAGCCGTAGGCATAGAAACCACGCCCGCTCTTGCGGCCGAGATAGCCCGCATCCACCATCTTCACCAGCAGGGGACAGGGCCGGTACTTGGGGTCGCCGAAGCCCTCCTCGAGGACGCGGAGGATGTCGAGACAGACGTCCAAACCGATCAGGTCGGCTAGCGCCAGAGGACCCATCGGATGGTTCATGCCGAGCTTCATCACTTCGTCGATCGCCGCCGGCGCCCCGACCTGTTCGTGCAGGCAGAAGATGGCCTCGTTGATCATCGGCATGAGGACGCGGTTGGAGACGAATCCGGGCGCATCGTTCACCTCCACCGGCGTCCGCTGAAGCTGGCGCGTGGTGGCGAAGACCGCGTCGCAGGTCGCCTGCGAGGTCTGCAGGCCGCGGATGATTTCGACCAGCTGCATGATCGGCACGGGATTCATGAAATGCATCCCGATCACCCTGTCCGGGCGCGCGGTGACGGCGGCGAGGCGGGTGATCGAGATGGAGCTCGTGTTGGTGGCCAGGATCGCGTGCGCAGCGAGCATCGGATCGAGCGTCACCAGGACCTGGCGCTTGACCTCGAATCTCTCGACCACCGCCTCGACGACGAGATCGCAGCCGGAGAGCGCGGCGAGATCTCCGCCCGAAGCCAGCCGCGCGAGCGTCGCGACACTCTCCTCACCGGTGAGCTTGCCCTTGCCCACCAGACGCTCGAGACTCTTGGCGATCGTTCCGAGGCCTTTGGCCAGGGCGGCAGCGGAGACGTCCACGAGGACGACTTCGAAGCCGGATTGCGCCGCCACTTGGGCGATGCCACTGCCCATCGTTCCGGCGCCCACAACGCCAATTCTTCGGATCTCCATCCCGAGGCTCTCCATTCTGACGAGTTCCGTCCGTTGAGAGCCTAGCAAGGCTCTCCGGGGATCACGCAAGGGCCGTACTGTCGGCGTCGAACCAGGGCTCGAAGCGTCCGAACTTCGAACGCAGGGTGGCTCCCATGCCGATGAGCGTCGCGGCGGTCCACACCCAGACTCCGGCCATCGGAACCAGCTTGATCAGGCCGAGAAGACTCAAACCGAGCACGGCAGCGTGCAGTTGAACGACTCTGCGACGCGCGATCCGGGTGGCGCAGAACCTGCCGAAGCTGTGAAAGATCGCCACCATCCCCCAGAGCTTGAGGACGAGCGAAAAGAGCGCCACCAGGACGAGCAGCGGCACACCGAGCAGCGTCGGGAGGAAAGCCGAAAGAAAAAGCGCCGTCAGGACGATCGTCGCGAGTCCGACGAGGCCCGCCGCGAAGCAGCGCAGCGGCTCTTGCTGAACCTCCTCTGAGGTGCGCACCAGCGGCCGGCCGGCGGAAGCGAACAGCAGCAGCGTCAGCGCGAGCCAGGCGGCCACCAGTCCCAGCTTGGCGCCCAGAACGAGCGGCGAGGTTGCCTGCAGCCCGAGGCTCGGCCCCTCGAGCAGCGTCAGCCAGGCGCGTGAGACCGTCGGGTAGGCGACCGCACGGCCCGAGAGCCGGGAGCCGCCTGCGGCCACGAGGCGACCGCCGAGGACCAGCGCATCGCCCTCGATGTTGGCCGTCGGGGCCAGGATCAGGTCGCCACCGAGCACCGTGACGTCACCGCGCACGACTCCCGTGACCGTGACCGATCCGTTGAGGGCAGTGACGCCGGCCAGCGCTTCGCCGTCGACCTCGATACCGCGCCCGATCGCCACGATCGGCCGGCGGGCAACACTCCCGGCTTCGAGACGCAGACCGGGCTCGCCGCCAGGGTCGGACGAAGCCGCGGCGCTGGCTCCGGCGACCGGGAGCGACAGGAAAAGGAGCACAGCGGCTGCCAGGAGGCGCCGGACAACCTGCAGGGACATGCCGCGAGTCTATCGGGATTTCGCCTTGCGCGAGCTCGGGCGAAGCAGACGCAGGAAGAGCAGATTCAGGCCCAGGAGCAGACCTCCCGCCAGCCCCAGGTTCGTCTTCGACGCGCCGAGCCACTCCCCGAGGCCGGAGCCCAGGCCCTGCCAGGAGGCGCCGAGAAGACCGGCGCCGGCGAGCGCCGCGCTCTCGACGAGGCGGGCGAGCGCCAGGAAGGTGGCGAACGAACCGGCGCCGGGCTCGAGCTCCGCCGCGGCGCCGCCCAGAAGGACGGCCGCGAGGCCGCCGAGGGCGAGCAGCATGGCGAACGGCCAGCGCCAGACCACCAGGGTACGTGCCTCCCAGGGCGCCGGCACGAGCGCGCGCATGACCTCGCCGGTGAAACCCTCCCGCGGCGCGATCACCGATGCGGCCAGCCGCGCATGCAGCATCTGCAGACTCTCGCGTTCGCGCCGGCAATCGGCGCAGCCCGCGAGATGCTCCTCGAGGCGGGCCTTTTCTGCCGGTGCCAGCAACTCGCCGCTGCCACCGATCCCGCCCATTCCGCCAACATCGCCAATACCGTCGAGATCGAGGTCGAGGTCTTCCCGCAGATGATCGTGGTTCATGGACGCTTCCTTCCCCGTCAGTTTCCGAGGGCCTGATGACCGAGCAGCTGCTGCTTCAGCATCTGACGTGCGCGAAACAACTTGTTCTTTACCGTGCCGAGAGGCATCGCCTTGACTTCGGCGATCTCCTCGTACGCCAACTCGCCATAGTGGCGGAGCAGAATCAGTTCGCGGTACTCCCATGGCAGGGTGTCGATCGCCGCCCGGATCGAGGCGTCGAGCTCCCGACCCTGGAGCGACTCGAGCGCCGACGGCTGGCCGTCCGGCAACTCGAGATCGACCGTAGCGTCGCTGCCCTCCTCGGCCCGCCGCGTCAGGGGAACCAGCCGGATCCGGCGCTTGCGGATGACGTCGATCGCCGCATTCTGGGCGACCCTGAAGAGCCAGGTCGAAAACCGGTATTGGCTGTCGTAGCGATCCAGGGCCTGATACACGCGGATGAAAACCTCCTGAGTGAGATCGTGCGCCTCTTCCAGGTTGCGCACCATGCGGTACAGATAGTTGACCAGTCGCGTCTGATACCGCGCCACCAGCAGCTCGAACCGGTCCCGGTCCCCGGAGAGGACCGCCCTGACGAGCGCCTCGTCGGTGGGATCGAGCGCTTCGACCGCCATGGCTACCTACGTGTCCGCCCGCGGGAAGGTTGCAGGTCCGGTCCCCCGCCAGGCCGGGAAATCGAACGCAAGTTACTCACCCGTCTCGATTTCCCGGATCGTGACCAGCCCGTCTTCCTGGCGGATCTGATCGAGGACGGCGTCGTTTCCCACCACCTGGCCGAAGACCGTGTAGCCGCCGTCGAGATGCGGTTGCGGCGACAGGGCGATGAAGAACTGGCTGCCACCGGTATCCGGACCGGAGAGTGCCATGCCGACCGCGCCACGCCCGAATCGCTGGCGGTTGATCTCGTCCCGCAGCGCGAATCCCGGCCCACCCCAGCCGTCTCCTCGCGGATCGCCGGTCTGGACGACGAAGTCGGGCACGACGCGATGGAACGTCAGGCCGTCGAAGAACCCCTGGCCGGCGAGCTGCAGGAAGGAGAGACAGGTCAGAGGCGCCTGCGGACAATCCAATCGGATCCGGAACGAGCCGCGCGTAGTGCTGACTTCCACGATGCGCACGCGATCGGTCTGCGAGAGGATCTGGGCGTAGACCGGCCCCGTACGACCGGTCACCACCGGCCCAACCGGCGGCAGCGGCAACCCCATCTGTTCGAGGGCAGACGCCGCTTCGCGGCGGACCAGAAAATCGCCGTCCTCGGCGAGCGCCTCGAGCATCGACACCGCGGCCTCGTGCTCGGCCGGCACCTCCCGGGCCCTCGCGGCGAGCGCCCGAACCCCTGCCAGACGCGCATCGGAGAGCGCATCCCGCGCCGCGGCGACGAGCGCCTGCTGCAGCTTGCCGACGGGCAAACCGGGCGCTTCGACCAGCGCTTCGAGCACTGTCGTTCGCACAGTGGGATCGGGGTCGCCCAGGAACCGCCGGGCGATCCGCGCCACCGCCTGAACGAAACTCGCCGGAGCGCCCGTGGCATCCTCGTCGGCCTTCTCCAGCAACGCCTCGACCGCCGCCACCCGAACCAGCGGCTCCGCATCGAGCGCGAGCCTCTCCACCAGTTCCTCGAGTCCGAGAAGTCCTGCCGCTTCGGCGGCGCGTGCCCGGAGGCGTCTCTCGACGGCGGCCGCCGCACGGCGAACCGCGTCTTCCGCCTGCGGATCGGCCGCCTGGGCGAGCGCGACGAGGGCCAGCTCGCGCTCCCTCGGCTCTCCGGAGGCGAAGCGGCGAAGCACGGCCTGGCGAACTTCCGGCTGCGGGATCCATGCCGCGGACGACTCGAGGGCGATGGCGCGGACCCCCGGCAGGGGGTCGTCGACGAGTCTGCCGAGGAGCCGTCCCCAGCCGAGGGGTGGGACGGCCTGCGCCCGCGCCGCGATGCGGGCGCCGGCGCGGACGGCCTGGATGCGGGGCGACGGCGCGGGATCGAGGAGAAGAGGCTCCATCCGCGCGAAGTCCGAAAGATCGCCCACGTCGCCCAGACCGCGCGCGGCCCAGGCGCGGATCTGCGGCTCGGGGTCCTCGAGCAGCCGGCGCAGGTGCGGCAGAGCCCCGGCGTGGGCGTCGCGGGAGAGGGCATAGGCCACCCCGAAATGCACTGCCGCAGCCAGTGGTTCCGGCGGTGCCGGCGATGCCGCCGGTGCCGGCCGTGCCGCCGATACCGCGCCGCGATCGAGCTCGACCGCCACCTCGACCGAGGTGTCCTCGCGGAAACGGAAGAGCGCCGGCGCCAGCCGAAGAGCCGCCGCGTCCGCCGCGATTGCGGTCAGCGTCCGACGGACATCTGCCAGCGGCGCCTGGAGCTTGCCAAGGGCTTCGACCGCCAGCGACCCGGTCTCGGCGTCGTCATCGACCGAGGCCCGCAGCAATGCCGGGACGCTCTCCGGAATACCGAGCTCGCCCAGGGCGAAGGCGGCCTCCCGCCGCACCTCCGGCTCGGCATCGATCAGCAACCCCTGCAGGAGCCCCCGGCCACGCGGGTCGCCGATTCTGCCGAGCGCCACGGCGAGGTTCCTTCGCACGCTCGCCGACGAATCGAGGAGGGCGATGAAAACGGTCTCTTCGAAGCGCTTCTGATCGGCCATCAGCAGGAGGAGCGCCTGCGTATCACGCAGGTCCGTGGCGCGCGCCGAGCGCACCTCGTCCCTGCCCGCCACCGGCTGGACGGGCGGCGACTGCGAGCAGGCAAGCGCCGGCAGCAGGGCGAGGAGCGTGATCTTGCAGGGATGGCGCGCAGAGGTCATCGATAGGTCATGCTACGAAGTGCCAGCCCCCGGTTGCAAGGCGGGAGCGCCAAGCGTCTCAGGTACCGATCGCCAGCCGATCCGCCAGGAGCTTCGGCAGACCCGCCTTGAGAATCCGCTGCTGGGCCCGATCCACCGGGTACGCGACGCGGTGCCAGCGTACGATCCTCTTCTCGGAGTCGTAGGTCATGTAGGCGGCGCGCGGGTCGCGATCCCTGGGCTGGCCGATCGAGCCCGGATTGATCAGGTATCGGCAACCGGCCTCGATCGTGATCGAGCCGCTCTCCCCGCGCAGCAGGGCGACACGAATGTCGCGCCCCTGGTGGACGAAAAGCGACGGGACATGCGTGTGCCCGAAGAACACCAGATCCGCCGGGTAGTTCTCGAAGATCTCCCACGCCTCGTACATTGAGAAGACGTAGGTGTCCTCGTCGAGCGGCGAACCGTGGCAGATCGACAGGCCTTCGGGCAGCACGAGCGGGCCACGCGGCAGCTCGCGCACGAAACGCAGGTTCGCCGCCGTCAGGTGTTCCGAGGTCCAGCGCGCCGCGGCGAGCGCGGCGTGATTGAAATTGGCACCATCCTCGAGCCCCGCGACGACCTTGTCGTGATTGCCGCGAATGCGGAATACCGTGCCGGCGAGATCGCGCACCGCCTCCACGACCTGATTCGGCCCCGCGCCGTATCCGACCAGGTCGCCCAAGACCAGCACGACGTCGAACCGCTTGCGCCGCACCCGCCGCAGGACCGCCTGCAGCGCTTCGGCATTGCCGTGCATGTCGGAGAGGATCAGGTACTGCATGTGCGCTCCGCGACCAGCAGCCCGATGCGCGCCGCCACTTCTTCGACGCTCTCTCCCGGAGCGATGTCGACCTTCAGATCCGCGAGTGCGTAGGCGGGGATGCGCTCGCGATAGAGCGCCAGAACCGTCGCCTCGTCGCGAAAGAGCGGACGGTCTTCCTTGCCCCGTCCGCCCACCCGGCGCGTGAGGGTCGCAAACTCCGGATTCAGCCAGACGACCAGAGCGGCGGAGCGGGCCGCGGCGAGATTGCGCGGAAAGGTCAGCGTGCCGCCTCCCGTCGCCACCACGACAGGGTCCGGTCGTATCGACTCCACGAAAACGCGCGCTTCGAGCTCCCGGAACCGCCCTTCGCCGGCGTGCTCGAAGATCTCGCGCACCGACTCGCCCGCGAGCTTCTCGATCTCTTCGTCGAGGTCGATGAAAGGCCAGCCGAGATTGGCGGCGAGACGCCTGCCGACGGAGGTCTTGCCGGCTCCCATGAATCCGGTCAAGAGGATTCTCATGCCGCTGCGGCGAGAAGCTCGCGGCAGTTGCGCGCGATGTCGCCCGAGCAGACCGCCTGAATCACCGCCACGGAGTCCGCGCCGGCAGCGAGCACTTCCGCGACGTTGGCGAGCTGCACACCGCCGATCGCGATCAGAGGCTTCGCCGTGCGGCTGCGGAGTTGGCGCAGGCGCTCGAGTCCCACAACGGGATCCGGATCGCGCTTGCTCCGGGTCGCAAAGATCGGCCCGAGGGCGATCCAGTCCGCCGCGGCTTCCGCGTCGGCGAGGGCGAGCTGCCCCTCGTCATGCGTCGAGACGCCGATACGGATCGCCGGCGGCAGCAGGCGGCGCGCCTCCGAGGCCGGAATGTCCCCCCGCCCGAGGTGCACGCCGGCGAGGGGAAGAAGCAGCGCCAGGTCGACACGATCGTCGATCCAGAGCGTTCCCGGCCAGTCCCCGAGAAGTCGCAGGCAACGCTCCGCTTCGGAAAACAGGACGTCGTCCTCGAGCCACTTGGCGCGCAGCTGGATCGTCGTGATGCCGGCCTGCGCCATGATGAAGGCGCCCTCGGCCAGGCTTCGCGGCGCGAGCGCTTCGGCGTCGGCAATCGCATAGATTCTGCCCGGCCGAAGCCCCGCGCCCGGCGTCATGGAACCGCCGTCTTGAGCTTGCGCCGCTCGACGAATCGCTCCATGAAGCGGGTGGACAGTCGCCCGGCACGGAACTCCTCGTCCTCGAGAATCTGGCGATGCAGCGGAATCGAGGTCTTGATCCCTTCGACGACGAAGAAGTCCAGCGCGCGCTTCATGCGCGCCACGGCCTCGTCGCGCGAGCCGGCATGGACGATCAGCTTGGCCACCAGCGAGTCGTAGTTCGGCGGCACGAAATAGTCCTCGTAGCCGTGGGTGTCGACGCGCACTCCGGGACCGCCAGGCAGGTGGAAAGTGGTCAATCTGCCGGGTGACGGAACAAAGGTCACCGGATCCTCGGCATTGACCCGGCACTCGATCGCATGGCCACGCGGAACGAGCCCCGAGGGCAGGGTGAGCGGCTCACCGGCGGCGACGCGGATCTGGAGCTTCACCAGATCGACCCCCGTGACCATCTCGGTCACCGGATGCTCCACCTGGATCCGCGTGTTCATCTCCATGAAGTAGAAGCTGCCGTCGAGGTCGAGCAGGTACTCGATCGTGCCGGCGCCCTGATAACCGACCGACCGCGCCAGCTTCACAGAGGCCTCTCCCATGCGCTCCCGAAGGTCCGGGGTCAGGGCGGGCGAGGGGGCCTCCTCGATCAGTTTCTGGTGACGGCGCTGGATCGAGCACTCGCGCTCGCCGAGATGGATGACGTTGCCGTAGGCATCACCGAAGACCTGGAACTCGATGTGCCGCGGCTCCTCGAGGTACTTTTCGAGGTAGATCGAGCCGTCGCCGAAAGCGCTCAACGCTTCGTTGGAGGCAGTCGCGAACTGACCTTCGACCTCTTCGGCCGCACGCACGATCCGCATGCCGCGGCCGCCGCCGCCTGCCGCGGCCTTGAGAATCACCGGATAGCCGATGGTTCCTGCCAGCTCGCGAGCCTCTTCGGCGGACTCGAGGGGATCCTGGCTGCCCGGAAGCACCGGGACGCCGGCCGCGACGGCGGTCTGGCGAGCATTCGCCTTGTCGCCCATCTGGCGGATCACCTCTGGCGGCGGGCCGATCCAGCCGATCTTGCAGTCGCGCAGAACCTCCGCAAAGTGCGCGTTCTCCGACAGGAAACCGTAGCCGGGATGAATCGCGTCGGCGCCGGTGATCTCGGCCGCGGAGACGATGCTCGAGATGTTCAGGTAGCTCTGCGATGACGCGGGCGGACCGATGCAGACATCCTCGTCGGCGTACGTCACGTGAAGGCTCTCGCGGTCCGCCGTCGAATAGACGGCGACGGTCGGGACTCCGAGCTCGCGGCACGCCTGGATGACTCGCAGCGCGATCTCGCCGCGGTTGGCGATGAGAATCTTCTTGAACATCGAGACGCGCTATTCGAGCCGGAGTCCGAACAAGGGCTCGCCAAACTCCACCGGCTGGGCGTTCTGGGGATGGATCTCCATGACGACGCCGTCGGCGTCGCACTCGATCTCGTTCATCAGCTTCATAGCCTCGACGATACACAGCACCTGGCCCTTGCGGACCCGGTCGCCGATCCGCACGAACGGTTCGGCCGTCGGGCTGGGAGAGTTGTAGAACGTGCCGACGATGGGCGAGGCGATCAGGTGAGGGGCGGCCTCGGAGGCCGCCCTGGCGGGCGCTGCGCTCGGCTCATCGGCGGCATGCAGCGCCTGGGAGGGCGAGCCGGGCGACACCGCGACCTGCGCCGGAGGCGAGGCGCGGACCTCCGTCGGCTGCGCCGCCTGGGCCGCACCGGTGATCTTCAGTCGAAACCCGCTGCGCTCGACTTCGAGACCGTGCAGTTGGCGCTCCGAAACGATCTGAATCAGCTCTTTGATCTGGTCGTAGGTCAGCATGATGAAGTCAGGAAAGCTCCTCTTCGAGCACCAACGATGCGCGCCTGAGCTCGAACCGGGCGCGCCCGACGCTGCCGGTGGGAGCAAGCGCGAGCAGCAGGTAGTAGCCGTTCGCAACCGCGCTCACCAGAAAAGTCATCCTCTCGGCGACGACGGTGAATTGCTGCACTGCGCCGACCGAGAGCTCCTGTTGCTGCTGCGAGATCGCGCGCACCTGCGAAATGAGCTCGGCGGCGATAGCCTCGAGGTCGAGCTCGGGACTGGCGCTGACCGATTCGACCGGCATGCCATCGCGGTCGACCAGCGACAGCGCGATGGCGCCTTCGATCCGGCCACTGATCGAACCGAGGTGCTCAAGAAACATGGCGCTTGGCTCCCCGCCGGATTCGCGCCAGATACTCCTTGAGCAAGGCGGCTTTGCGCGTCGTCAGACCACCGATGATGACGTTCGGCTCTTCACTGACGGCAAGGTCGTCGGCGAAGACGGCAGCTTCATCTCCTCGCTGCAGGCGAACAGATTCGAGGCCGGCGAGGGCGGAGGCGTCGCCAGGTCGGGAGCGGAGAACCGACTGGAAGCTCTCCTCCGCTTCGTCGAGATGGCCCTGGGCGAGATAGAGGTCCCCGAGTGTCGAGCTCGCCGGCTCGAGCAGTTCGGCCGGCAGCAGAATCGGCGGAGGCTCCTCGAGCGCTTCGACGTCCGCGGACACCGGCTCGGCGGATCCGGTCGGCCAGGCGGCAGATTCCCAGTCCGTCGGACCGGCCACTGCGGATTCGCCAGCTGGCGTTACGACCACGGCCAAGGCCACGGGAGGCTCCGGCTCGGCGAGGACGATCGGGGCGAGAGCGAAAATCCCCTGCTCCGCGAAGGCCGATTCGATTCGCCGCGCGGCGCCGGGAGCGAAGAGCGCACCGAACGGCTCGTGCGGCGCGGTATCGGCGCGGGCGCGCGCACGCGTGTGCGCAAACTCGGGTTCGAGAGCTAACTCGGGCAAGGTCTGGGGGGTGGGGAGGTCGAAGAGTGCGCTGTCGCGCACCGGCCCCCGCTTCACCGCCCCCGCCGGCGCCGGCGCCGCACCGCCCAGAGCCCGGATACGGGCCTCGAGCGGCTCGATCTCGGCGTCGCGGTCGTTGAAGAGCTTGTACAGCTCGAGACGCTCACGCGCCTTGCCTGCGTGTCCCTTGGCGAGGTAGGCCTCCACCAGCAGCTTGTTGGCGACGAGCTGCGCCGGGTCTCGCGCCACTGCGCGCTCGAGAATCTCGATCGCGGCATCGGGTGCATCGGTCTCCACCAGGCAACGACCAAGCGCGACCTGCGCGGCGAGGTAGGTTGGGTGCTCCCCGAGACCGGCTTTGAGGACATGCAGGGCGTCCGACAGGCGTCCGGAGCGGCGATACTCCTCCGCCAGCTGCAGGAAGGCGCGCGACTTCGGGTCACGCTCCCAACGTTGCCGGAGCTGGTTCAGGCGCTCGGCCGAGAACGGCTCAGGCAAGGCCTACCCCCCTTCCGGAGACCGCCTCGCCGGCCTCTTCGAAGCATCGCAAGTGCATGACTCCACGAAGTATACCGCACCCGTCGCGGCGGGAAGCGCTTCCTAGTTGGTGATCTGGACCAGATTGCTGGCGGAGCTGGTCCCGATGCTGTTGCGCGCCGTCAGAGTGACGACATAGGTGCCCGCGTCCGAATAGGAGTGGACCGGATTCTGCTGGTTGGAGCTCGGCGTGCCGTCGCCGAAGTCCCACAGCCAGCTGGTCGGACTGCCGGTCGAGGTGTCGTTGAAGGTGACGACGAGACCCGCACGCTGGAAGGTGAACGCCGCCCGAGGCGGTCGCTGGATACCAACCGAGAAGGTGCGCGCGATGATGGAGCCGCCCGCACCGCCGACCTCGGCGGTGACCTCGAAGTTGTCGTCGCCGATGAGCTGCAGATCGCCTGCGGTGACGACCAGCCGGTCGGTCGCCTCGCCGTTGGCGTCGGTGGTGAGGAACCGCCCGCCCGAGTCGAGCGTTCCGACCTCGGATCGGAAGTTGACCTGCGCACCGGCGAGCGGCTGCGAGACGTCGTCGCGGACCAAGGCGAGCAGATCGAGTGTTCCACCGGTTTCGGCGACGCTCGAGGGGGTCACCTGGAAGCTCATCGAAGCGGCCAGCTGTCCGACGCCAACCTCGATCGTGACCGGTTCGACGCCACCCGAGAAGGCGGTTACCGTCGCGGTACCGACCCGGCCGTCGCCGCGCAGGATCCCCGTCGCCTGCCCGCTCTCGTTGGTGTAGACGACCGGCTCGACGACGCCGATGGTCGAGCTCAGGCGGACCTCGGTCCCCGGATTGACCGGGTTGCCGGTGGAGCGATAGGCGCTGATCGTGACGGTCGACAGGCCACCCGTGCCGATTCGGGTCGGGTAGGCGGAGACCCTGAGGATCGTCCCTGATGGGGCGACCGGCGTGCCCTCACTGCAGCCGAGCACCCCGGCGACGCCGGCAAGGGCGGCAAGGGCGAGCAGGGACCATCGGCTGAACGACCGCAATCTTCGCATCTCGAAGGGAGTATACGAACCGCGACCCCGCACCGTCCAGCGGCACCGGGTAAACGTGAAAAGAGCCCGGTGTCGCCACCGGGCTCTGGTTGCACTCGCAGCGACCTCTTCAGGCCCTAGTCACCGCGACAGGAGGTGTCTGTCGGATTGAAGGAAAAGACTCCGTTGAGGGTAGCCGTGCAGCCGGTAGCCGGGTCCGTCACCCTCACATTGGCCGAGACCGCAAGGTAACGCTCGCCGTCGGGATCCGGAGTCGGATCGGGCGGCACCGGATTGCCGTTGTCGTCGCACGTCTCCGTGTTGAGCGAGGTGTTCGGAATGGCCGGCGATCGAACGCTGATCGAGCTCGCCGTCGAGGACTGGACATTTCCCCCGAAAGCCGTTCCGCCGATCACCCACTCGACGAGCATCGGGGAACCGAAGTTGGCGCCGGTGATCGAGACCAGAGTGTTGCCGGACTGCGGGCCGCTGAAGGGCGAAACGTTGAACAGCAACGGTCGAGGGACGCGATAGGTGAAGTTCGGTCCGTTCGAATCTCCGTCACCGGTCTCGATATTGACGATTGCGGTGGGTCCGGTCACATCGGCGCAGTTCGTGACGGCGATCGGCACGGTTCGCACGACCACCTCGCTCCCGGAGACCGAGAGCACCTGCTGGGCGTGCTGGCCGAGCGTCACGGCGACAGGCTCGTCGAAGCCGCGACCGAAGATCGTCACGATCGTTCCACCGCTGGCGGGCCCTTCTCCGGGCGCGATGGAGGTGATCTCGACGTCCACTCCGTAGCGGAAGGCACTCGCCGCGGTCGTGGTCCGACCGGACGACTGGTTCGTCACCCGGATCGCCACGAGCTGGTTGAGATTCGGCGCGCCAATTCCGGTCGCCGGCGGGCTGAGCACGACGATCCGGGTGCGGGTTACCGAGACAACCTGCGCCGACACCTGGTCTCCTGCATTGCCGAAGTCGACCGCCACCGGCGCTTCGAAGCCGTCGCCGTTGATGGTGACCTGGGTGCCGCCCTCGTTCGGGCCGGACGACGGGGTGACCGAGAAGATCGTCGGAATCAGAACTACGCCGCCGCCGTTGACATAGGAGAAGCCGGAGCCGAGCGTGTCGGTCGCCTGGCCCTCTTCGTTCAGATTGGTGATGACCGTAACGTCCACCGGGGTGACCGCGCCGGTCTCGAAGCAGGCCGCTTGGACGCAGCGCGGCGTGGTGACGCGGATCTGCGTCGCGGAAGCGGACTGGATCACCGCGCCGATACCGTTGATGGTGACCCGCAGCGGATCGCTGAAGCCGCCACCGTTGATGCTGACGGTGTCGCCGCCCTGCGGGCTGCCGGTGTTCGGGCTGACCGAGCCGAGGAAGAAGGTGTCGGGGAGGCCCGGCTCGCGCACGTTGACCGCGGTGAAGCCGACTCCCGAGGAGACGGCCGCCCGGATGCTCGCCGTGCCGATGGTGGTGCCCGGGAAGAGAATCACCGTCGCCTGGCCGTTCACCAGCTCGATGGCGAGCTCCTGCGGTCCGGTCACGCTGCCGAAGCTGCCGAGGGTGGTCGTGATCGTGCCGGGTGTCAGGTTGGGAACCGGCTGTCCGTTGTCGGCGCGCGTGGCGCGCACGAGCAGCGTGGCGAACGTGTTGCTGCCGGCATCCAGCGTGCTGGTCGAAGTGCTCACGCTCACGTTGATTCCCGCCGCCGGCGGAACCGGAACTACCGGCGGTGCCGTGGGCGAGTTCGGGTCGTCGGCGCTGCAGCCGAAAGCGAAGCCGAGGACCAAGCCGAGAGTTGCGAGTAGTTGTTTCCTATGAGCCTTCATCACTTGTCTCCTCGACCTCAAGGCACAACGTCGACGCTGAACGACACCGGGGTACTCGCCACGGTATCGCCAGACAGTGTTCGACCGAAGACCCGGATTGTCACGCGCATGCGGACGGCTGTGGTATTCGTTTCGGTGTCGCGACCAAAGTCTGCCAGGTCTTTGAGGGGCTGGGCTTCGAACTGGGCCGGCCTCAAGAACTGCTGATTGTTGTAGTTGAACGAGCCGTTGACCGGGACGACTCCGAAGGCGTACTCGATCAGTTTCGGCGGAACGCGCGTTCCCGTGTCATCGCGCGTGTAGGTGAACTCGAAGCTCTGGACCTCAACGTTCATCAGGTTGCTGGTCCCCGTCGCGGGATTCTTCGCAATGTTCTGCACCGTGATCGAACCGATGGTTGCCACCCCTCCCGACGCGGAAACGGAGACGAAGCCAGGTAGCCCGTCGAAGTTCGAGACGGACAGGAGGACGCCACCGCTGTCGGTGTCGCTCAAGTCACCCGAGGAGCAGGCGCCGAGCACGAGGACCAGGGTTCCGAGAGTCAGGAGTCGTGTTGTGAGTTTCATAAGGGTATCCTCCCCCTGGGTTCTTAGAGCTTGATCACCCGAGGGGTGATGAAGATCAGTAGTTCTTCATTGGCGTCTTCACGCCGGCGGTTCTTGAACAGATGGCCGAGGACCGGAATGTTCGCCAGACCCGGCACCCGGTCCTGCCCCTGGTCGGTCGACACCTTGTAGATGCCGCCGATCACCGTCGTGCCGCCGTCGCGGACGATGACGCGGGTCTGGGCTTCCTTGGTCGAGATCGGAGCGTTCTGCGCTCCGACGACCGCGAAAGCGAGCTGCGGCTCCCGCTTCTGGATGTTGACATCCATGAGCACCGTGCCTTCGGCGGTGACATGCGGCGTCACGTCGAGGCGCAGGGTCGCGTTGACGAACTGCACAGTCACCGTGTTGTTGGCGACCGTCTGGATCGGAATCTGCAGACCGGACTGGATGCTCGCCGCTTCGTTGTTCAGAGTGGCGATCTTCGGTGCCGAAAGGATGTTGATCAGGCCGTCGGCCTCGGCGGCCTGGAGAGTCGCGTCGAGATTGAAGGTATCGAGGATGTTGCCCAGGGCAAATCTCAGCAGGCCGTTGCTGCCGCCGGTGAGCACGTTCACGTCTCCTTGGACGGTGCCGTTGTTCGGGAACTGCAGGCCGGTCGTGTTGCCGTGGGCGGCGTCGGCGACACCGTCGAAGCCCCACTGGATGCCGAGCGTCCGGCTGAAGCGCTTCGTGGTCTCGATGATTCGCGCCTCGATCATCACCTGCGGTTCGGGGATGTCGAGGGTCTCGATGACCGCGATGACGGTATCGATGTAGCTCGGCAACTCCTTGATGATGAGCGTGTTGGTGCGGTTGTCGACGGTGACCGAGCCGCGCTGCGACAGGATGCCCGAAGCGCGGCCGCCGCCCGAGGAGAGGACTCGCGCCAGATCCGAAGCGCTCGAGTAGCTGATGCGCTTGATCACCGTGCGCAGCGGAATCGACAGCGCCTGGGCCTGGGCCAGAGCCTGCTGTTCCTTGGCTTCGGCTTCGAGCACGTTGCGCGGGGCGATGCGCATGATGTTGCCGTCGAGCTCGTAACCGAGATTGTTGATCTTCAGGATCTGGTCGAGAGCCTGATCCCAGGGCACGCTTTCGAGCTCGACCGTGACGGTCCCGCGCACTCCTGGCTGCAGCACGACATTCAATCCGCTGATCTTCGCGAACGATCGCAGCACATCCTTGATGTCGCCGTCCTTGAGACTGAGCGAGATCGTCTCTCCGACGTATTCCTTGTGGGTTCCGCCGACGTTCTGCTGCGCGAAAACCGCGCTGCTCGAAACGACGGGACGAGGCGCTTCGTCCGCCTGCATGTCCGCCGCTTCGAAGAGGCTGCTGTCGCGGGGCGTCACGGGTCTGGCGGCCGGGGCGACCTGTTCAGCGACAGCCGGCGATCCGGCGGCGGCATGGGCAGCATGGGCGAAATCGCTGGCGGCGTAGGCCTGTACGTCGCTCGCGGCGAGCGTCTCGGCGGCGGTCGCGGCCGTGGCAGCGGGCGCGGCGGGCGGCGTGGGCTCAGCGAGCGAGCGCGGCGACGACACTTCCTGAGGCTCCGGCCGGACTTCGGGCAGGGTGGAGGCGATTTCCATCGTCTCGGGCGCGGCTGCTGGCGTCGTGGCTTCGAGGGCTGCCGACTCGGGTGCGGCGGTCGCAGTGGTCGGAGCGGCCGGAGCGGCCGGAGGCAGCGCAGCGGTCGCAGCGGTCATGACCGGAGCGACAGCCGGTGCCGAGGCGTCGAAGCGGACGACGAGTCCCTCGGGACCGCGTTCGATGGTCGGCGCTACGGTCTGGCGCAAATCGAAGACCACCCGCGAAACGGCTTCGGGACTCTGCTTGAACTGTGAGACGCGGATCCGGGCGAGGATCTCGCCGGAAAGGGGCGCGCTGCTGCGCGCGCTCTGGTTGACGACGCCGTCCAGGTCGATCACGAAGCGATCGGGGTTCGACAAGTGGAAGGTCGAGTAGGCGAACTCACCATCGCCTTCGACCCGGACGACCGTGTTCGCACCCTCTTCGACCACCTCGACGCTCCCCAGGAGCAGGGCTCTTCGGCCGGTCGGCGGCGGCGCAAGCAGCGGTTGATCGGGCGTGCCCAGGGCCACGAAACTGGCCTGACGCGGTGCCGCGACGGGTGCGGCGGCGGTCAGGGTGGCGTGCGGAACCGGAGCGCGCGCGGCGGTCTGCTCTGCCGGTGCAGGCGCGTTCGCCGACGCCGCTGTTTCCTCTGCCGGCGGCGCGATCTCCGCCACTTCCTCGGCAGCTGCCGTGGCTGCCGCAGACGTCGCGGCGCCAACTGGCGTCAGGTCGATATGCAGCGAGTTCTGCCCGGCGACGAGCGTGTGCTCGGCCTCCTGCCGGGTCTTTACGGTGAGCCGGGTGAGGGGTCGGCCGCTGGTCTCGTCGACCGCGACGTCGACCGACGACACCAGGCCAGCCGGCGGATTCTCGGCGCGAACGCCCGCGAGCGGCCGCGTATTGGGCAATTCGATGATCAGCGCCCCGTCGGCGTCGCGATAGGTCGTCCACACCAGCCCGCTGTCGGCCACGAGCTCGATCCGGGTTCCGGGCGCACCCTCCACGACGGCGAGCCGGGAAATCGTGGCCGGCAGGGCTGCGGGAGCCGCCGCTGGCGGCACTGGTTCGGAAGAAAGCGACACGCTTTCGGGAGAGGCCGCGGCACAGCCGCTCCAGATCGACGCAGCCGCAAGAACCAAGGTCCAAGCCTTCCCGTTCCTGAGTGCCCTTTTCATGCTTTTCACCACGTCTCCCATGTCGCTCGCCTCCATCGCGCAGTCCTGCCTGAAGAAAAAGGTTGGACTACGGGCTGAGCTTCTTGATCACTTCCCGAAACGGCTTGATCACCGTCGGGTCGTTGACGATTTGCTTGAAGACGACCTCCTGCTGCGTGATGCTCACGACATCTCCATCGTAGAGCTGGTCGCCTTCACGAATGAGGTAGCTCTTCTCTTTGTTCGAAGCGAGGACCTGCGCCACGAAGCCGCGCGAGGTCCTGAAGATCCCCGTGAGGTCGATCTCTTCGATCAGCAGCCCCGGAATGCCGTCGGGCAAAGCCCCCTTGCGCTCACCCTTGTCCTTCGCCGCGAGGAGCGAACGGAACGGATCGCGGCGACTGCCCGGATCGTAGGAGTAGGTCGTGCCTGCAAGGACATCTTCCTCGCCGGCGAGAATGTCGTCGACGCTCGTTGTCGCTGCTTCAGTTTCCGCGCCCGGACCGGGGGCTGGCGCTGAAGCGGCAGCTCCCGGGCTCTGCGCCCCGGCCGGCCGAACCGCCAAAGAGAACCCTGCGAGCAGAAGAACCGTCAGCAGGCTCAATCGCGCGGTACGCATCACATGCCCCCCGGCTTGGTCGCGCCCTTCTTGGACGTGACCGGCTCCGGAGGCGGCGCCTCGCGGTAGATGAACGTCTTGGCGGTGAAGGAAGCGCTGATCGAATGCCCCTTCGGGCTGTTCGGCAACGCCCCGATCTTCAGGTTCTCGATGTTCACGATGCGCGAAAAGCGTCCAACGCGGTCGAAGAAAAGCGCAAGGTTGTGATAGTTGCCGTTCAAGCGAATCGCGATCGGCCACTCACTGTAGAAGTCGCGATCGACGAAGTTTCCCGGCGTGAATCGCAACAGGTCGAAGCTGCCCTGTTCAGTCAACTGGCGAATCCGCCGCAGCAGCTCGGGCGTGTTGCGCCTTGCCGGGAGGATGCGCAGGAGCTTCTCGAGCTCGAGCTCGAGCCGCCGAACTTCCTCGCGAAACTGGGGCAGCTTCTGTCGCGCCGCCCGCCCTTCGCTGATCTGGACCTGCAGCGCATCGAGCTGCCTCGTCTTGGCTTCGATCTGCTTCTCGCGCGGACTCACCAGGAGGTACCAGACGCCGGCGACGATTGCCGCCGCAACCAGGGCGCCCGTAATTGCACCGAGATACCAGGGCTTGCCTTCGAGACCGGTCTGGATCGCCATCGTCTCTTACTCCGCCCTCTTCTGTTGTGGCGTCGCGGTATTGGGGCTGGGGCCGGTGCCGGCGCCGCCAGGAGCGGCGGCGCCTCGGGTCGCGGCACCGCCCGCCGGGTTCGTTTCGGTGGTCAGGGTCGGCGGCTGGGGCGTTTTGAAGGAGTACCCGAGATTGACCTTGAAATCGTAGATCTCCGAGCGCGCGCCCGCTGCGACCTTCTGCGTGGCGTCGTTCAGGATCGGCTCGGCGAATTCGTCGACTTTGTCGAGGTTGTCGATGAAGTTGGCGACCGCCGACATGTTGAACGCCGAGCCCCTGAGGTCGATCGTCGTCGGCGTTACTTCCAGATTGCTCAGCCAGAGCAGCTCCGGCAATGCGCGCGAGACCTGATCCATGATCTGGACCGGTCCGCGCTGATTTGCCTTCAGGCCGTTGATGACATCGATCTTGCGCTCGAGCTCGGCCTTCTTGATCTTGTAGTCTTCGACTTCCTGGATCACCTGCTTCAGCTCTTCGACTTCGCGCTGCGCCACGACGACTTCTTTTTCCTTCTGCTTGAGCTTGCCCTGCACCCAGAGGAACCAGCCGCCGGCTGCGAGCAGTCCGAGGACCACTCCAGAGACGAGCAGAAGATTGCCCACATCCCTGGGCCCGCCCACGCCGCCCAACGACGACTTCGACTTGCGCGCGACGACAGGGCGCTTGCCTTCGGCGAGGAGATTGATCTTGATCATCTCGTCTAGCCCCCCATCTTGCGGATCGCCAGGCCCACGGCGACGGCGAGCATGGGCGAGATCGACTTGAGCCAGTCGCGGTCGAAATCGGCCTCGCGGAAGTGGACACGCCGGAGCGGATCGAGGACTTCGATCGGCACGCCGAAGCGTTCGCGCAGCACCTGCTGCAGATTGGGCGTCAAGGCGCATCCACCGGAGAGGACGATCTCGTCCACCGGCCCCTCCGAAGAGGTGGCGGCGAAGAAGTCGAACGTCTTCTGGATCTCCGAGGCCATCTCCGCCGAGACTCCGTCGAGCACCGGTCGGGCGTCGTTTGCGCCGTAGCGGTCGACGGCCTGATCGCGCTTCAAGCGCTCCGCCTGATCGAAGGAGAGGTTGAACTCGCGCTGCAGGGCCTCGGTGAACTGATTGCCGCCGAAGGAAATATCTCGCCAGAAGGACGTCTGCCCGCGCGCCAGGATGTTGATGTTGGTGACGCTCGCCCCCATGTTCACGAGCGCGACCACCTTCAGGGGGTCGAGGTCGTAATTCGCCTCGTAGGCGTTCTGGAGCGCGAATGCGTCCACATCGACCAGAACCGGAACCTTTCCGGCCTGGCTGATCACCGACACGTAGTCGTTGACCTTGTCCCGCTTCACCGCCACCAGGAGGACTTCCATGTTCTCCCGGCCCTGCTCACCCTCGGACAAGACGACGTAGTCGAGACGCACGTCGTTGATGTCGAAGGGAATGTACTGCTCGGCTTCCCATTGGATCTGCTCGGCCAGGTCCTCGGCCGGCATCGCCGGCATCTGGATCTTCTTGATGATGACCGAGTGACCCGAGAGCGAGGTGGCATAGCTCGGGAGCGTGGCGCCGGTGGCGTCGTTCAGCTTGTGGATGGCGTCAACGACCAGGGAAGAATCCATGATCGAGCCGTCGACAATGGCTTCGGGCGAAAGGGGCTCGATGCCGAGCCGCTGCAGGGAGTACTCCCCTTTGCGCTCCTTGAGCTCGACGAGCTTCATCGCCGAGCTGCCGATGTCGAGCCCTACGAGTCCCTTCGAGCGTGAGAACAGCACGGCGTCTTCTACCCCCTTGCCCGCTGGCACAGCAACCGCATTGACTCCGAAAACTTGACGGCAAGGTAACAGTAACCTCAAGGCCTGTCAAGGGGTTGGCGAAATCGTTGCACAGCTGGATGTGCAACACTTCACAGCCCACTTGGCGCCTCATGCACTGCCCCGCGGCCGGGCGCCCGGCCGCTTCTTGCGGAACCCCCCCGCCTTCGCCTAGAATTCCACAGTTGCACTGGATCCATTCCCCCGAACAAGACAGGGAGCTTTGAGATGGCCAAACAATGCGAGATCTGCGGCAAGGCAACGGTGACCGGCCGCAAGGTCAGCCATGCGCATAACGTCACTTCGCGCACCTGGGAGCCCAACCTGCGCTCCATCAAGGCGCTGCTCGACGGCACCGTTCGACGCATCCGGGTCTGCGCGCGCTGCATCCGCAGCGGCAAGGTCCAGCGCCCGCCGGTGCGCACCTACGTAGCGAGCGAGAACCCCGCGGCCGCGCCCGTTAAGGCCGCAAAGGCCGCGAAGCCCACTACCCGCTAGTCACCAAGCCGGATCGAACTGCAGTCGCGAGGCCTCCGGGCTCCCTCTCCACACGGAGACGGGAGCCCGTCGCGTTTCAGAAGGCATCCTCGCCGGCCTTCGCCGAACCCGCCATCCGGCGCGTGACCTCCAGGACGCCCGGGAGGTTGCGCACGGCTTGCCGAATGCGCTCGAAGTGCGCGCGATTGGCGACCTCGATCACGACCTCGATGGAGCCGCGACCCGGGCGCGCGGTGTCGGCTTCGATCTGACGGATATTGGCGTCGAATCGGGCGATGGCTTCGGTCAGCCTGGCGAGCATCCCCGGCTTGTCCTCGGTTTCGATGAGCAGCGAGATCGGATAGCGACCCTTCTCCTGACTCGCCCAGGCCACCTCGATCTCACGCTCGGCGTTGTAGAGCAGGTTCTTCACGTTCGGACAATCGATCGAGTGCACCGAGACGCCTCGCCCGCGCGTGATGTAACCGACGATCTCGTCGCCGGGAACCGGCCGGCAGCACTTGGCTGGCACCGCCAGCAGGTCACCGTAGCCGTGCACGGCGATCGGTCCCTGGCCACCCCCGGTCAAGACGCGGTCGATAGCCTTGCGGATCGGACCCGGCGGCTTCGGCGGCTCGGAGAGTTTCTCCTGCGGCAACAGCGACGCCATGACCTGGCCGACGGTCGACTTGCCGTAGCCAAGCCGGCCGTAGAGATCCTCCGGCCGGGAGAGGCCCTCCGCCTCCATCAGCCTGCGGAACTCCGGGCTCTCGAGGACCTTCTTCGGACTCAGGCGATAACGCCTGAGCTCCCGGTCCAGCATCCGCTGTCCCAGATCGGTCGCCTGCGCGGTCTGTTGGGTGTTGAGCCAGTGACGGATCTTGTGTTTGGCGCGCGAAGTCACCACCAGCGAGAGCCAGTCCCGGCTGGGTACGCGGCTCGGACTGGTGAGAATCTCGACGATGTCGCCGGTCTTCAACTGCGTGCGCAGCGGGACCAGCCTCCCGTTGACGCGAGCGCCGGTGCAGCGATGCCCGAGGTCGGTGTGAATCCGGTAGGCGAAGTCGAGCGGCATCGCGTCGCGCGGGAAGGCGAGCACGTCGCCCTTTGGCGAGAACACGTAGACCTCGTCCTGGTAGAGGTCGAGCTTCAATCCGGAGAGGAAGTGGCGCGGGTCGCTGACGTCGGTCTGGAACTCGAGCAGCTGGCGCAGCCAGAGGACGCTCTTGTCGACACCCTCCGAGGAGAGCTTGCCCTCCTTGTACCGCCAGTGGGCGGCGATTCCCTCCTCGGCGACGAGGTCCATCTCGCGGGTGCGAATCTGCACTTCGAAGGGCTGCCCCGCCGGTCCCAGCACGGTGGTGTGCAACGACTGGTAGAGGTTCGGCTTGGGCATCGCGATGTAGTCCTTGAATCGTCCCGGAATCGGGCGGAAGGACTGGTGCACCGTACCCAACGCGCCATAGGTGTCACGCAGGTTGGTCGTCACGATGCGGAACGCCAGGTAGTCGTAGAGCTCGGAGATATCGATCTGCTGCCGGCGCAGCTTCTGGTAGATCGAGTAGTAGCGCTTGACACGGAAGTTGATCTCGACCTCGATCCCGGCCTCGGCCAGGCTGCTCACCAGCTGCTCGCGGAGCTTCTCGATCGTTCCCCGCCCGACCGAGAGCTTCTCGTCGAGACTGGTCTTGAGGGATGCGAACTGCAGCGGATAGAGATAGTAGAAAGCGAGGTCCTCGAGATCTCCCTTCACCTTCGCCATACCCAGGCGATTGGCGAGCGGCGCATAGATCTCGAGGGTCTCCTGGGAGATCCGGCGCCGCGCCTCGGGCGCCATCGCGTCCAGGGTCATCATGTTGTGCAGCCGGTCGGCGAGCTTCACCAGGATGACCCGGACGTCCTTGGCCGAGGCCAGAATCATCTTGCGGAAGGTCTCGGCCTGCGCCTCGTCCTTGCGCACATAGGAGTGCCGGCCGATCTTCGTCACGCCATCGACGAGCTCGGCGATCTCGGCGCCGAACTCGCGCTCGAGAACCTCGAGGGTGGTCAAAGTGTCCTCGAGCACGTCGTGCAGGAGGCCGACCGCGACGCAGGTCTGGTCGAAGCGCAGGTCGGCGAGCAGCCAGGCGACGCTCGCCGGGTGGGTCATGTACGGCTCGCCGGAGCGGCGAACCTGGTCCTTGTGCATCTCGGCCGAGTAGCGGAAGACGCGATCGAGGTATTCGCGGTCGACGAAACGGCCGTTGTCCTCGAGGCGGCGCGCGAGGTCGGCCGCAGACGGGGGCTTGGGCGGCGGGACGGGCGGCGCCGGCGGCCGCTTGCGCAGGTCTGGCATCGGAGTGGATAGGTCGCGCGAGCGCTACCTATCCACGGATTATAGGGTCTGGGAGAAGCAACTGCGGGCGATCCCTCTCGACCGGCTCAACGCGCCTTGGAGGTCGCCGGCCGCTGCGCGGACTTCTTCTCGCCCTGGTCCCTGCCCGCGGAGGGGAACCACTTCTCCCACAGCAGCGCGAAGGGGCTCGCGATGTAGATCGAGGAATAGGTGCCGATGATGATGCCGGTCAACATGATGAACGCGAAGCCCTTGATCACGTCGCCGCCGAAGAGGTAGAGCATCAGCGAGGCGAAGATCGTCGTCCCGCCGGTGAGCAGCGTCCGCGAGAGCATCTGGTTCAAGCTGTCGTTCAGGACCTTGAGGAGATTGCGCCCGCGGTGCTTCTGCATGTTCTCGCGCACGCGGTCGAAGGTCACCACGGTGTCGTTCACCGAGTAGCCGATGAGCGTCAGGAAGGCGGCGATGGTGGTCAGGTTGAACTCGTAGCCCATGAAGGCGTAGAGACCCAGGGTGATGAGCACGTCGTGCAGGCTCGCCATCGTCGCGCCGATGGCGAAGCGCAGCTCGAAGCGGATCCAGATGTAGACCAGCATCCCCAGCAAGGCGCCGATGACGGCGAGGAAACCGCGCTGGCGGAGCTCCTTGCCAACCTGCGGGCCGACGTTCTCGGTGGCGAGCGGCGAGAACTTGCCGATCGTCGCGGCGGACTTCAGTCCGCCGAGCGCCTTCGTCGTCAGACCGGGAACGCCCGCCACTTCATCCCAGGAACGGAAAATCGCCTGGCCCTTGCGCACCGCCATCACCGACTCGGCAACCGCGGTGTAGTGCGCCGAGACCGCCTCGGGCTCGCCGGCGATGCCGTCCGGGTTCGCCGCCACGAGAAGCTGGGCGATCGAACCGGTGCCGATCTGGTTCAGGTCGGTGGCGGCGTCCGCCTGGTTGTAATGCTGGGAGAGCGCCTCGAGGATGCGTGAGGCGGCGCCTTCCTCGCTGCCTTCGACGATCGGCGTGCGAACCAGAATCTCGTTCTCACCCGGCTTGCCGAAGCGCTGGATCTGGCTCTCCTTGAGCCCGGCGCGACCGAGGATGTCGCGGATCTCGGCGACGTCCGGCTCGGCGGCGAACTTCAGCGTCAGCTGCGTTCCGCCGACGAAGTCGATGCCCATGTTGAGCTTGCCGAGAAAGAAGACCGCGACTGCGCCGATGGCCATGACCGCGAACGAAAAGCCGATGAAGAACTTCCGGTACTTCATGAAATCGATGTGGGTGTTGCGAAGAAAATCCATTCCCTGGCTCCTGTCTGCGGTTCCGGGCGAGCGTTCCTAGATCGAGATCGACTGCGACTTGCGGGCGGGCGTGTAGACGAGGTCGAACAGGAACCGGCTGACGAAGATCGCGCAGAAGAGGGTCCCGAGGATACCGATCGACAGGGTCACCGCGAAGCCGCGGATCGGCCCGGTGCCGAACTGGAAGAGGAAGAGCGCAGCGATCAGCGTCGTGATGTTCGCGTCCATGATCGACGACAGGGCGTTGCTGAAGCCGGCGTCGATCGCCGCCCGCACGGTCTTCCCGACCTTCATCTCCTCCTTGATGCGCTCGAAGATGAGGACGTTGGCGTCGACCGCCATGGCGATCGACAGCACGATGCCGGCGATGCCGGGGAGGGTCAAAGTGGCGCCGAAGTAGGCCAAGGCGCCGAAGAGAAGCAGGACGTTGAGCGCCAGCGCGAACAGCGCGTTGACGCCACTGAAGCGGTAGACGATGACCATCGTCAGCACGACGCCGATCAGGCTGAGAAGTCCTGCCTTGGTGCTCGACTCGATCGAGTCCTGTCCGAGCGACGGACCGACGGTGCGGTCCTCGAGGTAGGTGATCCCGGCCGGCAACGCGCCGGAGCGCAGCGTCGTCACGAGGTCCTGCACCTCCTGCTGGGTGAAATTGCCCTCGATGATCCCGGAGTCCGTGATGCGCGAATTGATCACCGGCGCTGAGACCACGCGGTTGTCGAGGATGATCGCGAGGCCCCGACCGACGTTCGCGCCGGTCGTGTCACCGAACCGCCTGGCGCCGTCGGCGTTGAGATGGAAGGCCACCACCGGCTGATTGAACTGTCCGGAAGAGGTATTGGCCGACTTCAAGTCGCGCCCGGTGATCACCTGGCGCTTCTGCAGCGCGAAGAAGCTCTGGCCGAGGATCCGGCCCTGGTCGTCGCGCTGGTCCTGCGCCATGATCTCGATATCGGCCGGAAGTCTTCCGCCGTAGCGGCCGAGGATCTCGTCGCGCGTCGCCACGCCGGAGCCGCCCGCGGGCGGGTACTCGGTCAGCCGGAACTCGAGAAATGCCGTGCTCTTGATCAGCCGCTTGACGCGCTCGGGATCGTCGACGCCGGGAAGCTGGACGACGATGCGATCGCCCTCGATGCCCTGGCGCGCGATCACCGGCTCGGCGACGCCGTACTGGTTGACCCGGTTGTCGATGGTGAGCTTCGCCTGCTCGACCGCGAGATTGCGCACCGCGCGCTCGTTGAGCGAGGTCATGGTGAAGAGAGTGCGGCTGCCCTGGCGGCTCCAGTCCCAGCGCTGCGAAGTGAGGAAGTCGTTGGCGGCCTTGTTGAGCACGGCATCCTTCTCCGCCGGGACGCCGGTGACGTCGAAGGAAGTGTCGGAGATCCGCGAGGTCGCGACGGAGGAGACGCCGCCATCGGCGATCTCGCGACGCATGATCTCCATGTCCTTGTCGGTCTCGGCGCGCACGGCGTCCTGGGTCTCCACCTTGAGAACGAGATGAATGCCACCCTGCAGGTCGAGTCCGAGATTGAGATTGTCCTTGGGGGGATAGAAGGCGAAGAGCGACAGAGCCGCGAGGCCGGCGATGAAGCCGCCCTTGATGAGCAGTCCCTTGTTCACTTGACGACCTCCGGTTCCGCGCTGCCCTCGAGGCCGGCGATGGCGGACTTCAGCACCCGCACCTTGACGTTCTCGCCTAGTTTGAGGTGGACGATCCGGTCCTCGACCGCGGCGATCTCGCCGATCAGGCCGCCGTTCGTCACCACCTTGTCGCCGCGCTTCAAGCCCTCGACGACCTTCTGCAGCGCCTTCTGCCGCTTGCGCATCGGCGCCAGAAGGAGAAAGTAGAAGATGCCGAAAACGAGAAAGATCGGCACCAGAGAAACGAGCGGCGACTGGCTCTGCGCCTGGGCCAGCTGTATCCATACACTCATTGATTCCATCTTTCGACTCCCGAGTTCGATTCCGTGCAGCAACTGAATGTCGACTTGTGCTCGCCAGGCGCGCGCTGGCTCACGACCGCGAGCGCGGCTCCTGACTCTCCACCGCCACAGAATTCTCGGATCGGTGTTCGTCGGCGGAGCGACTGGCCCATCTACGGGCCAGGTCCGCTACCCGAAAAGCCGCAATAGCTTCTCTCGCTTCCCCCATGAAGTCAAGGAACAGGCGCAGATTGTGGATGGTGCCGTAGACCGCCGCGGAAAGCTCGCCGGCGCGGAAAAGGTGGTGCAGGAAGCTGCGGGACACTCGGCCGCACACCGGGCAGCCGCACTCGGGGTCGAGCGGTCCGGCGTCGTCCCGGAAACGGGCGTTCTTGATCCGCAGCGCCCCTTCGCGGGTGTAGAGCAGGCCGTGGCGGCCGTTCCTCGCCGGCAGCACGCAGTCGAAGAGGTCGACGCCGTGGGCGATCGCATGCAGCATGTCCGGAATCGTGCCCACGCCCATGAGGTAGCGCACCCGGTGCTCGGGCAGACAGGGCGCGGTCCATTCGATCGCCGCTCGACGGGGAGCGAGCGGCTCGCCTACGCTCACCCCGCCGATCGCGTAGCCGTCGAACGGGAGCCCGGCGAGCGCCGCCGCCCCCGCCTCGCGCAGAGGTCGGAAACTGCTGCCCTGCACGATGCCGAAGAGGGCGGTATCCGCGGTCGTCCGCGCGGCGATCGAGCGCTCCGCCCAACGCAGAGTGCGGGCGAGTGCCGCCGCAGCGACCGGCTCGGTCACCGGCCAGGGGGGGCATTCATCGAGCACCATGGCGATATCGACGCCGATCGCTTCCTGCGCTGCGACGACGCTCTCCGGGGTGAGCTCGAGCAGGGCGCCGTCGAGATGGCTGCGAAAGCGCACTCCGTGCTCGTCCACCTTGCGCAGCGCCGAAAGGGAGAAGACCTGGAAACCCCCGCTGTCGGTCAGGATCGGCCGGTTCCAGCCGGTGAAGCGGTGCAACCCGCCAGCGCGCCGGATGGTCTCGATTCCCGGCCGCAGCGCGAGGTGGTAGAGGTTCGCGAGCATGACCTGCGCTCCGGTCCCCTCGAGCTCCTGCGGCGTCAGTCCTTTGACCGCACCGAGTGTACCGACGGGCATGAAGCCCGGAGTGTCGATCACCCCGCGCGCGGTCTCGAGCCGGCCGAGCCGGGCGCCGGCGTCACGCGCCAGGATCTCGAATCGCATGCGAAGGGATCTGGCCGAGGCTCAGGGCTTGGCGTCGCGCCCGCGATCGAGGTCGACGACCCGGATCTCGACTTCGGGGGGAATCGCCAGCTCGAAGCGCGCCAGGGGGATTTCGCCGTTCCGGCGCAGGTGGTCGAAGCGGTACTCGGTGGTGTCGCCGTTGACCTCGACGTAGCGCACGCGTACCGGCAGGAAGAGTTCGCGGTCGATCCACAGACTCATCGCCGCGAGACGCTTGCGGATCCGTGCGAAGCGGGGCGCCAGATCCAACCGGTAGGGCTCGCGGACACCGGCCGGCGAGGCGGCTGGAAACACGAAGGTCACGGCGAAGTACTTCATCAGCGTGTCGAGCGAGCCGCTGGCATTGAGATAACGGAAAACCTGCGCGGACGCGCGGCCGACCTTGACCCGCTCGGCTTTCCCCAAGTCCCGGTACCAGGTCAGCATCTCGTCCTCGCGGATCACCAGTGAGACCGGCTTCGGCGAGATGTAGTCCCAGCGCACCAGATCGGGCGCGGAGTAGGCGAATTGCCCCCGGGATTCCTCCGGCACGGCGAGGAACTCGCTGACCCGGTCCTGCACGAAATCGGCCTCGAGGGTGCGCAAACGCTTCTGTTCGAAGCGGATCCGATCGACCAGTGCCTCGGAGCGCAGCGCCAGCGTCAGCCCCGGGGCTTCCGGATCGGGGACTTTCCCGCCATCCTTGTCCTCGCCCCGCACCGCAGCCGGTGCCAGGACCGAGCCCAGGACGAGGCTCCCAGCGAGCAGCGCGGCCCGGCACGAGGAGAGATTGGAAGTCATGACTTCATCTTATCCCGGGGAGATTGTTGACAGCCCGCAAGGGCGCTGCTACGTTCGCCCACTCGCCGGGGTCACCCGGCCCAAGGAGCTCGAGAGGCATGGCCGAACTGGGGACCAAATACGAGTGTTATAGCTGCGGCGCGAAGTTCTACGACTTCGCCCGGCCTGCACCCATCTGCCCGAAGTGCGGGGCGAATCAGAAGGACGTCAAACGGCCCGACTCCGCCGCTGAGTCCCAGGCAAAACGCAAGCGGCGCGAGGACGTTCCCAAGGCCGTTCCCGAGCCCGAGGACGACCTCGTGCCGGCCCCGGACGAGGACATCCCCCTCGATGAGATCGAGGTGCCCGAAGGGGTTGTCGAGGAAGAGGTCGACTTCGAAGAAGACGAGGAGTGACCCCCCGCAGTCCCCGCGCCGGTTCGCGCTCGCCCTGGGCGGCAATCTCGGCGACTCGCGGAAGATCTTCGCCGAGGCGCTCGCCCGGCTCGAAGCAACCCTCGGCCCGCTCGTCGTCGCGCCGCTCTACCTGACGGAAGCGGTCTCCCCGATCCCGCAGCCGCCGTACCTCAATACAGTGGTGATCGGCCACTGCGACCTCGCCGCCGAACAGTTGCTCGAGGTCACCCACCAGGTCGAGCTCGACTTCGGCCGCGAGCGCAACGCCGGACAGATGGCGGAGGCGCCGCGCACGCTCGATCTCGACCTGCTGCTGTTGGGCGAGGAGCTGCGCTCCGAGGCGGCGCCGCTCCTCCCTCACCCGCGCCTGCGCCAGCGCCGCTTCGTGCTCGCGCCGCTTTGCGACGTCGCCCCGGACTGGCGGATTCCGCCCGATGGCGCTACCGCCTGCGAGCTGCTCGGGCACCTTCCTCCCTCACCCTGGGCGCGGCGGCTCCCCGAACCTCTCCGCGACGCGACGGTTTCCATCTGCCGCGAACCATGACCACCCTGGCCCTCACCCTGCAACTGCTGGTCCTCGGCCTGCACGTCGTGGTCCCCTGGCGCCTCGCCGGCCTGCCGCAAGGAGCAGCGGCAGGGACGCCGGGCGCTGCGAGCGTCGCGGCGACGGTGCAGGAGCGCCGCCGTCTCTGGGCGCTGGTCGCCACTCCCCTTGTCCTCGCGGCGGCGATCGCCGGGCTCTTCACCCTCGGCGAGCGCATCGACGCGGCGATCGCCTGGGGCCTCACCTGGCCTCCGGTCTCCTTCCCGGCGATGGCTCTCGCCTGCGCGGCGGCTGCGGTCGCCCTGGCCGATCTGCTCCTCCTCGTCGGCTTCCGCAAGCTCGAGCCCGCCGGCTGGAGAATCGCCGCCGGCCTCGGGGGCGTGCTCTTGCTGGCGGCGAGCTTCGCCGGCGAGCTCCTGCGGCTCGGCCGGGGACCGGCGGCGGGACTTTCCGGCCTGCTGGTCGCTGTCCTCTGTCGCGTGCTGTTGGCACTCGCCGCCGGCCAGGCCGCCTCCGGGCCGGTGCGGGGGTGGGCGACGCTCGCCGGCGCGGCGTTGCCGTTGACGCTGCTCGCTTCTGCCGCGCCGGTGCACGCGACCCTGGGCGCCGATCTCCCGACCCTCGGCGCGGCGGCGCTCCTCCTCTTCGTCGCGCGTTTCCTGCCGCTCTCTCTGCGCCGCCCGGCGGTGCTCGCCGGGGTCCTCCTGGCCGCCCTCTTCCTCGACCGCGCCGGCGATCTCTCGGCGGCGCTCGAACCGGGTTCGACGATTCCCGATCTCTTCCTGCCCGAGCCCTGACGCTCGCCTGCGCTATCCTGCGACCAGGCGTACCGTGCTCACTCTTCGCGACCCGATCCACGGCTTCATCGAGACCGACGCGCTCGAAGCGGCGCTCGTCGACAGCCGTCCGCTGCAGCGCCTGCGCTTCATTCATCAGCTCGGCCTCACCTTCCTCGTCTATCCCGGCGCCGAGCACAGCCGCTTCTCGCATGTGCTGGGGGCCATGGCGCTCGCCGGACGGACGGTCGATGCCCTGCTCGCCAAGAGCCCGGCGCTCCTCGACCCCGAGGAGCGGCGCCGGACGCGCCGCCTCGCGCGGCTGGCGGCGCTCTTCCACGACGCCGGCCATGCGCCGTTCAGCCACTCGGCCGAAGGGCTCTTCGAGGGCGGCATCGATCATGAAGCGATGACTGCCCGGTTGCTCGCCTCCGACGAGATCTCGACCCTCTTCGAGCGCCACGGGGAGGGACTCGTGCCGGCCGATGTCGCGGCACTCCTGGCCGGAAACGTGGCGCCGGAACGGCGATTCCTGGCGCAGGTCATCTCGGGCGAGCTCGACGTCGACAAGATGGACTACCTGTTGCGCGACAGCCTCTACTGCGGCGTTCGCTACGGCGTCTACGACCTCGACCGGCTGCTCGACACGCTCGCGCTCGTGCCTGATCCGGAGACCGGGGCGCTCGGTATCGGCGTCGTGGAGGGCGGCGTGCACGCCGTCGAAGCCCTGGTGCTGGCGCGCTATTACATGTTCACCCAGGTCTACTTCAACGTCACCGGCAAGGCGCTCGAACAGCATCTCTCGGAGTGGATGCGCGCCGAGAACCGGCAGTGGCCTGCGGATCCCGAGCTCTTCCTGCGTCAGGACGACCTGTCGACCCTCGAGGCGATGCGTGCCTCGCGGAATGTCCATGCCCAGGCGGTGGTCCATCGCCGCCACTTCCCGCTCGCCTTCGAGACCCGCGAGCATCTCTCCGAGGCCGAAGGCGTCGCCTTCGAAGCGCTACTGCCCGAGCTCCGGGCGCACTACGGCCAGGGAGAGATCCTCGTCGCGCGTTCCGCCAAGGACCCTCATCGCCTGGGCGGCAGCCCCGTCTGGGTGCGCTACGGTGACGGCCGTCTCGAGTCGATGGAAAGCGCCAGTCACTTCATCCGCCACCTGACCCGCATCGACCGCTACCGCGTCTACACCCGCCCCGAGATCCGCGACGAGGTCGGCGCCGAGCTGCGCTCCCGTTTCCTCGTCTGAGAGTGCGACGGAACGCTACCTGGTGCGCCGGGGAAGCCAGGGAACGAAAGCGCTCGTTCGCGCGACGTAGTCGGCGTAGCCGGGCTTGGTCGAACTGAGACCGCGCTCGAGCAGGGCGACGCCCGAAACCTTGAGCAGCAGCACGGTCATCACGAGCGGGCTGCCGACCGTCCACCAGCCGCCCGGAACCGCGCACGCCAGGAGATAGAAGCCCCACCACAGCGTCGCGTCGCCGAAGTAGTTGGGGTGGCGGCTGTAGCGCCAGAGGCCGACGTCGCAGACCTTGCCGCGGTTCGCCGGATTCGCCCTGAAGCGTGTGAGCTGGGCGTCGCCGATCGCCTCGAAGAGGAAGCCGAAGAGAAACAACGCGATTCCGGCGATGTCGAAGAGACCGGGCGCGGGCGCGTCCCGGAGCGCCGTCGCCGCCACCAGGGGCAGCGCGATGAAGAGCAGTAGCGCGCCCTGCAGGCCGAAGACGGTGATCGCCGAGAGCCAGACGAAGCGCGGCCCTTGGCGCTCGCGCATGGCGCGGTAGCGATAGTCCTCGGCCTGGCCGCGGTTGCGCACGAAGATGTGCGTCGCGAGGCGCAGGCCCCAGACGCCCACCAGCACGACGACGATCGCCCTCCGCGCCGCTTCCCCCGACCCCAGGAGCGCCCCCACCGCAGCCACGAGCGCGAAGCCCGGACCCCACATCACGTCGACGAAGCTCACGTCGCGTAGACGGACGCTCAGCAGCCAGCCTGAAGCCAGGTAGACCGCAACACAGAGAGCAGCCGTGCCCAGAACGGCCCAGAAGCTCATGTCCGCGCCCGGCCTTCCCGACCGCACAGATCCGCAAGGGCCTCTGCCAGGTGCGGAAAACGGAACTGGAAACCGAGCTCGAGCAGCCGTCGCGGCACGGCCCGCTGGCTGGCGAGCACCAACTCGGACATCTCGCCGAGAGCGGCGCGCAATGCCCAGGCGGGCGCCCGGGCGAGGAGCGGCCGACGCAGCGTTCGCGCCAGCTCGCGGGAGAACCCGGCCTGCCTGACGGGCGCGGGGGTGGTGAGATTGAACACCCCCTGCGCCGCCGGATTCTCGAGCAGGAACACGAGCGCCGCGACCTCGTCGGCGAGATGGATCCAGGACATCCACTGACTTCCAGATCCAAGAACGGCACCCGCTCCGAGCCGGAAGGGCAGCGCCATCTTCGGCAAGGCTCCGCCCTCGCGCGCCAGCACCACTCCGGTCCGCGCCACCACCCGCCGGACTCCGAACGGCTCCGCTCCCGCGCTCGCGGCTTCCCAATTCCGCGCGGTCTCGGCGAGGAAGCCGCTCCCCGGCCCGGCGCTCTCGTCGAGTGTCTCATCGGCGCGATCACCGTAGTAGCCGACCGCCGATGCCTGCACCAGGACACGCGGTGGCGTGGGCGCGCGCGCGATCGCTTCGACGACAGCGGCCGTCGTCTGCTGCCGGCTTCCCACGATGCGCGCCTTGCGCGCCGCGCTCCACCGTCCGCCGGCGATCGACTCGCCGGCGAGGTTGACGATCGCCGCTGCCCCGGAGGCGAGGTCGAGCCAACCCTGCGAGGTCCGTCCGTCCCATGCCGCCAGCCGGCAGCCCGCAGGCAGCTCGAGCTGCCGTGCCTCGCTGGAAGTCGAGCGCGAGAGCAGGACGACCTCGCTTCCTGTCGCCGCCAGGCGCAAGGCGAGGGCGCGCCCAAGCAATCCCGTACCTCCCGCAATGAGGATTCGTGCGCGCATGGACTTTCCCTCAGAGCGTACGCCCGATTCGGCGGGGCGGGATGACGGAGGTGCGAAGAAATCGCTCTAGTCGAGGGAGCCGGAGTGCCACGAACTGGCGACCAGCAGGTCACGCAGGCCGCGGGGATGCGGCGCTGCCTCGCCTGAGAACGCCACCTCGAGACGCAGGATTGGCCGCCCCTCGACGATGTACTTCGCCTCGTAGTTCGTCCGCGCGCCGTCCGGCCAGGGCTCCTCCCGCACGGTCACCCGCGTTCCCGGGAGGGAGACCAGGAGTTGGCGAACCTCCTCCCCGTAGGCGAGGAAATCGGTCGCGAAGTAGAGCCTGCCCTCGGGCGCCAGCAGGCCCCGGACGAGGTCGAGCGAGTCGGGCGCGAACAGCCGCCGGCGCTGGTGACGAAGTTTCGGCCAGGGATCCGGAAAATAGACATGCACCGCGCGCGCGAAACCCTGCGGCAGGACGGCGGCGGCGAGGTACTGCGCCTCGCCTTCGAGCAGCACCACGTTCGCCAGACGGCGGCGCACGATGCGGCGCGCGACCAGCCGAAAATACTCCCCGGCGATCTCGATGCCCAGAAAACGCCCCGCGGGCTCGAGGGCGGCGCGACGCAGGAGATAGCGCCCCTTGCCAAATCCGATCTCGACCTCCCAGGCCTCATCGGCAGGCGCCCCCGATCCCCTGGGCGGCGGGAAGGGCTCCGGCATGACCGCCGGCTCGTCGGCGAAGAGCGGGCGCAGGCCCTCGGCGGTCGCGACCCGCGTCACGCGGCTCAGTCGGAGCCTTCTTCCCGCGACCAGAAGTCATAGAACGTGTACCACTGGGTCGGCCAACGCCGCACCGCTCCCTCCAGGGTGGCGATCCACTCCTCCATCGCCGCGCGCACATCGCCATCGCGATCGGCCGTGCGAGCGACGGTGATCGTCGCGCCGTGTACGACTTCGAAGCGCAGGTCGGGCGCATAGGCGATGAAGATCGGCAGCAGGACCGCGCCAGTCATCCGCGCGAGGTGAAACGGGCCGGTCGGAAAACTGGCGTTGGCGCCGAAGAAGGAGAGCTCGACGCCGCTGTCGCGGAAATCGCGGTCTCCCTGGAGTGCGACGGCCCGGCCTTCGCCGAAGGCCCTCAAGACCGCGAGACTGGCGAAACGATCGTCGGCAGGAAGCGGAATCTCGCTCACGCTCGACATCGTGCGCAGGCGACTTCGGAACTGCTCCGCCTGCTCGAACTCGTCGGGTACGTAGATGATGGCGAGCGGAACCTCCGCCTGGCCGAGCATTACCGCCCCGAGCTCCCAGTTTCCCAGGTGGGCGGTCATCAGCAGGATCCGCTCGCCGGCGGCGAGCCGCTCGCGCAACGGATCGATCGCCCGCTCGTCTCCCCCGACGATCAGCTCGCGCAGACGGTCCCGCGGCAGCTGCGGAAAGCGAAAGAGATCCACCCAGTAGTAAGCGAGATGGCGCAGCATCACGCTCGAGGCGTGACGCACCGCTACCGATCCGACGGCTGCGCCGAGAACGCGGGCGAGATTGCGCTCGATCGCCCGCTTCGGGCTCGAGTGGAAGAAAAAGACGACGGCGATGATCCAGCGCGCATGCAGGAAGAGGAACCAGCGTGGAGCCCGCGGCGCGATCCAGGCGAGAACGGGGAAGCCCCGGCGGATCGCCCAGCGATTCAAACGCTCCGAGAAGGCTCCGGAGCGCGGGATCTTCTTCTGCATGATCGGTCGAGTCCTAGAGCAGGTCTGTGCGGCCGGAGGCCGCCAGGCGATCGACGACGCGCCGGACCTCCTGCGCGTCCTTGCGCTGCGCCACCAGCACCACATCGCCCGAACGCACGACGATCAGGTCGGAGAGTCCGAGGATGGCGATCGTCCCCTCCTCGGCGTAGGTGAGATTCCGCTCCCCGTTCACCACCACCGCGTCTCCCCGCGAGGCGTTGCCGTCCGGATCGGCGGGGAGCAGCTCGGCCAGGGCGTCCCAGGAGCCGAGATCGCTCCAGCCGCAGTCGAGCGGCAGCGCCGCCATGTCCTCGAACTTCTCCATCACCGCGTAGTCGATCGAGATCGACTGCAGGCGCGGGTAGAGCTCGCTTATCCGACCGGGATTGCGCGCGAGCTCCGCCAACCCGCGCGCGAGCTCCGGCGAGTGCCGCTCGAGCCCGGCGAGCAGGACATTGCCGCGGAAGACGAAGATGCCGGCGTTCCACAGATGCTCGCCGCCAGCCACGAACCGTTCGGCGGTGGCGCGATCGGGCTTCTCGGTGAACCGCCGGACACGGCGCAGCCCGGGAGCGCCCGAAAGCCCCTCGGCCATCTCGAGATAGCCGAAACCGCTCTCTGCCCGCGCCGGAACCACGCCGAGAGTGAGGATTCTGGGTTCGCGAAGGACGACGCCGGCGGCCAGCGCGAGGGCCGCGCGAAAAGCCTCTGGATCGCCGATCCGATGATCCGAGGGCAACACGATCACGGCGCCCTCGCGGGCGGCCTCCGGCATGGCGAGCAGCGACCAGCCGATGGCCGGCGCCGTGTTGCGCGCCGCCGGCTCGGTCAGGATCTGGCGCGGCGGAACCTCGGGCAGCTGCTCCGCGACGGCACTCGCTAGCGCCTCGGTGGTCGAGATCCAGACCCGCTCCGCCGGCACCAGGGGACGCAGACGATCGACCGTCGCCTGGAGGAGCGAACGCTCGCCCTCCAGGAAAAGGAACTGCTTGGGACGTCGGCGACGGCTCGAAGGCCAGAAACGCGTTCCGGAGCCGCCCGCAAGGACGAGGGCGCTGGGCGACATGAGGATGCGAGTATATCGGCCGGGTGACCGGGAAACATCCGCCCCGATGAGAGCGGACGGGCTAAAATGCGGCTACTTCCTGTCCTGTGCCGATTTCTACTGAACAAGGAGCTCCA
>JANNGS010000044.1:0-31757 GCA_031403995.1 Thermoanaerobaculia bacterium
TTCGACCCGGCGGGCGCTCCGGCGGGGAGCGAGTTCCAGGTCAACACCCATACGACGAGCGCCCAGCTGTTCTCCGCAGTCGCGGCAGCCGGCTCGGGCAAGTTCGTCGCGACCTGGACGAGTAGCGGCCAGGACGGTGACGGTCTGGGGGTGTTCGGACAGCGTTACGGCTCGGCGACCTCGATCTTCTCCGATGGCTTCGAGGCCGCCTCCGCCTGCGCCTGGAGCGCGGCGGTGGGTGGCGGCTGCCCGTAGAATCCGCCCGGCCGGCTACACGTTGAAGCGGAAATTGATCACGTCGCCGTCGAGGACCTCGTACTCCTTGCCCTCGAGGCGCAGGAGGCCCTTGTCGCGGCAGGCGGCCAGGGTTTTGAGCTCGAGCAGCGCCTTGCAGGCGACGACTTCGGCGCGGATGAAGCCGCGTTCGATGTCGGAGTGGATGGTGCCGGCAGCCTCCTTGGCGTGGGTGCCGCGGCGGATCGTCCAGGCGCGCACTTCGTCTTCGCCGACGGTGAAGAAAGCGATGCGGCCGAGGAGCTCGAAGCTCGCGCGCAGCACGCGGTCGAGCGACGGCCCGGTGAGCCCGAGGTCGCCGAGAAACTCCTTCTGCTCGGCGGCGGTGAGGCGCGAGATCTCCTCTTCGATCGGCGCCGAGACGACGATCGCCGGGTGCTTCGCGACGTCGATACGGAAATCCTTCGGCGTCGCCGTCGCGACTTCGCCCTCGCCGACATTCAATATCACCAGCATCGGCTTCGCCGTGAGGAGCTGATAGCCGCGCAGCTGTCGCTCGTCGTCGGGCTCGAGGGTGAGCGAGCGCACCGGACGCTCCGATTCGAGCGCCGGCAGGACGACCTCCTTGAGCAGCTTCTTCTCGCGCTCCTCTTCGGGCGAGGTGCCGCGCTTGCCGGCCTTCTCGAGGCGCTCGAGCCGGCGCTCGATCAGCGTGTGGTCCGAGAGGATGAGCTCGAGGTCGATAGTGTGCACATCGCGCAGCGGATCGACGCTGCCTTCGGAATGCGGGATCTCCGCGTCCTCGAAGGCGCGCACGACGTGGAGGAGGGCGTCGACCGTCTTCAGCTTCGCGAGATCGAGGCTCTCCGCCCCCTCGCCCTTCGCGATGCCCGGAATGTCGACGTACTCGACCGTCGCCGGCGTGTACTTCTTCGGATGGAACAGGTCGCGCAGCGTGGCGAGCCGCGGGTCGGGCACCTTGGCGACGCCGATGTGGGTGGCGTCCGAGGCCAGGAACTTCCCCGTCGCCTCGTGCGAGGCGGTGAGCGTGTTGAAGAGGGTCGTCTTGCCGGCTTTCTGGAGACCGAGGATTCCGAGCTGCATGCCTTGCAGGATACCAGTCCCGCGTTCAGGCCGGCTGCAGGCGGAGGCCGCTCACCAGCATCGAGGGCGCGCCGAACATGCCGTCGCCGGGGACGAAAGAGAGGTCCCGCGCCAGGGCACGCAGCCCTGCGAGCAGGCTCCGGACATCGCCGCACAGGCGGACCCGGCCGAGCGGCGAGATCGCGCGGCCGGATGAGAGGTGAAGGCCCGAGACGGCGACCTCGAAGGCCAGGCTAGCCGGATCGATCCGCACCGCGCCTTCGGCATCGAGGAGATAGACGCCCGCGCCTCCCGCCTCGAGCAGGTCGGCGACCGGTGTCGTGCTCGGTGCGATGAAAAAGTGAGTTGGCGCGCGGCGCGGCAGATCCCGCCAGCTCGCGCGGCGGGCGCATCCGGGAACGGCGCTGCGTCCGGCCTCCCACCAGGCGAGGAGAGGCTGCACGAACCGTCCAGCGTCGATGAGCAACGTCCGCCCGCAAGGCAACCCCTCGCCGTCGAACGGCGATACCAGAACTCCGCCAGGGAGCCGCCCGTCGTCGATCAGGGTCAGGCCGGGAAAGAGCGCCCCGGACGCTGTGCTCGCTGTGATCGCAGTGATCGCTGCGAGGCGAGCGCTCGCCGCCGCGCCGAGAAACAGGGGTGCGATCGCCTGCACCAGTCGCGCCGCGAGCGGCGCCGCAAGGAGCATCGGCAGATCCGGGTTCACCCCCGGCGTCGCCGACGCCCCGTCCCTTCCCCTTTCGAGCGCGCACAGGCGATCGACCAGGCGCAGCGCCAGGGCGCGCGGTCCGAACTGGCGGATCTCGCGCTCCGCACCTTCGAAGCGACAGCGGCGACCTCGATCCTCGACCTCGAGCCGCAGGAAAGCGGCGCGGGCGCGCGACTCGGCGCGCAAACCCGTGGTCGAGAGCAGCGTCCACTCGGCGGCTCCGTCTTCGAGCCGGGCCGTGACGAGCCGGCTCTCGGGCAGCTCCCGGCGCAGCTCACGCTCGATCTCCGCCAGCAGCGTTGCCGCGGCGGACTCCGTGGCGAGCGGGGCGTCGAAGTCCTCCGCTGTGAACCCTGGCCCGCCGGCGCTCCCTGCTTCGAGATCGGGCGCGAACGCGGCCGCTGCTGCAGGGTCGGGCAAGCGCAGCGGATGCGGGCTCGGCTCGGGGAGCCCGACGGCCGGGTCGGCGGAGCCGGTGGCGGCGAAAAAGAGCGACCGGCGGCGATCTCCCGCGCGCAGCGCCCAGCCCGATTCGGTGGCCACCGCCTGGGTCATTCGCACCGGGGCGGCCGGGGCGGCCGGGGATAACCCCGCGCCTTCGCGGGTGAACGTCCGGCTGCGGCCGTGCTTCTCGAAGATCTCCGCCTCGGGAAATCCGCGCCGGGGAAGGTCGGCGAGGAGCGCCTCGGCGTCGGGGTTGGGCGTCATCGCTCACTCCGGCCGCCGGAGATCTCCATCGCCGTGAGCACCAGCGACGGCGCCGTCGCCCAGACCGCGCGGCGCTGCCCCCCTTTGGCGCACCAGCCGGCGCCCGCAACCTGGGCATCGCTGCCCAAGGCCGCGATCGCCGCCAGGAGCTCCGGCACCCGGCCACGCAGTTGAAAAGGCCCACAGACCTCCGCCAGCTCGCCGGCGCGGATGAAGCGGCCCCAGGGCGCATGCAGAACGACCTCGCCGCTCGCCGGGTCGAGCGTGCCCTGATCGATCTCGGGCACGAAGAGACCCCCCTCGGCGGCACGCAGAAGCTGCTGCGGGTCGGCCTCTCCAGGGAGCAGCTCGAGGTGATGGGTGCGCGGCAGCGGGGACTGATGGCGGTCCCCGCGAAAACCGGAGCCCGGTATGAGATGCACCGAGCGCGCCGCGTGCTGCGCGTCGGCGATCGGCTGATCGACCCTGCCGCCGCGAATCAGCCAGCGCCGCACGACCGGCTGCCCTTCGTCGTCGGTCGCGCGATCGACGCCGGGTGGCGCGCGGTGCGGATCGTCGAGGACGTCGATCGACAGCATCGACAGCTTCGAAGGCATCGATGGCGAGGTGGACGGAATAGGCGCAACCTTGCTGCCGCCTTCGCCAGCACTTTTGCCGCTGCCTTCGCGACCGGCCCAGATCCCGCCAGGCGCGCCTTCCAGGATGTCCACCTCGAGGGCGTGGCCCACGGCCTCGTGCAGCATCACGGCGGTCGCGCCTGGCGCGAGCAGCAGCGCGTACCCCCCCGCAGGCGGCGGCGCTGCTTCGCGCGCCCGGAAGCGGCCCACCAGGGCACGCGCGACGCGCTCGGCCTCATCGGCCTGGAGTCCGAGCGCCAGGGCACCGAAACGACCCCACGGCATCTCCACGTCGAGGCTGAAAAAGACCTCGCGCTCGCTCTCGGGCACCCAGCGCGGTCCCACCACCTGCAGATCGCGACGATGCCAGCGCGTCGTCAGGCGCAGCGGGAACGCAACATGATGTTTCCGGATGGCGCGCTCGAGCTCGGCGGCGAAGGTGCGTAGCGTCGCCACCGGGATCGCCGACTCCGGCCCCACGGCAAGCTCGGGCTCGATCATCGCCGCCGGTTGGGCGCGCGCCACCTGGCGCAGGGCGCTCGCCAGATCGCCGCCGGTGATCCGATCGCGGCTCGCCATCCAGGCGTGGTTCCCGCGCACCAAGCGCACCGCGAGCCCCTCCTCGCGGCGGACCCGCATACCGCAGCGCGCCTCGGCCGGAGGCCACTCGGCGTCGACGCGGCGCTCGAAGTAGACCTCGGCCAGATCGCCCGGTTCCGCGGCGATGGCCGCAAGCGCCCGCGCCACCGCCGCTGTCTCGAGATTGGCCCAGGTCATCCTGCGGCGATTGTCCCACAGCGCGGCGGGCTCCCCGTCGCTAGAATGCACCCGGAACCTGCCATGTCTGCCGGATCGGAACCTTCGCAGGACGGACTGCTCGACGAGTTGCTGGCCAAGCTCGCAGCGCGGTCGCGCGAGGACGGCACCGTGCGCGCCCAGCCCGACGAGACCGAGATCTCGGTCGAGGCCACGGTCTGGCGAGCGCTCGCCCTCCGGCTGGCCGGCCCCGCGGCCGCGGAGAGCGCGCGGGCCGCAGGCGAAGCCGTCGCCCGCCTGCAGGCCGAGGATGGCCGTGTGAGCTTTTCTCAGGCTCATCCCGGCGCCTACACTCCGACGATGATCGCCATTCTCGCCTGGCATGGGCGGACAAATCTCGCCGGTGCGGTCGACCGCGCAGTCGCCTTCCTGCTCGCCCAGAAGAGCGATCACTACCCACGCTCTCGAGCCAGTGACATCTCGATCGACACCGATCTCGCGGGCTGGTCCTGGATCGAGCGCACTTTCGCGTGGGCCGAGCCGACCGCGCTCGCACTGCTGGCTCTCGAATCCGCGGGTGCGGGCGAGCATCCGCGCGCCGCGGAGGGCCGCGCTCTCCTCCTCAATCGCCAGATCGCCTCCGGCGGATGGAATTACGGCAACGCGCGCGTCTTCGACGCGGAGCTGCGACCGGCGCAGGAGTCGACCGGCCTCGTGCTCGCGGCGCTCGCCGGGCGCACGCCGGCGACGGCGGTCGCCGCGAGCCTCGCCTACCTCGATGCCGTCGCGCCGGCGCTGCGCTCTCCGCTCGCCCTGGGCTGGGCGTGCCTGGCGCAGAATGCCTGGCGTTCGCTCAACCCGACTCGCGACACTGAGGGTGCAGCGAACGCCGGCCGGCGGCAGGCGCTCGCGATAGGCGAGACTCTGGCCCGCGAGAGCCGTTACGGCAGTTACGAAAGTGCCGAGCTCGCGCTGCTCGCGGTCGCTTTGTGCTCGCCGCGGGGACTTCTCGCGGCCCTCCGGAAGTCGGCGTGAGCTGCGAGTGGCTGGTCACGCGACAGTTGTCGCGCCGCGAGCTGCTCGCCGCTGGAGCGATCTTCACCACTGGAGCGCTCGCCGGCTGCCGGCGCGACCTGCGACCCCGGGTCTGCGTGGCACGCGCCGCGTCCTACTCCGTCGACCTCGAACCGATCCTGCGCGCCGCGCTCACCGAGATCGGCATCACGCCGGCCGCGGTGGCAGGAAAACGGATCCTGCTCAAGCCGAACCTCGTCGAGACCGCCTCGGGCGCCGGTCCTATCAACACCCATCCGGAAGTGGTGCGTGCCGCGGCCCGGGCGCTGCGCGGCTTCGGCGCCGCCGAAGTCCTGGTCGGCGAAGGGCCGGGCCACCGGCGCGACACCATCCTGGTCCTCGAGGAATCGGGCCTTGCCCAGGTGCTGGTCGACGAAAAGCTGCGTTTCGTCGATCTCAATCGCCAGCGCGGCTTCTCCGTCAGCAACGTCAGTCAGCGCTCGGGCCTCGTCCGGTTGACGCTGCCGGTGGTGCTGGCGCACGTCGACTGGATCGTCTCGCTCGCCAAGCTGAAGACGCACCACTGGGCCGGCGCGACGCTGGCGATGAAGAATCTCTTCGGGCTCATGCCGGGGAGCTACTACGGCTGGCCAAAGAACGTGCTGCACTACGCCGGTCTCCAGGAGTCGATTCTCGACATCAACGCCACGGTGCGGCCGCAGTTCGCCATCGTCGATGGCATCGTCGGCATGGAAGGCGATGGCCCGATCCTCGGCACCGCAAAGACCGCCGGTGTGCTCGTCGTCGGCACGAACCTGCCGGCGGTCGATGCCACCGCGGCGCGCGTGATGGGAATCGACCCGCTGCGGATCCGCTACCTCGCCGAGGCCGCCGGCTGGCTCGGGCCGATCGCCGAGGAGGCGATCCATCAGGTCGGCGAAACCGTCGCGAGCGTCCGCACGCCGTTCGCGCTGGTCGAGAAGATCCCGGCGCACAAAGCGCTGCTCGACCAGGAGTCGGGCGCCGGGTACTGAACGGTCAGAATTCGATGCGGAAGCGCGAGCCGGCGGCGCTCGGCTCGACGGTGAGACGCAATTTGCGCCCCGCCTTCGTCCAGCTGCCCGAAGCCCCCGCCTGCCAGCCGGCAGCACGCAGTTTCTGACTCAGCGCGGCTGAGACGGTGGAGACCGCCGCCGGCGTCGCGAAAACGACGACCGCATCGCCCTCCGGGCGGGAAGTGAAATCGACCAGGCTCGAGGGCAGGTAGATCGGGATGTCGGTCGGGAATCCGTCGGGCAGCGCGCCGGCGATGGCGTTGGGATTCGCCCGCCGTTCGACCTTGTCGTCGGCGATCGAGTAAGCGGCGTCCGGCGCCGCGGCGACCTCGACGGTCGCGAGCTCGGCAGGCTTCTGCGCTGTGGGCGGCGGGCTCGGCGAGCAGGCGACGAGCCCCGCGAGCAAGGCGGCGAGCCAAGCGGCGAACACGCTTCCACCGAGCGCAACCGCGAGCAGCTGGCGCATCGCACCGGAGTCTATCCGGCGTGCCGGCGCTCGCCGAAGAGCAGCTCGGGAAGCTCCGCCAGGCTCGTCAAATCACCGCCGCCCCCGGGCGCGAGCAGCAGCGCCTGCATGCCGGCCCCGAGGGCGCCTTCGTAGTCGTCGCGCCGGCTGTCGCCGACGTGCAGCGCGCGCGCCGCGGGCACGCCGAGCGCCGCCAGTGCCGCTTCGAAGATCCGCGGATGAGGCTTCTCGGCGCCGACGATGGCGGAGATCGCGAAGCTGTCGAAGAGGTCGGCCAGCTCGAGACGCTCGAGCAGGAGTGGCAGCCGCTGATCCCAGTTCGAGATCACCGCCAGTTTGAGCCCGCGGCGCTTGAGGTCGGCGAGCATCCGGTGCGTGCCCGGGGGGACCTCCCAGGCCTCCGCCTGGGCGAAGCGATCGAAGAGCTCGGCGGCCGCAAAGGGGCTGGGGCGCGGAGCGTCCAGGAGCTCGCAGGTGCGCTCGACGAAATGGCGCCAGAAGCCGCGCGCGCCGTGCAGATGGTGCAGGAACCGGTCGCGCGCCGGCGACGCCGCGCAGGCGAGCTCCTGCCAGACGAGCGGAATCGCGGCCTCCACGTCCGCTGCTGCGACCTCGATGCCGTGCCGCGCGAGAACCTCGGCGTACTGCCGCCCGAGCGCCGGGCAGGCGAGCAGCGTATGGGTGACATCGAAGGTCACCGCTTCGAGCATCACGAGGAGCTCCTGCGGAGCTCCGTGTCCGATACCGAGCTCCGCGAATGGTCGAAAAGATAGAACGCCGCGATGACCAGGGCGTGGCGGATCGCCCCGGAGACGATGAGCCGGGGGATCTCGGCGAGCGCCGCGCTCTCGACGACGAGCTCCTCTTCGCCGTCCCCTTCGGGCTCGCCGAGCTGCACGAGATCGTGCGCGACGAACGTCAGGCAGCGGTTGGTGATGAAGGCCGGATTCGGCTCGACCTCTCCGAGGTAGGTGAGCCGGCCGGCGCGATAGCCGGTCTCCTCGAAGAGCTCGCGGCCGGCGGCGGCCTCGGGAGCCTCGCCCTCCCCGACCTCCACCATGCCGCCGGGAATCTCGAGCGTCGGGGCACCGATTCCATAGCGCCACTGCCGGACGAGGAGCACCCGGTCGTCCGCCAGCAGCGCGATGACGTTCACCCAGGTCGGAGCGTCGAGGGTGAGCGCTTCGCGCGTCGACACGACCTCCGACTCGGCGATGGGAGCCTCCAGCGAGTCGCGGTGGAGGGCGAACAGGCGATGGGTGAACAGGGTCTCGCGACGGGTCAAGCGCCAGCTCCGCATCGCATGAGAATAGCGTGAGCTCCAGGCACTAGAATGCGCAGGATGTCTCCGCTCCTGCGGCTCTTCGCCGCCGCTGCAGCGCTCGGCCTCTGGCTGGCGCTTTTCTTTCTCGGCCGGACGGCGGGCGGAGCGATTCACCTCCTGCCGCTCGCCGCGCTGGGGCTCGTCCTGTGGCGCCCGGCGGCGTCCCGGTAGCGGGGCGCCAGCGTCCCTGCCGCTGCGCTACTGCCTGAAGGTCTCGACCGGGTTCGCCAGGATGCCGACCCCGGGAATCTGGACCTCGATCCGGTCGCCGTCGGCAAGCGGACCGACGCCGGCCGGGGTTCCGGTGAGGAAGAGATCTCCGGGCTCGAGCGTCATCCTGCAGGAAGCGTAAGCGAGAAGCTCGGCGAAGCCGAAGACCATCTCCCCCACCCGGCCGTGCTGACGTTCCTCACCATTCACCCGCGTCCGGACCTCGAGGTTGGTGAAGTCGGGATCGATCAGAATCGCCGGTCCGAGGGGGCAGAAGGTGTCGAAAGATTTCGCGCCCGAGAACGAGCCGTCGCGCTTCTGCAGATCGCGCGCCGAGACATCGTTGGCGCAGGTCACGCCGAGGATGCCGGCGAGTGCCTCAGCCGCTCCGACCCGCCGCAGCCGGTGCTTCAGGACGAGTGCGATCTCGCCTTCGAAATCGACCCGCGCGCTTTCGGGCGGCAAGACGACCGCGGTCGCCGGACCGATGACGCAGGACGGCGCCTTGAGGAAGATCAGCGGCTCGGTGGGGAGAGGATTCCCGAGCTCGGCGGCGTGGTCGCGGTAGTTCCTGCCGACGCAGACGATCTTTCCGGGCACGAGCGGGGCGCGCAGCGCCTCGCCCTGTGCGAGGTCGATCGCGCGGCCGAACTGCCACTGCGAGAGCGGCGTCTCGAACGGATCCGAGAACAGTACGCGCAGCCGGGCGAGCGATTCCCCTGCGGCCAACAGGCCCTCGGGGCCGAAGCGACAGAGGAGCATGGGCGGATTCTACGGTGTTGCGGGGCGGCCGTCTGCCGCCCTTGCCGGCAGCCCGGACGGCTCCGGCACCTCCGGCAGCTCCGGCGGCCCGGCCGACACCTGGAGCAGCCGGCGGCGCGCCCGGCTCGACAGCGGCGTGACCACGAGGGCGCCCGTCAGGTCGTTGAGATCGACGTAGATCTCGGTCTCGTAGACCGCCGTCAGGTTCTTGTAGGTCAACACCTCAGTGGTCGACCCGGCGGCGACCACCCGGCCGGCCTGCAGCAGGACGATGCGGTCGCAGTATTCGGCGGCGAGGTTGAGGTCATGCAGCACTGCGACGACACCCGTGCCCGCTTCCGCCAGTTCGCGCACGCGATCGAAGAGCTCGACCTGGAAGCGCAGGTCGAGAAAGCTCACCGGCTCGTCGAGGAGAAGAATCGGCGCCTGCTGGGCGAGGGCGCGGGCGAAGACGATCCGCTGGCGCTCGCCGGCCGACAGTTGGTCGATCGGCCGGGCGGCGAGATGCAGCGCTCCGCAGCGCTCCAGGGCCTGGCGTGCGATCGCGAGGTCGTGACCGGACTCGAAGGCGAGGCCGGCGAGATGGGGATGGCGTCCCATGACCACGACCTCGAGAACGGTGAACGGGAAGTCGAAACGCGGCTCCTGCGGCACGACGGCGATGCGCCGCGCGATCTCCTTGCGCGGCAGGCTGCGGAGCTCGTCGCCACGGAGCTTCACGCTGCCGGAGTCGTCCGTGAGCACACCCGAGATCGCCCGCACCAGGGTGCTCTTGCCGGCGCCGTTCGGTCCCAGCAGGCCGACCACCTCCCCGGGCGCGAGCCTGAAGGTGACGCCGTCGAGCGCCAGGCGCGTGCCATAGGCGACCGAAAGGTCGCGCACTTCGAGCAGCGGGGGTGTCTCTGCGACCGTGTCAGCCACCGGAGCCACCGGAGTTCCTGGAGCCAGCGGAGCCAGCGAACCCCGCCCCGCGGCGGCGCAGGAGCAGCAGGAAGAACGGTCCGCCGAGGAGGGCCGTCACGACTCCCACCGGCAGTTCGGTGGGCGCCGCGAGCGTGCGTGCCGCGAGGTCGGCCAGGACCAGAAAGCTCGCCCCGCCGAGGAACGCCGCCGGCAGGAGCAGGCGATGGTCGGGACCGAGCAGCCGGCGCAGGAGATGCGGCACGACCAGACCGACGAAGCCGATGAGGCCGGCGCTCGAGACGGCCAGCGCCGTGGCCAGCGAACCGAGCACGAAAGTCCGCCGCTTCAGCCGCTCGACGTCGACGCCGAGCTGCGACGCCCCTTCCTCCCCGGTGGTGAGGGCGTTGAAGTCGCGCGCCGAAGCGAAGAGGGCGAGCGTGATCGCGACACCGGCCGCCCAGAGCCCCACGAGAGTGAGCGCACCCGAGCTCGGAACGCGGCCCATCAGGTAGAAGACAATGGCGGAGAGCTCCTCGCGCGAAGCCACGCTCTGCAGAAAATAGATCAGTGCCGCGCTGAAGGCGTTGAAGATCGCGCCGGTCAGGAGCAGCGTGAGGACGGTGAGGCGCCCGCCGCTGGTCGCGATGCGCTCGATCGCGACCAGCGACACCAGGGCGCCGATGAAGGCCGCGAGCGGCACGCCGAGGCCGCCGACGCCGACGATCAGCGCGACCACTCCACCGAGACTCGCGCCGCCCGAGACGCCGAGGACGTAGGGGTCGGCGAGCGGGTTGCGCAGCAGCGCCTGAAAAGCGACGCCGGCGACGCCGAGCAGCCCGCCGAGCGCTGCCGCGGTGAGCACCCGCGGCAGGCGCAGCGCAAGGAGAATCGCCTGCTGCGCCTCGCTCCAGGCACTGCCAAGGAAGAGGCGCTGCCAGAGGGGCACCGCGGCAGCGCCGAAGCTGACCGCGATCGCCACCGCGACCGCCAACAGTCCGGTGAGGCCGAGGGTCACGAGCACAAGGCGGCGCGCGGGAGTCGCCGGCCGGTCCGACTGCGGGTTCGCCTGCCGGTCCGGGTGCCGGTCCGGGTGCGGCGCGTTCATCGACTCTCGTCCGCCGCCGGAGCGCCCGCGAAATCCTCCGGCCGCGGCGCTCCGAAGAGCTCGGGATGGACGAGCCGGCCCATGAGCTCGGCCATCTCGGCGAGCCGCGGCCCGGGCACGAGCAGCTGCCAGGGATCGACGAAGGCCACCCGGCCCTGGGCGACCGCCGGCAGGAACGGCCACTTCGTCCAGAATCCAGCCGTCCAACCGCGCGGCTGGCCCAGCCGATTGTCGGCGCTGTCGACGATGACCTCCGGCGCGCGTTCGAGAATCGTCTCGAGAGCAACCATCGGGTAGGGAGAGAGCGCATCGCGGGCGATGTTCTCGCCGCCGGCGAGCGTCACCAGCTCATCGAGATGTGACCCGGGCCCGGCGACGAAGATCGGGTCGTGCCCGACGGCGACCAGCACGCGCCGACGCGGCGCCATCGCCGCACGTTGGCGCACGGCCTCGAGACGGCCGGCGATGCGCTCGCGCAGGGCGCGCGCCTCCGGCTCGCGTCCGACCTGGCGGCCGATCTCGGTGATCGCCGCGAGCGTGCCGCCGAAAGTCGACGTGTCGAGAGCGCTGACCCGGATGCCGAGCTCCTCGAGCCGCGCATGTTCACCGCGCCCGGCTGCGCTCGCCGCCGTGAACAGGAGCGCCACGTCGAGCTCCACGAGACGCTCGGGATTGGGGGCATCGTGCCCGCCGATCTTCGGCAGCCCGGCAAGGATCGGCGGCCAGTCGACGAAGTCGCCGACCGCGACGATACGGCCGGCGACTCCGAGCTCGACCAACGTCTCCGCGGCGGCGGGCGCCATCACCGCGATGCGTCCGCCTGCCCCTGGAAGGGCTCGCGGCGGAGCGCCGCAGGCCCATGCGCAGACCACGAGCCCGGCAACAGACGCTGCGCGCCGACACGACACGATCAGAACCGCAGGCCGATTCCGGCGCGGAAACCGACCCCCGAAGCCGGGTAACCCGCCGCCTCCTCGTAGCTCTCGTCGAGGACGTTGTCGACGCGGACGAACGGCTCCCAACGCTCACCCGGTTTCCACGCGAGCGACAGGTCGAGCGTCGAGTAGGCGGGAAGAGCAACGTCGCCGAAGTCGGTACGGTCGCCGATATAGCGCAGGACGCCGCCCACGGTCCACACCCCCGGACGGACAAAGACGACCAGGCTCGCGCTCTCTTCGGGACGGCGCAGGAGAGGTCCGCCGGTATCGAGGTTCTCGGCGTCGAGCCAGGTCGCGACCAGCCGGGCGTCGACGAGGCTGCGCCGGAGAGCGAGAGAGCCTTCGACGCCGCGCGCCCGCGCGCGTCCGAGGTTCTGCGGCACGAAGGTCACGAAGTCGAACTCGATCAGGTTGTCGAGATCGTTCTCGAACAGCGCCACCATCGTGCGCCAGGCTCCCTTCCCGCCTTCGACGGCGAGCTCGTAGCTCCGAGAGCTTTCGGGCTCGAGCTCGGGATTCGAAAAACCGGGATAGTAAAGGTCGGCGAGCGACGGGGCGCGGAAGGCTTCGCCGTAGGTCGCGCGCAGCCGCCAGGCATCGGAGACGGCCCAAGCGACTCCCGCCTTGGCACTGGTCTCGGCGCCGAAGACGTCGTTGTCGTCGCGGCGCACTCCGGCATCGACGCGCAGCGGGCCGGTTTGCCACGACAGCTGTCCGAAAGCCGCCCAGGTACGTTGGCGCTCGTCGGTGAGGCCCGGTCCGAAGGCATCGCCACTGCGGACCTCCTGGCGGTCCCAATCGCCGCCCATGGTCGCTTCCAGGTTCTCGCCGAAACTTCGCCGCAGGACGAGGCGGGCCTGGTCGCGGCCGGCCTCGGCCCGGCTCGCCGCGAACGCATCGTCGGCATCGCTCAGCGCGAGATCGGTGGCGCTCGTCGCCGCCTGGGCCTCGAGGTGCCAGAGGGCTCCGGTCCACGCGAACGGCACCGCGATCGAGGTTGTGTCGAAACTCTGCTCACGCCGCAGCGCCGGCTGACCGGAATAGTCGTAGGGAATGCCGATGTCGCTCGCCGCCCAACGCACGAGCGCACCGAGTGTCGCGGAATCGCCGAGCGCGCCGTCGAGCGCGAGGTCGAGCTCTTCACCGTTGTAGAAGTCGTTGGCGATCTCACCCTCGCCGCGCCGCAGGTGGCCGAAGAGGTCGACTGCGAAGGCACCGAAGCGCCTTCCGCCGGCGACGCCACCCCGCAGGTAGTTGTTCGAGCCACCTTCGAGCCGGGCGTCGCCGAAATGGGCGCCGTCTCCCCCGCCGCGGCGCGTCACGAGCTGGACGACGCCACCGAGCGCGCCCGAACCGTAGAGCGCAGAGAACGGCCCACGGACGACTTCAATCCGCTCGACGCCATCGGTCGAGAGCGTCGACCAGTCGAAGCCGCCGAGATAGGGGTCGTTGAGCTCGATGCCGTTCCACAGCACCAGGGTGTGGCTCGAGTTGGTGCCGCGCGAGAAGAGCGAGGTCGCCTTGCCGGCCGATCCGGCCTGCACGAGCTCGAGGCCGGGAAGGGTGCGCAGGAGGTCGATCGCCTGCACCGCGGCGCGGTCAGCGAGCTCCTCGGCCGAGATGACGTCGACCGTGGCCGTCACCTCGGAGGTCTTCTCGGGCGTGGCGGTGGCGGTGATGGTGATCGAGTCCGCAAACGGCGCGGAGCTCTGGGGCACGGCAGGGGTGGCTGCGGTCACTCCCCCGAGGAGCGCAGCGAAAACTACGAGGGAAGGGCGCATGGCCGATCTCCTTTCGCGAGAATCGATGTTTCGCCGAAAGGGATCGAGGAGACGAGCGGGGGGCGTGCGGCGAGGCCGGCCGGGATCGCTCCCCACACCCCGGGGGACGAATACATCGGACGAGCGGCAGGTCTCCTGGCTCCCGGATCTTCCTACTCCCGGACCTTCCCGCGCGCCCGACCGAATCTCGATCTCTGGCGCGCAGTGGTGTCTCCGGTTTCGTACCCGGTTACAGTGGCGGGGGCCGCGCCGGCTTCCTACCGGCTTCCCTCTTGCGAGCCCCGCGATTTCTCGCGGGGCCACCGCTACGTCGTGGTTGTCAAGGAAGACTCCGCACCGCGCGGAGCCCTGCGGCACTGCAAATCGGGAACCTCTACTGCTGCGGCGGCGCCTGCGCCGCCTGCGGCACCTGCGTCACCGGCGCCGTTTGCGGCACTGCGTTGACGCCAGTCATCCAGACCGGAAGACCTGTCGTCTGCCCCGGCTCGATGAACTGCTGCTGATTGTAAACCGGCGGCGCCTGCCCGGCAGCGCCCGCGGCAGCGCCCGCAGCCTCCGCGGCGAGAAAAGCCTTGCCTTCCTCGGAGTTCATGTCCAAGCCGTCGTTCGGTGCCCAGCCGAGCGCCATGGTGGAGGCGTTCAGCTGGTGGCCGAAACCGCGGCTCTCACTGTCGACCGTCACGCTGTCGATGTCGACCGAAGGGAGCGCGATGCGGTTGCCGAACTCGGTCATCAGGACGACCATGTTCGAGTCCCAGCTCGCCTCTTCCGGCTGATAGCGGGTGTCGAAAGTGGTGCCGTTCTTCATCGTGACGGTATAGACCGTCGCCTCGGCCGCGGGCGCGAAGAACGCGGACATCGCAGCCAGGGCAACGGCAACCAGCAGGACGGACAACGGAACGACACGGCTGCGAGCTGAGAACATGGCTCTGCCTCCTCGGATACTTGGGGAGATTCTAGCATCCTGCGGTTTCGGGGCTGTGGAAAATGACACGACGCAAGCTCGGGGCCTGGGCGCCACCTCGCGCCCGACCCGGGCGCCGAAGCCGTGAAACGTCATCTACGACGTCATGCAGGACTGGGCTCCTGCCGCCCGAAAGGCGGCTCCAGCCGCACGCGCTCCTGGTCCTGGTCAGCTAAAAAGGAACGGGTTCGCCTGGTCACCGGGAATCCCATTGCCACCGGGTCAGCTTCAGGGCAGCTGTCCATCAACGCCAGCAGGCGCCTATGCCAATCGGACTCCGGACTGACGATTGAAATGACTTGATCCAGCATTGCAAGCGTATTGAAGAGGTTTCGCTCTGCTCCACCGTTGAATCTCTCCGCCAAATCTTTGGCATTCTTCGGCAGTTTCATCGTGAACGTGAAGCGCCGATTCCAGATACGACTGTGATGCGCGCAAAGATTTCGGACGTTGCACAGATGATGCAGAAACGAACAGAAGACCTTTTCATCCACGCCTTAGGCCTCCGCGACAGATTGGCGGTCTGCCCTATGGCGAAGGGACTTGATCAACTTCGACAGCAGGCCGAAACTCATGACCTCACAACATGCCCAGAGTGGCGGGAACGCCGGGTCGGTGTAGGTGGCCTTGTAGTGCTGGATGAACACCTCGTGGCTACGGTCGATCTCTTCGGCCAGGCTCTTCAGGCACTCCGTGTGTTTGTCCGGGCCATCGAAGAGCTCTGCACCGAGATGGGCGTGCGGCCCGTATCGCATCGTCAGGGCCTGTGCCAACCGCGCGCGGACGGATACCTCGAACCGCTCGATAAGATCGAGCAGGAGCAATCGGAGAGTTCGATCGAATACGTAGAGGCCCAGAGCGTTGTCGAATGTCGCCCCTGGGCGAAACGAATGGGGGTTGCCTGTGCCCCCTTTTTCCAGCGGGAGCCAATACGCGCGCAGCCGGTAGTAGCTGATGTGAGAAAGAAGCCGGATCGCCTTGGCGCGATCGGGGACTGCCAAGCCTCGGGCAATCAACAGGTCGACTTGCTCTTCGAGGGAGAGGGCAGGCTTTGAATATCGCATCCAACCTGGCCAGAAATAAGTAACCCGCCAGGTGCGCATGCGGGGCGAACCCCTCAGAGGCGTGGCGGGTGTTGTTGCCCCAATATTAGCAGAACCGTCGACACTGCGCCCCGCCTGCTGCTGTTACGTTAGGGGTTCTGGGTCAGCCCCTGCTTTACCTCAGCCTCTACTTCAAGCAGAACCGGATGGAGCACTACAGGCTGCTCGATGCGGTTCGAAGCGATGGCGACTGGGAAGCCTGGCTGGAGTTCTTCCTCACCGGAGTCACCGAAACCGCTGGCGGCGCTGTAGAGACCATGCACCTTTTCCTGGCGCTCTTCCGCGAAGATGAATTGCGAGTGAACCAAGGTGCCGCGAGCCTGGTGCGCTTGTACCAAGCACTGCGTTCACACCCCGTGGCGAACATCGCAGAGCTTGCTCGGCGCACAGGAACGTCATTCCACACGGCATCCACAGGTATAGAGACGCTGGTTGAACTCGGAATCGCTCGGGAAATCACCGGCAACCAGCGCAACCGAGTCTTCGCCTACGTTCGATATATGGCAATTCTCAACGAAGGCGCCGAGCCGCTGTGCGAAACCCAAAACTCGATGGATCCTCGCACCTGAATCGATCAATCGTCCCCGGATCGGCCCCGATTCTGGTGACGCGGACGGCGCCTCTAGCGGCGATCCAGCAAAGTGCTGTAAAGGTGGGGGTTGAATGGTGCGCCCGACAGGAGTCGAACCTGTGACCTTGAGCTCCGGAGGCTCACGCTCTATCCAGCTGAGCTACGGGCGCGGCGTTCTGAGAGACCTGCTGCGAAAAATGGGGTGAACGACGGGACTCGAACCCGCAACAGCCGGAACCACAATCCGGGGCTCTACCATTGAGCTACGCTCACCATACTGCCTGATACCGGCTTGCTGCTGTCCTTCCCTGCGGACCGTCCGAACTGGTCTGCCTGGAGGGATTCGAACCCCCGACCCGCGGCTTAGAAGGCCGCTGCTCTATCCAACTGAGCTACAGGCAGCTAAACGCTGCGGGCTCCTGTCGTCGGCTGCTTCTGGATGTCCGTCCAAGAGCTGGTCGGGGCGCCCAGATTTGAACTGGGGACCCCCTGCGCCCAAGGCAGGTGCGCTACCAGGCTGCGCTACGCCCCGTCCAATCTGGCAGTCTACGGAACGCCTCTGGCGGGTGTCAACGCGGCACCTCGTCGCCGCCCGCACCCGGGACGGCGCGGAGACCGCTCAGCCGGCGATGTCCTCGCCGCCGTCGACGTTCAGCACCGAGCCGGTGAGCCAGTAGGTTCCCGGCTCCGAGAGCGCCACCAGGCACCTGGCGATATCGCGCGTGGTGGTGAGGCGGCCGGAGGGGTTGCGTGCCATGGCGCTCTCGACGATCTGGACGTTGCCCGGAATCTTGCGCAGCGCCGGCGTGTCGGTGACCCCGGCCTTGATCGCATTGACCGAAATGCCCAGCGGCGAGAGCTCGACCGCGAGCTGGCGGACGTGGGATTCGAGCGCCGACTTCGCCGCCGAGACCGCGCCGTAGGCCTTCCAGACGATGTGGTCGCCGGAGGAGGTCATGGCGAAGATCCGGCCGCCCTCCCCGAGCGCCCCGGTGCGCACCAGATCCTGCGTCCAGTAGACCAGCGAGTTCGCCATGACGTCGAGGGTCATCTCGATCTGCGCCGGCGTGATCGCCTCCTTCTCGTCGTCGGCGATGAACGGCTTGAGCGTGCCGAAGGCGAGCGAGTGCATCAGGACCCCGACCGGCCGGCCGCCGGCGAGGCGCAGAATCTCGCCGACCGTCTCCTTGCGCCGGTCGTGGTCGGCGGCGTTGATGTTGAAGAAATGCGCCTGGCGGCCCAGCGCCGTGATGGCGGCGACGATCTCCTCGACGTGCGGCATCGCCTGGCGGCGATCGAAGTGGACGCCGAAGATGTCATAGCCGGCGGCGGCGAACTCGAGCGCCGCGGCTTCACCGAAGCCGCTCGAAGCGCCGAGGATCAAGGCCCAACGGGATGCACTGGCTGACACGGACTCCTCCGTTCTTTCTCTAGGCACTCGTCGAATGGCGGATTGTAGACGAAGTGGACCCCACCGCTAGGCGAAGAAGACCGGCGCTTCGGGGACAGAGACGGTCTCGGCCAGCTCGACGACATCGCCCGCAGCGGTGCGCAGGCGACCCTGCCCGGTGTCGAGCAGGCAGAGGTTCCGCCCGAGGTGCTTTGCGGTGTAGAGCGCCTGATCGGCGAGATGCAGGAGATCGTCGGCGCTCTTCACGGCGAGCTCGGGGGCGGCGGCGACGCCGACGCTCATCGTCAGCGCGATGGCCTCGCCCGAGGGCGCCTTCAGGACGAGCGCCTCGACGCGCTTGCGCAGGCGCTCGGCGATCTCGAGCGCGGTCTCGCCGGTGGTCTCCTCGAAGAGCAGCACGAACTCCTCGCCGCCGAAACGGGCGCAGAGGTCGTCGCCGCGCGCCGGGGCGAGGAGGAGCTGGGCGACCGCCTTCAGCGCCAGATCGCCGGTCGGGTGGCCATAGGTGTCGTTGATGCGCTTGAAGTGATCGAGGTCGCAGATCACCACGGCCATCGAGCTCCCCTCCTCGCGGCTGCGAAAGAAAGTCTCCGCGAGCCGCTGTTCGAGAACCCGGCGCGATGCGGCCCCGGTCAAGGGGTCGACTTTCGCCGCCCGTTCGACCAGCGCTGCGCGCAGCGAGGCGGCCATCTGCGGCAGGAGACCGTTGAAGAGCTCGAGGGCCCGCGGCTCGATGCGCCGCGGATCGAACCACAGCCGCACCCAGCCGATCGGCCGCGGATCCCCCAGCCCGCGCTCGACGATCTTCCAGGCCCCGCGGCGGTGGATGCCGGGCAGCGCCGGAGGCACCGGCGGCGGCGCGGGCGCTCCCGGGCTCAAGGCGGCGCCGGCCTCCGCCCACCAGCTCGCCCGGCCCTGGTCGGGGACCTCGAGCTCGAGCTGGAACCAGGAAAACGGGAGCAGTGAAGCGCACTCGGAGCGCACCTGCTCGGCGACGCCCACGACTCCAGCGCCGCCGGCGCCGCCCCCGGCGCGCGCCGCGCCGGCGCGCCGCAGCCGGTGCGCTTCGTCGAGCCGGCGGACGTGCCCGGCAGCAGCGAGACCGTTGCGCGCCGCCTCGCCGGCGAGCAGTGCGAACCCTCCCAGGACGAGCCAGGCGATCTCCCAGCCGGCGCGCTCCGCCAGGACGACGACCATCGCACCGAGCGCGAGACCACCCAGGTCGAAAGCCAACGACACCTGGGAGCGCAGGAACTCGAGCACCGACTCCCGTCGCGTCGAGCGCCGGATGGTGACCTCGTAGGCGAGCGGAATCGCCAGCCAGGCGAGCCCGGAGAGCATCGCGGCGAGCCCCTGCCGGTCGGGCAAAAGGAGGAAGATCCCGCCGGCGGCGAGCACCGAGATCTCCGCGATCGCCACCCATCCGGCGAGCCGCGAAAAACTCCGGCGTTCGGGCAGCGGCAGGTCGCGCCGGGCCTCGATGAAACGCTGCAGGAGCTCCGCTCCGACCAGAGCTACGGCCACCAGCCAGCCGGCCGGGACGATGCCGAGGCGCGCGAATCCGGGGAAGACGACCATCGCTCCGAGGGCGAGCGAGGCGCCGCCGAACGGGCGATGGAGCGCGCCGGCGAGGGCGGCGCCGAGCAGCAGCAAGAGCAGCGCCGGTTCCGGAGCCCAACCGCGCGGTGCCCACGCGGCGCTTCCGCCGGCGAACGCGAAGAGAACCAACGCGAGGACGACCGGCACGAGCCAGAGCCACAGGTCGCGCCGCCGGCCGGCGAGCTCCGGCGCCGCCGCGGGCCCAGGCGCCTCAAGCATCCGCGCTCACCCCACCCTCCCTACCCTCACTACCCTCCCCACCCTCCGAAGCGTCGCCGGAGCTCGCCGCCCTGCGGCGCGACAGAACGCGGAGGGCGGCCGCTGCGAGAAGAAGCGCGAGCGCTGCGAGCGCGGCCGGACGCGCCGCCGGGATCTCCACGGTGCCGACGAAGCTGCGGCAGATCGCGGGCGTCGCCGTCAACGAAAAGGCGCGGATATTTCCGACGTCCAGGGGATTCCAGTCGGTGACCCGGAGCGTCCAGACGCCGTTCGGATCCTCGCCGTCGAAGTGCGTCAACGGCCACGCCGGCAGGTAGCTGCCGGTGAACGGATTGTCTCCCGTGCTCACACTCTGGATCGACGAGCCGGCGCTCTCGTCGTCGAGTCGGGTCTGGCAGAAGTGGTTGCCAAAGCCGTCGGCATACCGGACGAGCGGCGCGACCGCACCGGACGGTGCGACGAGCTCGATCAGGAGGTTGCTCACGAACGGGTGCTCGAGGCCCACCGTGGTCGCCCCGTTGACGATCGTGCAGAGGTCGCCGTCGAAGGCAAAATCGAGATCTCTCAGGCGGCCCCCGAGGCCGTCCACCGCGAGTGTCGCGAGCGCCGGCGCGCCTGGAGCCCCCCTCGCGGGCGAGTCCGCGATGAAGACCGGTGGGCCGGTGTAGGCGAACCGGACCGCTTCTCCCGGAGTCCCCAGGGTGAGCGAGAAGGGCAGCGTCTCGGGCGCGATCCCGCCGGCGTAGAAAGCCGTGAGGGCAAAGGACAAGATCGTCCCGCAATCCGCGCTGCCCGCGATCTCGATCACGAAGCCATCGCCGGACCCGCCGGCGCCGGTAGACCCGCTCGACCCGGGCGCGAGATCCGCCCAACCCCCCACCGCGTCGAGCACCGTGGCATCGGCACTCTGCGCCGCGAGCTCGGCCGAGACCGCCAGCGCCGCGGTGCCACCGACGTTCGCCAGTTCGACATCGAGTCGAAAACGCTCTCCCGGATCGAGCACCGCGTCGCCGTTTCCGGAGAGCTCCACCGCAACGACTGCACCGAGCTCGAGGTTGGCGCGCAGAGGTACGGCGGCGGCGGTGAGCATCGCCCCGAGATCGACCAGCCCACGCCCGGTCGTCGGATCGGGCCCGGGCGCCTCGATGTCGAGCGCCTCGGCGAGGAGCGCGGTGCGCACGGCGTCGGCGGCGAGTCCCGGGAGAGCGCCCCAATAGAGCGCCGCGAGCGCCGCAGCGTGCGGAGCTGCGGCGGAAGTACCGAAGAAACGCGTGAAGCCAGCCACCGAGGTCGAGACGCCGTCGGCGGCCGTGAGCTCGGGCTTCTCGCGCACGATTCCGCCGGTGGCGGAGAAGTCGCCCGGCGGCGCTCCAGGCAGGAGGGCACCCTGGGCGGAGAAGAAGATCCGCCGCGGCCCGTCGGCGCTGAACGTTTCGCTCTGCTGGCCGGCGTCGAAGGTGAGCGGAAAAGGTCCGGAGGGCTGGCCGGAGGCGTAGCCCGCGGCGGCCGGCGCAGCGGCGATCGCCAGCGCGCCGGCGGCGGCGGCGTGCCCGCGTAGCGCGCTCGGCGTCGCCTGTTCGAGCTCGCCGCGGAAGCCGACCAGATTCAGCAGCCGGCCGGCGCCCGCGGCGCGCACCACCACGAGGCGCTCCCCCAGCGACGCCCCCGAACCGAAGAAGCTCACGATCTCGACCGGATCGTCGTCGCCCCCGCTGCCGTTCTGGGTGTTGTTCGAGAAGCGCACGATCGTGGAGAGATCGCCCGAGAGCACGTAGAGGTCGTAGTCGTTCGCCGCCGTGCCGAAAGGATCGGTCCAGTGCAGGACCACAGCCGGCGCGCTCTTCAGCACCAGGTTCGAGACCGCACCGCCGCCGAAGTCGTGGAGCTCGAGCCCGGGCAGCGCCGGCAGGGGGGGACCGGCGACGAAATCCCCCTGCCAGGTGCCCGAGGTGCCGTCGGCCAGATTCCCTTCGTTGCCGGCCGAAGAGAGGTAGAGCACCCCCTGGGCAGCGACCTCGTCGACCGCGGCGGCGATATCGCCGTCCTCGAACGGCGACTCGACCAGGTAGATGACGTCGTCGACGATCACCTGGCAGCCGCTCGCGGCAAGGTCGAGGATGTTCTGCGCGAACCGCGCCACGCCGCCGAAGGCTGTGGCGAAGCCGAGCGCGGCGCCCGGCGCGAGGTCGTGAACGATCTCGAGCATGGCGGTGCCTTCGTCGCCCCCCCCCTCTTCCCCCGGCAGGACATCGACCGCCGGAAGCTCGGCGGTCGCCTGCGAGTAGGCGAGCGCCTCGACGCCGTCGGAGAGCGCGCAGATCTTGCGCCCGCCGCCATCGAGGCCCCAGAGATTGCGCGCCGTGTCGGCGGCATGCACGCGATCGCCTTGCGAAATCACGCGATGGGTGAACGCCTGCCTCGCCGGCACGATCCGTCGCACCTCGGCTGCAGCCGCGAGCGGCCGGAGCGCCTGCGCGTCGACGGTCGCTCGCAGCGCCCGGAAGCGGGCCGAAGCGAAGCCGACCGCCCCACCGAACGCCCGGATGCGGTTCGCGAGCGCCGCGGGATCGGCCGTCACGGCGAGATCGATGTCGACCTCCACGCGGCCGTCGGCGGGAATCGCCGGCACCTCCACGGTCGCCAGGGCTTCCGCGGCCTGACCGGCGAAGCGGCCGGCGCGGCGCTCGAGGGCGAAGAGGAGCTGCGACTCGATCTTGCGCTCGGCGGCGGTGAGGCCCTCCTTCCACTCCGTCAGCAGTCGCAACTGCTCGATTGCCGGCGAACGGAGAGTGCGTGGCAAGCCCTGGGCGAAAAGACCGGTAGAGCAAAAGAGACCCGCAGCCGCGAGAGCAGCCGCAGACAACCGGCGACGGCGGCGGCCGCGATCGACTCTGAGGTGAGACCTTGGTGGCATCGCTACCCTCGGCAGGCGCAGGAACCCAGCAGCTCGACAAACAGTCGAAGGGCATCCTAACCCCCTTTACCGAAGGCTTTCGTGGCCGCCGCCACAACCGTCTCGGACGCCGGAGCGGCACCCGAGCCGGTCTCGCCGCCGGCGCTTGCGCGCCGGGCACGCGCGGCGGAAGATGAGTCACAGGTGAGACTCCCCAAGCCCCCCTGGATCATCGCCCACCGCGGCGCCGAGCCGCGGCTCGAGAACACGATTCCCGCCTTGCTCCTCGCCATTGACGAAGGGGCGGACCTCCTCGAGTTCGACGTCCAGGCGACCGCCGACAACGTTCTCGTCCTCCACCACGACGCGAACCTCGCGCGGCTCGCTGGACGCTCCGATCTGGTCGTCGAGAGCTCCACGTTGCAGGAGCTCGCGGCTCTCGAGCTGCGTCATCCGGAGAGATCCGCGCTCACCGGACGCATCCCGGCCCTGGCCGAGCTCCTCGCCGCGCTGCCGGGGGATTTCCCGGTGAACATCGAGCTCAAGCGCCACTCGACCGACCGCGGGCGGCTTGCCGGGCTCGCGCTCGCAGCGACCGTAGAACGCGACAACGTCCTCTTCTCCTCCTTTGACGCCGCCCTGCTGCGCGAGCTGCGCCGGCAATCGCCCTCGGCCAGGATCGCCCCGCTCACCCGCCGCTGGTCGCCCGCGGTGGAGCGCCTCGCAGAGGAGCTCGAAGCCTGGAGCCTGCATGTCTCCGAGCAGGACGCCGAGGCCGACGCGCGCGCTGCCGGCCGCCGGGAGGGGCCGCCGCTCCTCGTCTACACCGTGAACGACGCCGCGCGCGCCCGGGCGCTCTTCGCGGCGGGAGCTGCCGGCCTCTTCACCGACCGTCCCGGCGCCCTCCGGGCTGAACTTGGGGACCCCAGCTATAGTGGCGTATTATCTTCAACTTATCGAGGGTCTAGCGCGCCCCGAAGGCAAGCCTAGCGCCCGGGAGAGCCGAACCGATGGCTGGAGCAGAGCTGGTCTTGTATCAGGAGGAGTTTCAACGCCTCGACGGGGCGTTGAAGAAACTGCGCCAGGAGGCCAACGCCCGGGCCATCTTCCTCATCGACAAGAACGGCCAGCAGATCGCCGCCGCGGGCGAAGTCGATCAGTTCGACACCACCAGCCTGGCGAGTTTGACCGCCGGCAACGTGGCAGCCACGGACGGGCTCGCGAAGCTCATCGGCGAGCGCGAGTTCTCGGTTCTCTTCCACGAAGGCAAGCGCGATCACATCCACATCTCGATCGTCGGCAAGCGCGCGATCCTGCTGGTCATCTTCGACGACCGCTCGTCGCTTGGCCTGGTGCGACTGCGCGTCAAGCGCGGCAGCCAGGAGATGGATCACATCTTCGAAGACATGCAGACGAAGAAGGAAAAGGGCGCCACCAGCCCGACGCATGCGAGTCCGTTCTCCGAGATCACGGACGAGGACATCGACGCCCTCTTCTCCGAGTAGGTCCGGAACCCCCACGGGCCGCCACTCCAGACGCTATGACGTTTATCAACTACGCCAGCCGTGAGATCAACTGCAAGATGGTCTACTACGGCCCGGGGCTGGGTGGAAAGACGACCAATCTGCAGTTCATCTACAGCAAGACTGCGCCGGAGGCGAAAGGCAAGATGATCTCGCTCGCCACGGAAGCCGACCGGACGCTCTTCTTCGACTTCCTGCCGCTCGATCTCGGTTCGATCCGCGGTTTCACGACCCGATTCCACCTCTACACCGTCCCCGGGCAGGTCTTCTACGACGCCAGCCGGAAGCTCATCCTCAAGGGCGTCGATGGCGTGATCTTCGTGGCCGACAGCCAGCCGGAACGGATGGAAGCCAACATCGAATCGATCCGCAACCTCGAGGACAACCTGCACGAACACGGCTTCGACCTGCAGACGATCCCCTATGCGCTGCAGTTCAACAAGCGTGACATGCCGGAGGTCGCCCCGGTTGCCGACATGTACCGCACCCTCAACTACAAGCGCGAGCCCACCTTCGAGGCCGTCGCCACGACCGGCGTCGGGGTCTTCGACACTCTCAAGGCGGTGGCAAAGCAGATCCTCGTCGAATTGCGCAAACGCTGACCCCCGACCAACCTGATGCCCACTTCGAAGCGCTCCACCAAGAAGCCCGCCCCCGCCGTCCGTCGTCCCGCGACCAGCGCGGCGTCCGTCCCGGCACCCGATCCCCAGCTCGAGCTCTTCGGCCGCGCGGTCGCCGCCACCCAACAGAAACGCTGGAAGGAGGCAGCAAGCCTCTTGCGCCGGCTGCTTCACGATACCGACGACGATCCGGGTCTGGGCGAACGCGCCCGGCAGTACCTCTCCCTCTGCGAGCAGCGCCTCGCCAACAGGGATGAGAAGAATGCCGACGAGGATCCCTATCTCCAGGCCGTGATCGCGAAGAATCGCGGCGATTTCGCCGCCGCGCTCGCGATCTGCCGGCGCGGCGGTCGCCACCGTCGGGACGAGCGGATGGCCTACCTCGCGGCGTCCATTCTGGCGCTCGAGGGCGAGGTCGTGGAGGCGGCGGAGCTCCTGGCGCTCGCCGTCGGCCAGAACGCGAGGAACCGCGTACAGGCCTTTCATGACTCCGATTTCGCCGAGGTTCTGGGCCGCGCCGAGTTCGCCTTCGTCCTCGATCCTTCCTGACCCTCGAAACCTCGCCACCTAGCGACCCCGCCACCTCCCGATTGATGTCCCCTGACTTCGCCCCCGAGCTGGATCGCATCGCGGTGGTGCTTGCGGCCGGCCAGGGCAAGCGCATGCGGTCGGCGCTGCCGAAGGTTCTGCATGAGGTCGCCGGCCGGCCGATGCTCGCCCGGGTGCTCGCCACGGCCAGACTCTCGGGCTGCGATCGCCTGCTGGTCGTCGTCGGGCATCGCGCGGAGAGCGTCCGCACGGCTTTTCCCGAAACCGACCTCACCTGGGTCGAGCAGCGCGAGCAGCGCGGTACCGGCCACGCCCTGCTGCAGGCGGCGCCGCACGCCGGTCGCCCAGCACTGCTGCTCGTCCTCTCCGGAGACGTTCCGCTGGTGCGCGCGGCCACTCTCGATCGGCTCGCCAAGGCAGCCGCCAGCGGCTGGGGTGCGATGGCCGCGGCTACCCTGCGGGACCCCGGGACGCTGGGCCGCGTCCTGACACGGCTCGACGGGACGCTCGATCGCATCGTCGAGGTGGCCGACGCCACCCCGGAGCAGCTCGCGATCTGCCGGGTCAACGCCGGCCTTTACGCTCTACCCGCCCCCGAGATCTTCGACTTCCTGAGCGCCCTCGAGCCGGACAATGCGCAGGGTGAGCTCTACCTGACCGACGCGCTCGGCAACGCTGCGGCGGCCGGCCGGCGGATCGAAGTCATCGAGCTCGAAGATCCCGATGAAGCGCTCGGCGTCAACGATCGCGCCGATCTCGCCCGGGTGCACCAACTGCTCCTCGAGCGCAAAGCGCGCGAGCTCCAGCGCGGCGGCGTGACCCTCTTCGCCCCCGAGCGCACCGCAATCGAACCCGAGGCGGAGGTCGCTCCCGACAGCGTCGTCCACGCCGACGTGGCGCTGCTCGGCTCCTGTCGCGTCGGCACCGGCTCGACCCTGCACCAGGGTGTCTGGATGCGCAACTCGAGCGTCGGCCAGGACAGTGTCGTCGAACCCTATTCGGTCCTCGACGGCGCGACGGTCGGCAACGGCTGCCGGGTCGGCCCGTTCGCGCGCCTGCGCCCGGGGACGGTGCTCGGCGACGGCGCGCGGGTCGGCAACTTCGTCGAGGTCAAGAACAGCCGACTGGGCAAGAGGGCGAAGGCCAACCATCTCGCCTACGTCGGCGACTCCGAGGTCGGCGAAGGTGCGAACATCGGCGCCGGCGCGGTCACCTGCAACTTCGACGGCGAGCACAAGCACCGGACGGAGATCGGGGAGGGTGCCTTCATCGGCAGCGACACGATGCTGGTGGCGCCGGTGAGAGTGGGTGCGCACGCGACGACCGGGGCCGGTTCGGTGATCACCCGCGACGTGCCGGACGGCGCCCTCGCGGTCGAGCGCTCACCGCAGCGCACGGTGCCCGGCTGGGCCGAGCGCCGTATCCGCAGCAACAAGAAGGCGAGCGACTGAAGATGTGCGGAATCGTCGGCTATGTCGGGCCCCGCGAGGTCGTGCCGCTGCTCATCGACGGGCTCCGGCGGCTCGAGTACCGGGGCTACGACTCCGCCGGCGTCGCGGTGGTCGCCGACGGCCGTCTCGAGATCCGCCGCGCCGAGGGTAAGCTCGACCGGCTGGTCGAACGCCTCCGCGAGCAGCCGCTCTCCGGCAGCTACGGCATCGCCCACACCCGCTGGGCGACGCACGGCAAGCCCACCGAGCGCAACGCCCATCCGGTGGTCGACTCGAAGAACCGGATCGCGATCATCCACAACGGCATCATCGAGAACTTTCTCGCCATCAAACGCCGGCTGCTCGCCGAAGGCTGGACCTTCGCGACCGACACCGACACCGAAGTGATCGCCAACCTGGTCTCCTCCTACTACACCGGAGATCTCGCGGCGGCGGTGAAGCGCGCAGTCGGCGAGCTCGAGGGGATGTACGCCTGCGCGTTGATTGGAACCGAGAGCACCCACCCGGAGAAAGAGGAGATCGTCGCGGTGCGCCAGGGCACGCCGCTCGTCCTCGGCCTCGGCCAGGGCGAGAGCTACCTCGCGTCGGACCCGGCGGCGCTCATCGCTCACACCCGCGATGTGATCTTCCTCGACAACGGCGACATCGCGCGCCTCACCCGATCCCGGATCGAGATCTGGGATCGTTCGGGCACCGCCGTGAAGCGTCCGGTGACGCGCCTCAACTGGGATCCACAGCAAGTCGAAAAGGGTGGCTACAAGCACTTCATGCTGAAGGAGATCTTCGAGCAGCCCGAGGCCGCCCGCGACACCTTCGGCGGGCGCGTCGACTTCGAGACCGGCAAGGTCGGCTTCGATGCGCTCGAGCTCGCGCCCGACTACGTGGGCTCGCTCTCCCGCATCCAGTTGCTCGCCTGCGGCACCTCCTGGCATGCGGCGCTCATCGGCAAGTTCCTGATCGAGGAGCTGGCGCGGATTCCGGTCGAGGTCGACTACGCTTCGGAGTACCGCTACCGCGATCCGATCGCCGACGCGTCCGTCCTGGTCGCCGGCATCTCGCAGTCCGGCGAGACCATCGACACCGTCTGGGCGATGGAGGCGGCGAAAGAGCGCGGCGCGCGGTTGATTGCGCTGTCGAACGTCCCCGGCTCGCAGGCGACGCGGATCAGCTCGGGCACGCTCTACACCCACGCCGGGCCCGAGATCGGCGTCGCCTCGACCAAGGCCTTCACCACCCAGCTGGTGGCGTTCTACCTCCTGGCGCTCTACCTCCGCCAGCAACTCGGGCGCGAGGTCGAGCCCGAGCTCCTCGCCCCGCTCGCCCACCTGCCGCAGGCGATCTCCGAGGCGCTGGCGCTCGACCGCGAAATCGAGGAGCTCTCGCGCCGCTACCACACGGCAACCGACTTCCTCTTCCTCGGCCGCGGCATCCAGTACCCGGTGGCGCTCGAAGGGGCGCTCAAGCTGAAGGAGATCTCCTACATCCACGCCGAGGGCTACCCCGCGGGCGAGATGAAGCACGGGCCGATCGCGCTCATCGACGAGAACCTGCCGGTCGTCGCCATCGCCACCGGCAAGCGGGTGTTCGAAAAGGTGAAGAGCAACCTGCAGGAGGTGAAGGCGCGCGACGGCAAGGTCATCGTCGTCACCGACCGCGACCCCGCCGAGCTCGACGGCGTCGCCGACCACGTCCTGCGCGTCCCGGCCCTGCCCGAAGCGCTCTCCCCCATCGTCACCGTCATCCCGCTCCAACTCCTCGCCTACCAGATCGGCGTCCGCCGCGGCGCCGACGTCGACCAGCCGCGAAACCTCGCGAAGAGCGTCACCGTCGAGTAGGACTGCCCCCACCCGGGGGCGCGGCGGGGCCAGGGCCCCAGGGGAGTACCCTGCAGGCAGGCCGGTCTCCGCGATCGGTGGCGTCGACGCGTATACCGGGCAGCGCTGCACCTTCCGAAAGGACAGGTCGAATGAGGATCTTCCGCTGGCGTCCAGAGTCCGCTGGTGTCACCTTCTGCCTGCTGTTGCTGCTCGGCGCTTCGGTCAGTTCCGCCGACGTCCTGCATTTGATCGCCTCCGAAACTCCTCACGCCGTTTCGGTCTCGAGCCACTCGGACGGAGGCTTCACCGTCGCCTGGACGAACGGCGCCCCTGCCGATCTCGACGCCCAGGTCTATCTCCAACGTTTCGATGCCGGAGGCGCTCCTGCCGCGCCGAGACTGTTGGTCCGCGAGGGCCTGATCAACGACTACATTCGCGTCTTGACCGATGCCGGCGGCAACGACCTGGTCCTCTGGGTGGAGGGGATTACAACGCCTCATGTCTCCCCCCTGCCCGTCGCGTCCGCGTTTTCCAGCTCGGGAGAGCTCCTCTGGGGACCGACGGCAATCACCTACGTCCCCGGGTACGGCATAGCGTTTAGCCTGAGCATCGCGCCCGCGCCTGGCGGCGGCTGGCTCGCCGCATGGATCACAGCCCGGACAGAAGGTTCACCCCAGACCGTTGTGCTGGCGCGCCGATTGGACCCACTGTCCGGAGCCGGTGAACCGGTGACGCTCCTCGATCCAACGCTGCACAGCAGGCCCACAGTTCTCGCCGTCGCCGGCAGCGCTTCGCGGATGCTCCTCGTCTGGGCCGAAAAGATCGGCGATGGCCCCAATGAAACGTCCACCTTCCGGGCTTTCGGCCGCTTGCTCGACAGCGAGGGTCAGCCGGCGGGGCCGGTGCGCGACCTCGGCGTCGCCGGCATCGGACTGCTGGCCATCTACAACCTTGAAGCCTCTGGCTACGCCCAGGACCGCTTCTTCGCGGCGTGGCACTCCCGTGTGAGTCCGACGTCGCCGGCTTCGATCGGCGGGCTCGCCTTGACCGGCGATGTGCCCGTGCGACCGCCGTTCGTGATCCGCAACAGCGACCTGGATCGAGAGAGCCCGCTGTCCCTGGGGGTCGATCATCTAGGCCGCGCGATACTCGGCTGGAACGAGTTCACCTACGCGCCCCCGGGGGCCTCGCGAAGTTTCGTCTATCGCTTCTCCGTAAGTGGTGCGCCGCTCTCCGACCTGGAAGAGGTTTCCGCGCTTCCGGGCTTCAGGAGCGGCTTCCCGACCGCCGTCAGCACCGCCCCTGACGGACACTGGATCGCCGTCTGGCCGCGCAACAGCAACGCCAGCGCGCCTGCGGGCGTTGACGGGCTCCTCGGCGCGGCGGTCGACGGCTGCATCCAGGAGCCGCACGCACTCTGTCTCACCGGAAATCGTTTCCGGGTCACCGCGACGTATCACGATCACCTCGGTCGCGACGGCGTCGGCGTCGCGGCGCCGCTCACCAGCGAGAGCGGGACGTTCTGGTTCTTCTCGCCGGAGAGTGTCGAGCTGATCCTCAAGGTCGTCGACGCCTGCGCGCATCTCGACTTCGGCAACTTCTGGGTCTTCGCCTCGGGGTTGACCGACGTCGAGGTCCATCTCGAAGTCGTCGACACCTGGACCGGAGCGACTTGGCAGCGCGACACCGCCCTCGGCCAGCCGTTTCCGCCGGCCCTCGACACCGCCGCCTTCGACACCTGCGCCGCCACTCCCGCGCGCGTCACGCCATGAAAAAATCTCGACAATGAAGCGCTTCTTTCCAACCTCCAGCCCGTCGTTGCATCCGTGGGCCATTGCGCTGGCACTGCTGCTGGGCAGTGCGACGCCGCCTGCGGGCGCCGACGTGCAGCACCTCGTGGTTTCGTTCAACACCCTGGGGGTCGCGGTCGCCTCGCACGCCGATGGCGGATCGACGATCGTCTGGCAGGCCGAGGAGGAAGCGGGCGTCCAGGCTCTCTTCCTGCAGCGCTTCGACGCAGCGGGGGCGCCCACCGCGCCGCGCGTGCGGGTGGCGAGCGGCCCCGTCGGCTACGGTGAGCTGCAGGTGGCGACCGACGCGGCGGGAAACGATCTCGTCGCCTGGCGCGCCCACTTCGGCGAACCCGAAGCGATCGACCAGTTGACCGCCGTGGCCTACTCGAGCACGGGAGTGAACCTCTGGGGGCCCGAAGGTATCGCCCCCTTCTCGACTGCCGAGTTCCGCACCGCTTACCTGGCCGTCACGCCGGCGCCCGGCGGAGGCTGGGTCGCCGGCTGGCTCGACCTGCCGCAGGTGACCTCGCCGCTGGGCACGGCGCAAGCGCGCCGGCTCGATCCGGTGACCGGGCCGGGAGAGGTCTTCGAGCTCTCCGACCGGGTACATCCGCGGCCCTTCACCTCTTTCACCCTCGCCGGCAACGCCACGCAGGTCCTCGCCAGCTGGAGCGAAAGTGTTCACGCGGGGCCATTGCCCTTCGACACCTTCGAGCTCTTCGGCCGCCTCCTCGACGCCCAGGGACGACCCGCGGCGCCGGCGCGCGCGCTCGGAATCACCGCCGTCCGCGAAGCGGGGATCTCCAGCCTCGTGAGCGCGGGCTATGGCCAGGATCGATTTCTACTCGCCTGGAAGTCCCAGGACGGCGCCGCCTCACCGGTCGTGATCGCGGCCCTCGCCCTGCGTGGCGACCTGCCCTCCGGGCCACCTTTCGTGGTCCGCACTGCAGCCGCGAATAGCTGGAGCGAGCTCGAGCTCGCCGTGGATCGCCTCGGCCGCGCCCTCCTCGCGTGGGAGGAGCCCTACTTCGGCTCCTCCCAGAGCCTCTTCTACCGCTTCGCGGCGACCGGCGCGGCGCTCTCCGAGCCCGAGGCCGTCAGCTTCTTCCCGGGGTACATGGGCGGAACGCCGGCGGTCGGCGTCAGCCCGAACGGGCACTGGCTCGTCGCCTGGGCGCGCGGCGCGGGGGCGGATCCGCCCGCCGGCGTCGATGGCCTCCTCGGCACCTTCGCCGACGGCTGTGCGCCGGACAACCATGCGCTCTGTCTCACCGGCAACCGCTTCCGCGTCACCGCGACTTACCACGACCACCTCGGCAGAGACGGCGTCGGCTACGCCGCGCCACTCACCAGCGAGAGCGGCACTTTCTGGTTCTTCTCTCCCGAGAGCGTCGAGCTCATCCTCAAGGTCGTCGACGCCTGCGCGCATCCGGACTTCGGTAACTTCTGGGTCTTCGCCTCGGGGTTGACCGACGTCCAGGTCCATCTCGAAGTCGTCGACACCTGGACCGGAGCGACTTGGGAGCGCGACACCGCCCTGGGCGAGCCGTTTCCGCCC
>JANNGS010000045.1:0-4223 GCA_031403995.1 Thermoanaerobaculia bacterium
CCTGGTCGGCGACCTGGGGAGTGGCGCCGACCCCGATTCGATCGCGATGTCGGCGAACGGACTTCCCATCGCGGTTACCTGCCAGGCCTGCGCGCCTTGGCTGCGCTGCACCGTGCCGGTGACTCCGGGTGCGGTCGTGACGCTCGCCGCGAGCGTTGCGGACCGGGCGGGGAACCGCTCAGCGGAGGCGACGACGCGTTACACCGATGCGCCGGGTACCGACATCGTGCCGCCGGTGATTCAGCTGCAGTCGCCGCTCTCCGGAACGCGGACGAAGGACCCGGCGGTCACCTTCGTCGGCCGATTGAGCGAAGCCGCCACCCTGACGCTGAACGGCGTCACCGTGCCGGTGCAAACCGACCTCACCTTCCTGCACGGGCCCGTCGTGCTCGCCGAAGGGGCGAACGCCTTCCTGCTGCACGCCCAGGACGCCGCCGGGAACTTCTCGGAGCAGGGCGTCACGGTGACCCTGGACCGCGTCGCGCCGCCGCCGGTGGTGCCGGCCCTCGTCACCGTGGGGGCGCCGGTCGCCGGCACGAGCCTGGTCTCCGGCGCAGCCGGCGCCTCGCCCGAAACGGGGGCGGGCTACCGCATCCGCTACCGCAACCGGACAACCGGAGGGGTCGCCGAGTCCGTGGTCTCGGGCTCGGGTGCCTTCAACGCGCCGGTCGGCGCCGAGGGGGGCGATCGCCTCAGCCTCACGGTCCTCGACGACCTCGGTAACGCCAGCGAGCCGCGCACCTTCCTGGTGCCGGGCACTCCGGCCCTCCCGCCGGATCCGGCGACGGTCGCGCCGGCACTGGACGGGACGGTGGCCTCGGGCCTCTGCGCCCAGCTCGCCTTCCTGACCGACCCGGGCACGAACCTCCAGCGCGGGGTTGCGAGCGGCGCCGTCGACTGCCGGCGGGTCGCGCTGCTGCGCGGCCGGGTGACCGATGCCGCCGGCCTGGGACTCGCGGCGGTGCGCGTCGCACTCCCGGAGCAGCCGGAGATGGGGCTGGCCCTCACCCGCGCCGACGGTCGCTACGACCTCGTCGTGCTCGGCGGCGGCAGTGTCGTCGTGCACTTCGGCCTCCCGGGGCGTCTCGGCGCCGAGCGCCAGATCGCGCTGTCGTGGGGCGAAACCGGTGCGCTCGCGGACGTCGTCCTGCTTGCGGCCGACGCGGCCTCGACGGCGATCGTCGCCGGTCCGGCGAGCGGTCTGCAGGTCGCCCGTGGCACGGCGATGACCGATGCCGACGGGGTGCGGCGCGCCACGCTCGTGTTCCAGCCGGGAACGAGCGCGATGCTGCGCTTTCCGGAGGGACAGACCTCCGCCGTCACCGCGCTCACGGTGCGGGCGACTGAGTACACCGTCGGCGCGGCTGGCCTGCGCGCCATGCCGGCCAGCCTGCCGCCGACCTCCGCCTACACCTATGCCGTCGAGCTCTCCGCCGACGAGGTCGAGGTGGCCGGGGCGGATGCGCTGGAGCTCAGCCAGCCGCTGCCGGTCTACCTGGAGAACTTCCTCGGCTTCCCCGTGGGCACGGTCGTGCCGGCGGGCTACTACGACTTCGAACAGCACCGCTGGGTGGCCGAGGCGAATGGGAGGGTGGTGAAGATCCTCGCGCTCAACGGTGGGGCCGCCGACCTGGACCTGACCGGAGGCGGGCAGCCAGCGACGGCGCCGGAGCTCACCGCGCTCGGAGTCACACTCGTGGAGCGGCAGGCGCTCGCGACGCTCTACGCCGCCGGGCAGGAGCTCTGGCGTGTGCCGGTCACGCACTTCAGTCCGCACGACTTCAACTTCCCCTGGATCGCCAGCGGCGATCCGCAGCCGCCAAGAAACGAAGCGCCAAAGGGGGGCGATGCCAGCAAGAAGTCGGATCCGAACTGCGCTCGCGGCTCGATCATCGAGTGTGAGAACCAGGTGCTCGGCGAAGTCGTCCCGGTCACCGGCACTCCGATCACCCTGCACTATCAGAGCGACCGAGTCCGCGGGAGGAAGACGGCGTTCGAGCTCGAAGTGCCGCTCTCTGGCGCGGCGATCTCTCCCGATGTCCAGCGCATCGACCTGCAGCTCGACGTCGCGGGGCAGCACTTCACGCACTCCGTCGCCCCGAGCGCCAGCGCCAGCTTCGATTTCGGCTGGGACGGCAAGGACGCCTACGGCCGCGAGCTCCAGGGCCGCCAGCCCTACGAGGTCAGCGTCGGGTACGTCTACGGTGCGAACTACGGCGAGGTTCCTCCCGACTGTGAGGAGTGTTTCGGCGCCACCGGCATCGCTCCGATCAGCGGCAACCCGACGCGCGAAGAGGTCACTTTCTGGCAGACCCACACCGGGCGCGTCGGTGTCTGGGAGGCGCTCGACACCCTCCGTCTCGGTGGTTGGAGTCTCTCGTTGCAGCATGCCTACGACCCGCACGACGGCATCCTCTATATGGGCGACGGCTCCTGGCGGAAACCCGAGGGCGTGCAGGTCATCACCACCGTGGTCGGCACCGGCACCTTCGGCTCGGGCGGCGACGGCGGTCCGGCGTCGCAGGCGACCCTCGCCGGGCCGGGAGCGATCGCGCCTGAGCCCAACGGCTCGGGCGGCTTCTACTTCATCGACCAGAACAACTGTCAGGTCCGGCACGTCGCCGCCAGCGGAATGATCCGGCGGGTGGCGGGAACGAGATGCCCGGACCTCGGCGAGCACCCGCAGCTGCCGGACGGCATCGCGGCCACCGACGCGATTCTCCAGGGGCCGTTCGCACTGGCCGCCTCGCCCGACGGTTCGATCTACGTGGCCGACACGGCGGCGCACGTCGTGCGCCGCATCGATCGCGCCGGCACGATCCGGACGGTCTTCGGCTATCCGCACCAGAACTACGGGGTGCCGGGCCCGACGCCGGCGACCAGTCTGCAGCTGACGAACCCGCGCGGCCTTGCCATCGGCCCCGACGGCGCACTCTACGTCGGATCGACGAATCAGTTCGCCGGTCGCATCCATCGCGTCGATGTGGTGGCCGGCACGTGGAGCTACGTCGTCCGGGGCATGACCTACACCTGCCCCCAGTTCGAGGCTTTCGGCGGGACGGCGCCGGCGCTCGACAGCTGGATCCCGCCGACGATCACGGCGCTGGTCTTCGGTCCGGCGGGTGAGCTGTACCTGACGGCGCGCTCGGAGGTTGCGCTCAGCGCGAGCGAGTTCAGCTCCGTCCTCGAGATTCGCCCCGACGGCTTCCTGGAACTCGTCGCCGGACGCTGCGAGTCCGGCACCTGCGGCGAGAACAACTGGGTTTGCAGCGGCTTCTCGGGGGAGGGCGGCTACGCGGCGACTTCCCTGCTCGGCAACATCACGGGCCTCTCGTTGGCGCCGAACGGCGACCTCGTGCTCTCGGACTATCTGCATCACGTCGTGCAGAAGATCGACAATCTCGGCTACCTCTCGCGGGTCTCCGGCACAGGTGTGGCCGGAACGAGTGTCCTCGGCACGCCGGCGCGGGCGGCGAAGCTCTCGTCGCCGGTCGGCGTCCAGGTTCTGCCGAATGGCAGGCTCCTGGTGTCGGAGATGGGCAGCAACCGCATCCGTCTGCTCGACGACGTTTTCCCCGAGCCGCCCTCGGCCCCGAGCCAGGTGATCTTGATTCCGTCGGAGGACGGCAGGACGCGCTACGTCCTCGACAGCTACGGCAAGCATCTGCGCACCGAGGATGCGCAGACTGGGCAGGTCCTGCTCAACTTCGGCTACGACTCCCTTGGCTACGCCACGTCGATCACCGACGCCTTCTCGAACGTCACGACGATCGAGCGCAACGCCGCGCATGTCGCGACCGCGATCGTGGCGCCGTTCGGGCAGCGGACGGCGCTCACCTACGACGGCAACGGCTATCTCGCGACGGTGGAGAATCCGGAGAACGAGCAAGTCCGGTTCACTTACGACGCCGGCGGCCTGATGCAGACGATGACCGACGCGCGCAGTCACGTCGTCGAGTTCACCTTCGACGCCAAGGGCCGGCTGGAGCGCGACGAGGACCCCCTCGGCGGCTTCACGGCCCTGTCGCGCGACAACGGCGGCGCCTCCTACACGATCACGAAGACGACGGCGATGGGGCGCGCGACGACGATCCTCACCGAGAAGCTCAAGACCGGCGAGACCCGCACGACCACGACCGCCCCCGACGGCACGGCCTCGGTCGCCCTCAAGTCCCCCTCCGGCGCCCGCACCGCGACCAGCGCCGACGGCACCGTTGCAACCG
>JANNGS010000046.1:0-26954 GCA_031403995.1 Thermoanaerobaculia bacterium
CACCGACACCGATTCGCCGATCGTGCTCGATCCCAACCTCGCCACCTGCTACCACGGTGACTACGACACCCAGGTGCAGAGCGCTTCGGCGGCGGTGATCGTCTGGTCCGACGACCGCGGCATCGAGGGCGGCGGCAACAACCCCGACGTCTGGACCGACACCGTCCCGCTCTCCACCGACTTCCTGGTCGTCGCGACGCCCGGCACGCAGACGATCTGCGCCGGCACCGGCGCTACGGTCAACCTCAGCGTGCCGTCGTTCAACGGCTTCGTGAGCGCGGTCACCCTCTCGGTCACCGGCAACCCGGCCGGTACCTCCACCAACTTCTCGATCAACCCGGTCACCCCGCCCGGATCGAGCGTGCTGACCATCGGCAACACCGCCGCGGTCGCGACCGGTTCCTATCCGATGACCATCGACGGCGTTTCGGGGGCGATCACCCACAGCGCCTCCTCGACGCTCGAGGTCGTCGCGGGCGCTCCATCGGCACCCAGCCTGATCTCGCCGCCGGACGGCGCGACCGCGGTCGCGACCGTGCCGACCCTGAGCTGGGTCGCCTCGACCGGAGCCGCGAGCTATCTCGTTGAAGTGGATAACAACGCGGACTTCTCGAGTCCGGAGTACAGCGCCACCGTCGCCGGCACCACGACCGTCGCCTCTGGCCTCTCGCCCGACCTCACCTACAACTGGCGGGTGCGGGCGGACAACATCTGCGGCGACGCGACTTCGACGGTGTTCGACTTCCGCACCGGGCCGGTGGCGTGCAACACCCCGGCGCTGGTGATCCCGGACAACAATCCTACCGGCGTCACCAACGACATGGTGATCGCGATCGCGGGGACGCTCGCCGACCTCGACGTCTCGCTCGACGTCACGCACACCTGGGTGGGCGATACCATCTTCTCCCTCACCCATATCGACACCGGCACCTCGGTGAGCTTCTTCAACCGCCCGGGCTACACGGGCACCGGCTTCGGCTGCAGCGGCGACAACGTCGACGTCACCGCCAACGACGAGGGCCCGGACGGCAACATCGAGTCGCAGTGCGCCACCCTGCCCGCCATCTTCGGCAACCGGGTGGGCGGCGATCCGGCGAACAGTGCTCTCTTCGCGGCTTTCGACGGCGAGGACCTGGCCGGCACCTGGCGGCTGACCGCCTCCGACAGTGCCGGTGGCGACACCGGTACGGTGAACGAGTGGTGCCTGCTGCCCACCCGTGAGGGCCCGGGCATCAGCCTGACCAAGACGGTGGGCACGGTGCCCGCCGTATGCGCCGCCACCGACGCCGTCACGGTGTCGACAGGTACCTCGGTGTACTACTGCTTCCACGTCGAGAACACCGGCGTGGTCACCCTCAATTTCCACGATCTGGTGGACGACCACCTCGGCACCCTGCTCAGCAACGCACCGATCTCGCTGCCGCCGGGCGCCACCTATGATCACATCGTCTCCAACACCGCGATGGCGACGGTCACCAACACGGCGACCTGGACGGGGGCGGACTCGGCGGGCGGCTTCGCGGTGGACGACACCATCCTGTACGACTTCGAGGACATCTCGGGAACGGGCACGGGCGTGCCGCTCGGCGACGACGAGGTCAGCGGCGCGCTGCCGATGGGCTTCACCTTCGACTACTTCGGCGTCAACTACACCGACACCTACATCAGCTCGAACGGCTTCCTGACCTTCCTGGCGGGCCAGAGCAACGGCTGCTGTACCGGCCAGGCGATCCCGACCGCGGGCAGTCCGGACGCCGTCATCGCCCTCTGGTGGGAGGACCTCTATCCCCCCGTCGGCGGCTCCATCCAGTACCAGACCCTCGGCGTGGCGCCCAACCGCCGCTTCGTCGCGCAGTACACCAACATCCAGCATTTCTCCAGCGGCAACCCGGTGACCATGCAGGTCAAGCTCTTCGAGGGCACCAACGCCATCGAAGTGCACTACCAGGACGCGCCCTCCGATAGCGGCCTGCATTCCGCCGGCGTCGAGAACGAGACCGGCACGGTCGGCGTGCAGTACGTCCTCCAGAGCACCGGCCTCGTCACGCCGCTCGCGGTGCAGTACACACCGGCGACGGCGGTGACGGCGTCGGCGAGCGACAGCGCGACGGTCACCATCGCCGATCCCGACATCGTCGTCACTCCGGCGAGCCTGAGCTCGACGCTGGACGAGGGGCAAATCGACGTCCAACAGCTCGACATCCAGAACATCGGCACCGGCGATCTCGACTGGACGCTCGAGGAGGCTCCTCCGGCGCCGGTGGTCTCGATTCCGGCCAGCGACGGCAGCTTCCAGCGCGGCAAGTTCCCGACTTCGGCCGGCCCGGCGCCCAGCGATGTGCGACGCTCGATGCCCGCGGTTTCGGGTCCCGAGCGCCTGCTGGGGACGAACAGCGCCTACTCCTGGAACTCGAACGGCGAGTACTACAGCGTGTTCGACATCACCGTTCCGACGGTGCTCCCCAACGTCGCCGGCTTCCCCGTCGCGCCCGAGTTCATCGGCGCCGGCGAGTATGTCGACGGCCTGGTCTACATGGTCGACACGGTCAACAACATGTGGGAGGTCGACCCGGTCACCGGAGCGATCCTGAGTGCCTTCACCGCGACGGCGCCTGCGGGCGGCGAGACCTATAGCGGCCTGGCCCTCGATCCCACCAGCGGCATCGTGTACGCGGGTACCACCAGCTGCGCCTCCTCATCGCTGTACACCCTCGACGTCCTCACCGGCACCGCCACCTTGATCGGTCCGGCGACCAATGCAGCGTGCCTGATCGCGCTGGCGGTCGACGGCAACGGCGACCTCTGGGGCTACGACATCATCGCCGACGTCCTGGTATCCATCGACAAGACCACCGGCGCCGGCACCGTCATCGGTTCAATCGGCTTCGACGCCAACTTCGGTCAGGGCATGGGCTGGGATCCGGCGACGGACACCCTGTACATGGCGGCGTTCAACAGCGGCAGCTTCCAGGGCGAGCTCCGCAGCGTCGACCGGACGACCGGCAACACGACGCTGGTGGGCGTTTTGGGCTCGACCACTCCGGGCGGGTCCAACCAGCTCTCGTGGCTCGGCCTCGAGATCGGGCTCGGGCCGTGCTCCGCCCCGGCGGACCTGGCCTGGGTCAGCGTCAACCCGACCTCGGGCACGACGCCGCCCAGCCTGACCACCACGGTCGACGTGACCTTCGACTCGACCGGTCTAACCGGTGGCACGTACGAGGGCTTCCTGTGCATCCACACCAACGACCCGGACGAGCGCCTGGTCGAGGTGCCGGTGACCCTGACCGTCGGCGACACGATGCCGTTCCTCGACGGCTTCGAGACCAACGACACCTCGCGCTGGAGTGTCGTGGCTCCATGACCTGACACTCCCGCATCGCGGGCGTTCTCACCGCGGCCGGTCCCGCTCGGGGCCGGCCGCTTTTTCGTCCATCCCCCGAATCGCTAGGATGGGGTTCGCCCATGGCCCGACGAAAGCTCCTGGCTCTCTTCCTCGCGCCTTGCCTCGGGCTGGTCGCGTGCGGCGAGCGGTCGACAGTTTCGCGGGAAACTCCCCCTGCTTCGAAGACAGATTCCAGCCCTCCGCGCACGGTGGACGAGCTCGTGAGGCGCGCGGTCGCCAGACCGCCGATCCTCTTCATCGGACTCGATGGCGCCGACTGGCAGCAGCTGGAACCGCTCCTCGTGCAGGGCGCGATGCCGCATCTCGCGCGCTTGCGCGCCGCGGCAGCCTGGGGCGAGCTCGACTCCGAAGTCCCGGCGCTCTCGCCGCTGCTCTGGACGTCGATGCTCACCGGAGTCTCGCCGGTCGAGCACGGCATCCTCGACTTCAGTCGCTTCGCCCCCGGCTCGGGCCTGCGCGAACCGATCGGCAGCGAGGATCGGCGCGCGCCGGCGATCTGGAACGTGCTCACCTGGGCCGGCAAGCGGGTCGCACTCCTGGGACTCTGGGCGACGCACCCCGCCGAACCGGTTGACGGCGTCATCGTCTCGGATCGCCTGTTCGGTTTCCTCAACGTCGAAGCCGAGCCGCCTCCCGGCGCGATCTTCCCCGAGTCACGCGCGCCGTGGGCCATCGCCCAGCTCGCGGAGATCGAACAGGCCACCGGCTATGCGGCGCTGCACGACTATCTGCCCTGGCTGACCGAGGCCGAATACCAGCCGCACTCCCGCGTCGCCCGCGCCTACGACCATCCGGTCTCGGCGCTGCGCCGGATCCTGATCGAAACGCGCCTCTATGCCGGCATGGCCGAGTCGCTGCTCGCCGACTCCGCCGCTTACGACCTTGCCCTGGTCTACCTCCAGGGGACCGATTCGATCGGCCACGTCTTCGCGCCCTTCGCGCCGCCGCGCCAGGCGGCGATCTCCGAGACCGACTACGAGCGCTACAGCGGCGTGACGGAACGCTACTTCCGCGAGGTCGATGCGCTACTCGGACGGCTGCTCGCGCTGGCGGAACACAGGCAATCCACGGTCGTCATCGCCTCCGATCACGGCTTCCTCTGGGGCGACGGGCGACCTCGCGAGCTGGCGAGCTCCGGCACGCAGACGGCGGCGCGCTGGCACCGCAAGCAGGGGATCTGGCTGGTGCGCGGAGCTGGAATTGCACCCGGTCGTGGCGCCAGCGCCGGGCTCCGGCAGGTCTTCCCGACGCTGCTGGCTCTCGCCGGGCTCCCCGCCGCCCTCGGCACCGAGACCCGGCCGCTCGCCGGAATTGCCCTGCCACCGCCGCCGGCCTTCGACTATCTGCGCGTCTTTCGCGAGCTCACCGCCCGGCGCCCGACCGCCCGGCCGGCGGCCGCGGCCGCGAGCGCCGGCGCGGCGAGAGCGGCCCTGGAGGAGATCGCCAAACTGCGCGCCCTTGGCTACATCGGTGCCGGCGAATCGACCCAAGCGACCCCTGCGGCCTTCGCCGCTGGCGCGACGCGCACCGCGAGCTCGCACAACAACGAAGGTATCGTCCTGCGCGGCGAGGGCCGCGACCGTGAAGCCCGCGCGGCCTTCGAGAAGGCGGTCGAGCTCGAGCCGGGTCTCGCTTCGGCGCAGTGGAATCTCTCCGAAGCCCTCTTCCCCGCCGAGGAGCTCGACCGTTCGGACGAGGCGCTGGCGCGGGCGTTCGCCGGCGGGCTGCCGGATGGAGCGCAGCTCGTCGTCGGCAGGGCCGCCTACTACGAAAGCGGCGGCAAGCTGGACCGCAGCATCGCGCTGCTCGACCGTGCGATCGCCGCGAAGGCGGACGAAGGAGAACTGTGGCTCTACCGCGGGCGGTATCGCGTGCAGAGCGGCGACTGCGGGAGTGCGGTCACCGACCTCACCCGCGCCGCCGAGCTCTCCCCCGAAAACTCCGACGTCTTCGCCACCGCTGCTCTCGCCCACCTCTGTGTCGGCGAGCGCGCGGCGGCGGTCGCCGACCTGCGCCACGCCCTCGAGCTCGCCCCGGACGAACCGCGCCTGCGCGCCCTCCTCGCCGAGCTGCAGCGCGCTCCTTGACTTCGGCCCGCAAGCGTTCAAGAATCCCTCGTTCTCAGCAAATTCAAGAACCGGGTTTCCGGGTTTGGCGGGTGCTGGCCGCTGCATGCGCCGCAGACAGCGGTGAGCGCCCCAACTCTCAGGGAGGAAGATCCATGATGCGTAGCTGCCGCCTCATCGTCCTGTTCGCGCTTACGCTCTCCACCGTCGCTGCCGGAGCGGTCTCGGCCGCCGGCCTGCGCGCGACCCTCGAGGTCGATCGCGCCTGGCTCGCAGCCGGCGATGACGTCGTCGCCACGGTCACGCTCGCGAACGACGGCGCACAGGCGTTGCTGCTGCCGCGCTGGCAGGTGCCGGGCGCCAGAGTAGAGGCCGACCTCTTCAGCGTGACGCGCGACGGCAAGCCGGTCGACTACCTCGGCATTCTGGTCAAGCGTCCGGCCCCGACGGCGGCCGATTACGTCGCGATCGCGCCGGGAGCATCGATCACCGGACGCACCGAGCTCACCCGCTACTACGACATGAACGACGGCGGCGAGTACCTGGTCTCCTACCGCCTCGATCTCGCCGGCGGCGGCCGCCTCACCGATGCCGCGGCGGCGGAAGCCGCGGCATCGACCGCCGTGGCGATCTGGCGCGACGCGCCGGTGCGCGCCGCGGTGGACTGGGAGGCGATCAACGCCTTGCAGGCTCCCGAGGGACTCTCCTACACCAACTGCTCGTCGAACCAGCAGAGCGGCGTGGCGAGCGCGGTGGGCGATGCGACCACCTACGCCACCGGCTCCAAGAACTACCTCAACAGCAAGACCTACTCGACGGTCGGCCCGCGCTACACCACCTGGTTCGGCGCCAAGAACAGCACCCGCTTCAACACCTCCAAGAGCCACTTCACCGCGATCGAGAACGCCTTTCTGACCCAGCCGGTGGTGGTCGACTGTGCCTGCACCGAGAACTACTACGCCTACGTCTACCCGACCCAGCCCTACAAGATCTACGTCTGCAACGCCTTCTGGAGTGCCCCCAACACCGGCACCGACTCGCGCGCCGGTACGCTGGTGCACGAGATGTCGCACTTCAACGTCGTCGCGGGCACCGACGACTGGGCCTACGGCCAGACCGCCTGCAGGAGCCTGGCGACGAGAAGCCCGAAGAAGGCGATCGACAACGCCGACAGCCACGAGTATTTCGCCGAGAACACCCCGTCGCAGAACTGACGACCGTCCCGGAACCACCCGAACCGCCGGCCCGGAAGCTCCCGGGCCCGGCGGTTTTTCTTTGCACTTCGGGCACGTCTCTCTTCAAGGGATTGGATGGATCGGGGTCACATCTCGCACGAGGACGGCGATGTCGGCGTGATCGTTGGCCTTCGCATCCGAAGGCTCGATCGCAGCGAGGAATTGTCGTCCTGCCATCGTTTCGGCGGCGCCGCGAAGATCGAAGAGCAGATTTCCTCCCCTTAGCTTCCCGAGCGCGCGAGCGAGCGGCGGCACGTTGGGCCAGCTCGTTCGCCGGGGGACCGCCGTGTCCTCGACGGTGAGGATCTCCAGCGGGGCGTGGATCTCGGCGTTTCGCGGGTTCGGCAGTCCCCGATAGTGGCCCGTCAGCGCGAGCATCGAAACGGTTGCGTAGTCGTCGCCGAAAGTGGCGGCGAGAAATCCACCCATCTTCGCTGGTGAACGTTCGCTATGACTCGCGTGCGCGATGGCCAGAAGGCGCGCATCTGGGAAGCCCTGCTTCGCCAACCACTCCAGATTCTTCGCCAGGAAGACGTCGCGGTTTGGCTCCACGAGCAGACGCCACTCGACGGCCTGCCTCACCAGGCGCGCCATCTGCACGAGGCGAGCTGCTTCAGCAAGCAACACGGTCTCCGCGTGAGCCAAGAGCGCCCGATTCAGTGAATGCTCCGCACGGGCCAGGCCATCGAGCGCGCGGTCGGTTGCGGGATCGCATTCGACGCGCAGCGCGGGACCCGACCCGAGGTTCTCGATCGCATCGGAGAAAGACTTGTAGTCCTGAACCTGCAGCGCAGGAAAAAGAAGCGGGGTCGTCTCTGCTTCGATGAGGTCGGTGTCCGGCACCAGCTTGCGGTCTCCCATCTGAATGAAAAGGTCATCAAACCAGACGGTGCCGTTGCCGCGATGGTAGACCGAGATCCAGATTTCCACCGCCTCGGGCGGAGGGTCGAGCTGCACCACAACCTGTCGCCAGCCCGCACTCAGTACCTCCGGAGAGATCTCTTCCGAGCTCTTGTCACCGACGGCAGCACCACCCTGGACCGCACCTTCGACCAGGAGCCCGACCTTTCCGAACCGGACTTCACGGCCTCGCACCCACACACCCACGCGCACAGTGTCGCGTTCTTCCGCGGGAGGGAGTGGGACGCGAATCTCAGCGGTGAAGCCGGACACGTTCGGAACCATCCCAAGGCTGGCGAGCGCCAGGGCTGGCGCGTAGGCCAGCTCAACCTGCTTCGCCGCCGCACCATCGATCTTCCGCAAGCCGTCCGCAATCGCTTTGGCCGCTAGTTCCGGCTGCTTGAGATCGAAACCGGCGACGTGGACGCGACGGGCGGCTGAGGAGTTGTGGTGGCGCATCCAGAGCAGAAGATCGCGCAACGCCTCGTCGTAGAAAATCTGCGTCGTCCAGTAGAAACCCGCAAGAAGGGCATCGAGGTCGTCGCGCTCTCCCTGCACGAACTGATCGAGCAGATCCCCGTGCGCCTGGTCGAGCTCGAGCGCATAGACGCTGAAATCCGCGTGTCGAGCGAGGTCAGCGAAAAGGCGATGCCCGAAGCGATGGAAGTCGTGAACTCCATGGAGACTCTCGCCTAGACCGACGACACGCGCCTCTCCGAGCCAACGACCCAACGCCTGCAGATCGGCGGGACGATCCGCTCCAGAGAGGTCCGGCTCCGTGGCCAGAAGCGGCACGAAGAATGCGTCGAGACCGACGCCCGGCTCTGCGAGCGGAACGCGGCTGACTTCAAACTCGCGGGTCGCGACCGGAACCGGCGACCGCGAAAAGGCGCAACCCACCAAGAGCAGCGCCAAGCACCCGGCCAGGAACAGGTAAGTTGCCCGAAAGGACACCGCCAGAGCATAGCCGGGCACGCCCTTGATACGCTTTGCCCCACCATGACCCTGCCCCGCTTCGCCGCCACCTCCTACGACTTCACCGAGTACGTCCCGGCGCGCAACTGGATCGGCGGGACCTGGCGCGAGGCCGGCGGACAGCCGGCTTCGCAGCCGGTGCCCAATCCGCGCTGGGGAAGAGCGATGTCGTCCGTGCAGCTCTCGGGTGCTTCGGATGTCGACGCAGCCGTCGCCGCCGCCCGAGCCGCCTTTCCGGCCTGGCGCGACCTGCCGATTCGCGACCGCGCCCAGGTGCTCTACAAGACGCGCGAGCTTCTGCTGCGCGATCTCGTCGAGCTGTCGTGGCTCGTTTCGCACGAGAACGGCAAGATTTACAGCGAGGCCGAAGCGGAGGTCCTGAAGGCAATCGAGTGCCTCGAGTACGGCTGCTCGCTGCCGAACCTCGCGACCGGCAGCGAGCTCGAGGTCAGCCGTGGCGTCACCTGCGGGCTGACCTACGAGCCCCTCGGCGTCGTCGCCGGGGTGGTGCCGTTCAACTTCCCGCTGATGGTGCCGATGTGGATGCTGCCGCAGGCGCTGGTGGGAGGGAACGCCTTCATCCTCAAGCCCTCCGAGCGCGTGCCGCTCTCCGCGATGCGCCTGGCCGAGCTGTTCGCCGAAGCGGGTCTGCCGCCGGGGATCTTCTCGCTTGTCCAAGGGGGCCGGGAGACGGTCGAGGCCCTCTGCGACCACCCCGGGATCGAGGCCCTGGGCTTCGTCGGTTCGACGCGGGTGGCGCGCGCGGTCTACGCGCGGGCCTGCGCCGCAGGCAAACGTGCACTCTGCCTCGGCGGAGCGAAGAACCACCTCATTCTCGTCCCCGATGCCGACCCGGACGTCGCGGTGGAAAACATCGTCGCCTCGTTCACCGGCTGTGCCGGCCAGCGCTGCATGGCCGCATCGGTGCTGCTCGCCGTCGGCGAGCCGGCGGAGATCGATCCGCTCCTGGACCGGATCGCGAAGCGCGCCGCCGCGATCCGTCTCGGCAGCGAGATGGGGCCGGTCGCGACCGCGGCCGCCGCGGACAGGATCACGAACGCCATCGCGAACGCGGCGGCGAACGGCGCGCAGGTGATCGTCGACGGACGCGGCAGGCAACCTGAAGGGGCCGAAGGGGCCGAGCAGGTGGATCAGGGCGCGGGGTGGTGGGTCGGACCAACGATTCTCGACGGAGTCGACCCGTCGTCGGAGGCCGGCTGCGAGGAGATCTTCGGTCCGGTTCTCTCCATCGTCCGGGTTCCCACGCTCGAGGCCGCTCTGCGCATCGAAGGCGCCAACCCGTATGGCAATGCCGCGACCGTCTACACCACCTCGGGCGATGTCGCCCGCCGCGTCATGGCGACGGCGGAAGCGGGGATGTGCGGCGTCAATGTCGGCGTGCCGGTACCACGCGAGCCGTTCGGCTTCGGCGGCTGGAACGATTCCTGTTTCGGCCACGGCAACATCACCGGCTGGGACGGCTATCGCTTCTGGACGCGGCAGCGCAAGATCACCACCAAATGGGCAGTGCAGCACGACAGCAACTGGATGAGCTGACGGGCCGCCGAGCCTTCGGACGGCCGGAAGCGGTTAGCCGCGGAGAAGGGGAGAGCGTTCGATGGACGGTCAGGAGATCGTAGAGCTCTGTCTCAAGCACACGATGTACTCGTGGTCGGCGACGGGATCCGTTCAGCCGCTGCCGATCGTCCGTGCCGAAGGCATCCACATGTACACCGCCTCCGGCCAGCGCATCCTCGACTTCAACAGCCAACTGATGAGCGTGAACATCGGCCACTCGCATCCGAAGGTGGTCGCCGCGATGAAGCAGGCCTGCGACGGCCTGCTCTTCGCCCACCCCGGAACCGCGACGGAACCGCGGGCACGCCTTTCGCGACGGCTCGCCGAGCTCACCCCCGGCGACCTCGACGTCTTCTTCTACACCCTGGGCGGCGCCGAGGCCAACGAGAACGCGATCCGCGCCGCGAAGATGTTCACCGGGCGGCAGAAGATCCTGTCGCGCTACCGCAGCTACCACGGCGGCACCAACGCCACCCTGCAACTGACCGGCGATCCGCGCCGCTGGGCGAACGAGCCCGGCATGCCGGGAGTCGTGCGGGTGATGGATCCGTGGCCCTACAAGTACTCGTTCGGAGACGACCCGGAATCGATCACCCGCAACAACCTGACCTACCTCGAGGAAATCATCGACTACGAAGGTCCGCACACCATCGCGGCGATGATCGTCGAGAGCGTCACCGGCACCAACGGGATCCTCATTCCGCCGCCAGGCTACATGCGGGGCCTGCGCGAGCTCCTGTCGCGGCACGGCATCCTGCTGATCTGCGACGAGGTGATGGCCGGCCTCGGGCGCACCGGCAAGCTCTTCGCCTTCGAGCACGAGGACGTCCAGCCCGATATCGTGACCATGGCGAAGGGCCTGACCTCGTCGTACGTGCCGCTCGGCGCGATGGCGGTCTCGACGCCGATCGCCGAGTACTTCAAGAAGAACGTCTTCTACGGCGGCCTGACCTACAACGCCCACCCCTTCTGCCTCGCCGTCGCCGAGGCGGTGCTCGAGGTGATGATCGGCGAGGGCATGGTCGAAAACGCCGCCCGGCTCGAGCCCGTCATGCGGGTGGAGATGGAGAATCTCGCCCGCCGGCATCCGTCGGTCTTGACGCACAGGAACATCGGCCTCTTCGGCATCGTCGAGCTGCGCAAGGACGCCGAGGGAACGCCTCTCGCGCCCTACAACGGCAGCCACCCGGCGCTGGCGAAGTTCAACCGGGCGCTGCTCGACGCCGGCCTCTACACGATCTGCCGCTGGAACAACTTCATGACCAACCCGCCGCTGTGCATCACCGAGAGCGAGCTGCGTGAAGGCTTCGCCATCCTCGACAGCCACCTCCACCTGATCGACGAGGTCTTCGAAGGATGACCCAGGACGGGCGTTATTCCGGGCCGGGGTGGGTGACTACGGCTTGAGGTACCAGCCCCAGGGGTCGGGCGACTCGTAGGTCGTCATCTGCTTGACCTCGAGGTAGTTGGCGAGCCCCCACTCACCGAGCTCGCGGCCGATGCCGCTCTGCTTCCTGCCGCCCCAGGGCGCCTGGCTGAAGGTCGGTTGCGAGCAGTTGATCCACACGATGCCGGCGCGGAACCGCCGGGCGACCCGGCGGCAGCGCTCGAGGTCGGCGGACATGACCGCCGCGGCGAGGCCGTAGGGGCTGTCGTTGGCGAGCCGCACGGCCTCCGCTTCGTCGCGAAACGTGCGCACCGCGAGCACCGGTCCGAAGACCTCCTCGCGCCAGAGCTCCGACGCGACGGGCACGTCGACGAAGATCGTCGGCTCGAGAAAGTATCCGCAGTCGAGGCCCGCCGGGCGGCCGCCGCCTGAAAGCAGGGGGATCTTCTCCTGGCGCGCGCGGGCGATGAATCCGAGGACCTTCTCGTGCTGGCCGCGCGACACCAGGGGCCCCAGCAGCGTCCCGGGCGCCATGCCGTCGCCGATCGGGATCTTCTTCGCCGCGCTGGCGAGCCGGTCGAGAAGCCGCGGCGCGAGCGACTCCTCCACCAGAAGCCGGGAAGTCGCGCTACAGACCTGGCCCTGGTTCCAGAAGATGCCGAACATCACCCACTCGACCGCCGCGTCGACTTCGGCGTCGCCGAAGACGATGAACGGCGACTTGCCGCCGAGCTCGAGCGAGACGTTCTTCACCTCCTGCGCCGCCGCCATCATCACGCGCCGGCCGGTCGGCACCGAGCCGGTGAAGGCGAGCTTGTCGACATCCCGGTGGAGCGTGAGCGGCTCTCCGGCCTCGCTGCCGGTCCCGGAGACGACGTTCAGCACCCCGGGCGGCAGGCCGATCTCCTCGGCGATCCCCCCCAGCTCGAGGGCAGTAAGCGGAGTGAGCTCGGAGGGCTTCAGCACCACGGTGGCGCCCGCGGCGAGCGCCGGAGCGACCTTCCATGCCGCCATCAGAAGAGGGTAGTTCCAGGGGATGATCTGACCGGCGACGCCGACCGGTTCGAGCCGGACGAGCGACGAGAAACGGGCATCGGGGAGGGCGAGGCGACTCTCCTGCCGGCCGTCGAGCTCCACGGCGAGGTCGGCGTACATCGAAAAACAGCCGGCGGCGTCATCGATGTCCCAGAGCGCTTCAGGCAGAGGCTTGCCGTTGTCCCTGACCTCGAGCCGGGCGAGATCCTCGCGCTGCGCGGAGATCCGGTCGGAGATGGCGCGCAGAAACGCCGCCCGGTGAGCGCCCGTGGAGGTCCCCCACCCCTCCTCGAAAGCCCTCCGCGCGGCGGCAACGGCGCGCTCGATATCCGGCGCCGTCCCCGCCGGCGCTCTATGCAGCAGCTCCCCGGTGGCCGGATTCTCGACCTCGAAGCTTCCGCCGCCTGCCGGAGACTGCCACTGGCCGTCGATGAAGAGCCGATCTCGCATCGCTGCCCCCTGCTGCTCTCGAAACTTCGGGAGGAAGCTACCACTCAGCCCGGCGGAGCGGCCCCGGATCCGCCCTCCGCGCCGCCTGCGGCGTCCATGGCCCGACAACCGTATAATTCCGCTGCCCATGCCCGCACCCGCCGTTCCCGCAGTAGCTGCTGTCACCGCGCAGCAGCTCACCAAGGTCTATCGGGTGCATGCGAATCCGATGAGTCGCGCCTTGGAGCTCCTGACCCGGCGCCCCCGTCACCGGGCCTTTCACGCTCTCGACAACGTCAGCTTCGAAGTCCCGGCCGGACAGGGCTTCGGTCTCATCGGCGAGAACGGTGCCGGCAAGAGCACCCTGCTGAAGATTCTCGCCGGCATCACCGCCCCTTCGAGCGGGAATCTCGCGGTGCGCGGCAAGGTCGCCTCGATTCTCGAGCTCGGATCGGCCTTTCACCCGGAGCTCTCGGGCCGGCAGAACATCGTGCTGAATGCCGCCCTGCTGGGGCTCTCCGAGAGCGCGATCCGCGACAAGACCCCGCAGATCATCGCCTTCAGCGAGCTCGACAACTTCATCGACCAACCGGTGAAGACCTATTCGACCGGCATGGCGATGCGTCTGGGCTTCGCGATCGCCACCCAGGTCGAGCCCGACGTGCTGATCATCGACGAAGCGCTCTCGGTGGGCGACGGCTACTTCCAGAAGAAGTGCATCGACCGGTTGCTCGAGTTCACCTCCGGCGGCGGGACGCTGCTCCTCTGCTCGCATGCGATGTACTACATCTCGGCCTTCTGCACCCAGGCGATCTGGCTGCAGAACGGCAAGGTCGCCGCCCGCGGCTCCTCGCAGGAGGTGGTGCGACAATACGAGGAGTTCCTTCTCGCCAAGGCCGGCACCAGCCACGCCGACGACGCCATCGTCCCCGGCCCCGCCCGGATTCGCGACGTCCGCCTGCCCGGCGGGACACTCGCGCGGCAGGGAGAGACGTTCGCGCTCGAAATCGACTGGAAGTGCGACGACCCGTCTCTCGAGTTCCATGTTGGTATCGGCCTCAATCGGATCGACGGCGTCGAGGTCTGCTCGTTCAGCACGAATCAGGACGGACGACCGCCCTTCTCCGGCGTCCGGAGCTACTCGGTGCGCCTCGAGCTCCCCGACCTTCAGATCATCAAAGGACGTTTCACCATCTACGCCTTCCTGCTCGACGGAGCGGGGTTGCACATCTACGACCGCCAGATCCTGGCCGACGCCTTCGCCGTGGAGAGTCCACGCTACGCAATCGGCTTGGCGCACTTTCCACATCGCTGGTCTGGCGGCGCCGCGCCCGCCGAGGCCACCGAGGCCGGCGAGGCCGTTCGCAGGGAGACCCCACTACATGTCTGATTCTCCGATTTTCCCGGCACCCGGCCGGGTGAGCCCCTACCTGCACACCACCGCAGAGCGGTTCTACAACCCGCTCACGGACGGCTCTCTCGCCGTCGGAGATCCGCTCTTCGCCGCGCTGCGGAGCTTCCAGGAGGGCGGCGGCGCAGCCGCCGCGGATCTCGACGCCTTGAGCGCCGGCGGCTGGCTGATCGCCGATGCCACTCTCGCTTCGCGCTCTTTCAAGCTCAAGTACGCTTCGCTCGAAGCGCACACGGTCTGCAACCAGTCGTGCTACTTCTGCCCGGTGTCGATCGCGCCGCGCGAGAACCACTTCATGCCGACGGAGCTCTACGAGCGCATCCTCGGCCAGCTTTCGGACTACAAGTCGACGATCGAAGCACTGTTCATGATCAATTACAACGAGCCGACGGCGGACAAGCGATTCGTCGAGCAGGTGCGGGCGATCCGCGCCGCTGGGCTGCCGCCGGCGGTGCTGACGAACGGCACGGGCCTCACCCCCGACCGCGTGGATGCTCTGGTCGCAATGGGCGGCCTGCGTTTCCTGTCGATCAACCTGTCGACGATCGACCGCGAGCGCTACAAGAAGGAGCGCGGCGGCGACCACGTGACCGTGGTGCTCAAGAACCTCGACTACGCCAAAAGCCATCCGCTCGCCGAGCAGATGGACATGGTGGTGCTGGGGACCGGCAACGAGGACCACAAACGCGACTTCGAGGAGATTACCGCCCGCTTCGCCGGCAGCCGCTTTACGGTGAAGTACTTCGAGGTCATGGACCGCGCCGGCTACCTGCAGATCGGCGCCAAGCCGGCCGAGCCGATCGGCAAGCTCTGCGGCTGCGACAACGTCGGCTCGCGCCCGTTCCAGCACCTCCACATCACCCCGCACGCCAAGTGCATCCTGTGCTGCGAGGACTATGACGAGAAGTACGAGGTCGGCGACCTGAACGTCGAATCCGTCGCCGACGTCCTCGCCGGCCCCAAGCTCTCCCAGATGCGCCGCTGGGTCTACGGCGTCGAAGAGGCCCCCGCCAACTTCATCTGCCGCGGTTGCACCTTCGCCCTCACGCGGCCGGACTGATCTGCCACCGGCGCCAGAGAGGGGCTTGGCGCCTCAGGAACACGCAAAGCGCAGTATCGCCGGGGTCGAGGTGAGGCCGTGGGCTTCGGCGCGGCGGAGGAACTCGGCCAGGCCGGCCTGTTCGGCGGGGCCCATGCGGTAACGGAGGTTGCGGGTGAAGTAGTCGCGGAGGATCGCCGGCGCGAGGCCGGTTTCCGCTGCGGTCTCGGCGACGATCGGGTCGAGCTCGGCGAGACCGATGTCGAGGCTCTCGGTGAAAGGGGCGACGAGCTCCGCCGTCACAACCTCGTCCCTTGCCGCCCACACTGCGAAAACGAACGGCAGGCCGGTCATCTCCAGCCATTCGCCGGCGAGATCGAGGACGACGTATCTCTCACGCGGAACGGTGAGCGCCGGGTCGCCGATGATCAGGGCGGCGTCGGCGCCCGCCAGCATCTCGTTGATGTCGGCGTGCGCCGGACGGAAGGCCGGCTCGAGCCCGTACCTGTCCTTGAGGATCATGCGGAGGAGCGCCGCCGAGGTGCGGCTGTTCTCGTCCAGCGCCACTGAACCGATTTCGCCGATCGGTACCTTCGAGACCAGGAGGACGCTTCTCACCTCGTGGGTCGCCGCGATGGCCAGGCCCGGCAGGACTGTCAAGCCCGGGATCCGCGCCAGCTCGATGGACGGCAGGAGGCCGACATCCAGCGTGCCGGCAGCGAGCCGGTCGGCAATCACCGCTGGCGGCAGGCTCTCACAGACGAAACCGCCCGGATGACCTCCGTGGCTTCCGATCGTCCCACGGAGAAGTCCGCGGGACAGCGGGCGGCTGTTGATGTAATGGACGATCCCGACGCGGAGCAGGTTCGACCCTACTTTGACATCGCGTTCAGGAAGTCGAGGTTCGTCTTCGCCTTCGACAGCTTGTCGAGGAGGAGCTCCATGGATTCGACGACCGAGAGCGGATTCAGCACCTTGCGCAGCACCCAGACGCGACGCAGCTCGTCCTCGGGCATCAGGAGCTCTTCCTTGCGGGTACCCGACTTGTTGATGTCGAGCGCCGGGAAGGTGCGCTTGTCGACGAGCTTGCGGTCGAGGTGGATCTCGCAATTGCCGGTGCCCTTGAACTCCTCGAAGATCACGTCGTCCATGCGGCTGCCGGTGTCGACGAGCGCGGTGGCGATGATGGTGAGCGAGCCGCCCTCTTCGATGTTGCGTGCGGCGCCGAAGAACCGCTTGGGGCGATGGAGAGCGTTGGCGTCGATACCGCCCGAGAGGACCTTGCCCGAGGGCGGCTGCACCGTGTTGTAGGCGCGCGCCAGACGGGTGATCGAGTCGAGCAGGATGACGACGTCCTTCTTGTGCTCCACCAGGCGCTTCGCCTTCTCGATCACCATCTCGGCGACCTGCACGTGCCGGGTCGCCGGCTCGTCGAAGGTCGAGGAGATGACCTCGCCCTGCACCGAGCGCTGCATGTCGGTGACCTCTTCCGGGCGCTCGTCGATGAGCAGCACGATCAACGCCACTTCCGGATGGTTCTTGGCGATCGAGTGCGCGATCGACTGCAGCAGCATCGTCTTGCCGGTGCGCGGTGGGGCGACGATGAGGGCGCGCTGGCCCTTGCCCATCGGCGTCACGAGATCCATGACGCGCGACGACATGTCGCCGGGGACCTCGAGCTTCAACCGCTCCATCGGATAGAGCGGGGTCAGGTTGTCGAAGAAGATCTTGTTGCGGGCGACTTCCGGATGCTCGAAGTTGACCGCCTCGACCTTGATCAGGGCGAAGTAGCGCTCGCCGTCCTTCGGCTGGCGCACCTGGCCGGAGACCGTGTCGCCGGTCCGCAGGTCGAACCGCCGGATCTGGGACGGCGAAACGTAGATGTCGTCCGGGCCGGGGAGATAGTTGTACTCGGGGGCGCGCAGGAAGCCGAAGCCGTCCGGCAGGCACTCGAGGACGCCCTCGGCGAAGATCAGTCCGGAGGACTTGGTCTGCGCCTCGAGAATTTTGAAGATGAGCTCCTGCTTGCGCAGGCCCGCGGCGCCCTCGACCCCGAGATCCTTGGCGGCCGTCGTGAGCTCGGCAATCGACATCTCCTTGAGCGCCCGGATGTCGAGCATCTGCTTCCCGTTGGCGTTCGTGCCGTTCCCGGCCGGAACGGGCTCCGAACCTACGTCGAGAGGCAACTCAAGGGGCTGTTCCGTGACCTTCGGCATATTCTTTCTTCCTCGTCTGCTGCGGCGCGGTTTACCCCGCGAGAAATTCTGCGATGGATTTCCAGAGTTCACGGACACCCTCCCCTGTTTGGGCGGAGACGGCCAGGACCGCCGTCGGTTCTCCGATCTGCAACGCTCCGGCGATCTGCTTCATACGCCGGACGCGCTCTCCTCGTTTCACGTCGTCGACTTTGGTCGCGACGGCCAACGTGTTCAGCCCCAGGCTTGCAAAGTACTCTCCAGCCTGCTCGTCGAGGGCCGTCGCGCCGACCCTCGCGTCCACCAACTGAACCACCATCCGCCGCGGATGCGAAGTCCGCAGATAATCGTTGATGACCTCGGCCCACTGGCTCCTGGCTTCCTTGGAGGCACGCGCGTATCCGAAGCCCGGGAGGTCGACGAAGTAGAAGGAACCGTTGACGCGAAAGTAGTTGATCGTCTGGGTCCGGCCGGGAGTGGAGCTCGTGCGCGCCAGCTTCCGGCCCAACAGCTTGTTCAGCAGACTCGACTTGCCGACATTCGAGCGCCCGGCGAAGGCGATCTCCGGCAACTCGTCGAGAATGAAACCTTCGCTACCCGCAGCCGACTTGATGAACTCCGACGATTCGATCTTCAGTGCTGACTCCGGAGCGCATCTGGAATTTTCGCTTCAACCGCGGAACGGGAGACGCCGCTCGCCGGTTCCCATCGGACCTGTTCCTGCGCCGGATTCGGAAATTTCGGACCCGGCAGAATGAAAAGACCCGACAGAGAAAGAAGAGCTTGCGGCGGATTCGGCGAGTGGCCTAGTGAGCCAAGGATGCTGAGCCCTGAGGGGGCTCCGTAGGTCGACCCGGGAATTGTCCCTCATTTCGGGGTTGCCATGCAAGCTCGCCCTGCAAGGCGATGACGAGCACCTCGTCCATCCACTCCACGAAGTGCACCTGCAGGAGATCCCGGACCTCTGCCGGAATGTCCTCGAGGTCCTTCTCGTTCTCGCGCGGCAGTATGAGCTCCGTGATCCCGGCGCGATAGGCGGCCAGCGCCTTGTCCTTGATTCCCCCCACCGCCAGGACCTTGCCGCGCAGCGTGATCTCGCCGGTCATGGCGAGGTCGCGCCGCACCGGCAGCTTGGTGAGCGCCGAAATCAGCGCGGTCGCCATGGTGATTCCGGCGGAAGGGCCGTCCTTCGGAATCGCGCCTTCGGGGACATGGATGTGGACGTCGAACTTCTCGCTGAAGTCCGGATCGATGCCGAAGATCTCCGCGCGGCTGCGCAGGTACGACACCGCGGCGCGTGCCGACTCCTGCATCACCTCGCCCAACTTGCCGGTGAGGATGAGCTTCCCCTTGCCCTTCATGAGGCCGACCTCGGTCTCGAGGATCTCGCCGCCGAACTCGGTCCAGGCGAGGCCCGTCGTGACGCCGACCTCGGGCTTCTCCTCGCGCTTCCAGGGCCGGAATCGCGGCTTGCCGAGCAGCGCGGTGACCCGTTCCGGACTCACCAGGACCTCCGCGCGTTTGCCTTCGGCCACGACGATTCGAGCGAGCTTCCGGCACACCGACGCGATTTCGCGATCGAGATTCCGCACGCCGGCCTCGCGGGTGAACCCCTCGATGAGCTGTCGCAGGGCCTCGTCCTCGAAGGCGACGTGCGCCGCCTCCAGCCCGTTCGCCTTGAGCTGTTTCGGCACCAGGAACTGGCTGGCGATCGCATTCTTCTCGTTCAGCGTGTAGCCGGAGAGATTGATCACCTCCATCCGGTCGCGCAAGGCGGCGGGAATCGGATGAAGGACATTCGCAGTGGCGATGAACATTACTTTCGACAGGTCGTATTCGACGTCCAGAAAATGGTCGACGAAAGCGTGATTCTGGGCCGGGTCGAGCACTTCGAGGAGCGCCGCCGACGGGTCGCCGCGGAAGTCCATCGACATCTTGTCCACTTCGTCGAGGAGGAAAACCGGATTGATCGTGCCGGCCTTCTTCATCATCTGAATGATCTGCCCGGGGAAGGCGCCGATGTAGGTGCGCCGGTGGCCGCGGATCTCCGCTTCGTCGCGGACCCCGCCCAACGACAGGCGGACGAACTTGCGGCCCACGGCGCGGGCGATCGAGCTCGCGAGCGACGACTTGCCGACTCCCGGCGGTCCGACGAAGCAGAGGATCGAGGCCGGCGTTTCCGTGGTCAGCTGACGCACGGCCAGGAACTCGAGGATCCGCTCCTTGACCTTCTGCAATCCGTAGTGCTCGGCGTTGAGGATCTCCTCCGCCTTCTTCAAGTCCTTCAACTCACGGCTCGTCTTCTTCCACGGCACGGAGGCGATCCAGTCGATGTAGTTGCGCGACACGGTCGCTTCGGCCGACACCGGCGGCATCGACTCCAGGCGCTTCAACTCCTGGTCGGCCTTTTCGGCGACCGCCTTGGGCAGGCCGGCCTTCTCGATCTTCGCCTTGAGCTCGGCTATCTCGTCGCTGCGGTCGTCCTTCTTTCCGAGCTCCTGATGGATGGCCTTGATTTTCTCGTTGAGGTAGTACTCCTTCTGGGCCTTCTCCATCTGCTTCTTGACCTGCACGTTGATTCGCCGGTCGAGATTCATCTTCTCCATCTCGACGTCGAGAAGGTCCAGGAGACGCTGCAGCCGCTCGTAAGGCGACAGCAGCTCGAGCATCGCCTGCTTCTCGGCGGTCGGGACCGTCAGATGCGACGCCAGCGTGTCGGTCAGGCGGTCGGGTTCGTCGAGCTTCAGGGTCGGCAGGAGGCCCTCGAAAGCGAGGTGCTGCGACATTTTGGCGTACTGCTCGAAGGCGCCAAGGACCTTGTTGACGAAGAGCTGGAGCTTCTCCGACATCGGGTACTGGATCTCGTAGGTCTCGAGGTGGCTCCAGAGCGTTCCTTCGCGCTCCTCGAAATCCATGAGCTTGCCGCGCTTCACGCCCTCGACCATCACCTTGATGTTGCCGTTCGGCAGCTTCAGGTTCTGAACCACCCGGGCGACAACCCCGAAGTCGTGGAGATCGTCCCGCATCGGCTCGTCGACCTTCGGGTCGCGCTGGGCGACGAGGAAGATCCGCTTCGCGGCGGTGCCGAGAGCGATCTCCAGCGCCCGCACCGAGCTCTCGCGGCCGACGATGAACGGCGCCATCATGTGCGGAAAGACGACCATGTCCCGCAACGGCACTACCGGGAGGGATTCCCTATGGGTCTCGACGAAGCTGCTGGCCACGCTCACCCGGCCTTTCGCAGCGTGGTAACCGGTTGCGACCGTCGGACCACGGTGTCCTCGGTGATGACGCACTCCTGGATCTCGCGCTGCGACGGGATCGTGTACATGAGGTCGAGCATGAGCTCCTCGAGGATGATCCGCAGGCCGCGGGCGCCGACATTCCTCTTCAGGGCTTCCTTGGCCACGGCCTTCAGAGCCTCGTCGGAGAACCGGAGCTCGACGTCCTCGAACTCGAACATCGTCTGGTATTGGCGTACCAGGCTGTTCTTGGGCTCCTTGAGGATCCGCACCAGCGACTCCTCGTCGAGCTGCTCGAGCGCAGCCATCACCGCGAGACGCCCGACGAACTCGGGAATCATCCCGAACTTGATGATGTCTTCGGGAAGCGCCTTCTCGAGCGGATTCTGCTTCGACTGCTCCTTCTTCGACTTGATGTCGGCGCCGAATCCCATCGTCTTCTGATTCAGGCGCTTCTCGATGTGCTCTTCGAGGCCGACGAATGCGCCGCCGCAGATGAACAGGATGTTCGTGGTGTCGATCTGCAGGAACTCCTGGTGCGGGTGCTTTCGCCCCCCCTGCGGAGGAACATTGCAGACCGTCCCCTCGAGGATCTTGAGCAGTGCCTGCTGCACACCTTCGCCGGAGACGTCGCGGGTGATCGAAGGGTTCTCGCCCTTGCGCGCGATCTTGTCGACCTCGTCGATGTAGACGATGCCGCGCTGGGTCTTCTCCTTGTCGTTGCCGGACGCCTGATACAGCTTCAGGATGATGTTCTCGACGTCCTCTCCGACATAGCCGGCCTCGGTGAGCGTCGTGGCGTCGGCAATCGTGAAAGGCACGGACAGGAGCCGCGCCAGGGTCTGCGCCAGCAGGGTTTTGCCCGTGCCTGTAGGTCCGATCAGCAGGATGTTGGACTTCTGAAGCTCGACGTCACCGCTTTTCGGGCCCTTCTCCGAGAACTCGATGCGCCGGTAGTGGTTGTAGACCGCGACCGCGAGCTTCTTCTTGGCGAGGTCCTGGCCGATGACGTACTCGTCGAGCAACGCCTTGATCTCGTGCGGCTTGGGGAGCTTGGTCTCCTGCTGCTGCTCGAGAAGGCGGTCCTCCGCGATGATGTCGAGGCAGATATCGACGCACTCGTCGCAGATGAAGACCGTCGGACCGGCGATCAGCTTCTTCACTTCGCGCTGGCTCTTGTTGCAGAACGAACACCTGAGGGCGTCGTCGCCGGATTCTTTCTTGGGCATCTCTCCTCCGAAATCGCGTCTCGCCGGCCAGCTCGAGGCTGGCGATCCCGACGGATACAACCAACTCAACTACGCCGCTATTCCGGCCTCCGGATGCCCCTATGGCCTTCCTTGCGGCACCGGGAAACTGCCCGAATCATAGCAAACCGAGGAATGGCCTGAATCGCCGGTACCGTCCCCCGGCAAGGGGGCTGAAGAATCGCCGGTTCCTCGCGAAAGTGACCTGCCGCAGGGGCGAGCTCCTGTGCTGTCGAGCGGTCAGAGAAACGAGACTAGAGTGCGTTGCCCGAGCAGGTCTGAAAAGCAGCGGAATCCAGTACTGGAGGGAAGGCTATGCCGAGGGAATTGTCGAACGTCCACTCTTCGTTGACCACCCAATCGACAACGCTCACATGGACTCGCAGGTTCGTGAGACCAGCTGAAAAGACCCAGAACGCGTCATTGAAACTGCAGGCGTCGACCATCTTGATCGCCACTTCGAGGTTACTCGGTCCAAAAAAGTAGAAGATCCCGCTTTCGTCTGAAAGTGGCACCGACGTCGCCTGTCCTGTGTGCCCTGTAAAGTCCTCCCAGGAAACCGCCACCGAAAAGCGACCGTTGAGAAGACAAAGACGGTCAGCGGCAGGAAGACAGGTCCCAGCACTTCCCTCACGGGAGCTGTCGAGGACCTTCCGCTTCAGGGATTGGGGGGCCACCCCTGCGCCTGAAGGCGGGACGCCGCAGGTGGGAAAGCTCTCAATAGACTGAACCGGCTGGAAAGCGGTACCAACGTCGTTCGAAAAGACCCTGGTGGTCCCAGTCCAGGCGTCTTGCACCAGGAGATCGACCTCTACATCCGTGAGCCCGGCCGCAAAGAGCCAATAATTCTCATTCGTCCCGCAGCCGTCGATCAACTTCACGAGCAGCTCGAAGTTCTCGGGCGTGAAGAACCAAAAGCCTCCGGTATCCGCCGTCAGTGGAATCCTCTGTGCCAGGCCCTCGCGCCCATCCGAGGTTCTCCAGAAGGCCCGGGTTCGAAATCGATCCTGTTGCAAACAGTCGGTCGTCGAGTCGGACTCGCAGGGCAGCGAGTACCACCGTGCCATGACGTCCTTGCTGCACTCCAGATCGGGCTCGCAACGGTAGCTTTCATAGGCCACGACAAACACCCCGGAGTCGGAGAGGGCGACGGCGGACATGTCCTGCTCCTCGGTAATCGGGGTGCCCTCGGTTACCCAGACTTGCGGGCCGATAGCCGAACCGTCGCCGCGATAGGCGCGCGCGAAGATGTCGAGATAGGAGATCGTGTTTTCATTGAAGCTCGTGAACGTAACCACGAAGTTCCCTGACGAGTCCATCGCGATGGCTGGAAGGAACTGTGCCGAATCCGCGTCAGAGCTGATTTGAAACTCGGCACCGAGCTTCGCACCGGAGGCGTTGAACTTCTGACCGTAGATGCCGCTGCCATCGGGCTCACGACCCCAAGACTCCCAGACGACGACGAAGTTGCCGTTGGCATCCGATGCCACATCCGGATCCACATGATAGCCAGCCGCCGCAGTGGGCACTTGAATCAGCTCGGAAACGGGAGCGCCCGTCCTCGAGAAGATCCGAGCGACAAGCTCATAGCCGACACCACTGGCCGCGTCTTCCGACCAGACCGCCACGAATCTCTCGTCGGGAAGCGAGGCGAGACGCCAGTGGCCCGCGGTAGGCGAGTTGAATACATAGGGCGAGTCCAAGATGAAGTTGGGTGTAATCACCGCGCCGTTCGTATCGAACCGCGTACCGATCAGGCGGTTGTTCTCGAAATTTTGGCCTGGTGAAAACCACATGATGGCAGATTCGCCCGCCAAAGAAGTGGTCATACGCGGCCCATTGCCGTTGAGCAAGCGGTCTCCGGTCGCGAGCTGAAAGATCGGACAGGTCGGCTCACTACTGGAACGGATGCACACCGCGAATGGCCCAGCGGCGCTGAGGCCCGACTCTGCGCTCGAGTTCCACGCGAGCAATCCTTCGCCCTTGCGATTCATGGAGATACTCGCGTTGTAGCGGGCGCCATAGGCTTCCGAGCTCACCACGATCGCTTCGCTTGTCGGCACCCCTGTCGAGCTGAACGACCGACTCAAGATGCGGGATCCTGAAGCATCCCACGCAACCACCGCTTCGCCTCGCTGGTCGATCGCGACCGTCGGCCCGAGCTCGAACAGGTCGCTTGGAGGATGCAGTCGAATCTCCGGCGTGATCGCGAGCTGCGTCGCAGCTGGGGGCGAACCGGCGAACACGAACAGAAGAAAGGCGGCCAACCGCCTCATTGATTGGCCCACGGGGAGAGCGAGTCCTCCGATTCGAGGGGCGGAGTCGGCGCGTCGAAGCCCCAAGTTGCCAGGGTGGTCTCCAGGGCCTCTGGACCTTCGGTAGGACTGATGGAGATCTTCCGTCTCGCAGCCGCCACTGAACCTCCGAGAGCCTCCCACTCGACCGTTACTGTTCCATCCGTCCCGACATAGCTTCGAATGGGGGTCAGCTGTTCGGCGTCGACGCCTCCAAGCTGAGCGGTACCGGCCGTGAACTGCAAATCGCCGTCGAGCTGAGCATAGAGGATTCGAGGCAGTTCCAAAGGTTCCGTTTCCGTCCACGCAACCGTCACGGCACCGCAAGGTGTGGACGCAACCGTCGGGCTCCATGCGTAGGGGGATTCTCCGCCGCCGATCTCGACCGGCGGAGAGGCCTGGGGTTCGCCCGAGTCGAGAGAGGCCGCCAGAACCGTCGACCCGAGCGACGAACGCCGGTTCCAGACGATGAACGAGCGCCCACCATTGTCCATTGCCACCGCGGGTGCGAGATTGTCGCTCTGCTCGACAGGGCTGACTCTGACAAGAGCCCCGAGGCTTCCCGTCGGCCCCACAAAGCGAGCGTAGATTTCCTCGAACCCATCTGCATCGGCATCGTCCTGCCAGGCCACTACAAAGTTGTCGTGACCATCTCTCGAAGCGACGCTGCTTCGCGGGAACTTGCTTTGCAGGAGAGAGTCGATGCGGAATGGCTTGACTACCGCTTCCCCCGTTGAAGCTCTCAGGTCTCCATAGATTCCCCAGCTGCCCATGCCCTCGACGATTCCGGCATACGCTCGCAGATCGAGCGTCGACGTTCCGGCCCAACCCGAAAGATACCCGGGAGTGGAAAGCTCGATCTCGAGGACAAAGTCGTTGGCTCCCTCGACTGCCTCCGGATTTTGACGGAAGTTCTTGAATGCGCAGTGAAGCTCCGCGCCAAAGGTCCCGCAATACGAACACTGCGAAGGGTTCTCCAGACAGAAGTTGAGGTCAACTGCGCAAGCTTGGCCCACCGGGCATCGCACGATGGGTGGCGCCACATAGGTCTCATACTGCCCACTACGAACATTCCACCAGCGATTTCTCGAGGGGTCGCCGTAAATTCCTTGCGCACCGATCATGACGTAGTCGTTTCGGGGTAGATAGACTTGGAGAGCCCAGGGATCGCGAAGGGTGGCCATCTTTCGTTGCTGCTCGGTGTCGGCGGGTTGGTTCTTGATCCGATTCTGCTCGTACGTAATGTGCGTGGCGGTCCGACCGTTGTAGGGAGCGACTGTCTTCATGAGCTTTCCCAGGTGCGACATCTGGGCCGCCGAGGACTTTGCAAGACCTTCGTGGTGTTGGTCGTAACCGGGGTTTCGCGGCCGATACTCGCTGCAGTAGCTCGGGCGGTTCGCTAGGCTACACAAGCTCCAGTCCCAAAGACCGCCGATTCCGGTCGTGTATCCAAAAGCCCCATTGAGCCAGCTGAGATGCCCAACCTGTCGGGCGCGAAAGTCGTTGCGGTGAAACGTGGGCGGCGTTGAGAAAGGAATTGGCTCGCCATCGTCGTAAGGCCCTTCTCCATTGATCACTCCTTTTGAGGAGGCCGTACTGTCGTTAAGGAGAGTTGGAGGCAACAAGCGAGCTCTCTCGGTAGTCCTCTGAAGCCGCCCATTCTCGCCGCCAGGGGCTCCGAAGTTCGCGCCGCTTTGCAGCATCTGAAAGTCGAGCCAGGATTCATTCTGCAAAGTCAGCATTTGGCTCGTGCTAACGGTCCCCCAATGATTCGAATGCAGCATCAAGTCAGGCGCAACTCGATTCAGCTCTTGCCCCGTCTGTTTCATGAGCTCCAAGACGTTCTCATTGTTCTGGTCGAAACTGGTCCTCGGCCCAGAATCAAAGCCGGGGGACAGCACGACATGATTCCCGGAATAACGCGAGGCCATGTACCGAGCAAACACCTTCGCTGGTGCATAGCGAGGGTACCTGTCCTCATCGACAGGATCGCGGGGAAGGTCAATGTCCCCTGGATAGTCTGTGTCCATACCGCCGACGGGCTCCATGATGCCGGAAACAAAAACCAGCATTCCGTGGTCGTTGGCAGCTTGCACGAAGTCGTCAAAGCCTGCCCAGAAGGTGGGCTTTGGCCTCGAGCAATTGTTCGGCAGGGATTCCTCCTGCTGGTAGTTCACCTCGCAGTTCCCTGCCGTGATCGTGTCAAAAGGCTTTCGGGACGCACTGTTTTCGGGATTCGCCCAGCCAGGAGCTATGCCAAGCTGAACAACTGTGAACCCCTTGTGCGCTGAGTTCAATCCATCGCGGTTAGAAAGGTAAGAATTCCAGTCAGCCAGAGTGGCGCGCAGCGGAGCAACCCAGACGGCCTCACCAATCCAGGATCCGTCCCGAATCCTGTGGAAAAAGAAAGTGGCGTAACCTCCTGCTGACCAAAGCACATCGCGGTTTCCCGCGAAGGAGGATTACGCCGTGGAAGAGGTTAGCAGAGAGAAGGTCGTTGGGTTTCGGCAGGACATCC
>JANNGS010000047.1:0-144416 GCA_031403995.1 Thermoanaerobaculia bacterium
GCGAATCCATCCGCGAATGACGTGGCGCCGGCTTCAGCCGGCGGGTTTTCGTCCTCTGATCCCTGGCAACGGTACGAGGTTCCGTTACATCGTCTCAACGATCATGGCCGTTGCCTCACCGCCGCCGAGGCAGATCGCCGCGAGGCCGCGCTTCAGACCGCGATCCTGCAGCGCGTGAATCAGCGTGACGAGAATGCGTGCGCCACTGGCGCCGATCGGATGGCCGAGGGCGACTGCGCCGCCGTGGACATTGAGCTTGTCGTGCGTGATGCCGGTGTCCTTCATCGCCGCGAGCGCGACGACCGCGAACGCCTCGTTGACCTCAAAGAGATCGATGTCGCTGACCTTCAGCCCTGCGCGATGCAGCACGATCTCGATCGCTTTCCCCGGCGCCGTCGTGAACCACTCCGGCTCCTGCGCATGACTCGACTGCGCGATGATCCGTGCAATCGGCTTCAGCTTGTTCGATGACGCGTACTCTGCCGATGTCACGACCAGCGCTGCCGCTCCGTCGTTGATCTTCGACGCATTCGCCGCGGTGACCGTGCCGCCTTCCTTCTGAAACGCCGGCTTGAGCGTTCCCATCTTGTCGAGCGGAGCGGTGAAGGGCTCTTCGTCGTCGATGATGACCGACGTCCCCTTCTTCCCCTGAATCTCGACGACGGCGATCTCCTTCTTGAACTTGCCGCCCTTCACCGCTTCCTGCGCGCGCCGATACGACTCGCGTGAGAAGTCGTCCTGCTGCTCGCGCGTGAACGTGTATTTCGACACGCACGCCTCCGCGCAGCTACCCATGTGCTTGTCGCCGTACGGGTCCCACAGCCCGTCGTGGAGCATGATGTCGATCATCTTCTGGTTGCCCATGCGAAAGCCGGTGCGCGCCTGCGGCAGCGCGTACGGGGCGTTCGACATCGACTCCATGCCGCCCGCAACCGCGACGTCGTAGTCACCGCAGCGGATGTCGTTCGCCGCGCTCATCACCGCGCGCATGCCCGAGCCGCAGACCTTGTTCAATGTGATCGCGCCCGCGCCGACCGGGATGCCTGCGCCGATTCCCGCCTGCCGCGCAGGAGCCTGCCCCACACCTGCCTGCAGCACGTTGCCCATCAGCACCTGCTGCACCTGCTCGGGCTGAATGCCTGAGTTTTCGAGCGCGCATTTGATCGCGATCGATCCGAGCTTCGGCGCGGTCAGCGATGCGAGGGTTCCGAGGAATGATCCGATCGGCGTGCGTGCGCCGCCTAGAATGACGATGTCTTTCATATGATTCAGGTCTCCGTGGACTGCTGATAAGATCACCTACCTGCAAATCAGACAACCGCCAGTCGACGGCTGTCAACTTCATCAGGAGTCAGCATGCCCCCTACGAACAGCATCATCGATCGCCGGATCCATGTGCAGCCGGCCGACGTCCATTCGGTCCTTGCGCGCCACATGCTTGCCGATGGCTACGAGATTGTCATGGACCTCGAGAAGTCGAAAGGGTCGTGGGTCTTCGACTCGCGGCGCGGGCGGAACGTCCTCGACTTCTTCACGAACTTCGCCTCGATTCCCATCGGGTACAACCACCCGCGGCTCGACAATCCGGAGTTCCGCGACAAGATCGCGACGGTCGCGATCAACAAGCCGGCGAACTCCGACATCTACACCACCTTCATGGCCGAGTTCGTGGAGACCTTCGCGCGCACCCTCCCCGAGGCGTTCCGCAGGCACCTCTTCTTCATCGAAGGCGGCGCGGCGGCGGTCGAGAACACGCTCAAGGTGGCTTTCGACTGGAAGGTGCGCAAGAACCTCGCTGCCGGGCGAGGCGAGATCGGTTCGCAGATCCTCCACTTCCGCCAGGCCTTCCACGGCCGCAGCGGCTACACCCTGTCGCTGACGAACACTGCCGATCCGCGCAAGACTCAGTACTTTCCCAAGTTCCCCTGGCCGCGGATCCTGAATCCGATGCTGCGCTTCCCGTCGACGCCGGAGGGCCTCGAAGCGACGCTGGCGCTCGAGCGCCAGGCCGTCGCCGAGATCGAGGCCGCGGTGGCCAGGCACGGACACGACATCGCGGCGCTCATCATCGAGCCGATCCAGGGCGAGGGCGGCGACAATCACTTCCGCGCCGAGTTCCTGAAGCAACTCCGGCATCTCGCCGACGAGCACGAGTTCCTGCTCATCTTCGACGAGGTTCAGACCGGCTTCGGCACCACCGGAAAATGGTGGTCGTTCGAACACTTCGGCGTCGAGCCGGACGTCTTCGCCTTCGCCAAGAAGACGCAGATCTGCGGCCTTGCCGCCGGTCCGCGCGTCGACGAGGTCGACTCGGTGTTCAAGATCTCCTCGCGCATCAACTCCACCTGGGGTGGAAATCTCGTGGATATGGTGCGCTGCCAGCGGATCATCGAGGTGATCGAGGAGGAGCGGCTGCTCGCCAACGCCACCGAAGTCGGCGCACACCTGCTCGCGGGTTTCAGCGCGCTCGAGCGCCTCTTCCCCGGCAAGGTCACCAACAGCCGAGGCCGCGGCCTGTTTCTCGCTTTCGACCTGCCGGATACCGCAACCCGCAACCGGACCCTCACCGCGCTCAACGACAGCGACGTCCTGGGCCTCGCCTCGGGCGACCACGCCATCCGCATGCGCCCGCCGCTCGTGCTCTCCCGCGCCGAAGCCGACCTGGGTCTCACCCGCATCGAGCGGGCCCTGGCGACGATTCTCGGCTGAGCCGCGGACTCTGCCGAGGACGCTAGACCGGCGCGCAGCGATCGCGCGGGAAGGCCTCGGCCGAGGACTCGCGGAGCGCCGCGGCGCTGGGCAGCTTCATCATCCGGCGCACGCCGGCGCGTTCGACGCGAATCCGCGCCACGTCTGCCGGCCACGGCGTGCGCCGGAAGAGATGCAGCGAGACCGCGAGCGCCGGCGTGGTATCGAGCTGCGCCGCGAGATCCACCTCGTCGGCGGCAGGCGAACCGGGCGCCGAAATCGTCGGAGCCGCGTCGACCGCCCGCTTCAGCATCTCGCTTCGCCACCCGGCATCGATTCCCGGCCACTGTTCGAGGCGCGCGAGCGCCCGCCGGCGTTGTGTCTCGTGCCCGCGCCAGGAGGTCGCCGCGGCGAGGCGTGGTTCAGCGACCAGCGCGCGCGCGGCGCAATCGATGTCCTCGACTCCGCCGCCACCGAGCGTCGCCAGCTGAAACGCAGCGAAGCCACTCAGGGAATCGAGCGCCAGCGCGTTCTCGAAGGACTTGCGCGCCAGGTCTTCCTGCCCGCCTTCGAGCGCCAGTGAGCCGGCGCGGAGCCACAAGGCCGCGACACCCCGCGCGGCGCGTGCCGCAGCCAGCGCCGCTTCGACGCGCTCCGCGACCGGAGCAGCGGAAGACCAGGCCCACCGTGCGCGATAGAGCGGAAACCCCGGATCGAGCGCCTGCGCTCGCGCCATGAGCGGAGCGCCCTCGGCTCGCGACCGCAGTCCGGCAGCCTCTTCGTAGAGGGCGTGAGCGCGTGCGAGCGGCAGCAGGATGGCGACTGCCGCACCGGCATAGATCCAGACCGGAAATGCGCCGAAATCGAGACGCCAACGTGGTACCGGCGAGCGACCGTCCTGCCGGGAGAGGCGGTCCGGCGCGCCCTCGCCGGCGAGCGCCGCGCCCGCCGCGAGCGCCGCAGCGAGCGGCAACGCGGTGACCGACAGCTGGGCACCACCCAGCGCGGTGATCAGGAACCCGGCGACGCCGGCGAGTCCCGCTTCGACGAGCCCGCGGTCGACCGCAGCCCGGCAGCCGCGCCACCGTCGAAAAAAGAACAAGCCGGCTACGGCGACCGCCACCGCCAAGCCCGTGAACCCGAGCTCGTAGGCGACCGCCAGCGGCAGCGAGTGCATCTCGCCCACCACTTCGCCAGCTGGATTCACCCCCGGCAGCGGCCGCAGGTGCTCGGCAAGCGTCCACGGCGTCGAACCCGGGCCCCAACCGGCGATCGGGCGCTCGGTCGCTCCCTGCCAACCGGCCAGCAGATACACCTGCCGCGCCGAAGCCGAAGAGTCCTCTCCCCGGACGATTGCCGCGGCGCGTGGAACGAGCAGCGCCAGGCCCAGAAATGCCAGCCCGAGGACCAGATGCCGGGCGCGTTGGAATCGCGCCGCACCGACGAGCGCCAGGAGGGCGAGCGCCGTACCGGCGACGAAAGAGCGTGCCTCGACCAGCGCCACGACCGCTGCCACCACCGCCGCCAGCGCCATCCACCTCGAGGGTCCGCGGCGGCGAAGGGCGGGAACCACGAGCGGCAGCGTGATCACCAGAAAGGCAGCGAGCAGATTGTGATGCCCGAGCGGCATGGCGCTGCGCGGGGTACCCTGCCGAACTTGCTCGACGAGAGCCCATAGCGCGGTCGCGGCGACCACCGCGCTCCACGCCGCGAGACCGATCTCGCGCCGGCGCCCGGTCGACCAGCAGCGCGCGACGAAGGGCGGAAGCAGCAGGTAGGCCGGCAGCAGCAGCGCTCCGACGCGTCCAGCCCGCGCGACGGGCGAAGCCCAGAGGCTGAGCGCAACCGCGGCCAGCAGCGCGCCGGCGAGCCACCGGCCCGCCGAGCCCAGGTGCAGCGGATCCCGCCAAGCGGCGGCGCCGAGCAGCGCTGCCGCGAGCACGAGCCCCTGCCCGACGGGGCCGGACGGAAAAGCCGCGGCGCCGGGAAAGGTCCCGCTCCAGAAAGCGAAGCACGCGAGGAGAAGCGGCGGCAGCAGGGACATCGGATCGCCGCATTGTATCGGCAGGAGCCGCTGACCGCTTCAGGTCCTCGAGCTGCGATAGAATTGCTTTCGAACGCCAGTTGCCTTCGGTGTTCCTTCCTGAATCCGACGCGGAGATCTCTCATGACTGTCGCCAGCCCTGCCGACGTTTCGTCCCTCCTTTCCCGTCTCGGCCTCTCCGAAGAGAATTCCGGCGCCTTCGCCGGCAGCTGGCTCGAAACTTCCGGGCCGCGGGTCGATTCGATCAACCCGGCCACCGGACGGGCGATTGCGGCGGTCCGCGACGCCACCTCCGCCGACTACGAGAAGGTCGCAGCGAGCAGTGCGGCGGCGTTTCACGCCTGGAAACGCTGGCCCGCGCCGCATCGCGGCGAGGTCGTGCGGCAACTCGGCGAAGCCCTGCGCCAGCACAAGGACGACCTCGGGCAACTGGTCACCCTGGAGGTCGGCAAGGTGCGCACGGAAGGACTCGGTGAAGTCCAGGAGATGATCGATATGGCCGACTTCTGCGTCGGCCTCTCCCGGCAGCTCTACGGTCTGTCGATGCACTCCGAGCGGCCGCTGCATCGCATGTACGAGCAGTGGCATCCGCTCGGTCCGGTGGGAGTCATTTCGGCGTTCAACTTTCCCGTGGCAGTCTGGGCATGGAATGCCATGATCGCTGCCGTCTGCGGCGACTCGACGCTGTGGAAGCCCTCCGAGCAGGCGCCGCTCTCGGCGATCGCGGTCACCAGGATCGCCCAGCGCGTCCTCGCAGCCAACAATGCACCGCCGATCTGGAATCTCGCCGTCGGCGACCGCCACGCCGTCGGCGCCCCGCTCGCCGCCGACCGGCGTTTTCCGATGATCTCGGCGACCGGTTCGGTGAGCATGGGCAAGTCGATCGGCAAGGTCCTGGCAGAACGGCTCGGACGGGCCCTCCTCGAGCTCGGCGGCAACAACGGCATCATCGTGACCGCCGACGCCGACCTCGATCTCGCCCTGCGCGCGGTGCTTTTCGCCGCCGTCGGCACGGCCGGCCAGCGCTGCACGACGACCCGCCGCCTCTTCCTTCACAAATCGATCGCCGCCGAGATGAAGGCGAAGCTCGTCAAGGCCTACGGCTCGGTGCGGATCGGGGATCCGAGCGACAGTTCGACGTTGATGGGTCCGCTCATCCATGCCCGGGCGGTCGCCGACTTCCGCCAGGCGCTCGAAACCGCCGTCGCGCAGGGCGGCAGGATCCTGTGCGGCGGCAAGGTCCTCGACCGCCCCGGCTTCTTCGTCGAGCCGACCCTCGTCGAGGCGACGGCGCACCTGCCGATCACCTGCGAGGAGACCTTCGCGCCGATCCTCTATCTCTTCGAGTTCGACAGCCTGGACGAGGCGATCGAGATCCACAACAGCGTGCCGCAAGGGCTCTCCTCGGCGATCTTCACCCTCAACATGCGCTCGGCCGAGAAGTTCCTCTCGGTCGACGGCAGCGACTGCGGCATCGCCAACGTCAACATCGGCACATCAGGGGCGGAGATCGGCGGCGCGTTCGGCGGCGAGAAGGAGACCGGCGGCGGCCGCGAGGCCGGCTCGGACTCCTGGAAGTTCTACATGCGCCGCCAGACCTGCACCCTGAACTACGGCGAGACCCTGCCCCTCGCCCAGGGAGTGACCTTCGACTTCTAGGAATCGCATCCCTGCGCCGCGTCAGCGGCGCTCGAGGGCGGCTGGCGCATCGCAGAGGCCCGGCGCCAGCCAGCCGTGACAGCCGACGCCGATCAGCCCGGCAGAAGAAAAAAGCTTCCAGTAAAGGGAAGGTGGGCGCAGCTTCAGCGCCCGCTGGTCGCCTTCCACTTCTTCCTGGTCCGTCAATAGCTCCAGATAGGCGAGGCCCCCGGTCAGAGTGGCGAGCCTCGGTAGGCCCCGGACGAGCTCTTCAACGTCGAGGTAGTGAATCACGTCGGCGCAGATCACCAGATCGAACGGACCCTCCAACTCGAGACTGGGAAGGTCGGTCAGGCCGCCCTGCACGATGTTGCGCCGCGCGCCGAACCGCTTCACTACGTAGGGCGACGGTTCGACCCCCTGGTAGAAGAGCTTCGGCCGCAGGCGCAGGAGCTCCGCCCGCCATCGCCCTTCGCCGCAGCCGACGTCGAGTGCCGAGCGGATCGGGCGCTCGAGGAAGCGCTCCGCCATCGCCACCGCCTGGGCCACCCGGCGGCGCAAAGCCGCCGGCCCCTCGATCCGGCTCGTTTCCTTGCGGTACCAGCGGTCGAAGTATTCGCGGTCGTAGTTCTTTTGCTTTTCCTTTACCGATCTTTTCGCTTCTGTCTTGGCTGGAACCGCGCTCGCAGCTTTCACCTGCCGCTCACCGGTCGAGAAAGACCAGCGTCAACCAGGGGAGATAGGTGATCACCAGCACGCCGACGGCGCGAATCGCGAGCCAGGGCAGCACCGCCACGATGATCTCGGACATCGGGCGCTCGAACCGATACGAAGCGAGGAAGAGATTCACCCCGACCGGCGGAGTCAGAAAACCCAACTCCAGATTGGCGATGAAGATGATTCCGAGGTGGATCGGATCGACACCATAGGCGAGAGCGAGCGGCACGATCAGCGGCACGACGACAGCGGTGGCCGAGAAGATGTCCATCAGGCATCCGACCACGATCAGCAACAGATTCAGCGCCAGGAGAAAGACCCACTTCGAGCCGATGTGCGCCTGCGCCCACTCCAGCAGGTGCATCGGCACCTGGGCGTCCACCAGGTAACTCGTCAGGCCGAGCGCCACGCCGAGGATGAGCAGCACGCCGCCGACCACCAGCACACACTCGCGCAGAACGTGCGGCAGGCGCCGCCACGAGATGTCGCGGTGCACTCCGAGCCCGACCACCACGGCGTAGAGGACGCTCGCTCCCGCCGCCTCGACCGCCGTGGCGCGGCCGGTGAGCATCAGCACGACGATGAGGACGGGCAGGAAGATCTCCCACTTCGCCGCCCACGACGCGCGCGCCAGCTCCTGCCAGGCGAAAGGCCGGCCACCGATACCGGACCGTCGCCCTTCGCGCAGCGCCCAGGCCGCGACCGCCGCCACCATCAACGTGCCGGGGAGGATGCCGGCCTTGAACAGGTCGGGGATCGGAACCGAGGCCACGATGCCGTAGAAGATCAGCGGCAGCGCCGGCGGAAAGAGCAGGCCGAGCGCTCCGGCGGAAGTCAGCAGGCCGAGCGAGAAGCGCTCGCGGTAGCGTTCCGCCTGCAGCGTCTGGAAGAGCAGCGCGCCGAGCGCCAGGATCGTCACGCCCGACCCACCGGTGAAGGTGGTGAAGAAGGCGCACAGCACCACCGTCACCACCGCGGTGCCGCCAGGCAACCAGCCGACGGCGGCGCGGAAGAGCGCCAGCAGGCGCAGGGCGGCCTTGCCTTCGGCGAGCAGAAACCCGGTCAGGGTGAAGAGCGGAATCGACGGCAAGGTCGGGTGCACCGCCAGGCGGTAACTCTCGATCGGCACCACCGCGATCGGCACGCCGTCGGTCAGGAAAAGCCACACGGCGGCGCCACCGAGCAACACGAAGAGCGGCGCTCCGGCCGTCGCCCCGAGCAGCAGAAGGACGAGACCCGCGAGCTTCGGCGCGCCCTCCGTCCACAGCGGAAACTGACCGAGGAGCGTGCCCACCACGAGACCCAGGGTCGCCAGACCCCGTCCGCTCCACAGTGGCGAGGCCATCCATGCCAGCCGCAGCGCGAGCACGAGGAAAGCGGCCGGAAGCACGAGCTGCGCCACCCAGATCGGAATTCCGAGCGCCACCTCGCCGCCGGCCTCGCGGTCCAGCCGCACCATCTCCAGCGAGGCCCGCGCCAGCAGGATCGAAACCGCGGCTCCGACTGCGCCGGCGAAGATCGCCGCCGCTTGCCGCCACCGTCCTTCGGGAAACAGGGCCGAAGAGGCGATCGCCAGGAGCTTGCCTTCGCGCGCCGCGTAGGCCGCCCCGAGGAAGCCGAGCCAGAGCGTCAGGTGCTGGACGAGGGGCAGCGCTCCGGGCACCCCGCTGCCGCCGAGCTGCCGGAGAACGAGCTCACTCGCGACGATCACCGCCATCGCCGCGAGCGGCAGGATGGCGAGAGTCGATTCAGCGCGGCGCAGGAAGCTCAGTTGCCGGCCCCTCCGACCGCCGCGGGGCGCGAGCGGAACTTCGCGATCGCGGCCTCCGCCGCGGCGAGGATCTCCGCCGGCACCCGTCCGTCACGCGCCGCGACGGCGAATCGCTGCGCCTCCCCGCGCCAGGACTTCTGTTCCTCCGCGCCGATCTCGACGACCGAAAGTCCACGCTGGCTCATCTGGTCGATGGCGCTCTTGTCCTGCCGCGGGACTTCCGCTTCGAGCCCCTTCTCGGTCGCCTTCGCCGCCGCGAGAACCAACGCCTGATCGGCGGGAGAGATCTTCTCCCAGGCGCCCTTCGTGAGGACGACGCCGCCGACCAGCGGGGCGAAACCCATGCCGAGCATGTACGGTGTCTGGCGGTACCACTGCAGCGAGAGGGCGGCGATGGGCGTCGTCGGGACGACGTCGATCATCTTGGTCTGAAAGCCGAGCAGAATGTCGGTGGCGGCGAGGGGCACCGGCTGATAGCCGTTCTTCTTCCAGGCCTGCACCGCGCTGTCATCCCCCGCCCAGACGAAGAGCTTCTGCTGTTTGAGGTCGGCCAGGGTGCGAATCGGCTGACGCGAGAAGAGGTGGATCCAGCCGCCGTGCCCCCAGTGCAGCAGCACATAGCCTTTCGCCGCCAGCCGGGCCTCGAGCGCCGGGCGCAGCTCGCTCAGCACGAAGTAGAGCTCTTCGAAACTTTCGAAGTACATCGGAATCTGGAAGACGTTGAACGCGCTGTCGATCTCCGTCAGCCCGGCGACCGTGATCGCGAGACCCTGGAACTGTCCGGCCCGGGTCTTGCGCATCGCATCCGACTCGTCGCCGGCGACCCCACCGGCGTAGATCCGCAGTTGAACCCTTCCGGCGGTTTCCTTCGCCCAGCGCTCTCCCATCGCGCGGATCGCCTGGTCCCAGATCGAGCCCTGAGGAGCGAGCGTCGCCATCTTCAAGGTCTGCGCCTGAAGCGCTACCGAGATCGAAAGCTGCAGCGCAAGAAGCACCAGCAAGGACGCCAGGACGATGCCGAAGCTCGATCCTCGACGACGCCCGACATCAGTCGTTGACATGGTTGGTTCCCTCCTCCGCCTCGGGCGGGGGCGCGGTCTCGGATCCATCGGATTCATCGGGATCGACGGCGCCGTCGGTCTCGCCGGCGTCGTCGACGAAGAAGAAGTCGTCGATACGCGCCAGGAGTACCTGGGCACGCTGCTGCGAGATCAGATTCGCCAGGCGGTCCGGCGGCGAGGCGTCCGGGTCGATCGCCAGGGCCTTGGCCAGCGTCTCGCGATACTCGCGGCGCGCCTGGCGCGCCACCGCCGACGAGCGCGCCCAGGTGACATAGGGGCCCGCGCGCAGGCCCTGCGAAAGGGCAATGCTGCGATCGTAATGCGCCCGCGCACCCGCCGCGGAACCGCCCATCATGGCCGGCATCGAGTCGAAGACGATCATCGCCTCGTGCAGAGACCCGCGATCGAACGACTCCTCGAGCTCGATCGCGCGCTCGAAGATGGCGCGCACGGTGGGCAACTGGGCCACCCGCTCGGGACGATCGAGCCCGAGGGAGATCGCCGAACCCCAGGCGACGCCGCTCCAGTAGAGCGTCTCGACGCCCTGGCGGGAGATCCTCGCGAGCGCCGCATCCACGGCTGCAGGAGAGCCCTCGAGGTCCCGGCCGGCGTTCTCGAACTCGAGATCGAGTGCCAGTCGGCAGTAGCGCAAGGCGCGCAGATAGAGCTTCTCGGCCCGCGACCGGAGCTGCTTCGCGCGCTCGAAGGACTGGTTTTCGATCGCCTCGGCATCGGGCTCGAGGAAGCCGCCGGCGTAGCTCGAGTAGCCGCGACAGAGCGCCAGCCGAAGGCCGGTGTGCCGCGGCGCCTCCGCCGCCAGGCTCTCCATCGTCTTGAGCGCGAACGGCAGCGCGTCGCGCACCAGCTCGGGATCGTCCTCCGCGCTCCAGGTCGAGCCGCCAGCGGCGAGCGCGTCGCCGGCTTTCGCGGCGACGAAGCTGTTCACCGAACAGCCGCCGAGGGTGAGGGCGGCGACAAACAGGGTGAACTCGACGGTGAAGCGAGCCATGGAGAGGTCATTCTAGACAAAAAAAAGAGAGAGGCGTCGCCGCCCCCCTCTTTCCCTGCGGATTCGTCTCGCGAACGGTCAGAAGTCGAAACGCACGCCAAACTGGATGGTGCGCGGCGTGCCGAAACCGGTCTCCCTGCCGAAGTTCGAGTTCGTCGGCGTAGCGCCGGCGGCGTTCCCCCAGGACATGTTGACACCCGGGACGAAGCGGTTCGCCGCATCCGTGCAGTTGAAGCACTCGGCGAAGACTCCGATGACGCCAGGACCGACGACGATGTCCTTGCCGATGCGCAGGTCGAGCGAGTAGCTGTCGGGCTGACGCTCGGCGTTGCGCTCCTGGTGCACGCCGAGAATGGTCGGGCGGTCGACGTTGTTGGTGTCAACGTTGACGTCCGATCCGGCGGTGATGGTCCACGGCGAACCGGTCGTGTAACGGAAGCTGCCCGCCACGTTCATTCCCCACCAGCCGGTTTCCCACAGGCCGCTCATGACGCCGCGCCAGGCCTGGTCACGGTTCGAGACGCCGTAGTTCAGGTCGAGGTTCCTGACGTCCTCGGCCTGGATGCCGGCGAAGTTGCGCTCGTTCGAGTCGTGGTCCTTGTCCTGCGACCAGGTGATCGCCGCGTAGTACTGGAAGCCGGCGCTCATCCGGCGCTTGGTGAGAACGGTGACGCCGGTGAACTGCGACTCCGCATCCGAAAGGCTGGTCGTCACGCGGCCGTAGTAAGTGTTCGGACGGGTCCGGCTGTAGCGCGGCAGGCCGTTTGGCGCCAACGTGCCGTCGTACTGCAGGTTGGTGTCGGTGAGGCGCTGCAGTTGCTTCGCTTCGGCGTAGGTGATGTCCATGCCGACGACGGTCTGTGAAGCCACTTCACGCTCGAAGCCGAGGGTCAGGCGGTCGGTGTAGGGGTTCTCGAAGTCCGGGCCGATGGCGAAGACGCCCGGCGCGCGCGGCGTCGGAACGCGGGTGAAGTCGATGCGCTCGGTTCCCGGCACCGTGAAGTTCGCTCCCCAGCCCGGCGCCAGCGGGTCGGTTGGCTGCAGGACAATCGTCGTGCCTGGCACCGTCGGCGCGTTGATCTGGTACTGGGTACCCTGCAGGCCGTTCGAAGTATAAAGCTGGGCGAGCAGGATCGCAGGCGTCCGGGCCCAGAAGCGGCCGGCCGAGAAGCGCAGGACCGACTTCTGGTCCCCTGGCGACCAGGTGATGCCGAAACGCGGCGAGATCTGGTCGGTGATGTCGGCGTCCGGGACCTCGGCCGTCAGGTTGTAGGAGCCGTTGGCGTTGCGGTCCAGCGGGTTCAGGATCGAATCGTTCGGATTGTCCTGGCTCTCGAAGCGCACGCCGGCCGAGATCGTCACGTTGGACTTCATGAACCACTGGTCCTGAACGAAGAGCGCGGTCTCCTTCTGGCCAAAGTTCGCATTGCCGGCCTCGTCCGCCGTCAGACCGCCCAGCCCACCAAACTGGTTGTAGGAGGCCCATTTGCCGGCGAGGAAGTCGGCGCGGTTGTTGAAACGGAAGACACCGCGCCAGTTGCCCTTGAAGATCTGGTCGATGCTGGTGTCGTTGTACTCGCCACCGAATTTGAGGATGTGGTCACCGGTGAGCCAGGTCACCGTGTCGGCGATCCCCTTGCGCTCGGTGGTCGAGACGATCGGCAGGAAGGCGACTTCGCCGTACGATCCCAGGCCGGAGACCTGGAAGTCGGGCAGGTCGAGGCCCTTGTCGAGCCGCGGCGTGTCCTCGGTGATGTAGTTGATGTTCAGATCGTTGAGCAGATTGTTGCCCCACTGCGAGCTGTAGCTGGCGACCCAGGCTTCGGTATCGAGACCCTCGATGCCGTTGTACGAATCGGTGCGCGTGGTGGCGCTCGAGGTACCGTTTTCACCGGTGTAGCTGGTGAAGTTGCCGCGCAGCATGAGGCGATGCGCCTGGGAGGGCTGCCAGTCGAGGCGGCCGAAGAGCACGTCGCCATCCTGCCCGAAGACGTAGGTGTCCGCGGAGGCGAGTTGGGGATAGCGCGCGAAGACGCCCGCGTCGAGCACCCGCCGATCGATCGGCACCGTCTCGCTCTTGTTCACTTCGTCGTAGGAGAGGAAATAGAACAGCTTGTCAGTGACGATCCGGCCGCCGATCGAGCCGCCGTACTGGTTCTTCTCCTGGTCGGCCGGCTCGGTGCCGTTGGCGAAGTTCGCGATCAGGCTCTGCGGCTGGTTGTAGTAGAAGGCCGAGCCGTGCAGATTGTTGCCGCCGCTCTTGGTGACCACGTTGACGAAGCCGCCGCCCGAGCGCCCGAACTCGACCGAGGCGCCGTTGGTGATGACCGAGAACTCCTTGATCGACTCCTGCGAAACGGAGAGCGGGGCTCGCCCTTCGGCGCCGCCGACCGTGCCGCCGAAGAAGGCGTTGTTGAAGTCGACGCCGTCGATGGTGACGTTCGTGTTGATGCCGCGCTGGCCGGAGATCGCGAGGTTTCCGCGCTCGCTGTCGAAGCGCGTCTGCGGGGTCAACAGCACGAGGTTGCGGAAGTCACGCGACGCGAGCGGCATCTTCTCGATCTGCTCGGTCAGAATCGTGGTCGAGTTGGAGGTGTTGGTCACCTCGATGACCGCGATCTCCGAGGTCACGTCAATGGTCTCGACGATCGCCGAGACCTGCATCGTGAAGTCGATCGTCGGCGTCGAAGCGAGGACCAGACGGACATCCGCCCGGCTGGAGGTCGCGAAGCCTTCGAGAGCCGCCAGAATGCTGTAGTTGCCGGTCGGCAGATTCAGCAAGCGATAGAACCCCTCGCCGTCGGTCGTGGCGGACGCGACCAGGCCGGTCTCGAGGTTCGTCGCCGTGACTGCGACGCCCGGAAGAACCGAACCGTCCTCGGCAGAAACCGTGCCGGAGACGCGCGTGGTGGTGACATCGGTCTGGGCCCAGACCGTTGCGGCGCATGCCGCGGCCATCAGGCCCGCTGCGAGAACCCTCTGCAACCTCTTCATACCGTCAATCTCCTTGAATCATGGAAGAAAACTGTGGATCGTGAATCCGGAATGCTGCCACCGCGTAACTTCTATCGGGCAGAACGTCTTCAAAAGCGACAGCGCAGAAGCAGTACCGTGACTCCGTGAAGAGAATCCTACCCGACCGCAGAGGGCCTGTCAGCCATACAACAAACTGTGCAAATCGACCCAGCAGTCCCGCACTCCGCGCGACGCAGAGGCACGCAGACCGGGTCGCCGGCGGCGCTGGGGTACTCCGAAATCGGCCGTTCCGGCGCCGCAAGCCGGTGTTACACTCGCGAAAAATTTCAACCAAGGAGAAGAAACATGTTCATCGCGCCGTCGCGGAGAGGATTCGCAGCCTGGTTCGCCATCGCACTCTGCCTGGCCCTTTCCGGAGCCGGATTCAGCCAGACCCCCGAAACCCAGAGCCCGCCAGCCTCCCCGGCCTCAGAAGCTACCGTCGCCGAGGAGGAGACCCCGGTCGTCCTGGAAGAGATCACCGTCACGGCGCAGAAGCGGGAGGAGAACATCCAGCTCGTCCCGCTCTCGATCACGACCCTCGACACCGAGAAGCTCAATCTGCTGACCGCAGGCGGCGGCGACGTCAAGTCCCTGTCGGGCCGCGTCCCGAGCCTTCTTCTCGAGTCCTCCTTCGGCCGCGCCTTCCCGCGCTTCTATGTCCGCGGCCTCGGCAACACCGACTTTGACCTCAACGCCTCGCAGCCGGTCTCGATGGTCGTCGACGACATCGTCCTCGAAAACGCGGTGGTCAAGGGCATGCCGCTCTGGGACGTCGAGCGCACCGAGGTCCTGCGCGGTCCCCAGGGCACGCTCTTCGGCCGCAACACGCCGGCCGGCATCGTGAAGTTCGACACCGTGCGTCCCTCGCAGGAGCGCGACGGCTTCGTCAGTGCCTCGTTCGGGACCTTCAACACCATCGATGCCAAGGCGGCGTTCGGCGGCGCGCTGACCGAGACGCTCTCGGCGCGCGCCTCGGTGCTCTATCAGTCGCAGTCCGACTGGATCGACAACGGCTTCACCGGCGAGAGCGAGGCCCTTGGCGGACACCAGACCGGCGCTTACCGTCTTCAGCTCCTCTGGCACCCGAACGACCGCCTGAGCGCGCTGCTCAACATCCACGGCTGGGATGTGGACGGCACGGCGCGCGTCTTCCGCGCCAACATCCTCAAGCCGGGAACCAACGATCTGACCAGCGACTTTTCGCAGGACAAGGTCTACCAGGACGGCCGGAACTCCCAGGACATCAGCTCCCAGGGCGGCGCTTTCACCCTCAACTACGAGTTCGACTTCGGAACTCTCACCGCGATCACCGGTTACGAGACCCTCGAGATGCTGAGCCGAGGCGACATCGACGGTGGATTCGGCTGCGGCTTCTGCGGCCTCCCGAACGGCCCCGGGTTCGTCCCGTTCGCCTCCGAGTCGGCCGACGGCATTCCCGACCTCGACCAGTTCACCCAGGAGATCCGGCTGGCGAGCGACACCGGCGGCGCCTGGGACTGGCTCGCCGGCTTCTTCTACTTCGACGAGGACTTAACCGCCGAGACCATCAGCTTCGACTCGCTGGGCGGCAACGTCCAGGACGGTTACGCCTTTCAGACCCAGGAGGCCGAGTCCTGGGCGCTCTTTACCTCCGTCGACTTCCGGCCGACCGATCGCTTGTCCCTGAAGGGCGGGCTGCGCTACACCACCGACGAGAAGGAGTTCTCCGCCGAGCGTCCCGATGGCACCTTCCAGACGCCCACCATCGGCCCGATTTTGGCTGAAACCGAGGCCGACCTCGTGACCTGGGATCTCTCGGCGAACTTCGCCGCCAGCGAAGCGGTGAACTTCTACGGCCGTGCCGGCACCGGCTTCCGCGCCCCCTCGATCCAGGGCCGCATCCTCTTCTGCGCCGATTTCCAGGGCGGCACCAACCCGGCGACGAACTGCGTCTCGATCGCCGGCGAGGAAGAGGTCCTGTCGTTCGAAGTCGGCATGAAGAGCGAGCTTCTCGAGCGCAAGCTCCGTCTGAACCTCGCGCTCTACGAGTTCACCGTCGACGGCCAGCAGCTCGTCGCCGTCGGCGGCCAGTTCAACACGGCGACGCTACTCAATGCCGATCAGAGCAAGGGTTACGGTTTCGAGGCCGACATCGACTGGGCGCCGACCGCGAACTGGCTGATCACGCTCGGTGGCAGCTACAACCACACCGAGATCGACGACCCGAATCTCGGCGTCGCCCCGTGCGGCGGCGGCTGCACGGTTCTCGACCCGATCGTCGGCGGCCTGGCGCAGGTCGACGGCAACCCGCTGCCGCACGCTCCGGAGTGGATCTTCAACGGCATCCTGGACTACCGCCACCCGGCCGGAGAGGGCCTCTTCTCCGCCAGCGTCGACTGGGCGTACCACAGCGAGAAGAGCTTCTTTCTCTACGAGTCGAAGGAGTTCAACGGCGACTCGCTCGAGTTCGGCGCGCGCATCGCCTACGCCTTCTCCGAGGCGCGCTACGAGTTGGCGCTCTTCGGCCGCAACCTGACGGACGAGGAGATCGTTCAGAACGGCATCGACTTCAACAACCTTACCGGCATGATGAACGATCCGCGGACGTTCGGGCTGGAGTTCGTGCTCCGCTTCTGAGGCTCTCGACGGTACCGGCCCGGCGACCCCGGGCCGGTACCGTCTTCTTCCTTCTCGAAAGCTCAGTCTCCCGCTCGCACGACGAGCAGCGCTCCGGGATCCAGGCCCACTTCCAGCCCGCCTTCCGCGGGTGAGGTCACCGCGGCGATCGGTTCACCGTCGCCGTAGAGCATCGACCGGCGGTCGAACGCCAGGCGCGCCCGGCGCGTGCGCAGGATCGAGATCGCCGGGTGCGCGAGATGCCGCCCCGAGTAGACCCGCGGGAAGACGGCCAGCAGGCGGGCGCGCGAGACGCGATGGACGATCACGACATCGAGCAGGCCATCGGCCGCGTCGGCCTGCGGTGCGATGTGCATGCCGCCGCCGAACCAGCGTGTGTTGGCGAGCGAGATGAACATGACTTCGCCGGAAAAGGCTCCGCCATCGTGGTCGAGCGTCGCGCGCAGCGGCACGAAGCGCGCCAGGACACGCACCACCGACCAGACGTAGACGAGCGGTCCCCGCAAGCGCTGCACACTCTTGGCATACTCGGCGCACTGGCTGTCGAAGCCCGAGCCGGCGACGCCGCAGAAGATCCCTCCGCCGGCCCGGCCGAGGTCGATCCGCGTCACCGGTGAATGAAGCGCCAAGTCGATCGCGGCCACCGGATCGAGCGGGAAGCCCAGCTCCCGCGCGAGATCGTTGCCGGTACCGAGGGCGATCGGCGCCAGCGCGCAGTCGCTCCGGGCGAGCCCCCGCGCCGCCTGGTGCCAGGTGCCGTCGCCACCGCCGACCAGGAGACGATCGACGCCCTCGGCGGCCGCCCGCCGCGCGCACTCGGTCAACGCGGCAGGACTCTCCGGCACCTCGAGCGCGACGCCGTGCCGGCGTGCCGCCGCGGTGATCGCCGCCAGGGCCCGGCGACCGCGACCGCGCCCCGCCGCCGGGTTGAGCAGAATTCTGGCATTCATCAAGGGAGACTCACCGGCGATCCTAGCGCGACCCTCTCGTCTCCGGGCTAAACTCTCGCCATGCCGAAGCCGCAAGCGCAGGTGCTGGTGTGCGTCAACGACCGTGGCCCCGGGTCCGCGAAGCCGTGCTGCGCGGCGCGCGACGGGCTGGCGGTCTATCAGGCGTTCAAGGACAGGGTGAAGGCGCGGGCGCTGCGGGATACGGTGCTGGTGACGCGCACCGGCTGCCTCAAGCACTGCAGCCGCGGGGTCACGGTGGTGGTCTGGCCGGGCAATGTCTGGTACGGCGGCGTGACCGCCGGCGACGTCGACGAAATTCTCGACCGCACTGCCCTGGGCGGCGAAGCGCTCGAGCGTCTCGCGATGCCGCCTGGCCCATGGGAATGACGCCGCCGCGGATCGGCGTCGTCCATAGCGCTGCTGGCCGGACGAACCTCTCCCCGTTCGTCCGCGCCGATGGCCGCGCGCCGGCGCGCTGGCAGACCCGGGTCGAGCTCTCCTGGGACGAAGAGCGGCTCTCGGTCGAGTTCCATTGTTCGGATGACGACGCCTGGGGGACTCACACCGAGCGCGACGCTCCGCTCTGGCAACAGGAGGTCGTCGAGCTCTTTCTGGCCGCAGGCGATAAGGTTCCTTCGCAGTATTTCGAGTTCGAGGTCAGCCCGGCGGGAGTGCTGTTCGATGCGCTCGTTGGCAATCCGCACGGCGACCGCCTCGGCATGACGGTCGATGCAGGCTGGAACTGCCCCGGTATCGAATGGGGAGCCGGACCGACCCGCGAGCGCGCCGATTGGCGCGCCCACCTCGCGATTCCCTGGCGCGGTCTCGACCTGGCGGGGGCGCCGGCGACACTGCGCGCCAACTTCTTTCGCATCGAGCGCCCGCGCGCCGGCGAACCCGAATTCTCCTGCTGGTCGCCGACTCTCACCTCGCCCGCCGACTTTCATCGCCCGGGGCGATTCGGCGTTCTCGATTTGATCCGCTAGACTGATCACTCCCGAGACTTCTGGAGGTTCACGCTCATCCGCAACATTGACGCACGACCGCCGTTCGATTTCGATGCCGCCGTCGCGCATCTCACTCGCAAAGACCGCACCCTGGCGCGGCTGATCCGCGAGGTCGGCCCCTGCCGGCTCGAGATCGCGCCGCGTCAGAGCCCTTATCAGGCGCTGCTCGAGTCGATCGTTTATCAGCAGCTCACTTCCAAGGCCGCCACGACGATCTACGGCCGGGTCTGCAAGAGCTTCGGCTCCAGCCGCTGTCCGGGAGCGGAGAAGGTCGCCGACGCCTCGGACGAGCTCCTGCGGGCCGCGGGGCTGTCGCGGAGCAAGGTCTCCGCGGTCAAGGATCTGGCGCAGAAGTCGCTCGATGGAGAGATTCCGACCCGGCGCGCCGCCGAGAAGCTGTCCGACGCCGAGCTCGTCGAGTGCCTGACGAACGTGCGCGGAGTCGGCACCTGGACGGTCGAGATGTTCCTCATCTTCACCCTCGGCCGACCCGACGTGCTGCCGCTCGACGACTACGGGGTGCGCAAGGGCTTCGCCCGCACGTTCGGCAGGGACGTGCTGCCCAAGCCCAAGGAGCTCGCCGCTCTCGGCGAGAAATGGCGGCCGTTCCGCACCGCCGCCAGCTGGTACCTCTGGCGCGCGCTCGACCTCGACGCCAGGGGCTGAGCGCGCGCTGCGCATCGCGGCTTCGACCTCACGGGGTCTGGCGACCTGGACACTCCTTCGACCGCTTGACGATCGCCGAGCATCCTGCGACGCTGGCGCACTGCGATGCGACGGATGAAGCAGCTCTGGCGGCGTTTCCTCGAGCTCGAGGGGTTCCGCCGCTTCGCCCGTGATGAAGCCCAGCGCATGCCGCTCGCCGAACTGGTCGAGCGCATCGCTCTCCCGGCGGAGAACGCCCCTCCCGCCGCGGTGTTCGCCTACCAGCGACCGCGCGAGATCCTCGAGCTCCTGATCGACCTCGAAGCCGCTCGACCGCGAGTCATCGTCGAGATCGGGACGGCGGCCGGCGGCACCCTGCTCCTTCTGGCGCGCGTCGCCGCGCCCGACGCGCTGCTCGTCAGCATCGACCTTCGCGGCGGCGGCTACGGCGGCGGCTACAGCCCCTGGCGACGCCGGATCTACCGCGCGTTCGCCCGCGAGCGCCAGCGGATCGTGCTCATCGACGGCGATTCCCACGCGCCAACGACCCGCGAGCGCCTGCTGCGGCACCTCGCCGGACGGCCGGTCGACTTCCTGTTCATCGACGGTGATCATTCCTACGCCGGAGTGCGTCGCGACTTCGAGGACTACTCGCCGCTCGTTGCCCCCGGAGGGCAAGTCTGTCTCCACGACATCCGCCAGCACCCGCTCGGATACTCGGGAGAGGTCTGGCGATTCTGGCAGGAGCTCGCGACCGGCCGGGCAGGCGCGCGGGCGATCCTGGAGCCCGGAGTGGACGGCTACGGACTCGGATTGATCGCGTTGCCGGCGGAGCCAGCCGCGGGAGCGCTCCGGGCGGACCGCGCGGTCCGGGCTTCGGCCTCCCTGCCGAGCTCCGCCTCGCGTGCCGCATCGCTGGCTCGCCCCTGACGGCTGTAGGCATCGGCGAGGACGTAGTGGCCGAGAGGCGTGAACGGTCCCTTGGCATCGAGCTCCAGCCCGCGGCGCGCCTCGCGCTCGGCGCCGGCGAGATCCCCCGTAGCCAGCAGCGCCCGCGCCAGAAAGAGGCGGCCGACCGCATACTCCTCGTTCACTCCGACGGCGCTCCTGAGCGCCGCGAGCGCGCCCGCCGCATCCCCCATCGCCTCGAGCAGCCGGCCGAGATTGAAGAACGCCTTGAAGTTCGTCGGGTGATCGGCGATCTCCTGGCGATAAGCGGCCGCTGCTTCGGCGGCGCGGCCTTCCGACTCGAGGAGCAGAGCGCGGTTGTAGCGCGCATGCTTCGCCTTCGGATCGATGGCGAGCGCCCGGTCGAGCGCGGCGTGAGCGCCGGCTGCATCCTTGCGGCGAAACGCGACGACCGCCAGGCCGACCTCGGCGCGCGCGGTCTTCGGCTCGACCGCGAGAGTCTGCTTGAAGCCCTTCTCGGCGTCGGCGTCGCGGCCGGCGTCGAGCTCCACCTGTGCCAGCCGGTAGAGGATCTGGGCGTTCTGCGGATCGCCTTCGAGATACTTGCGATATCCGGCGACCGCGGCGTCGATCTCGCTCCGGGCGACGTAGGTGTCGGCGAGGCCGATCATCGCCCAGTCGTGGTCGGGACGGCGCTTCAGGGTCTCGCGGTAGTACTCTGCCGACTTCTCCCAGTTGCGCTGGCGAAACTGAACGTTGGCGAGCGTGAACCAGGCGTCGACGACCTCGGGGTCCTCGGCGAGCACCTCCTCGAGCAGGGTGATCGCCTGCGCCGACTCCTTGCCGCGCGAAAGGCCGCGCGCCTTGCCCATCTTGGCGTAGACCTCGAGGCGGTCTTTCGGATCGGGGAGATCGCGGAACGACTTGCCGGTGTCGGGGGCCTGGCCACCGATGTAACCCAGCGCCGCCAGCGCCCGCATCGTCTCCTCGTCCTCTTCGACCGGCGCCGAGCCGCTCGCCGCCGGCGTGACGGTGGCGTCGAGCGCCGCCAGCTCGGCGCGCAGCGCGCGCACGACGGGGCGTTCGGCATCGGCGAGGTTGCGGGTCTCGCCCGGGTCGGCCTCGACGTCGTAGAGCTCGGCGCGCGGCGCCTCGATGAAGTGCCAGCGGTCGCGGCGCAGCGAACGCAGCTCCGACCAGCCGTAGTGCAGGCGCGGCAGGAAGATCTCGCTGTAGGCGCGCGGCAGCGTGCCCGGCGGGTCGGCTTCGCCGGCCAGCAGCGGCACGAGACTCCTCCCCTGTCCCGGCTCGAGCCCGCCCGCCACCCCCGCGAGCTCGAGCAGCGTCGGCGCGACGTCCGCCTGGCCGACCGGCGTCACGACCACGCGACCGTGCACGGCGGCATAAGGCGCGTCGAGCAGGAACGGCACCCAGGAGGTCGAGCGATAGATGAAGAAGCCGTGTTCGACCTCGCCGTGCTGCCCGAGACCCTCGCCATGGTCGCCGAGCACGGCGACGATGGTGCGGTCGCGCAGACCGCGCTCGGCGAGGTGATCGAGCAGCCGCCCTACGAGGCTATCGGTCCAGGCGATTTCGGCGTTGTAGGGCGAGCCGGGATAGCGGCTCTTCCACGGCTCGGGCGGCGTGTGCGGCGTATGCGGGTCGTAGAGATGGACCCAGGCGAAGAAGCGCTCGCCCTTCCCGGTATCGAGCCCGTCGATCCACTGCGTCGCCTGGGCGATCGTTTCGTCGCCGGGGCGCTGAATCTCGCCGAGGCTCAGGGTCTTCACCTTCTCGAGATCGAAGTCGTCGAAATAGCGCTCGAAGCCCTGGGCGATGCCCCACTTGTGGTCGAGCACGTAAGCCGAGACGAAGCCACCGGTGCGGAATCCCGCCGCCGCGAAAGCCTCGGCGAGCGTCTTCCTCTCCTCGGCCAGCCGGAAGCCGCCGTTGTCGCGCACCCCATGCGCCGCCGGCAGGAGCCCGGTCATGAGCGTCGAGTGCGCCGGCAGGGTGAGCGGAGTCACCGCCGCAGCGTGCAGAAAGGTCGCACCGGTGGCGGCCAACCGGTCGAGAGCCGGCGTCTCCGGCGGCGAGGCGCCGAGGGGCCGGCCGTAGACCCCGATGCGGTCGGCACGCGTCGTGTCGAGGGTTACCAGGAGGACATTGAGTTGCTCGCGCCGGACCCCTACCGGCAGATCGCCGAGGCCGCTCGGACCGGCGCCCTCCGGGCCCTTGCAGCCGCCGGCGCCGAGGGCGAGCCCTGCCGCGATCAGGGGTGCGATCCAATTCCGCACAGTGAATCCAGTGGGCCGGACGCGAATCCTCATGGCAGAGGATGCTACGCGATCATCGGGAATGGCGGGAGCGGCGGGGACGGCGGATCGACCCTTGTCCTCCAACGGTTTCGGCGCTACGCTGCGCGCCAGATCCAAGTTGCTTGAAAGATGGCAGAGATCTTGCGCTCGCAGAATGAGCGCGGATCGTGATTCCATGAACCCCCTTCGGACTTCCGAAGGCGACAAGGAGGCTGGAATGAGGACTGGACGGTTTCGAAACACAGTCGGCATGGCCCTCTGCGCGGCGCTCCTTTCGAGCGCCGCATGGGCCCAGAGCAAGACCACTTCGGCGCTCACCGGCACGGTGACCGACGACTCCGGCGCGGCGATTCCCGGCGCCAGCGTCGAGATCTCGAGCCCAGCGCTCATCGGCGGGGCGCGCAGCTCGACGACCGAGTCGAACGGCCGCTTCCGCTTCCCCGAGATCGCCCCCGGCATTTACTCGGTCGCCGTGGCGCTCGACGGCTTCCAGCCGGTGCGGGTCGAGGGGGTGACGCTGGTGACCGGCGCCACCCAGGACATCGCCGTCAAGTTGGGCGTCGCGACGGTCACCGAGACCCTCGTGGTGACCGCGGACGCCGCTACCGTGGATACCGCGAGCTCGGCGACCAACACCAACCTCGACAGCGACTACCTGCAGAACCTGCCGACCGCCCGCTTTCAGCCTGACGTCATGGCCCTCGCCCCAGGCATCAACCTCTCCAATGGAACCGTCGTCGCCTACGGCGCGCCCGAATCCGCGATCGCCTACCAGCTCGACGGCGTCGACACCTCCGACCCCGAGGGCGGCACCGCCTGGTCGTTCGTGAACTACAACATCGTCGAAGAGGTCCAGCTGGTCGGCCTCGGCGCCGCCGCCGAGTACGGCAGCTTCACCGGCGTGGTCTTCAACAGCGTCACCAAGTCGGGTGGCAACCAGTTCAAGGGTCTGATTGACACCTACTACTCCAACTCGAGCCTCTCGGACAGCTTCTCCGGCGAAGAGTTCGCCGGCCTGAACGCGACCAACGAGCTCTTCACCGACACCACGGCGCAGATCGGTGGGCCGATTTCGCAGGACAAGCTCTGGTTCTTCGTCTCCGCCCAGTACTACAAAGAGGAGAGTTCGGACGGCGGCCCAATCCGCACCGAGGAGTCACCGCGTCTCTTCGGAAAACTCTCCTGGCAGGCCAACGAGCACAACACCATCGATGGCTGGATCGAGTGGGACCGCTATGACATCGTCGGCCGCGGCGGCGACTCCGTAACGCCGCTCGAGGCGACCGTCACCGAGGACGCCCCCGAGTACGTCGGGAACCTCTCTTGGCGTTCGATCCTCTCCGAGAACACGATCCTGAACATCTCGTACGGCGGCTACGACGGCTACTACTACCTGGATCCGCAGGGTGGGTACGACGTCGCCGGCCGCTACGACGGTGCGACCGGGCTCTACAACACCAACTCGTACTACTTCTACCTCGCCGATCGCACGCGCAATCAGGTCGTCGCTTCGGTCTCGCACTTCGCCGACGACTTCATCAAGGGCGACCACGACTTCAAGTTCGGCATGGAGCTCGAGCGCTCGACCCTGCGCAGCCGCTACGGCTACACCACCGGCGCCTGGTTCTACGACAACTACTATTGGGGCTACGACGACCCGGGGACGGCGGACTACGACCCGGCCTACTACGTCACCCAGGGCTACTACAACTACGGCTACGATCTGAGCGGCACCGTCGAGCGGGCCAGCCTCTTCGCCCAGGATAGCTGGCGGATCACGCCGACCTTCACGGTCAACGCCGGCCTGCGCGCCGAGTTCGACCAGGGGAAGGTGCCCGGAGAAGGCAAGGTGATGGACAACAATGCCCTCGCCCCCCGCCTCGGCTTCGCCTGGGATCTCACCCAGGACGGCAAGACGGTCCTGAAAGGGCACTACGGCCGCTACTTCGAGAAGTTCGTCGCCACCGAGTTCTACTACGCGCAGCGAGGCGGCTTCACACCGCTCGAGCTGCGAATCATCTATCCCAGTGGCTACGTCGAGAGCCTCGGGGAGTCCACCGCCAGCAACGTGGTGCTGGAAGGCAAGCTCGACCAGCCGTACATGGATCAGTACACGCTCGGCATCGATCGCGAACTGCCGGGGGGCATGACGCTCTCCTTCACCTACATCAACCGCGAGAAGCAGGACTTCATCGAAACGGTGAGCCGGGACGGCATCTTCACTCCGGTCACCGGAGTCATCCGCGAGACCGGCAGAACGGCGACGCTCTACGACTATGAGAACCCGGAGAGCGACGTTCTCGTCTATCGAAACGTGCCGGAACTCTATCGCAAGTACGATAGTTACATGCTGGTGCTCAACCGGCGGTTGCGCGACAACTGGCAGCTGCTGGCGTCGTACATCTACTCGGAATCGACGGGCAACATCGACAACCGGAGCTTCAGCTCGAGCCTCGGCTCCGACAACGCCGGGAGTTGGCTCAATACCCCCAACTCGCTGGTCTTCGCCGACGGCAAACCGACTTTCGACCCGACGCACCAGGTCAAGATCCAGGGCTCCTTCGCGATCCCGAAGGTGAACCTCCTGTTCTCCGGCAACTACACTTTCAACACCGGCGACAACTACACCCTGCGTTCCTCCTGCCTTCTCGTCGACGGCTCCTGCTATCGCTTCAACCAGGGGACGAATCGCGTCTTCGGCGAACCGCGCGGCAGCCGGAGGCTCGACGACAAGAGCGAGCTCGACCTGCGCGCCGAGTGGTACATGAGCCTCGGCGAGGGTGATGGCCGTTTCGGCATCTTCCTCGACGTCTTCAACGTCACGAACCAGGCGCGATTCACCAGCGTCGAGACGCGCGCCGGAAGCGCGTTCGAGACCGGACTCACCACCAACTCTCCGCGCACCTACCGTTTCGGAGCGAAATACAGCTTCTGATTCCGGCCTGAAAACAGCAAAGCTGCGATGAACGAAGGGCCGGCGAGCGATCGCCGGCCCTTTCTCCTTTCCGCCCGCGCCGGCGGGTTCCGGGTCGCCTGCGGGGGTTCATCTGCCTGCGGCCTCCTCCGCGTAGTGTGATCGGAGGAAGTCCAAACATGGCCACGCATTCCACCCTGTCCCTCCTGCCGCAAGTCCTTCCGCCAGCGGCTCTGTTCGTTGATCGTCCACGGCTCGAGAGGGCGGTGTGCGAGATGTTGCTCGCCATCGGCGAGGACCCCACTCGCGAGGGGCTCATCGAGACCCCCGCCCGCGTGGCCCGGTCCTGGCAGGAGCTGTTCGCCGGCATGCACGAGGATGCCGGGACTCACCTCACCCGCACCTTCGAACAGGAGTCGGAGGATCTCGTGACCCTCTCGGACATCGAGTTCACGAGCTTCTGCGAGCATCATCTGCTGCCCGTCTTCGGACGCGCCCACATCGCCTATCTGCCTTCGCAGAGGCGGGTGGTCGGGCTCTCGAAGCTCGCCCGCACGGTCGAGGTCTTCGCGCGCCGGCCGCAGCTTCAGGAACGCATGACGGCGCAGATCGCCGATGCGCTGATGGAGCACCTCGCCCCCGAGGGCGCCCTGGTGGTCGTCGAGGCCGAGCACATGTGCATGAAGATGCGCGGCGTGCGCAAGCAGCAGCCGGTGATGAAGACCCTCGCCGCTCGGGGTCGGATGCGGGAGGATGCGCAGCTGCGCCAGGAGACCCTGCTCCTGCTGCTCGGAGCGCCCGGCACCGCGACGCCGAAGAAGATGGCGGACTCGTTTCCGGCAGCCTGAAAAGAGCGGTCAGAGAATCGGCGAGGCCCGCGCCGGACCGCGCACCGCCACCCAGGCGACCGACAGGCCGGCGACCACTGCGAGCCCGAGGGCAAGGCCCCACCAGATCCCAACCAGCCCGAGGCGCTCCGGCCGCCCCAGCCAGGCGGCGAGAGGCAGCCCCAGTGCGTAGTAGCCGATCAGATTGAACACCGCTGCCGGGCGCGTCCGTCCCATGCCGCGCAGCACGCCGCTCCCGACCACCTGCAGGCCGTCGAAGAGCTCGAAGGCGGCGACGATCGGCAGGAGGGTCGCCGCGAGGGCGATGACCGTGACGTCGAGGGTGTACCAGGACGGGATGATCGACCGTCCGGCGACGAACAGCAGGGCGAAGAGCGACATCACGCCACCCCCCAGGACGAAAGCGACCCACGCCGCGCGCTGTGCCGCCCGCGGTTCGCCGGCACCGATCAGGTTCCCGACCCGGGTCGCGGCGCCGAGAGAGATGCCGAGCGGCACCATATAGGTGATCGACGCCAGGTTGAGCGCGATCGAGTGCGCCGCGAGCTGGGTCGGGCCGAGCCATCCGGCCCACAGCGACGAGACCGCGAAGGCCCAGTACTCGAGCGCCAGCATCACCGCGACCGGTAGGCCCAGGCGCGCAATCTCCGACAGCCCCTTCACCCGCAGCCGCGTCAGATCCAGGACCGTGACGGCACCGCGCTGCAGGCGGAATCGCCGGATCAAGAACAGCAGCGCCAGCAGCATCATCACCTCGGTGATCGCGGTCGCTACGCCGGCGCCGACCGCGCCCATCTGCGGTAACCCCCAATGCCCGAAGATCAGCAGCCAGTTGAAAAATGCATTCAATCCGCAGGCGGCGAAGCTCACCCACATCGCCGGCCGTACGATGCCGCGCGCCTGCAGGTACTGCTTCAGCGCCACGAAGAGGAGAAAGAACGGCAGGGCCGGGATCTGCACTACGACGTAGCGGTGCGCGAGGGCGACCGTCGCCGGGTCCTGGCCGAGGGAGAGGAGGATCCTCTCGGTGCCGAGCCAGAGCGCGGCGAGCGGCAGGCTGACGCCGAGCGCCAGCACCCCGGCATGCAGCAGCACCTCCCCCAGGCGCTCGCGGTCGCGCGCACCGTGCGCCTGCGAGGCGATCGCGTCGAGCCCGAAGATCAGCCCCATGGCGCAGATCGACGTCCCCATCACCCAGATGCGCCCGAGGGAGACCGCGTTCAGGGAGAGGACGTCGATCCGCCCGACCATCAGCAGGTCGATCGTCCACAGCAGCATCGACGCGAGCTGGGTCAAGGCCACCGGCGTCGCGAGCAGCGTCAGCCGGCGGACCTCGCGCCAGTTCTCGGTCGAGATTCCCCGGGGCATCCGGGAAACCTATCGCGCCCGGACGGAATTCGCTCGTATAGGATGCCGGTCAGCTCGACGGAGGCGACCGCGATGCAGCGCGACAGGCAGCTCCTTCACTCTTCATTTCACTTTCGGGCCGGGGGCCGACCCTGATGGCCGACCCGCTCGCCCTGCGCTCCGAGAGCGTCGCCGAGTTCACCTTCAAGGCGGTCGCCGCTGGCGTCGTGCTCGGGGTGCTGTTCGGCGCCGCCAACGCCTACCTGGGACTGCGCGTCGGCATGACCGTTTCGGCGTCGATTCCGGCCGCGGTCATGGCGGTGGTCGTCTTTCGCGCCCTGAAGCTGCGCTCGACCATTCTCGAGGTCAATCTCGCCCAGACCATCGGCTCGGCGTCGACCGCGCTCGCCACCGGAACGATCTTCACCATTCCGGCGCTCTTTCTCTGGGGAATGGTGCCGCCCTACATGCAGGTGGTGGCGCTCTGTTTCCTGGGCGGACTCCTCGGCATCTCGGCGATGATCCCGCTGCGCCGCCTGCTGATCGTCGACGCGCACGCCGAGCTGCCCTATCCGGAGGGACGCGCCTGCGCCGAGGTGCTGCGGGCGTCGGAGAGCGGGACGAGTGCCGGCGTCTGGATCTTCCGCGGCATGGCGGTCGGCGCGGCGGTGAAGATCCTGATCTCGGTCGCCTTCCTCTTCCCCTCGGAGATCGCCTACCTCCTGCCGGTCCTGCCCAAGGCGCAACTCGCGCTCGAGCTCTCGCCGGCGCTGTTCGCGGTCGGGTTCATCCTCGGCTACCGCCAGGCTGCCGTCTGCGTCGCGGGCTCGATCGTCTCGTCGCTGGTCCTCATTCCGCTCATCGCCTGGATGGGGGCTCATCTCGGCGCGCCGCTCTATCCCGAAACGGTTCGTCTCGTCACCGACATGGGGGTCGGCGACATCTGGTCGCGCTATGTGCGCTACATCGGCGCCGGCGCGGTCGCGACCGCCGGCATCCTCACCGTGGCGCGCAACTTCCCCACCATGGTCGCCTCCTTTGCCGCGGTGGCGAAAGGCCTGCAGAAGAAGGCGGCCGCGAGTGGAGCCGCGCTCTCCGCCGAGAGCCGGCTGGCCGCGGCCACCACCGACCGGGATCTCCCCGGTGGCTTCGTCTTCGGCGGCATCGCCGTCGTCGTCACCGTCTCCTGGCTCGTCCCCGGCATCTTCGCCGGTGGCATGGACCTCACCCAGCGCGCGGTCTGCGCGGCAGGCGTCGGCCTCTTCGGGGTGCTCTTCGTCGCCGTCGCGGCGCGCATCGTCGGCATCGTCGGCGTTTCGTCGCAGCCGACCTCGGGCATCGCCCTGGTGACCCTTCTCGGTGTCGCGTCGGCGTTCGCCGCCGCCGGCTGGGTCGACAGCGGCGCCCGGGCGGCGGTGCTCACGGTCGGCACCATCGTCGCGATCGCCGCCTCGAAGGCCGGTGACATCGCCCAGGACCTGAAGACCGGCTACCTCGTCGGCGCGACACCGGCGAAGCAACAGCTCGGCCAGCTGATCGGCGCCTCGGTCGCTTGCTGGGCGGTCGCCGGCACGGTGCTGCTCCTGGGCAACACCTACACCTTCGGCGGCAAGGAGCTCGCGGCGCCCCAGGCAATGCTCATGAAGACGATCATCGAAGGCGTGCTGTCGGGCAACCTTCCCTGGGATCTCGTGGCGACCGGAGCCGGCGTTTCCATTTCGGCGATGCTCTGCGGTGTCTCGGGCCTCGCCTTCGCGATCGGCGTCTATCTGCCGCTCTCCTCGATGGCCTGTCTCTATGTCGGCGGGCTGGTGCGCAAGCGGTTCGAGAAGAAGGCCGCCGAGCCAGGCGCCAAGGGCGCCGGCGAGAGCGATCCAGGGATCCTCGCGGCCTCGGGGCTGGTCGCTGGAGAGGGTCTCGCCGGCATCGCGATCGCCGCCGCGGCGGCGCTCAAGTGGATCCCCAAGAGCGCCGATCCGCGCGTCGGCGGCCTCCCCGGGGAGCTCCTGACCCTGGCGATGATCCTGGCGGTGCTCGGCTTCCTGTACGCCGCCGGCAGGTCGGCCAGCAGCGAAAGCCGCCCGACTTCGACCTGACGCCAGCGCCGGGATCCGCCTGCGACCCCGTCCAGGCCCGGTGACCGGAGGCGCTTGTCAGGCGCCTCGGGCTTCGCTATGTTCTCGGCCGGAAGCGCCCGTAGGGCATTGAGCCTATTCGTCGCGAAAGCGCACGCTACCTGGAGAAGAGATTCCCTCTTCGCTAAATCTACCCGGAGGGTCCTTGCGATGCGCATTCCCAACCTGCTTCGCCGGCTCGTTCCCATTCTCGCAGTGACCGCAGTGACGGCAGTGACCATCGCCCAGGCTGCCTGGGGCGACATGACGGTGACGCCGATGGGCGGCGCCCTCAACGCCAACGCGATGGCGGCCGCACTTCTCGACGCCTCCTCCGGCATCACCATCAACAGCGCAAGCTACACCGGCGCCAACGGCGCATCCGGCACCTTCGAGGTCGGCACCGACATCATCGGCATCGACCGCGGGATCCTGCTCACCAGCGGCACGGTGGCGACAGCGCTCGGGCCGAACGACGACGGCGGCGCCGGCGAGGACAACGGCCTCCCGGGCGACGCGCAGCTCGAAGCCCTGCTGCCCCCACCCGGAGCCGAGACGCAGGATGCCTCGGTGCTGACGATTCACTTCACGCCGACCGGCAATCAGATCCGCTTCTCCTACGTCTTCGCTTCGGAGGAATACAACGAGTTCGTGGGGTCGCAGTTCAACGACCTCTTCGCCTTCTTCGTCAGCGGCACGAACTACGCCGTCCTGCCGGGCACCAGCACCCCGGTCGCGATCAACAACGTCAACTGCGGCAACCCGCTTATCTCCTTCCCGCCGACGAACTGCAGCTTCTTCATCGACAACACCAGCGGCGGGCTCGACACCCAGATGGACGGCATGACCACCGTGCTCACCTTCACCGCGCCGGTGAATCCCGGCGTGCAGAACACCATGCGACTGGCGATCGCCGATGTCAGCGACGGCGTCTATGACTCCGCCGTCTTTCTCGCCGGCGGGTCGTTCACCGATGGCGGGGGCTGCGTTCCCGACGCCTGGACGGTCTGCCTGCTCGGCGGCCGCTTCGAGATCAAGGTCAATTGGGAGGATTACCAGAACGTGCACCGCGACGCCTTCGTGGCCTCGGCCGGAACTCCGGAATCGGCGCTGTTCTATTTCAGGCAGGCGGCAAACTGGGAGTTCCTGATCAAGATCATCAACGGCTGCAGTCTGAACGGCAAGTACTGGGTCTACTTCGCCGCCGCCACGGACGTCGGCTACGTCGTCACGGTGCGCGACACCCAGAGCACCGCTCCACCCAAGCAATACACGAACGAGTTGGGCACGGCATCGCCCGCGGTCAACGACTCCGGCGCGTTCAACTGCTGACCGGCACCAGCAACACCGGCCCGAACGCGGCCCAGCCGCGGGCGGGCCGGATCCAGCGCTCTCCGCAGCAGGTTCGGGTGGCGCCCGTCGCAGCCTGTTAGCATCGGCGCAACTTGAAATCTCCTCTCCCTTTTCGACGCGACTGTCGACTGCGTCCTCGGCGCCCGGTCCGGTCCCTGGTCGCGCTCGGATTCTCGCTGACCCTGGCGGCGCTGCTCGGGCTCGCCGCCTGCGGGCGGAGCGCGCCGCGGATCCTCGTGCTCGGCTTCGACGGCCTCGATCCCGCCACGGTCGACCTGCTGCTCGCCGAAGGCAAGCTCCCCAACTTCGCGAAAATCCGGCTCGGCGGCGCCTATGGGCGGGTGAAGAGCTTCCAGCCGATGCTGTCGCCGATCCTCTGGACGACGATCGCCACCGGCAAGACGCCGGACCAGCACGGCATCGGACATTTCGTCGTCCACGAGGCCGGCGGCGGCGAGCGCACCGCGCCGGTCACCAGCGACATGCGGCGCGTGAAGGCGCTGTGGAACCTCTTCTCGGACGCCGGCAAGCGCGTCGGCACCCTGGGCTGGTGGGCGACCTGGCCGCCCGAGAAGGTGAACGGCTTCATCGCCAGCGATCACCTGGCCTGGCACTTTCTCTTCGCTCAGGGGTTCGAAGAGGAGAGCGGACCCGGCGCGACCTACCCGCCGGAGCTCGAGAGCCGCCTGCAGCCGCTCCTCGTCCGGCCGCAGCAGATCGGCGCCGCGGAGCTCGCGCCGTTCGTCGACGTCACGGCGGAGGAGATCGCGCGCCCGTTCTCCCTCACCGACGACCTGCAACACTTCCGCTGGGTGCTGGCGACGATGCGCTCTTACCGCGACATCGGCCTCGAGCTCTGGAAGAGCGAACGACCCGACCTGATGCTCGCCTACTTCGAGGGCACGGACTCGACCTCGCACCTTTTCGGGCATCTCTTTCGCGCTCGAGCGCTCGAGGGCGAGCTCGCCCTGCAGCAGCGCCGCTATGGCCGCGCCGTGGAGGCCGTGTACGAGTATGCCGATCGCATCCTCGGCGACTTTCTTGCGGCGCTCGATTCGCAGACGACCCTCGTCGTGGTCTCCGACCACGGTTTCGAGCTCGGCACGCTGCCCGACGATCCGAGCCGTCTGCGCGACATGCGCCGGGTTTCCGAGCGCTTCCACAAGGAGGAGGGGGTGCTCTTCCTCTACGGCGCCGGCGTCCGGCCGGGCACCCGCATCGACGGCGCGACGCTGCTCGACGTCGCGCCGACGGTGCTCGCCCTGGGCGGTCTCGCACCGGCCCAGGACATGCCCGGCAAGGTCCTCGCGGCGGCGTTTCGCGACTTCCCGGAGCCCGTGCGCAAGCCGACCTACGAGATCGGCGAAACGCCGGCCGCGGTACCCGACGACGACGCCGCAGAGCGCGACGCCAAAGTCGACCGGGCGCAGATCGAACACCTCCAGAGCCTCGGCTATCTGGCGGGCGGCAGCTCTCCCGAGAGCGATCGGAATCTCGCGGCGATCGCCTTCGAGGCCCGGCAGTACGAGAAGTCGGCCCGGATGTACAAAGTACTGGTCGAGCGCGACCCCGACGATTCGGCGCTGCGAACGAGTCTTGCCGGCGTCCTCGGCGCTCTCGGGCGCTACGACGAGGCGCTCGCCGAGCTCGCGATCGCCCTCAAGCTCGAACCGCTCAATCCCGAAGGCCACTACAACTCCGGTCTGGCGCTCGAACGCCTCGGCCGGCGCGACGAAGCGCTCGCGAGCTATCGCACGGCGCTGCGCTACCAGCCGGGCTACGAACCGGCGCGCCAGGCTCTGCTGCGCCTGACCGGCGAGACTGGCGAACGCGCTGCGGCGAACGCGGCAGAGGCAGAGGCGATGACACTCGCCGAGGAGGCCGCCGCGGCCGCCCGCCGCGGCGCTTACCAGGAGGCTCTCGCGCGGCTCGACGAGGCTGGCAGAGCCGCTCCTCACTTGCCTCTCATCTGCCAATACGAGTCCAACGTCGCCTATCTCGCGGGCGACCGGCCGCGCGCCATCCGCGCGCTCGAGCGCTGCCTCGCGCTCGAGCCCGACAACGCACTCTTCCAGCAGAACCTGAAGCAGCTGCAGAAAACGCCTTGAGGGCACCGGCGGAGGCCGGCGCGCAGGCCTCCGGCGAGCACTGGATCGCCGCCGGAATCGGTTGTCTCTGGTTCGCCATCTACGCTGCCGGCGCCTGCCGCACGATCTACGTCGGCGACAGCGGCGAGCTCACCACGGCCGTTCACCTCCTGGGCATTCCGCATCCCAGCGCCTACCCTCTCTACGTCCTCCTGGGCAAGCTCTGGACGGTGATCCTCCCGATCGGCTCGGTCGCCTTCCGTATGAGTCTCTTTTCTGCCGCCTGCGCCGCGGCGACCGTGGCGCTTCTTTTCGTCCTCGCCCGCCGCCTCGGGCTCGGGCGGCCCGCGGCGGCGCTCGGCGCCGGCCTTCTCGCCGTCGCGCCCAGCTATTGGGGCGAGGCGAACATTCAACGGGTCTACGCGCTCGGGGCGCTCTGTCTCGTGGCGGCGCTCGGCGCGGCATTCGCCTGGGAGCGCGAGCGTACGCCGCGCCGCCTCGCCGTCGTCGCTCTCCTCTGCGGAGTCGGCGCCACCAACCACACCTACATGTTCGTTTTCGCCGCCGCCTTTGCCGGCGCCGCTCTCCTGGTCGAGCCACAACTCCTGCGCCGCGGGCGCGCCCTCACCGCGGCAGCGCTCGCCTTCGGTGCCGGACTGCTGCCCTACCTCTACCTGCCGCTCGCTTCGCGCGCCGATCCGGCACTCGACTGGGGCGACCCGGAGACCCTCGACCGCTTTCTCGCCGTCGTTTTCCGGCGCGGATTCTGGGAACGCCGCTGGCTCGAGAGCGCGGCCGACTGGGGAGCGATTGCGGCCGACTTCTTCACCAGCTTCGCCGCCGAGCTCACCGCCGGGGGCGCAGCGCTGGCGGTCCTCGGCGGCATCGCACTCTGCGCTTCGCGGCGGCGGTTCGCTGCCGCCCTTCTACTCCTCGCCGCACTCGGCAATCTCGTAGCGATGGGTCTCCACGGCTCGCGCAGCGATCTGTTCATCTGGCACCGCTACTACATTCCGGCTTATCTCTGCGCCGCGCTCCTCGCCGCCTTCGGCGCCGAGGCCATCGTCCTCCGGCTGCCCCGGCTGCAACCACAGCTCGCCTGGCTCCTGCTCGTGCTGCCTCTGGCGGGCCTCGCGATGAATTGGAGTGACTTCGACCGCAGCCGCTACCGGATCGCGGAGGACTACAGCCGACAACTCCTCGCCGAGCTTCCGCCCGGCGCGCACCTCGTGGCGAGCGACGACAACATCCTCTTCGTCCTGCTCTACCTCCGCCACGTGGAGGGCTTGCGTCCCGACCTCGATCTCGTCGCGCAGGGCGTGGGCGAGGCGCCCCTCGCGCCGCTGCACTTCGATCCCGATTCGAGCCGGCTCTACTTCACCCACCACCCCAACTGGAATCTCCCCGAGCTCGCGGTCGTCCCCGCGGGGCTCGCCTTCCAGATCGTGCGCCGGGGCGTCGAGCCCGAACGAATCACGCTCGCATCGGCCGCGCTCGCGGGCGAGAACGACCCGCGCGTGCCCAAGGACTACCTGACGCAGAATCTCGTCGGCGAATTCCACTACATGCTCGGCCTCAACGCCCAGGCGACCGATCCGGCCGCCGCCGAGCGCGAGTTCCGCGCCGCCGCCGCCGCGGCGCCGAACAACGACGTGCTGTTCTACAACCTGGGGCTGATCTACTCCCGCGACGGCCGATGGGCCGAGGCCCTCGCTGCGTTCACGCGCTCGCAGGAGATCAACCCCCGCCATCTGGCGAGCGGCGACCGGCCGCGCGCCGCCGACCGCATCGAGGAGGCCCGCGCCATGCGATCGCGGACCGGTTCCAGACCCTGAGGGAGCGTCGCATCGGCTTTCGGGAGCTCAACCGTCCATACAACGCCGCACGGCCTCCAGCAGTTGCCGCGGCGTGGCCGGTTCGCGCCGGCACAACCTATCTGCGATCCAGCGCTTCCCGCACCTTGGCTGCCAGCTCGGCAGGAGAGAACGGCTTCTGGAGGAAGTTGACCCCCTCCGCGAGCACGCCGCCGTGGGCGATGACATCGGCTGTGTACCCCGACATGAACAGGCACTTGAGCCGCGGATAGACCGACAAGAGAGTCTTGGCAACCTCTCTGCCGTTCATCTCGGGCATCACCACGTCGGTGAGGAGCAGGTGGATCTCCTCGCCCGGCGCTCGCGCCCGGGCGATGGCTTCGCTCGGTCTGCAGGCGGCAATCACCGCGTAGCCCTGCCCTTCGAGCACCCTCGTGGTGAGCTTCAGGAGCGCGGGCTCGTCTTCGACCAGCAGGATGGTCTCGTGGCCGCGGACCACCGGAGCGACCGCATCCGTCTTCTCCGCCCGCTCGGCCTGGCCCAGATCCCGGGGCAGGTAGATCTCGACCACCGTGCCTTGGCCCGGCTCGCTGGCCACCGTCAAAAAACCGCGGTTCTGCCGGACGGCGCCGTACACCATCGGCAGCCCGAGGCCGGTCCCCTCGCCGACGCCTTTGGTGGTGAAGAACGGTTCGAAAACCTGGCTCAGCGTTTCCTTGTCCATGCCGCCGCCGGTGTCGCTCACCGAGAGCCGCACATACTCCCCGGGCACGGCATCCGCGTGGTCGGCGCAGAATCCCGTGTCGATGGCGCAGTTGGCCGTCGCGATGGTGATTGCGCCGACGTCGGCGATGGCGTCGCGCGAGTTGACGCACAGGTTGGCCAGGATCTGGTCGATCTGGGCAGGGTCCATCAGGATCGGCCACAACGTCGCCGCCGGCTGCCAGGTGATCCGGATGTCCTCGCCGATCAGCCGCCTCAGCATGGCGAGCATCCCCGCCACGGTCTCGTTCAGATTCATCACTTTGGGCGTGATGGTCTCCCGGCGGGCGAAGGCCAGCAGTTGCCGGGTGAGGGTGGCAGAGCGCATGGCGGCTCCCTGAATCTCGAGCAGGTCCGCATGCAGCGCCAGCGACGGATCCACCTGGCGCACAGCGACGTCGATGTAGCCGAGGATCACCCCCAGCATGTTGTTGAAATCATGGGCGATGCCGCCCGCCAGGCGGCCCACGGCCTCCAACTTCTGGGCCTGGAGGAACTTCTGCTCCAGGACTTTGCGCTCGGTCACGTCCTGTTTGACGGCAACGAAGTGGGTGATTGCGCCACTCCCATCCTTCAAAGGAGTGACCGTCATCTCCTCCGTGAAGTGGGAGCCGTCCTTGCGCCGGTTGATGAGCTCTCCATGCCATACCGTCCCGGCGACGATGGTCTCCCAAAGTGCCTCGTAGAACGCTGCATCCTGACGTCCCGACTTGAGCAGGTCGCCAGGGCGCTTGCCGACCGCCTCGTCCACGCTGTACCCGGTGGCCGAGGTGAATGCCTGGTTGACCCACTCAATCAGGCCTGTACGATCCGTGATGACGATGCTATTGGCGGCGGCCTGGAGCGCGCCGCTCTGCAACCGCAAACCGGCTTCAGCCTGCTTGCGCTCGGAGATGTCCTGCATCGCGCCCAGCATCCGGATCGCGCGACCGTCCACATCGCGGGTGACGACGGCCCGGTCCTCGACCGTCGCGTACGAGCCATCTTTTCTCCGAAAGCGATACTGGTCAGTCCAGAACTCACTCCTTGCATCCAGGGCCACTTGGAGGCTCGCCTTCACCCTTGCCAGATCCTCGGGAGGGATCAGGTCGACCGAGGCGTCGAAACTCGCCCCCACTTCATCGCGCGCATAGCCGAACAGCTCCTGGAACCGGTCATTCCGCCAGATGACCTGGGTCCTCAAGTCCCAGTCCCAGATGACGTTGAACGTCGCCCGATTCGCCAGCTCGAACCGTTCGTGGCTGGCCCGCAGCGCCCTTTCCGAGCGCAAGCGCTCGGTGATGTCCAGCGCCATGCCGCGCACGACGGGCAGGGCCACACCTGCGGTTCGCAGCGTGGTGTTGTGTTCCCAGGTGCGCTTGCTGCCGTCGGCGGTCTGGATCCGCAGGATCCCGCTGGCCCGCCCAACGGTTCGCATGGTCCGCAGGAATTCCGGGACGAGGTGCCGATGCTCCGGTACGATGAGGTCCGCCAGGTTCATCTTGAGAAATGTCTCGCGCGAATACCCGGTGATGCGGATCGCCGTTTCGTTCACGGAGCTGAAGTTACCCGCGAGATCGTACGTGGCGACCACTTCCTGGGTGTTGTCCACCAGGTCGCGGTAGCGATCCTCGTTCTCCATCAGAGCCTGTTCCGCCCGCTTGCGCGCGGTGATGTCGCGGAAGGACCAGACTCGACCGCCGAGCGTCGAGCCCTCCAGCATGGGGGTCGAAAAACGCTCGAAACAACGGCCGTCCTTGAAGTGGATCTCATCCAGGCCCGTCGCGTCGGACGCGTAGAGCGACTGCACTCCGCTCAGGAACGCATCCGGCTCGCACACCTGCGCCACGACGTGATCCAGCAACGCCTGATCGTCACCGCCCGCGATGAGGGACGGCGGAATCTGCCAGAGATCGGCAAAGCGCTGATTGGTCTTGAGAATCATGCCCTGGCGGTCCACGGCGAGAATCCCGTCCTCGGTGGAGTTGAGAATCACCTGCAGCTGGGACTCGCTGGCCCGCAGCGCCCTTTCCGAGCGCAGACGCTCGGTGATGTCCAGCGCCATGGCACGCACGACGGGCACGGCCACGCCTTCGGTTCGCACAGTGGTGTCGTATTCCCAGAATCGCTGCTCACCCTTGGCGGTCTGAATCCGCATGATCCCGCGGGCCTCGCCTGCGGCCTGCAGGGTTCTCGAATATTCCGAGAAAAGGTGCCGGGTTTCCGGTACGAGGAGGTCCCGCAGGTTCATTTTCAGCAGGGCCTCGCGGGAATAGCCGGAGATCCGAACCGTGGTCTCGTTCACGGAGAGAAAGCCCCCATCGAGATCGCAGATGGAGACCAGTTCCTGACTGTTGTCGACGAGGTCGTGGTAGCGGTCCTCGCTCGCCCGTAGGGCCTCTTCCGTGCGCTTGCGCTCGGAAATGTCGCGGACGACGGCCTGAAGAACCCTCTTCCCATCCAGCACCAACGCAATGAGCAACACTTCTACGGGAAAGGTCGCGCCGGTATCGGCCCGCTTGTGCACCCATTCGAAGCGTTGATGGCCCGTTTTCATCGCCGCCGCGATTCGCTGGTCGGCCAGGGTCTGGGACTGAGTGCCACAGGGCTGAAGAAAAGGGGAAAGATCGGCCGGGTGTTTCGCGCAGAGCTCGGCTGTGCTGGCGCAGCCGAAGGCCTCCAGGGCCGCTGGGTTGCAGTCAAAAAAACGACCCCGCTCATCCAGCAACAGCACGCCATCCGGCGCCGAATCGTAGAGCGTCCGGAATTTCGTTTCCGAGCGCCGGAGCGCCTCGTCAGAGCGTGCATGGCTGATGGCGATGGCGGCGACCTGGGTGGCGATATCGATCAGCCGCTCATGACTCGCGGTGGGCCGGCCGGGCTGGCGGTAGTACATGGCGAAGGTGCCCACCACCTTGCCCGGCGCGTCGAAGATGGGCGTGGACCAGCAGGCGCGCAGCCCGTGGGGCAGCGCCTGCCCGCGATAGTCCACCCACCGCGGGTCGGTCGCGATGTCTTCGACAATGACCGCCTGGCGCCTGAAGACCGCGGTCCCGCAGGATCCGGCGGACGGACCGATGGCGCCGCCATCGATGGCCTGAAGGTATTCCTTGGGCAGGCTCGGCGCCGCACCGTGGCGCAAATGCAGGCCATCGGCGTCGAGCAGCAGAATCGAACAGAGCATCTCCGGGGCCTGGGCTTCGATGACGCGCAGCAGCTTGTCGAGCGTTCCGGCGAGAGCGGCGCCGGTGGCGATCATCTCCAGCACCTGCTTCTGTCCGCCGAGCAGCGCCTCGTCTCGCTTGAACTCGGTGACATCGCGAGTAAACACCGAGAACTTTCCGCTACCGCCGGGGAGGTGACTGACGCTCATCGCCACGTCGATCAGGTGGCCGTCCTTGCAGCGATGCCGGCGCTCGAGCTGGGCGGATCCAGCTTGCTTTATCCGTTCCATGTTCGCTGCAATCTCGCTGCTGGTCTCGTCGGCCTCGATGTCGGTGATCGACTTCCCCAGCAATTCGTCGCGCGCATAGCCGAGCATGCGACAGCAGGCCTCATTCACTTCCAGAATACGGCCCTGCGTATCCACTAGCCAGAACCCATCCAAAGTAGTGCGCAGGATGGCCGCCTGTTCCTCCCGGCTTTGCCGCAGCACGGTTTCTGCCCGGTGCCTGTAAAGAGCTGTCTCGACGGCGCTGCGCAGATCCCGCGCATCGAACGGCTCGAGGAGGAAACCGAAAGAGGCGCTCTTACGGGCGCAGTCCAGTGTCTCGTCACCGGCGGCGCCGCTCAGGAAGACGACCGGGAGGTCGAAACGGTCGTGGAGGAGCTGTGCGGCGGCGATGCCATCTCTCTCCCCCCGGAGATGGATGGCCATCAGCACGAGATCGGGCCGCAGCTGCTCGGCAAGGGAAACGGCCTCTTCCACCAGCCGCACGGGAGCCAATGGCTCGTAGCCCATCTTCGCCAGCTGCCGATGCAGATCCCGGGCGAGCGGCTCGTCGGCGACGATGAGAATCCTGGGGTGGGCCATGGCTGGACCTTTCAAAGATCCTGAGTACCGGAGAACGGATAGACTTTACCCTCATTTTCCCGGGGCGGAGGCCCCGAACGACCCCCGCCTTCGCTGCAGCGCCTGCTCGACCAGATCGATCCAAAGTGGGGCTCGTACGAAACGCCCTGAGCCGACAGCTTCTCCAGGCGCACGCCGGAGGGGCTGCAAGCTCCTCCGCAAAGAGCCTTCCGGGTGTCGAGGTTCAGCCGGGGACGCGCCCCTCCACCAGGCGGCGGAGGTAATCGGCGGAGCTCCGCGCCCTGTGCAACAGCTGCACCGGGTGTTCTTCCGCTGCGAGCTCGAGGATGAAGGTGCCAGCGAAATGCGCCGCTGACAGCTGGCGCAACAGGTCCGGCCACTGAATCGCCCCCTCCCCCGGGGGCAGGTGGTCGTCGCGCTCGCCGCGGTTGTCGCTCGCGTGCACCATCCAGAGGTGTCCGGCGAGCTTGTGCGCGACATGGCGCAGGTCGCCGGAGAGGAAGGCGTGCCCGGTGTCGAGGCAGATGCCGACGTTCGTCGAGGCGAGTGCCCCGAGCAGCCAGAGCAGGTCGCGCACATGGCCGGCGAAGAGGTGCGGCAGCATGTTCTCGAGCACCAGCTGCACGCCGAGCTCCCCGGCGCGCCAGGCGATGCGATCGAGTGCTTCGACCGCGCAGTCCATGCGGTCGAGGCGCTCCGCCCGCGGCACCCCGGTCGTCTCGGGGCCGGGATGGAGGACAAAATAGCGCGCCCCCAACACCGCTGCCGCCTCGGCGGCGCGGGAGATCTCGCGCACCGCGCTGTCGCGGCGGCCGAAGTCGAGCGCCGAGATGTCGATGTGATCGGCGAACGGAGCGTGGAACGAGTGAACTTCGAGCTCGAGGGCGTGGATCCGCTGCGCCGCCACAGCGCAAGCGGAGCGGTCGTGGAAGTCGAGATGGGAAGGCGACGAGGCAATCTCGATCCGGCGAAAGCCGGCATCGAGAATCGGTTCGAGACAGTCGAGGAGGTTCGCGCGCCAGAAAGCGCCGGTGGAGAGTCCGAGCGGCAGCTCCGACGCCACCGCCACTTCAGCCATGCCCACCCCCGCCCTCGGCAGCGGTGCGCAGGCCCTCGAGGTTCCACGGGCAACCGGTGCCGGGGCAGAGGTGCTTCTCCTGGGTCGAGGTGCAGTTGAAGTCGACCATCTGGTCGTTGCCGAGCGCGATCAGGCCGGCGAAGATCCGGGTGTAGACCTCGGCCCGCACCGTCGGGTCGTGAAAGTGAAAGTCCGCCAGCCAGCCGTAGGGGCGCTCATACCGCGAGCGGATGAGCCCGGCGATGTGGCGCGGATGCCAGCCCTCTGCGCGCAGCACTCGCACCAGCAGCTGGATCGCCCCCGGCTGCAGCAGGAGATCATTGGGGTGGTCGAGAATGCGGGCGGCGCAGGCCGGCAGCGAGCCGACATCGAGGCGATCGTAGGTGGTCGGCCAGAGCTCCGGCGGGTCGGCCTGCTCGGCGTAGAAGTGACGGTGAAAGCCGGCCAGCTCGCTCTCCTCGTAAGCCGCGATGACACCCTCCATGGCGAGCGACGCATCGGGAATCTGCGTGCGACAGTGGCGGGCGAACGCCGCGGCGAGATCGGGATCGCGCATGATGCGGATCCCCTCCTCCTCGTCGCCGGGATCGGGAATCGCGACCAGGCGCGGCAGCATCGCCGGCGGCGGCGGAATCCAGCCGTGGCCTTCCGCCTTGAGATAGGCGGTGAACGGCATGCGGATCGCCCGCTTGTGCAGCGGATCGGCATACTCCGAGAGGTCGATGGCGACGATCTCGCGGCCGTGCGCGCCGGGGCCGACAACGACCGCGGTGAGCTGGACCGGCACCGGCGAACGCGAGCTGGCGACGAGAATGCGGTGCCCGAGATACTCCATCACCTTGCCGAGGCCGTCCCAGGCCGCGCCGGCGGATTCGCCCACCGGCTCGCCGCCGGGGAGCTGCGGCGCCGCGTAGGCGGCTCGCAGGCCGTCGGAGAGGGTCGCGAGCCGTTCGAGCGCCGCGAACGCCGCCGAGCGCCGCCCGATCTTCCAGACGAAATGATGACCTCGCCCGGTCATCAGGTGCAGCGCTTCGAGCCCGAACTCGGCGAGGAGCGCGGCGATCGTCGCGACGACATCGCGCTGCACGAAGAGACTGCGCTTGGGATAGACCAGGGGCTCCCAGGGCCGGTCGAAGTGGACGTGCTCGATATCGAGGTGCACCAGCAGGAACCTGCGATCCCAGAGCGACCGCGCCACCTCGAAATCGCTGGCGAGCATCACCGGCAGGTCGGCCACCGGCCGAAAGAGCGTCGGCGGATCGAGCCTCGGGGAGGGCGAGGTGAGAAAGACCGTGGGCGAAGTCGCCAGCGAGCGCCCGCCCAGGTACTCCTGGTGGCGACGTCGGACCGACGGATGGGCATAGAAGCGGTGCCATTCGGCGGCCGCCTTGCGCCCATTCAGCGGCGCGCCGTTGAGCACCGTCGGCGAACTGGCGGGGAGCAGGTCCGGAGCGCGGCGCGCAGGGCGGGCGGCCATGTTTCCACGGTACTGCCGACCGCCTCCCCGGTCACCACCCGGTCAGGCGGGAAGAGCGGCCGAAGCCGCTAGCGCGGGTTCTCGCGGATCGGCGGGTCGTCGAGGGGATGGCGCCAGCGCAGTCCGGGAAAGCGAGCAAAGTCGCGATCCGCGGTGATCCAGGAGCCGGCGAAAATCGCTAGCTCGAAGAGGGTTACGAGGCTCCATTCATGAGGTCTTCCAACTTAGCGTTACTTTCAAGCCGCACTCCGGGGCGGAGCCCACCACCCAGAGTCGAGACCGGAAGGTCGAGTCCAGCGCTTACCGCTGCTCGGCCTCGACCTCCTGGTTGAGTGCGATAGGCAAACTCAATCGCCCTGGCGATGACCTCTCCCAAAGTCGCACCTTCTTCGGCAGCTTTCTTCCTGGCCAGCTCCAGAGCCGGCGCGGGAAGCTTGATCGTAGTTCTCATCAGTCCATTTTCCAGTTCCGGCAGCGAAAAGTCCAACCGCGCCGGACGGCTGCGCTGCCGACGACATCCACCCGCGCCCGGGCGCCCAGGAGATGGCGAGCGCCAGATCTTGCATCGATCGGACAGTCGTCTTACAATTCTCTGATCAGAGGAGATGCCATGGCGACGGTCACGATTTCATCCAAGTTCCAGCTGGTGATTCCCAAGGCGGTGCGGGAGGCGATGGAGCTCAAGCCGGGGCAACAGCTGCGGGTCTTCTCCTCCGGCGATCGCCTGGAGTTGGTGCCGGTGAAGAAGCTGCGGTCGATGCGCGGCTTCCTCAAGGGCATCGACACTGCGGTCCCGCGGGACGAGGATCGCGTCTGAACGTCGTCGATTCGAGCGGCTGGCTCGAGTACTTCGCCGACGGGCCGAATGCGTCGTTCTTCGCGCCGGCTCTCGAAGATTCCGCGAACCTCCTGGTGCCGACGATCACGGTCGTCGAGGTCTACCGGCGGGTCTGCCACCAGCGCGGCGACGCCGCGGCACTCGACGCCATCGCCCTCATGCAGGCCGGAGAGATCGTCGACCTCGATCTCGCCATCGCCGCGCTCTCCGGCCGACTCGGCATCGAGCTCCGGCTGCCGCTGGCCGACTCGATCCTCCTTGCCACCGCCCGCTCCCGCTCCGCCACCTTCTGGACCCAGGATTCCGACTTCGAGGGCTTCGAGGGCGTGAAGTACCGCGCCAAGGGATGAGCCCGCGCCTGAAGACCTCCACCTCCAAGCCGGAGCTCGCCGCGCTGGCAATCCTGGCGCTCGCGATCGCAGGAGCCCTCGGCGGGCTGCCCTCGCTCGCCTCGACGGACCTCAATTGGTGCTACCCCTACATGGGGCCCGACTCCTGGGACTGGCTGGCCAACGGCCTCTACTCAAGGTGTCAAAGGGCCCTTTGAAATATCGCGTACACCACCCCCGGACCGGGACGGCCTTTGGTGATCAGGGTCGCCGGGGATCCCGAGGTCGCAACCCAGCGCCGCACGCGCCGCAGGCTCACCTGCTTCAAGGCCGTCTCGGTGATCGCGCGGCACTTCTTGCGGGTCTCCTCCGAGAATCGGAACGCGCCGCTGCCGATGCTGTGGAGAATTGCCGTACGCAGCCGACCCGGGAGCCACTCGATGGAAGGGAGACCGGTGTGCAGTTCGCGGGTATGGAACCGCGTCGGGAACTCGATCAGGAAGTAGCCGCCCGGCTTGAGCACGCGAAGATGCTCGGCAACGTAGACCGCCGGATCGGCGGTGTGCTCGACGATATGACCCGAGACCACGACGTCGAACGTCTCGTTGCCGAATGGAATGCTCCGGCCGTCCACCGCCGTAGGAAAAAACCCCGGATGCCCGGCGAGACGCTCCGAGACCAGCGAGATGTAGAAGGCGTCCAGCTCCGTGCCGGAAATCTCGCCGAAACCGAAATTTCGCGCTGCGATCATTTCGCTTCCCGAGCCCATACCTGAGATCAGAAGCCGGAGCCGGCCGAGCCCAACTGAAGACGCTCTCTGTGTGGCCGCGGGTTCGCCGACGCCGCACCCTTCCCCGCCATCGAGATCCACTCCGAGCAAGGGCAGAATGGGATGAAAGCGGACCAGCGCACGGCCCAGGGAAAGGGACCATTCGACAGCCTGCAGCACATTGAAGTAGCCAAGGCGCGTGAAGTGCTCGGTCAAACGTCCTTCGACTTGGGCCTCAACTCCTGGATCGAGCAACATCTGGGCCGGCATTGGGTTCCTCGCTTCCTGGTCGATCCGGGATCACTCTACGAAACGGGTGTGGGTCGCTTCAACTCTCCCGACCTCGGGATCCGCTCGACTACGGAGAATCGAAACGCCAGCGACCCGCGATCGGAAGCGCCGGAGTTCTGAAAAAAGCCAGGTCGCGATCGGACGCTCCTTCTTGAGCGTCGAAGCGCAGGAGAATATGCCCAGAAGCTGGATCGAAGACGCCCACTCCGTCGCGCTCGCCCCCGTTCCAGCGGCCAGCTATCGGCAGGTTTCCTGGCGGCCCGAACTGAAAGGAGCGCGGCGGATCGTCGTCGCGACAGCCCCGGAGATGGAACATCGCAGAAACAGGATCGTAGAGGCCAAGCTGATCCCTCTCGCAACCGTCGAAGTTCCCTGCGACTGGAAACTGCGGCCGACCCACCTGGCCGAAGGCGACGCTCCGCACCGGCGACGCCGCCGCGGCGCGGTCGCGGAGAAGAAACAGGCCGCGCGCCGCGTCGTAAAGGCCAACTCCGTCCTTACCGGTACCGGTGAAGTCACCCGCCAGAGGAATGCAGGCTGGACAGCCCCAACCCCGGACGATCCGGGAGAACTGCGGCAGTTCGTCGCCAAAGTCGTCCGTGAGCAGGAAAGAATCCGAACCCGGCTCGAAGAGTCCGACTCCGTCGCGCCCATCGCCATCCCAATCTCCGGCAACGGGAGTTCCCTTCGAGCCTCCGACTCTCAGGGTGAGCAGCCGGCCGTCCAGCGACCGGAGCTTGAATGCGGAGGACCGCTCCCCCGGAACGAAAACGGCGATGGCATCGGGAACCCGGCGGCGGTCTGGCTGACACGCGGACAGGCCCACCAAGAGGAGAAAACCGCAAAGCGGCGTGAGGAGTCTCCTCACGTCAGCACGTACCACGCCCACGAGAGGTCCAGAGGTAGCTCCCGCCAGATGTTGAGCGCCACGAGCGCGAGGTTCGCCAGGCAGAGGATCGCCACGCTCGCCTCCAGAAGTCGTCGATTCCGGTTGTCCAGAGTCTCGATCGCAGGCAGCGCGACGAGCAGCAGCCCCGGCAACGCGGGCAGGAAGTACCTGTTCCAGAATGGCGCTCCCGACGCGACGACAAAAGCCACCGAGGCAACGAGCCAGATGAAGCCGAGCAGCGTCGCCGGACGCCACCCATCGAGTCGCTGCAGCCGCCGCGCTCCCGCCCGGGGCACCGCGGCGAGCAGCGGGAATGCCTGAAAGAGAATCGCCAGGCAGAGGGCGAGGCGTTGCCAAGTCCTGGCTTCCTCGAACCAGACGGCCTTGGCGCGGGCAAGCGCAAACGAATGTCCCAAGCCGATGGCGAAGTTCAGTCCAAAGAAAAGCGCGATGGGCACGACCGCGACTGCACCCCACACCCATATCCGCCGGGATCGAATTCCGTCGTGAAGAATCCCCGCTGCCGCGATCGCCAGCCCGACTGGAAGGATGGACGGCCGGACGAAAAGGCCAGCCGTCACCACTGCGAGAAGGGCCGCAGAGCCGGCGCGCGAAATCCGAGGGGCCTCGAGAAGGCGTAGACCGAGATAGAGCGCCGCGACGACCGCCAGGAAGCCCGGCATGTCGGTGCTCGTGCGCATCGCTGCGCGAACGAAGAGAAAGTGCGTCGTGCCGAGCGCGGCGACAGCGAACGCTATCCGCTCGGAGCTGGCCGCTCGTCGCGCAAGAGCGAAGAGGAGACCGACCGACGCCAGCGCGGCCGCACCCGAGAGCGCGGAATAGTTCCGCGGGAGGTCCGGTTCGGCGAAGAGCATCAGCGCGAGGATCGCTGGAACTCCCGGGCTGTGCGCATGCGCGTAGCCCGCCAGAAACGAGCGCAGATTCTCCAACGCCGCCCGCGTCCCGCCCGCCGCGAAGTCATGCAGGCGGATCGCGTACACGTCATACTGGTCGGGCATGAAATGCGCGGCGTGCAACCAGGTGTAGTCGCGCTGAAAGAGCGCGAGAGCTGGAACGAGGAGCGCCGGTCCCAGGAGAGCAAGTGCCAGGCGCGGTCGTCCGCGAAGCCCCAAGAGGATTGTCAGTCCGGCGAGCGCGAGAGCGGCGAGGCCCGCGGCCTTCCAGACCGTCCGGTACCGCGCCTCGAAGCGGAGGGAGGAGCCCAGGAGCTCCGCTCCGTGCCGGAGCTCTCCGTCTTCGATCCCACCCGCCTCTCCGCTCACGAGCTCGAGCGCGTCCCCCGGCTCGACGGTGACCGCGAGCTCGAAGAGCGCCTGGCCGCTGTCGGGAACCGGATCGAAACGAATCGTTGCGAGCCCCTGTACCAGAGAGAGGTCCCCAATTCGAGCGGTCTGGTCGAAGTGGACCGGACCTCCATTCGGCTCCGCGAGGCGAAAACGAACGCGCCCGTTCGGATTCCGCGGGCTCACAGCGAGACGGACGGCGTCGAGTCCGTCCACGGCGCCGCGAAACGTCTGGACGAGCTCTTCGGAGGGTCCGGCCGGGACGAGGGTCCCGGTCATGGCGCCGCCCGACGCTTCGGGTACGAGGAAAACCAGCCCGGCCCCGGAAGTCGGCCGTCCTCGTTCTGCTTCGAAGGTCAGATCAGCGCCACCGTCGACGGAAATCAACCGTAAAGCGTCCAGCCTGGCGCCTGGATCCTCCGACTCGACGATGACGCGGAAGCCCCCAGTCTTGAGCGAGACGGATGCGGGTTGCCCAGTTTCGTCAGCGAGCACCACCTCCGCCAAACCTGAACTGGGCGCCACTTCTGCATGAAGAATGGCCGCAGAGCCAGCTGCTCGAACTCGAAAGCGCGCGGTCGAAGTGCTCGTGGATTGAATGCGAACCCTCGGCTCGTACTCGCCCGCGGCGGGGATTCGAATGTCCAGCTCGAGTCCGAACTTCGCATCGTGGAGGGCAGCGCCGCCACTCCTGACTTCGGTCCGGGCTCGTGGGGCGAGATTGGGCCCGAATGCGAGGAAGCCGAGCACGCCCAAGCTCGCCAGCACGGCAGCGATTACGAACGGCGACTTCCAAGGTGACGCCGTCGTCGCAGAGATCGCCGACGACTCTCGGCCCACCGCGCTGGAACGCTGAGACGTACTACCTCTGCTTATCTGCTGCGGTGAGGGCGCCGGGCCAGAAGGGAAATGGCAGTCGCCTCGGCGCGGCTGAGTGGTACACCCTCTTTTCGATCCAGCTTTGCGATCGAATGGAGGGTTCGCCAATGAGGTTCGAGCTCCACTTGGCCTAGCTTCTCTATTGCCAGCCAAGTCATTGGCTGAACGGGGAACCAGAACGCTCCGGCGATCCTCTCTACGACCAAACCGTGGGAAGTCGACAGCTCATCGAGCTGCTTCGCAGAGTAGCCAGGGCGCACATGCTCGAAGGTCTCGAACTCCCTCCTGCATACTGCCGGGTCGGCCTGTTCTAACTCGGTGGCAAACGGAACCTCAACATAGAGAAGGCCCCCAGGACTCACCAGCGCGGCTATCTTGGCGAAGACGGATCTGTCGTCTCGGATGTGCTCCAAGCACTCGATGGAAAAGACGAAATCTGCAGAAGGGATAGTGGACGCGAACGCGGGATCGAGAAGGTCGCCTTGGAGGAAGCGGAGATTCGGAAGATCCACTCCGGCATAGGGCGCTCGGAGGTCGATTCCACACACGGAAACCTCCGGGTGCTTGAAGGCTAGGTATGTCTCATGAAAGCCACCACCGCTTCCGATGGATACTACGGATCTCGGACTCCGACAGGTAGCAAACGCATCAAGGAGATGCACAAGCCTGAACAGTCCAAGCCCACCATCCAGCCCGAGAAGACCGCGACCAAGACTCTCCTCGATCTGGTCCAGCTGCAGCCGAGCGCCTTCAGGAGCGCCTTCGGGCGCATCACGGCGGGAGAGCTTCCTCGACCTTCCCATCAAGTTTGAAAGTAGACGTCGCATGAACCTTGCACAACATTCTATGTTCGAAGACCAAAGGCACCAAGCGACTCAGCGTCGCCTGTGCGCCATGTAGGCGGTACTTGCCCGCGCCGCTGAGCGGCTGTCTAGAGGCGACCGCCATAATGCTTCTGGCGATTCCCACGGACGGCACTACAATAGCCTCGAGCTCGGCAACACCGAGAGGGGGCCTCATGTTCTGTCCGCAATGCAGGTCGGAATACCGTGCAGAGTTCACCCGCTGTGAGAGCTGCGACATGGCGCTGGTCGCGGCGTTGCCGCCCGCGGCAGGGGATCCTTCGCACCGCGATCTCGTGACCGCCTTCGAGACCGGCGATCCGGGGCTCCTGGCGATGGCGCATTCGATTCTCGACGAGTCACAGATCCCCTACCTCACCCAGGGGGAGGGCATCCAGGATCTCTTCGGCCTCGGCCGCCTCGGCACCGGGTTCAGCATTCTCACCGGGCCGGTCCACATCCAGGTCGAGCGCGAGCGCGAATCCGAGGTACGGGCGCTGCTCGCCGGGTTGGGGGAAGACGCCGCCCGGGCGCTGGACCTCGACGAGAGGGATCGCGAACCCGAGGTCTGAATCCTCCTGCCAACCGCACCCTCGTCGCCGTCCGCCCTGGCGGCGCTGGCGATCCTGGGTCTTACGGTCGTCGGCGCCGGCGGCGTCCTGCCGTCGCTCGCCGCGCCGGATTTGAGCTGGTGCTATCCGTACATGGGGCCCGACTCCTGGGACTGGCTGGTGAACGGGCTGCACTGGGACGCAGTTCCGGTGCCCGCCAGTCACCGTCCGCCGGGGCTTCCGCTGGTCATCGCCCTGCTTCACCGCCTGCAGGCGCTCCCGCTCCTGCCGTTTCTCAACTTCGCGATGCTCGGCCTCGCGGCGGCGCTCCTCCATCGTCTCGTTCGCCTGCGCCACTCCCCGCTCGTGGCGGCGCTCGCCGTGCTGCTCTTCGTCTCGAACGGCTCGCTCTTCGGCTACGCCCGCTACGTGATGGCCGAAGTCTGGACCCTGCCGTTTCTCCTCGGCGCGGCGCTCGCGTTCTTCCATGCGGACGAGGAGCCGCGCAGCTACCTCCCCTGCGCCCTCCTCCTGTCGCTGAGCTTTCTCTTTCACTACGCCGGGGCGATCGTCGGGATCGCCTTCGCCCTGGCCCTGCTGCTCCATCGCCGCAAGGCGCTCGCCACCCGTTGGCCCTGGATCGCGCTGCTCGCGGCGCTGCCGCTGCCGGCACTCTGGCTGGTCGTCCGCGGCCTGCACAACCGCTCGGGCAGGAACATCCACGCCATCGAGCGCCTGGTCCAGCCGTCGTTCGACAACCTCGGGTACTACGCCGTCGTCGCCACCGCCCTCCTCGGCCTCGCGGTGATCCCGCTCTATCTCGCCGGCTTCTTCCGGCTCGTGCTCGTTCGCGACCACCGCAGCCACCGCATCTCCCCATGGGCGCAATCGGTGCTCTTCCCGCTGCTCTCCCTGGCGCTCTTTTTCACCCTGGTCTACCACTGGGCCGACAAACGCTTCCTCTACTACCTCTTTCCCTTCGCGGTCGCGGTCGCCGCCGAAGGTCTCGCGATGCTCGTCGAATTCGCGCGCGGCGGCCGCCTGCGTTCTGCCGGCGCGATGGCGGTTCTCGCCCTGATGCTGCTGTGGAACCGGATACCGTACCCCGATGCGACACATCGGCTGCTGGCGCTCTCGCCGCGGGAGTTCGTGGATGCCACCGGGGGCTGGCCCGGGATCCGGCTGCGCAACGAGGCCCCATGGTCGCCCGCGCTCCTCACGACCGACGGCTTCTTCGCTTGGAAGCGGCCGGCCGCGAGCTGCGCACAACCCGAGGAACGGGCCGCAACCCCGGCGCTTCGCGCCTATCTCGACGCGCACCTCGCGCCGCCGGAGCCGGTGGTGCTGCTCTCCGGGACCGCCGATCCCGGGGTCTACTGGAGCGAGCGCAACCACTTCGCCGCAGCGCTCGAGCGCGCGGTCGTGAAGCCCGGCGAAGCGCGCTTCGCCGTCCGGCTCGACGGCGTCCCCGGTCCGCCCGCTGCCGCATCGTTCGGACCGTTTGCCGTCGTCGACCTCCAGGCACCGGCGGCAGGCCAGGAACGGCAGTAGCTTCGGCGGCACAAGCGCCGCCGCAAGCGCGCCGGATAGGCCCGATCGGCAAGATCGGAGGGATCGGAGCGATCGCGTTACGGACGCGACCAGTTTGAGCTGTCGCCGCTCTCGAATCCGTCGACGAAGAGGGAGCTGAAATGGACGATGCGGAAGTGGTCGGCGACGGTCGCGTCGGGGCGGATCATGCGGAGGTCCATCCAGACTCCTCCGATCTCGATCGCCACCGAACCGAGCTCGGCCAGGCCGACCGCAAGCGCCGGCCAGGGGACGATCGTCCCCTCCGCACGGCTGCCGTTGCCCGCGACCACGTAGACCGTGCCCTGATGGGGACCGGGCGTCTTGGTGTACGCGCCGTCGCCGTCCGGATCGCCGTCGCCGCCGTGCCGCAGCATCGTCGCCGGATCGAAGGTGTCGGTCGTGCCGTAGTGGCCGTCGATCAGGAAGGTGCGCTCGTAGCCGTGGCTGTGCCCGGTGAGCACCAGATCGACGCCGTGCGCCTCGAGAATCGGCACCACGTTCTCGCGCATCCGCTGCATGATGCCGCCCGAGTCCGCGGGATTGTCGCTGTCGTGCGTGCCCTTGGTGTAGGGCGGATGATGAAAATCGACGATCGTCCACGGCCGCGTGTTCGCCGCGAGGTCGGTGGCGAGCCAGGTCAGCATCAGGCTTCCCGGTGTCAGGTCGGAGTCGGCCGAATCGAGCTGCACCACGTGCAGGTCGCCGCTGTCGTAAGAAAAGTAGGCCTCCGTCCCGCTCCCGACCCCGCCTGCTTCGGCGGCGGCCGGGAGCGAGAACATGGCGAAGAACGGACCGGACTGGGTCGGCGAGTCCGACGAGATGGCGTCGTGGTTGCCGATCACCGGCCAGGGCGCGACCGTCGCGAGCTCCTGCGGATAGACGTCGAAGAGCGCCATCTGGTACTCGGCGTCGGTTCCCGAGCAGTAGGCGTTGTCGCCGAGCATCAGCCAGAGATCCGGCGTTGCATGGTTCGTCCAGGAGAAATAGCCGTCGCGCACCAGCGCAGCGTTCAGGTTCGCCGGTCCGCCGCAGAGCGGCAAGCTGGTCGCCCCGCAGTCGCCAATCACCCAGAGGTGCTGCGTATCGGGGTCGCCGGCGAGCGGGGCGGTGAGGAAGCGGTGCGCGCTGTCGCCGCCAGCCAGCACCGACTGCGTCGTTCCGACGGCATAGAAGTAGTGCGTCCTCGGCGTGAGACCCGCGATCTGCACGACGTGCTCGGTGACCAGCGCGCTCGCGCTCGTCGTCTGATCGTAGGCTCCCGCCACCTCACCCCAGCCTGCCCACGTATCGGTCGCCAGGTCGGTGCGCCACCGCAGCACTGCCGCGGTCGTCGAGGTGCGCTGCAGATACGGCCCGCGCACAATCGTAGCCGCCTCGCCCGGCAGAGCGCCGGAGGCGACCAGGAGGAGACAGCTCCAAAGGCGGGCGCGCATGGCTGGCGAACCGCGGTGGCCGGCGAAGGCTAAAACCCCAACCGGCGCATCAGGAAGCGCGGCAGATTGCGCACCGCGAGCATCACCAGCGCCCAGATCGGCGGCGCGTAGACCACCGGCCGGCCGCGGTCGAAGGCCTCGACCACTCGGGCGGCGACCTCGTCCGCCTCGCCGGCGAACGGCGGCTCGGGGAGGCCGGCGGTCATGCCGGTGCGCACGAAGCCCGGCTTCACCGTGATCACCCTGAGGCCCCGGGAGTGGAAGCGATGATCGAGCCCTTCGAGATAGGCCGCGAGACCGGCCTTCGCCGCGCCGTAGAGCACGACGGGCTTCCTCCCGCGGTCGCCGGCCACCGAGCCGAAGACACAGAGCGTGCCGCCACCGCGGGCGAGGAGACGCTCGCGCGCCGCCTCGCAGAACTCGACGGTGCGCGCAAAGTCGACCTCGAGGAGGCGCCGGCGGAGCACCGGGTCGGCCTCGAGCTGCTCCTGGGTCGCGAAGAGCCCCGCCGTGACGACCACGCCGTCGAGCCCGCCGAGACTCGCGATCGCGCCGTCGAGCGCCGCGGCGAAGCCGTCCGGCTGCTCGAGATCGCAGCACCCGTGCCCGATCCCGCCAATGCCGCCGATGCCGCCAGTACCGCCAACACCGCCGGCCCCGCCGCCCCCGTCAACCGCGCCGCCTTTGCCGCGGCGCGTCGCCAGGTCGCGCGCCGCCGCGGCGAGCTCCACCGGGTCGCGACCGAGGAGAAAAAGGGCATCGCCACGCTCGGCGAAGCGGCGCGCGAGCGCCCGCCCCATCCCTCTGGTCGCGCCGAGCAGAACGATCTTCATGACTTCCCTCTCATCGCGGACCCGAGGCTCTCGCGGGCGCGCCAAAAAGGCGATCGGCGAGTGCACTGCCGAGGCGCCCGTCCGGATCCCACTTGGCGCGCTCGGCGAGGAAGGCGGGCAGGCGCGGCTCGAGGCGGACGAAGTCGGCCGCGGTGGTGAGTGCGTCCTTGGCGAGATAGATCCGCCCGCCCTCCGCGCTGACGAATTGATTCAGGCGCGCCACCAGCGCTGCAGTTCCCGGACGGATCGGCAGGTCGACGGTCACCGTGACCCCGGGGCGCGGGAAACTCAACATCCCTTCGCCTTCGGCTCCGAAATCCTTGAGCACCGACAGAAACGATGCACCGCCGAGCTCGATCATCAGCTCGAGGAGCCGCCGCGTCGCCCCTGGGCGATCGCTTTCGGGCAGGACGCACTGGTATTGCGTGAAGCCGCGCCGGCCGTACATGCGGTTCCAGTCCTCGATGACATCGAGAGGGTAGAAGAACTGCTCCGGCGAGAGGAGGCGCCGCTTCGTCCGGGCGGGTGCCGTGCCAAAGAGGATGCCGTTGAACATCCGCACCGCGAAAGGCGACAGGCACCACTCCGGCAGATCCAGCGGCAAGCGCCGCCGCGGGCGCGGACGCGGGAGATGGAGCGGTGCCTCGCCTTCGTCCGCCCATCGGCCGGCGAAGACGATGCCGCGCCCGAGAGCCGAGCCGGAAGCCAGGGTATCGATCCAGGCCACCGTGTAGGGCCAGTCGGCAGCTGCGGCACGCAACGCTGTCAGCAGCTCGTCGAGGCCGTCGTAGCGCCGGCGCTCCTCGACGATCCAGGCCGAGGGCACGCGCTGCAGCGTGAGCTCGACCTCGAGGATGTGCCCGGTGAGCCCCATGCCGCCGAGCGTCGCGCGGAAGAGCCCCGGAAGCCTCGCGCGGTCGCAATCGACGATGCGCCCGTCGGCGAGGAGCATCCGCAGCGCACGCACGTGCCGGCCGAAGCTGCCGTCGCGATGGTGGCTCTTGCCGTGGACGTCGGCGGCGACCATGCCGCCCAGGGTCACGAAAGCGGTACCCGGGCTCGCCGGCGGCCAGAAGCCGCGCGGCAGGAAGAGGCGCAGGATCTCGCGCAGTGCGAGGCCGGCCTCGGCGCGCAGCACTCCGGTTTCAGGATCGAAGGCGAGCAAGCGGTCGGCGAGCGCCGACCCGGCGACTTCGAGCACCCCGGCCGGCGGCAGCGATGCATCGCCGTAGGAGCGGCCGAGGCCGCGCGTCAGCGGCCGGTCGCGGGCGACCTCCGCGAGATTCTCGGAGCGGATCTCCCGCCCCGGCACCGGCAGACGGCCCCATCCGGAGATCTGTGGCGGCGCTGCTGGACCCCGCAAGGACACACCCGGACTCTATCCGACGGCCGCCATCGCCACGTCGGCCGACACTGGCCGGCACTGGCCGCGGGTGTCGCAAGATCGAAGCGGCGGAAGCCGGGTGACCCGATGGCGATAAAGTCGCGGGGTGAAGTCCGCACTCGCCGTGTTTTTGCTGCTCCTTGCGACCCGCGCCGCCCCGGCGCCTGGTGCGACAGGAGCGGACAGCGCTGTCCGGCCAGGATCGATCGTGCGCTGGACGGGCGAGGGGCTGGTCGAGTGCCGACAGGGCGAGAAGCGCTTCGCACCGACCGCCGGTGTCTGCTACTTCCCCATCGATCTGCTGGCGACCGGCACGGTCGAAGTCGAGCGCCGGACGACGGCAGGGGCCGAACAGCGCAAGCTCACCGTCGCGAGCTACCCCTACCCGACCGAGAGGCTCACCGGCGTCGAAGAGAAGTACGTCTCGCCGCCTGCCGCGGAACTGGCGCGGATCGAGCGCGAGCAGCGGGAGACGGCGGCGGTTTTCCGCCGCGCCACGCCGCTCAACTTCACCCTGCCGCTCGGCGCGCCGCTCGCCCGCCTCCCCGAGGGCGGCCGCTTCGGCGCCCGCCGGATCTTCAACGGCGAAGCTCGCAGCCCTCACGGCGGCACCGATTTCAAGGCCGCGCCGGGCACGGTCGTCTACGCCCCGGCCGACGGCGTCGTGGCGCTCGCCGCGGGACAGTATTTCGCCGGCAACGCGGTCTACCTCGACCACGGCGACGGCCTCGTCACCATGAGCTTTCACCTCTCCGAGATCCTGGTCGAGACCGGCGCTGCCGTGAAGCGCGGCCAGCCGATCGGCAAGGTCGGCGCCACCGGCAGGGTGACGGGGCCCCATCTCCACTTCGGCACCCGCTGGCGCGGCGCCAAGGTCGATCCGCAGCTTCTCCTCGCCGATCCGGCCACCTGGCCGGCGATTCTCCCCTAGGGCGGGCAGACGGTGCCGCCGACGTTCGACGACCATTCACAAGGGTCGTTCGACGCGAAACCGTCGGCAAAGATCGTGAACCCCGCAAACGTCGCCGCCACCGCACGGTTCGCCGACATGGTCAGATCGCAGTCGCCGCTCCCCGAGCAGGAGCCGCTCCAGCCGATGAAGGACGAGCCCGCACCTGGCGTCGCGGTGAGCGTCACTGCGGTGCCGTCGGCGTAGGCCTCCGTGCAATCTCCCGGACAGGCGATGCCGAGGGGAACGCTCGCGACGCTGCCGCTCCCCGTCCCGGAGAGAGTGACGTCGAGTGTCCGCAGAAGCCCGAACGTCGCGGTCACTGCACGGTTCGCCGACATGGTGAGGTCGCAGCCGGCGCTCCCCGAGCACGAGCCGCTCCAGCCGCTGAAGAACGAGCCCGCAGCAGGCGTCGCGGTGAGCGCCACCGCGGTGCCGTCGGCGTAGGCCTCCGTGCAGTCTCCCGGACAGGCGATGCCGGCCGGAACGCTCGCGACGCTGCCGCTTCCCGCCCCGGCGAGAGTGACGTCCAGCGTCCGCGCCAGTCCGAACGTCGCGGTCACTGCACGGTTCGCCGACAGGATGAGGTCGCAGCCGCCGCTCCCCGAGCACGAGCCGCTCCAGCCGCTGAAGAACGAGCCCGCAGCAGGCGTCGCGAAAAGCGCCACCGCCGTGCCGTCGGCGAACTCCTCCGTGCAGTCCGCCGGGCAGGCGATGCCGGCCGGTACGCTGGCGACAGTGCCGCCACCCGCGCCGGCGATCACGACATCGAGGGTCCGCGCCAGTCCGAACGTCGCGGTCACCGCGCGGTCGACCGACATGTCGAAGCTGCAGGCGCCGCTCCCCGCGCAGTCACCGCTCCAGCCGATGAAGACCGAGCCGGGGTCGGGGGTCGCTGCGAGCTCGACGTTCTGCGTCAGGACCCACGACTCGTCGCAGTCGCCGGGGCAGTCGATGCCGGCGGGTACGCTGGTGACTCTGCCCGCGCCGGCTCCCGCCAGCGTGACCGCGAGAAGGTGCTGTACCGGAGGCACCGCCGCCACCTCGAACGCGCCGACGTCGCAGGTCGCGTCCGCGTCGCCGTCGCCGTCGGTCGGGCGCAGCTCGCCGCGCTGATCGACGACCATCGGTTCGTCCTGCGCCAGCACCGGATTCCAGCTCGCGCAGCCGAGGGGATCACCGCGATCGATCGCCGGGCTCCCCGCCCCGAGGGATCGCGTCTCGGTCGGCCCGCCGTTCGCCGCCAGCGCCGCAAGCAGTGGCTCGAGCGGTGTGGCCGGCGTCCCTTCCTGGTCGGTACCAGCGAACGAATTCTGACAGCCGTTGTTGACCCTGATCAGGTTGTAGCCCTCGGTGACCACGCCCGCCGCAGCGCTCACACAGTCGGGACTGGCTCCACCGGTGTTGCCGGCGAACAGAGAGTTGCGAGGGCGGATCGTTCCACCCGAGCGCGCGATGCCACCGCCGGTACTGTTGGCCGTGTTGCCGGCGACGGTGACATTGCGCAGGCGGGTCGTGCCTCCGGAGACGAAGAGGCCGCCGCCTTGAGCGACCGCGCCCGTCGGCGAGGTGCCGATGGCATTGCCTGAGAGGGTGACGTTGTTCAGCGTGCAGTTGGCCTCACAGAAGAGTCCACCGCCGCGCCCGTCGGCTCCTGAGAGAGAGAAAACCGCGCCATCGCCACTCCGATTGCCGGAGAGCGTCGTCGCGTCGAGGAGCAGGACACCGCCCGTGAGATTCGCGATTCCGCCGCCATCGCCGCCTGGACCCCAGGGCCCGCCGCCGGCCCCGCTCGTGCAGCCGGTCACAGTTGTCTGCGAGAGCGACGCGGAACCGGCATTGGCGAGAGCACCGCCGCGCCCGCCGGCGAAGACCACCGTCGGCGGATCGAGAGAACCGCCGCCCACTCCGGCGACGTCACCAGAAAAGACCAACAGGCTGCCGGTAAAGATCCCACCCGCCGCGACGTAGACACCGCCGCCGTCGCCGCCCGCCGAGTGCGAGCTCACGCCGCCGTTCCAGGCCTGGCAGTTTTCGAAGCGGCTTACCGTGAAGGTCGCCTCGCCGAGCACTTTCAGGCAACCGCCGTGCTTGTCGGTCAAAAACTTCGCTTCACCGTTGCGCAGGGTGAGCCCCGAGACGGCGACCGTCGCCCCCACCTGGACCGTCATCACCCGGATGAGGTTCGCCCCCGAGACCGCGAGCAGCGACGCCCCGGGCGGCCCCGCAATGGTGATGTCGTCCGCGATCAGGAGCTGCCCCAGGGCGCCGGTGAGGGTGATCGTCCACGGCGGCGAACCGGGCAGGGCGAAGTGGATCGTGTCGCCGTCCCCGGCAGCGGCGATCGCCTCGCGCAGGGAGCAGTCTCCCAAAGCGCAACTGGCGTCGTTCTCGTCGGCGGTGATGTCGACCGTCCAGTCGAGTGCCCGGACCGGAGGTTGGAGCATAAGAACGAAAAAAAGACCGGTAAAGGAAAAAGACAAGAACCGGCGGGTGGCCATCTCTGCCTCCATGATCTATGCCTCACGCCGCCCGGCACCTGGTACCCAGTGCCCCAGTGCCCCGGTGCTCGGTGTAGACCTGCCGAGGGTAGCACGCGCGCCCCGCCGAACCGACGCGGCCGCGATCGCCCCGGCCTTACATTTACCGAGCTTTTGCCTCCAGCCGCAGCACCCTGCCGCCGCCGTGATCGCAGAGGTAGAGCTCGCCCGCCTCGTCCTCGCCGAACGAGCTCACCTGGACCTCGCTCTGGAGGAGTGGGCTCACGCCCGCTTTGCCGCTCGCGTCGCGCACCAGCGACCAGACGGTGCCGGTGCAGTAGTCGGAGAAGAGATACTTGCCGGCGAGCGCCGGGATCGCCTTGCCGCGGTAGACGTAGCCGCCGGTCACCGAGCAGCCGGCGTCGTGGCCGTATTCGTAGACCGGCAGCTCGAGACCCTTGGCATCGCAGCCCTGGCGCGGGTCGAAGCAGTGGAAGCCCTCCATCGTCCTCCACCCGAAGTGGAGTGGCGCCGGCCGCTTCGCGTCCGCGACGTCGATCTCCTCCCAGGCGTCCTGGCCGACGTCGCCGATCCAGATCTCGCCGGTCGCGCGATCGAAGCTGAACCGCCAGGGGTTGCGCAGCCCGAGCGCCCAGATCTCTACCGGCGCAGCCCCGCCGGCCGTCGCCGCGCCGACGTCGATGCGCAGCATCTTGCCGAGGAGCGACGCGGGACTGCGCGCGTTGTCCCACGGATCGCCGCCACTCCCGCCGTCGCCGGTGCCGGCCCACAGCCGGCCGTCCGGTCCGAAGGCGATCATGCCGCCGTTGTGGTTGCCGGCGGGATCGGCCATCTCCAACACGACGCTCTCCGTGGTCGAATCCGCGAGGTCCGAACCGGCGGCTCCGGCGAGATAGCGCGCGATGCGCACGACCGGCCCCTTCCCGGTCTTCGCGGTGTGGGCGACGAAGAGGCGGCGGGAGGTCGCAAAGTCCGGCGCGAAGGCGAGGCCCAGGAGACCGCGTTCGCCGGAGCTCGTGTCGAGGCGCGCCGAAAGATCGAGGAACGGCGCCGGCAGCACCTTCCCGTCGCGCACGATGCGGATCTTTCCGCCCTGCTCGACGACGAAGAGCCGCCCGCTGCCATCCCCGGCATGGGTGACGAAGAGCGGCCGGTCGAAGCCCGAGGCGACCGTCTCGAGACGCGCGAGCGCGCCCGCGGAGGTCGTCACCGGCAGCGAGAGAGAGGCGGCCAGCCGTTCGGCGCCGATCGCCAGCGCTGAAGGCGCGTCCGCCGCCATTTCGCTGGCGACCTGCCCGCCTGCCCGGGTGAGCAGCACGGCGGCGACAATCGCCAGAACGACCGCCAGCGCGATCCGGAGCGATCGAGTGTGCACGCTCGAATGGTAGCTCGAACCGGCAATTGCCATGCCTAGTCCAGATCGGCGAGGACACGAAGTCCGTCGACCGCAGGCGTCACCAGCCTCCCGCGGCGGTCGAGGAAGATCATCGAGGCGTCGTTCTGGGCGCTGGGAAAAGTCGCAATGTCGTCCGCCAGCCGCCGCCGTTCGCCGGTCGCCGGATTCCACGAATCCAGGGTCCACCCGAAGACTGGCGCGGTCAACGAGACGGAGCCGTAGTCAACCCGCCACGCGATCCCCACCGTGCCATCGTCGAGCTCGCCTGCAAACTGCGTTTGCCGGACATTGCCGAACGAGGTCAGGGCGGACTCCTTGCCCTCCGGGTCGTAGGCGATGATGCGCGCATTCCAGGTCGGCATCTGCCCGTGGAGCGAAAGACGAACGACTCTCCCGTCGCGCAGCAGGTAGCCGAAATCGGAATAGGGCGAGCAGCCCTTGCAGGCCGGAAGGGAAAACAGGATTTCGCCACTCTCCGGATCCATCACGCTCCAGCCCCCCGGACCGCGCACCATGCGGCGCGAGCCTGGAACCGAAACGCGGGGGGGGACACCACCCCCGACCTTCCAGGGCTCACAAGTCCAAGCCTGAAGATCGCAGGTCGTCGTGGCGAGATGCATCGGAGCCCAAAGGTAGGAGGTGGCCAGGACGAAGCCCTCCGCAGCGGCCTCTTCCGGAGTCCGGGTGCCATAAAGATGAGATGAAGGTCGGGCGCTGACGGTGCGCAACCGGCCTCGACTGTAGCTTTGACCGTGAACCAGAAGCGTCACCGAATCCTGGGAGAGCGCGAGAATTCTGGGCGGAAGGGGAAGGTTGTCGAGCAGGCGTCGACTCTTCGATCCCACTCGCCAGATGTCGACCGCGAAGGTGCCCCGGTCCATCTCCCCGTACCTCGCGTTCGGCCAGACGTCGGGAGAGCGCACGTAGGTCGAAGCCACTGCGAAAGTCCAGTTCGGCGCGATAGCCCAGTCGTACACCGGCTCCTGAATCCGCAGGCCGGGCCGAAAGTCCGTCCACGGCCACCAGCGCAGGCGGATCCAGATCTCGACGAAGCTCTCCTCTACCGGCGGCGGAAGGAGCTCGCTCCAGCGATTCTTCAGCTCGGACCGGGGCTCGAGACGTGCCCTGCCGAAGCGGGTCGGCGTCGTTTTCTCGATCAGGAACTCGACATAGGTTCCGATCGGCCGCACCAGCTCCAGCCTTGGCGTCGCCGATGCGTCGTCCAGCGAAAAGAGCCCGTAGATATCCGGACGCCCGTCGAGAGCCGCCGCGAAGGTCGTGGGCTTCGCATCGCCGGAGGTGAACAGGATTCGATCGATCTCTCGCACCGTCGGTCGCAGGTAGCGGTAGGTTCCACAGGAGGTCAGCCACCCGATGCCGGCGAAGCCCACCGCCAACGCGAGCGTGCGCAGGTCGACTCCGCGGCCTCTTCCGCCCTCCCCTGGCGACAGGAATGCGGCCGCTGCGAGGGACGAGAGAATCAGAACGAACACGACCTTCGAAAGCAGTTCGAGCCCGGACAGCGCCGGAATCTGTAGCAGCCTTGCGGCGCTCGCCGCGACGAGCCCCGCGCAGACCACGAGCGCGACGACGACAAGCGAACCGCCAACGAGGCGCTCTGCCTTTGCCGATCTTTTCAGTCGAGCAACCACATACGCCGCGGCCAGAAGGAACAGGGCGAGTGTTCCGCCTGCGACCGGCTTGTTCCAGCCGATCGCCGTCTGCGACAGGCTGGCGAGGGACTCCACCTCTGTCGTGGTCATCCCGGCAAAAAGCGCCGGTAAAAGAAGAGCCATGACCGCGGCGGCGACCTTGGCGAGCTCGAGGAGGTGCGCCTTCGGCGACAAGGGGCCTCGGCCACCCCACCTGGCGGCGAGAAAAACGGCAGCGAGGAAGGTGATCACGAGTGCGGCGAGGCCGCGCAGCGCCAGATGTTCCGCCGCCGGCTCTCCCAAGAGGGTGGGCAGCGCGGCAGCGAGCACGCCGACGGCGAACAACAGGGTGAGGAATGACGAGCGGCGAACTGCGAGTGCGAGCTCGGCCACGATTCCTTCTTCAGCTGGAGACTATGGCATGCGCTCGACGAGCATCGCTGCGGTCGCCTCTGGGTTGCCGTCGTTGGGGGCGGCGGGAAGGTCGAGGAGGCGGGTGAGGAGGGGGTAGACGTCGACGTTGTCGAGCGGCGGTGTGGTGATTCCCTTGCGGAACGACGGGCCGGCGGCGACGAAGATGCCGTGCATGTCGCGCTCCGCCGGGTCGTAGCCGTGGGCGCCGAGTGGGAAGTCGGAGAGCGCCTTGGCGCGAGCCGTTGCGGTCGCATAGATCGTCCAGCCGGCGTCGGCCCAGACGACGACCTCCGGGATGCGGCGGTGAGCGCGGTAGTGGAGGCGCTCGGGCACGGCGCTCTTGCGCGCGGCATGGAGATGCGAGTGCGCACCGGTCAGAGCGCGCACGAGGGCATCCTCGGTTCCCGGCTGCGGACGCAGGAGACCGACGGCCGAGAGGTCGTCGATGGTGACCCCGGCGAGGTCGACGAAATCCGCGAGAACAATCGAGCTCTCGAGGTCGGTCGCCGTCATCCCATGGTCGGAGACCACGATCCAGTCGACCGCGTTCGCGAGGCCGCGCGCCGCGACGCCGGCGCGCAAACGGGCGAGCATACTGTCGACGTGCGCCACCGCGGCCGCCGCCTCCGGCGACGCCGGGCCGTAGTTGTGGCCGCCCGAGTCGGGCTCGTCGAAGTAGAGCGTGATCAGGCGCGGTCTCTTCTCCGCCGGCAGATCGAGCCAGCCGAGCACCTCGTCCGCCCGCTTCTCGTCGGGAACGGTGTCGTCATAGCGCTGCCAGAAGGTCAGCCGGACGCCGCCGATCGCCGCCTCCGAACCGGGCCAGAACGACGATGCCGTCACCAGTCCGCGGCGCTCGGCGGTCACCCAGATCGGCTCCCCTTCCCACCACCGGCCGTCCTCGACAGCGGAACGGTCGGCGAGCGAGAAAGCCTCCTTCCACTCAGGATCCCACATCGTGTTGGCGACGATGCCGTGATGCTCGGGGCGCAGCCCGGTGACCAGCGTGTAGTGATTCGGATAGGTCTTCGACGGAAAGGAGGGCACCAGCGACTTCGCGCGCACTCCCTCGCGCGCCAGTGCCAGCAGCGCCGGTGCACCGTGCAGCTCGGGATAGTCCCAGCGAAAGCCATCGAACGAGATCATCAGAACGATCGGTCCTGCAGGAGGTGCGGGCGCGTCGAGATCCCACTTCTCGCGGTTGCCGTAGGCGCCGGTCTGCATCCCGGGCGAGAGGTGGCCGACATCGCCGACGGCGAGGATGCGCACCACGCCTTTGCCGTCGATCGACAGCACGGTGATGCTGGCGTGGCCGATCGACATGCCGAGCCAGGCCTCGGAATCGACCGCCAGGGCGCGCGTCACCAGCCAGCGGATGACGTTGCCGTGCGCGACGACGAGCTCGCGTCGATCACCCGCCGGCGCCGGTACGAGCAGCCGCGCCGCGAGACGCTCGAGCTGCGCGCTGCAGGCGGCCAACTCATCAGGCTTCTCTTTTGCCATGATGTCGGCGCGCCGGGTGGGCGGCGTGCACTCGGCGAGATCGGGATCGAAGCCGACCCCCGGGCCGCGGGGATTGGCGATCGCGAGCTCGGCGGCGATCACTTCGGCCGTTTCGCGAGCCCGGGTGAGCGGGCTGGCGACGATCGAGTCCAAGGTGAACGGCAGGCCGCGCAGGCGGTCGCCGGTGAGCCGCGCCTGCGCCACGCCGATCGGCAGCAGACCCCTGCCGACAGCCTCGTCGCGCGAATCGTCGATGTCGTAGGCGCCGTGGCGGACGAGGTAGAGCGTGCGCACGCCGGACGGCGGAGCCACCTTGGGAGCTGGGGCCTGCGCGCGCAGATCGGGCGCCTGACCTGCGGCCGCAAGCAACAGAGCGAACAGGGTTGTTCGGAGAGAACGCCACACCCCGCGGGTCATGCCGTTCTCCGCTCAGTCTTGCCTGGATGCATCGTGCAGCTCCTCGGCTGAAAAGGACAAATCCGTTGCAGAGTCGAGATTATCAGCGCCCCGGCGACCAAGCGCGCGCTGGGCTAGACTCCCCATCCTGCACCGAGGGCTTGGAGACCAGATGACGAACCGGCTGCCAACCTTCCTTACTGGAGCTTTTCTTCTTCTCTCCGCCGGTTCCACGCAAGCCGAGTCGTTCCTGCGCCTCCCGGCAGAGATCGACCTCGCCGAGCTCGCAGTGCATCCGACCCAGGTGATCGACTACGGCGCCTTCCGGTGGGTCGTGGTTTCGGACAATGAGGCTGAGCGAGTTGCGGCCGCCGGACACGGCGACTTCGTCGTCCCCGAGGCCGGCGAGATACATGTCCCTGGTTTCGAGTTCGATCCGCTGCGCGACGGCGAACCGCTGCTCGGCTCCGCCGAGCGGGAACCCTCAGGCGAGGCCGGGTTGCGTCTCGTGCAGCTCTGGGGTCCGCCGCGCGCCGACTGGTACCGCGAGCTCGAGGCCGCAGGTCTCCGTGTGCTGCAGTACTACCCGCACAACAGCTATCTCGTCTGGTCCGAGGCCGCGGCGGCCGAGCGCTCCCGCAGCCTCTCCTTCGTGCGCTGGGTGGGAGGCTTCCACCCGGCCTATAAGCTTGGCAGCGCGCTCGCCGGGCGTTCCGGCAGGATCGCCAATCTGATCGCCTTCGTCTATGTGGACGCCGGGCTCGAGACGGTCGAGGATTCCCTCGCGGCCATCGGCGGGAACGCCGTTCGCGTCGCCAAGGCCTCGGCCGACGGTGCGTTTCAGACCGTCGAAATGCGCGCCGACGCCGCGACGATCCCCGCGCTGGCCAGAAACCCGAACGTCATCTGGATCGGTTCTCGCAGCCCGCTGCCGGTCCTCGACGACGAGATGTCCGACCAGATCGTCGCCGGCAATCACTCCGGCGGCACGCCGGTCACCGGCTACGCGGCGCACCTCGCGAGCCTGGGGGTCGACGGCACCGGCGTGATCTGGGCGATCTCCGACACCGGCGTCGATTGGGATCACCCGGACCTCGCCTCCCACATCGTCGGCGGCTTCACGCCGGCGACCGGCGCCAACTGCACGATCCCCGGCCAGCCCGGCAGCGACTGCCCGAGCGGCGGCCACGGCACGCATGTCGCGGGCATCGTCGTCGGCGACGCCACCGCTGGCTTCGCCGACGGCGCTGGATTCCTCTACGGGCTCGGCATGGCGCCGCAGACCAGCCTCTTTGCGCTCAACGTCTTCGGCGATATCTCGTTGCAGGACATGACCAAGGTCGCCCTCCTGGGCGGCGCCATCGGCTCCAACAACTCCTGGGCCACGACCGTTGGCTCCGGACACGGCTACACCGCCGATTGCCGCCTCGAAGACATCCTGGTGCGCGACGGCAACCTCGACACGCCCTCGTTCGCCGAACCGTTCCTGCAGGTCTTTTCGGCCGGCAACTCGGGACCCGGCCCCTCGACCATCACCGAGCCGAAAGAGGCGAAGAACATCCTCAGCGTGGCGAACAGCCTGAACGCCCGCGCCGGCAACATCGACACGCTCTCCTCGAGCAGCAGCCGCGGACCGGCGATCGACGGCCGCACGCTGCCGACGGTCGCCGCCCCGGGAACCACGATCGCTTCGACGCGCAACGACACCGGCGGCGTTTGCGCGACGGCGATCGCCGGCACCAGCAACCGCTACGCCTTCTGCTCCGGCACCAGCATGGCCAGCCCGCACGCCGCTGGCGCGGTCGTCCTCGCCGCCGAGTGGTGGCGCGCGGCACACAACGGCGCCGATCCGAGCATGGCGATGGCGAAGGCGCTGCTGGTCAACGGCGCCGTCGACATGGGTACGGCCGACATCCCGAACAACAACGAGGGCTGGGGGCGGGTCGACATCACGCGCGTGATCCAGCCGGCAGCGACGGCTGTCTATTTCGATCAGCTATCGGTGCTGAACAGCACCGGCCAGCAGTGGACACGACAGTTCGACATCGATGATCCCGGGCAGCCGCTGCGCATCACCCTCGTCTGGTCCGACGCTCCCGGCGCTGCCGGAGCGAATCCGGCGCTGGTCAACGACCTCGACCTCGAAGTCGTCCACGGCGCCCAGACCTACCTCGGCAACGTCTTCAGCGCCGGCACCTCCGTCCCCGGCGGCGTCGCCGACGGTCTGAACAATCTGGAGAACGTCTACCTCGCGACGCCGGTCGCGGGAGCGGTGACCGTGACCATCACCGCGACCTCGATCGGCGGCGACGGCGTCCCCTACAACGGATTCCCGACCGACCAGGATTACGCGCTCGTCTGCTCGAACTGCCTTCTGCAAGGGCTCTTCTCCGACGGCTTTGAGAGCGCGGACACCCTGGCCTGGTCGTTCACGGCCCCCTGAGCCTCCACGCTCGGTCGAACGGGGACGACGCCGAGCCCGGTTGCGGAAAAATCTAGTCGGGCCGCCGGCGCAGGAGGATCAGGCGCTCGTTGCCGTTGCCGCTCCCCTGGACGGCGAGGAGCTCGGCGCCAGGCAGGCTGTCGAGCTCGACCGTGCCGAGCGGCTCGGCGTCGGGCTCGACATCGGTCACCTTCGAGCTCTCGCCGTCGCCGCCGACCGAGACCGTCACCTTCTTCGTCTCCTTCGACACCCCTTGTCCCGCGACGGCGGCGAGCGCCGGAATCGAAGCGGCGAGCCCGGCACGCTCGGCGACCGCGCCGCGCCCCGTGGACGTGAACGGACGCAGCTCCATCCGGTCGCTGCCGACCAGGAAGAGACCGGGCTGCGGCATCGCCACCAGCTGCCAGCCGGGAGGGGACTTCTGCAGATCGCTGCGATGCGGGCGATTCTCGAACCGCCCCCCGCCGCTCCCGCGCCACCACTGCACCACCAGATCGGTGCCCGAGAGACCCTCCGGAAAGGCGGCGAGGAGATCGCCGTGCCCGTCGCCGTCGACATCCCCAAGAGCCACGGCCGTCACGTGCCAGCGCTTGCTGTCGAGCTCGACCGCCAGGGTGGGCGGCGCTCCCGATCGCGTCCGGTCGGCGGAGAGCGGCAGGACGCGCAGGCGTTGACGCTCGAACAGGTTGAGCTCGTCGGCGGCCTGCGTGCGCACGACGAGCACCGGCACGCCGTCGATCTCGAACGGCCAACTCTGCTCGACCGACTCCGGTCCGGGCAGGGCGGCCCAGAGCTCCACGGGCGGCCCGCCGGCATCGCCGGGATCGAGGAGGAAACTGCGCAACCGGGTGCTTCCGACCGCCTCCGGACCGGCCAGGTAGAGCTCCCTGGAGCCTGAGCCGACGCGCGCGAACGGCGGACTCGACAGCCGCAAACCCGCAGCCGAACGCACTACCGCCAGCGGCAACGCCATTTCCCGACCCCAGGTGCCCCGCGACCAGGCGCCTGCCGGTTCCCAGAAGCGCAGACGGCCGGGCTCGACGACGGCGAAACGGCGGTCCACGCCCCGGCGCACCGGCCCCGGTTGGAGCGCGCGCAGGTCGAACCCCTCGGCTTCGAGAAGCGGACGCACGGAGACCGGAGCTGCCAGCTCCGCGAGGCGGCCCAAGGTGGCCAGCCTTCCGGGTCCGCCGGCGACCAGCTCCGGCCCCTGCCCGGCATCGAGCTCGATCGCCGCCAGCGCGTCGATCCAGCCCTCGAGCCCCTCGGCGAGCAGGTCGAGACGCGGCTCGGGTTCGAGGCGCAGCCGCAACAGCCGCCGAAAACCGTCCGGACTCTTCGGCGGACGCACCAGCAGCAGGAGTCCTCCGTCGCTCGAAGCCACCTCGGGCGAAAGCGCCGCCACCAGGACCCCTCCTAGATCGACGATCCAGCGCTCCGACCGGCCCTCCGCCACGACTGAGATCCCCGGCGCCGCCGAGTCCGAACCGTGCGGCAAGGCTATGACGGGGGTCCCAGCCGAAAACGCGACGCCGACCACGAGCGCGCCAGCGACCCACGCACGCCCCGCCAATTCCTTTACCAGCAGCTTTTCGCTTGTGGCTTTCCGGGAAATCACCTGGCACCTGCCGTCGCGGCACCTGCCGTCGCGCCGCCGGCGAGGCGGCGAAGGCGGCAGGCGCCAGCCCGGCTCCGGCGAGCAGGCCGAGGGCGCCCGCGCAGGCGGCAGAGCTGGCGCGGCGATCCCGATGACGAGTGCCCATGCTGTGAAGACTACGTTCGAGCTCTGGAAGTCTAGCGATGGAGGCTCGGCTTCCAGCGGCCGGTGCGGAAGACCTCGCGAATGTCGGCGAGAACTTCGCGGTCGATCAGCAGCGGCTCGCCCTTGGTGAGGTCGATCCGCTGGACGTTTTCGACCCGGATGTCGTAGTTCTCCCAGCCCATGTAGTCGACGAGCAGCTTCTGAAAACGCGCGTCGACGATGCCGTCGGCGGGCCCCTTGTCGAAGCCGCGCTTCATCCAGATCGACTGAATCTCGCGCGCGACATCCTTCGTCACCGGGATCATGTTCTCCGGCTTGGAGCGGGTGAAATAGAGCCTGTTCAGCGCATAGAGCCGCTCGAGCTCGGCGATCGGCGTCAAGTGGTCATAGACGGAGATGTCGATGAAGTTGTCCGAGCCGTCGTAGCCGGCGCTCTTGCGCGTCACCAGGAGGGCCGCGCTCTGCTCGCCGCGCTGATCGCCCCCGGCCTTGCCGCCGGCGACGAGCGCCGCCATCAGGCGGTCGGCGAGCTCGCCCGAGGTCGACTCGTAGGCGCGGGCCATCGCCTCGACCGTCGCCTCCGAAACCAGGATGTTGCCCTGGATGGTGAAGCCCTTCCCCGCCACCACGCTGCCGACTCCGGCGACGGCGCCCACCGGCCGCGCCGGAGACCCCGCTTGCCCGATCCGCCCGCCGGCCCAGGCGAAGCACTCCTTGCCGGTCCAAGTCGCGGCGTGGCCGCGCGCGTCGACGATGCCGACCTGGCGCTGCTCGCGCAGCGGGTCGTTGCGCAGCAGGATCGAGAGCGCCTCCTCTGCCGTCGCACCGCGCTCGAGGAGATCGAGGCCGTCGTTGCCAAAGGAGACTTTGGCGAAGCTCTGCGTCGCGACCGCCCCGACACCGGCCCTCGCCCAGGGCACGACGGCGCGCACATTCGGGAACTTCGACTGCACGGCGATCCCGAGATCCCCCGTCGCCGGATCGAGCGCCACGATGGAGAAAGTCGCCACCAACGGTTCGCCGGCGGCGTTCGTGATTTCAGTTCCCTGCGCCGCGGCGCAGGCGACAGCCGAGACGAGAAAGGCGCTCAGAAAAGAAACGGAGATTCGACGCTCTCGCATGTGCGCGACGATAGCGCAGTGCGGTCAGGCTCTACAGCCGCGGAAGCGCTTGCCGCGCCTTGAGCAGCGAGGCGGCGACCGCGATGCCGAGAATCGCCGCGATCACACCGAGCGAGATGCCCGAGGGGATCTTCACCCAGTCGACCAGCGCCATCTTCGCGCCGACGAAGACCAGGATCGCCGCCAGCCCGAGCTTCAGGTACTCGAACTTGTGCATCACCCCGGCGAGCAGGAAGTAGAGCGAGCGCAGGCCGAGGATGGCGAAGACGTTCGAGGTGTAAACCAGGAACGGGTCGCGGGTGACGGCGAAGATCGCCGGAATCGAATCGACCGCGAAGACGAGGTCGGTGAACTCGACCATCACCAGGACGAGAAAGAGCGGCGTCGCCGCCCGCCGCCCGCCCTCGCGGACGAAGAACGCGGGGCCCCGGAAGTCGGAGGTCACCGGCATCAGCCGCCGCACCAGGCGCACGATGGGGTTCTTCTCCGGCTCGAGCCCCTGTTCCGGCGCGAAGGCCATCTTGATGCCGGTCAGGACGAGGAAGGCGCCGAAGAGATAGATGATCCAGTGGAAGCGGTCGAGGAGCGCCGCGCCCGCCAGGATGAAGGCGGCGCGCATGACCAGGGCGCCGAGGATCCCCCAGAAGAGCACTCTGTGCTGGTACTCGTCGGGAACCTTGAAGTAGGCGAACAGCAGCGCGATGACGAAGATGTTGTCGATCGACAACGACTTCTCGATCAGGTACCCGGTCAGGAACTCGACGCCCGGCTGCGGCCCGAGGAACTTCCAGACGCCGAGGTTGAAGAGCAGCGCGAGGGCGATCCAGACCGCGCTCCAGACGCTCGCCTCGCGCAGCGAGACGGCATGCGCCTGGCGGTGGAAGACGCCGAGGTCGATGGCGAGCATCGCCAGGACGAAGAGGTTGAATCCGGCCCAGAGCCACAACGAAGTCGATTCCATCCATCGCTCCATTCAGAGAGACCCGGGAAACGCAAAAAGCGAAACCCCGCGGCACTCTCGTGTCGCAGTGGTCTCGCTCGATCCCTGATGGACCGGAGGGCCGGGGGCTCGCAAGCCCCGTATTGACGATCCCCCCGCCCGGTCTTCGAAGGGCTCACGTCCCTCGTGCCGGTCGGCTACTCCCCACGCTGCAGGAGCATTCTATCCCATTCGCGGCCGGCTCAGCCCTTCGCCGGTATCCCCGTCGACGCCCGCGCGGGCAGCGACTTGAGGTAGCGGTAGAGCGCGCGCTGCTCGTCTTCCGTCATCGCCCGCAGGTTGGTCCACGGCATGTCGTTGCTCTCCTGCTCCTGGATCATGGTGCGGAAATCGTCTTCGCTCCAATCGGCGATCGAGCCTCCCGGAGTGATGTTGGGCGCCACCACGTTCGGATTGCCGGGGTCCTGCTGACCCGAGAGCTCGGGGCCGTGACAGTTGCGGCAGCCGAAGGTGCGCACGATGTATTCGCCGTTCTCCGCCGTAGGACCGGGCTGCGGCTTCGCTGGTCGCGGCGCCCGGGGATCGATCGTCAGAAAGGGCAGCATCGCGTCGAGTTTTCCGGCCCCAAAGAGGGCCTTGGCGAGCAGACTCGGCTGCGGCGCCGCCCAGGTGCGGTCGACCGGCGGCAGCGACTTCAGATAGGCCACGATGTCGCCCAGGTCGCCGTCGCTCAGGAAGTAGTAGACCTCTGCGGGCATGATGACCAGCGCGCGGCCGCGCGCGTTGACGCCGTGGCGGAGCGCCCGCACCCAGGCGGCATCGTCGGCGTAGGTGGCGGCGACCCCGCCGGCGCCGCGGGTGAGGTTCGGTGCATTCAGCAGCATGAAGGAGGCGTCTTCGATGAACTTCTTGCCGCCCAGATCGTCGCCGTGGCAGAAGACGCAGCGGCTCCGCACCAGATGCTCGCCGCGCTCGACGGCGGCCGGATCCCCTGGCACCGCAACGGTCTCGACGTCGACGGTGCGCGTGGCGGAGAGCTTCCTACCGCCGAGGAAGATGAGCACCGCGACGGCGACCAGCGCCGCGCCAACCAGCGTTGCGAGCGAGATGCCAAGCCACTTCAGGAACTTGCGCATGGGTACTCCGAGTAGAAAGAACTGAAGTTTCCGATTAGCCGACCACGACGAGCGGCGAGGCGGACGGACGGTTCTCGGCGGTGAGGGCGTGGCGGTAGCGGCGAGCGAGCTCCGCGGTTTCTTCGCGGGTGACGAAGCGTTCGTAGAGATTCGTCCGCTGCTTGGGCTCGTAGCCGGCGGCGCGAATGAGGTGCTCCATCTCGTCCTGGGTCATCTTGTGCTGCGTGCCGGCCGCCGACACGACGTTCTCCTCGATCATGATCGAGCCCATGTCGTCGGCGCCGAAGGCGAGGCCGGCCTGGCCGATCTTCTTGCCCTGGGTGACCCAGCTCGACTGCAGGTGCTGGATGTTGTCCATGAAGAGGCGCGAGACGGCGAGCGTCTTCAGATACTCGTCGGCGTAGACCTCGGGGATCTCCTGCATGTCCGTGTGCTCGTGCTGGAAGGTCCACGAGATGAAAGCGGTGAAGCCGCCGGTCTCGTCCTGCAGATCGCGGATGCGCTGCAGATGCTCGACGCGCGCCGCGAGCGTCTCCCCCATGCCGTACATCATCGTCGCGGTGGTCCGCATACCGTGGCGGTGGGCCTGGCGCATGATGTCGATCCACTCCTCGGGCGAGGCCTTCGGGTAAGCGAGGACCTCCTTGCGGATCGCGTCGGAGAGGATCTCGGCGCCGCCACCTGGGATCGACATCAGGCCGGCCTCCTTGAGCACGCCGATGACGTCGTAGAACGACATGCGCTCCTTCCTGGCGATGAACTTGATCTCCGGCGGCGAGAAGCAGTGGCGGTGGATCGCCGGGTAACTGTCGCGCAGGAAGTGCAGCAGATCGACGTAGTAGGCGAGCGGCAAGTCGGGGTTGACTCCCCCCTGCATCAGGACGCCGGTGCCGTTGAGGGCGAGTGTCTCCTCGATCTTCCGGCCGATCTCCTCTTTCGAGAGGAGGTACCCCTCGGCGTCGCCGGGCGCGCGATAGAACGCACAGAACCGGCACTTGTAGACGCAAACGTTGGTGTAGTTGATGTTGCGGTCGACGTTGTAGGTTGCGATCGCGGGGTCGTTGTGACGGTCGCGCACCGCGTTCGCTGCCTCGCCCAGGGTGAGCAGCTCACCGTCGAGAAGCAGCCGGTGGGCATCCCCCGCCGAGATCCGCCGCCCGGCCAGGGCATCGTCGAGAATGTCGGGGACGGCGCGCAGAGAGGGGGCGAAGTCGCTCATCGGCCGAATTCTACCAGCGGCCGGGCAAGAAAAAGGCCCGTCCCCCGGCGAGGGGAGACGGGCCCGGCAACGACCTTCGGACGACGTCCGGAAGAGCTCCGGCCGGCGTCAGATATTGCAGGTGGGGAAAGCGTCGGAGTCGGCGACCGAGGTCGCCAACTGCGTTCCGAGCGGGTTGTGGTAGATCACCGAGTTGAAAGGCCCGGGGAGGAAGGTGTCCGTGACCGTGAGGTAGAAGTCGACATTGGTCGTCGCGGCGTAGAAGACCCAGTAGCGATTGTTCAAGCTGCATCCGTTGACGATCTTCACCAGGAGCTCGAAGTTTGCCGGCTGAAAGAAGGTGAAGATGGCCGAGTCGTTCGAGGCCAGCGGAACGGACTTGCCCACGAACGGAACAAAGGCAAAATTGTGACCGGTGACCGAGACCTCGAACCGCCCCTCGAGAAGCTGCGCATAACGTCCGTCGTAGTCGCTGGCCTGGTTGTTCCCGAACGGACCGTAGCCCACCAGCACGCGGGTCGCCGGCTCCTCGCAGGTGATGGTGTTCGAGAACGTCCCGATGTCGAAGCTGTCGTAGCCAGCGGTCACCAGAAAGTAGTCGTTGGTGAACAGCACCGGCAGCGATTCGATGCGCGACGTGCCGACCCCGAACGGATCGGCGTCGTCGTTGATCCCGATCAGGTTTGACAGCGGGAAGGAAGGATCGAAGCTGTTGCGGTAGAGGAAGATGTAGCCGTCGAAGTCGTCGCCCTCCTGGACGCTCGTGATGAAGCAGCTGGAGTTCGAGTTCACCCGAAACGGTTGCACATCGTAGCGGGTGAAGTCGCCGCTCAACGAGACGAAGCTGTCGGGGTGGTTGAACGTCGGATGTGCCTGGTTCGTGCCGTAGAAGGTCGTCCCGGCCTCGCCGTAGGCGACCGCCGAGAAGACGAAAGCACAGAGGAAGAGGCGCGTCGCGGTTCGGATCATGGAACACTCCTTCGGTTCGCCGCGTAGGTTGAGCGCGGAAACAGGGCCCGGGGCGAAGGATGGCAGGCACCCGTCTCCGACTGACTGGAACAATGCGTACAGGCTACCACTTCAAGAAACGGGATTCGGCGCCGCAAGGGGACAACCTGGTGACGAGCTCGTCCCCGCCCCCGCGGTGAGGCATCGGGTGGCGTAAGCTTTCAAATTCCGGCATGCGGATCCCTGCATTCATCAAGCGAAGTCTCGACGCCGCGCTTGCGCGGCGCGGGTACGAGCGTGTCCTGAGCCAGCTGGTCTATCCCTGGCAGCGCGCGGCGGTCGACCTGCCCAGTCACAGCGGCGCGCCGCTGCCCGAGGGCGCCGAGGCCTGGCTGCGTGCCGATCATCCCCGGCTCGCCGAGCTCGCCCGGCGCTACAGCGAGCTCGACTCGCCTTTGGCATCGGCGCCGATCTGCTGGACGCCGGCGCACATCGCAACCGCGGATCTGCGCCAGTTCCGCGGCGACAACCCCTATGTCCACCAGCTGCGCGGCCGCAACATGAACGAGATCGGCTATGCGCTGAGTTACTACTGCATCCAGAAGAGCGCGCAGATCGAGCGTCTGGGGCTGCTCGAACGGCTCGACGAAGACGGGCTCTTCGGCGTGCATACCTTCATCGTCGACGGCCGCCGGGTGTCGCGCGATCTGCTCGATTCGGTGCTCGAGCTCGCCTTTCTCGACCGCCACCTCGGCATCTCGCGACCCCCCGTGCGGACGATTCTCGACATCGGCGCCGGCTACGGCCGCCTCGCTCACCGGGCGGTGACCGCCTTCCCGGAGTCCGTGCGCTACCTCTGCACCGACGCCATCGCGACCTCGACGTTTCTCTGCGAGTACTACCTCGGCTTCCGCGGCGTCGCCGGCCGCGAGTCCTCTCCCGCCCGGGTCCTCCCGCTGCACGAGCTCGAGTCGGCGGTCGCACCGGGAGCGGTCGACATCGCGCTCAACATCCACAGCTTCTCCGAGTGCCCTCCCGGCGCGATCGACGCCTGGCTCGCCTTCCTGGCCCGCAAGCAGGTCGGGCATCTGATGGTCGTCCCCAATGCGGTGACCGCCACGGGCTCCGACCGCATCGCCATGTTGACCAACGAGGGAGTCGACTTCAGTCGGATCGTGCGCCGGCACGGCTACCAGTTGGTCGCCAGCGAACCGAAGTTCCCCGATCCAGTGGCGCAGGAGTACGGCCTCAGCCCGGCCGCCCATCTGCTCTTCCGACTCGGGAGCTGATCGCAGCATCCGCCCCGTCGGAAAGGGGAGAAACTACGCAGGCGACGGACCGGCTGCAGGCGTAAACTTTCCCTGAAAGGAGATCCCCATGGGTCTTTTCGATTTCGTGAAGAACGCCGGAGCCTCGATCTTCGGCAAGGACGATAGCCCCGCCAAGGGCGGTGCGGCCCAGGCGCAGACGCACACCGTCTCCCCCGCCGAGCTCGATGCGATGAAGCGTCGCAAGGCGCTCGAGAAGTTGCTCGGGGAGTTTTCGCTCCAGGTCGAGAATCTCAAGATCGACGTCACCGGCGATACCGCCGTCGTCCACGGACTGGTCGACGACCAGGCCGAGCGCGAGAAGGTCGTCCTGGCGCTCGGCAACGTCATCGGCATCGCCCGCGTCGACGACCGCCTCGAGACCAAGAAGAAGGAGGCGGAGTCGCAGATGTACACCGTCGTCGCCGGCGATTCGCTGTCCAAGATCGCCCAGAAGTTCTACGGCAACGCCGGCAAGTACACCGTGATCTTCGAGGCCAACAAGCCGATGCTCAAGGATCCCGACAAGATCTATCCCGGCCAGGTTCTGCGCATCCCGCCGGCCAGCCCTCCGGCCATCCCTCCGGCAGGGTGAAGATCCGGCGCACCGCCCTCTTCCTGCTCGCCGGGCTGGCGCTCGGCGAGCTTTTCTATGTTGCGGCGTTCGAGTGGGTGGCCCGCAGCGGCCAGCTCGAAGAGTGGATCAACCGCCGGCCGGACAAGGCGCAGTTCACCTTCCGCAGCGCGCATTCCTGGTTCCCCTTCCGGGTCTCGCTCGCAGGCGTCGATCTCTCCGTTCAGACTCCCCGCCTGCAGTGGCGGCTGCGCTGCGAGCGGGCGTCGGGCTGGATCTCGCCGGCCGCGCTCCTCGCCCGCCGGCTCCGCGTCGAGTCAGCGACGATCTCCGACGCGGAGTTCGGCCTGCGAATGCGCGTCGACACGCCGCAAGAGGCCGCGGCACGCGAAGCGCTTCTCCCGCCTATCGCGGCTTTTCCGCTCACCGGGATGCCGCTGCTTCCACGCCCGCTGCGACCCGCCTGGAATTTCGAGTTTCCCCGCCTGACCGCGACGCGGGTCCACACGGTCTGGCTCGAGCAGCTTCGCCTGATCGGCGACATGCAGGCTGCGGGCGGCTTCGCCATCCGGCGCCGCACGGAGGCCGAAGTCGAAAGCAGCCGGCTGGAGATCACTGCTGGGACCCTCGAGCTCGCAGGAGCGCCGCTCGCGCGGAGTCTGCAGGGCGCGCTCACCTTCTCCACGGCACCCTACGCCTATCGCGAGCACCGCGGGCTCGAAGCGCTCCCCTTCCTCGACTCCTCTGCGAAATTGACCGGCGAGATCCTCGCCGGTCCGCTGCTCCGCAGCTATCTCGCCCGCGCCCCATGGCTCGATTTCGAGGACTCGGCGACCGCCTTCGACGCCGCGCTCGAGATGCGCCGGGGAGTGCTTGTCGACGGCAGCCGCCTGCGTACCGAAAAGGCCTCGCGTACCCTTCGCTTCTTCGGCTTCGAGGCCACCGGCCAGGCGCGGCTCAATTTCGATGTCCAGCGCGACGCGACCGGCGGGCACGCCGATCTCGCCGTGAGTTTCGACGACTTCGAGCTGCGCAGGAGCGCCGCCGGCCAAGCGGTCGTCGGTGGCACCGGTCTCTCGCTCCTCGCGGCGACACGTGACCTGCGCGCTGGCGGGCTGCCCGATGACGCCAAGATCCGGATCGACCTCGGCGAGGCTCGCCTGCTCGATCTCGCGGGATTCTCCGACCTCCTGCCGCCGTCGGCAGCGCTGGAGCTCGCGGGAGGACAGGGAGAGGTCCACGGCCACTTCGAGGCCGAGCTCGGAGCGGGTGAAGCGGGCTCCGCCAACGGCTCGGTGACCGCCCGGATCACGCAGGCCTCCCTGATCTCCAACGGTGCCCGCTTCACCGGCGCCCTCGCCTTCGACATGCCAATCACGAGCCGCGACCTAACGGGCCGGCGGTTCGATCTCGCGGGAACCCGGGTCGAACTCACCGGTTTCACCGGCCCCGGGGAGCCGAAGGTCGCCGAATCGCAAGACAGCACGGCCCCCGGCGGACTTGGCTGGCGGGGCACGATCGAGGCCCAGGTCGCTCGTCTCCATCTCGTGGAGCCCGCCACCGCCGAGGGGGAGTTCACCCTGCAACTCAGCGACTCGGCCCCGCTCGTGCAGCTCTACGCCACCCGCAAGGACCTTCCGCGGTGGGTTGAGCGCCTGCTCGAGGAGCCCGACGTCCAGGCGACCGGCCGGTTCGCCTATCGCAAGCCCGAGCTCACCATCGAAGCCTTGAAGGCGCGATTCGAGCATTGGGGTTTCGAAGCCGATCTCGAGCTCGGGAAGGACCGCAGGCGCGGCCTCCTTCTGCTCGAATGGCGCAAGCTCGCCGTCGGGGTGCGGATGGAAGGCGAAAAGAGGACTTTCAAGCTCTCCGGCGCACGAGAGTGGTTCGTCAAAGAAAAGCTCTAGAGCCGACCCAGCACGACGCGGCACCTCCAAGCCAACGGGATTCTGCGCTGCCCGGCGTGCGGCTTCTTTTCTTTACTGGAAGCTTTTGCTTTATCTCTTATTGTGTTAGTTTTTAGACTAAAGAAGGCACTCTTAACAATAAAACCGCAATCGACAAGGAGACGACATGACCACCACCCTCCGCGACTTCCTCGAAATCCCCTACGACAAGCTCGAAGAGATGAACCTCGAGGCCAAGGCCGATCGCCTGGCGCGGAAGGACCCGGCCAAGATGCAGGAGGCGCGCATGCGCTACCTGACCGACGAGCGCCGCATCAAGGCGGTGACGGTCTGCTTCACCGACCTCGAAGGCCGCCTCCACATGCTCGACTACGACAAGAAATTCCTCCTGAAATCGGCCGACAACCTGACTTTCGACGGTTCGTCGATCCGCGGCTTCTCGCAGCAGGCCGAGTCGGACCTGCGGCTCGCCATCGACTGGACGGCGTTCTACTGGCTGCCCTCCGACATCTTCGGCGCCGGCAAGATCCTGGTCTTCGGCGAGGTCCAGGAACGCGACGGCAGCCCTTATCGCGGCGACGTGCGCGCGCGTCTCAAGGCGTTCGGCGAACAGCTGTGGAAGAAGGATCAGACGGTCGCCTTCGCTTCGAACGAGATCGAGGGCTTTCTGTTCAAGGGCCGCGACGCCGAGCGCCACTACCACGAGACCGGGGCCTTCGACTTCATCTCGACCGGCGGCTACTACCACTCCCTACCCGGCGACGCACTGCGCCAGTTCATCGACACGGCGGCCGAAGTCCAGCGCGCCATGGGCTTCGCCAACGAGAAGGACCACCCCGAGGTCGCGCCCTCCCAGTTCGAAATGAACTACAGCTACACCGAAGCGACGATCGCCGCCGACCAGGTGCAGCTCTACAAGCTCCTCTCCCGCCAGGTCGCGGCGCGAATGGAGATGACCGCCTGCTTCCTTCCCAAGCCGGTCACCGGCGTCAACGGCAACGGCATGCACACCAACGTGTCGCTCGCCCGCAAGGGGAAGAACCTGTTCTACGACAAGAAGGGCCAGGACGGCCTGACGCCGCTGGGCTGGAACTTCATCGAGCGCATCCTCGCCAACGCCAACGACATCTGCCTCTTCCTCAATCCGAGCGTCAACTCCTACCGCCGGCTCGACCCGCACTTCGAGGCCCCGAACCAGATCAAGGCCTCGGCGATCGATCGCGGCTCGATGGTGCGCATTCCGCTCGGCAACGAGAAGTCGGCGCGCGTCGAGGTGCGCTCGATCGCCCCGGACGCCAATCCCTATCTCGCCATCTACTCGGTCCTGCGCACCGGCATCGAAGGCCCGCTGGCGGTCGAGGAAAGCGACGGCAAACGCCAGCGCACCCGCTTCCTGCCCGACAACATCTACGACGGAATCCGGCTGTTCAAGGGCAGTCGCTGGGCGATGGAGCTCGTCGGCGAAGAGGTGCACGGCAAGTACGCCGATCTCAAGCTCGCCTCGGCCGAGCGCTGCCCCAAGGCCCTGGGCACGCGCGTCAAGCGCAGCGAGATCCAGTTCCACCACGAAGTAACCAACCAGTACCTCTGGAGCCAGTTCTAGTCGTCAGGGGAGGTAGGACCAGAAGCCGCTGTCGCCGCCGTCGAAACCGTCTTTGAAGATGTCGGGATCGGTTTCGAAGACGATCGGCTGCGCCTCCCAAGCCACTTGCAGCGGGATGGAGCCCGGCGCCACGAGGGAGCTCTCGTCGAGGCCCGTGAGGATCGCGAGCGGTGAGGGGGGCGGGAGCACGACGCTCGGCGGTGTGCCGAAGCTCATCACCATCAAGTCGCCCGGTACGCCGTTGAAGTTCTCCAACGTCGACGTGAAATCGATCTGGACCTTCCCCGGCGAAGGGTGCGTCACGGCCAGGCTCACATCGCCGTGTCGCAGGTCGGCAACGACCTGGGGCAAGCTGGTGGCGATCGCCGGATCGTAGGTGATCACGAGCCGCCCCTCTTGGAGCTCGAACGGCTCCGCAGTGCCGATCTCGATCACCGCGCCCGACCCGGGGTGAACCGTGCCGCCATCGACCGAGAATCCCACCGCAGCGGTGGGCGCGCGGATCGTCAGGGTTCCAGCGCGAGTGTCCATGACCACCGGATCGTCCTCGGGATCGTCGAGAAAGGAAACGCCCAGGTCGAGGGCGATCGTGTACTGGTCGCCGGGGACGACGTCCGGCGCCAGCGTCACGTAGATCGCCCCGAAGACCCCGTCCTTGGCGTTGATCGTCGCCGAGAGCGACTCGAAGTTCACGTCGAACGCTTGCGTCGGAACGTCGAAGAGGCACGGCTCCGAAGTGGCGTCGCCGTTGACGCTGAAGATCAGGACCGAATCGCAGCTTGCGATCGGTGTCGCGGTCCCGACGAGCTGGGACGCTCCTGCCGGCAGTTGGACCGCAGCAACTCCGGAATTCAGCCTGCCGCGCCGGACCGGCCGCGAGGCGTAGGTGCGGAAGACGATCGCGGTCCTCTCGCCGGGCGCGCCCGTGGCGTCCTGAACCCGGATCATCAGCGGTTCGACCGGAATGGCGGCTGCAGGGGCTACCAGCCCGCTGACGACCATGGCGCTGGCCAAGCACTGCAACACCCGGCGCATGCGAATCGGTCCCTGGCGCATCGTTTTCACTCCCCGCGAACGACGACAGACCTTCTGACACTAGAAGAACCCGCCCGCCCCCGCAATGCATTCCGGCTTCCGACCGCCGGTTCGCCCATCGGGCCAGAGAGGCCAGTCCTCCTCGGGCTGACCTCGCCCCGGTCCAAGAGACAGTCGAGCCGCTGACCTGGAACACGCGCCAGAGGAATCTCCCACCCCGATTCCACGAGCCCCCGCGCGCCAGGGTGGGAGGTTTCGACCTTCAACCTGTTCCAATCCCCCTTCTTCGCTGTCCTATCCACCGAGATTCCGCATCTCGGCGCCACCCCTGTATACGTTTCACGGACAGTCTGGAGAATCGACCATTTCGAAGCATTCTCATCTGAAGGCGGCCTTCGCGTGCTGCGCGATCATCCCGTCCTTCCTTTGTGCCGCGTCCGGACCCTCCGTCAAGATCGCTTCCGAGGTATCGACTGCGGCCCAATGCCCGCCGACTTCGGTCCTCACCGGACTTCGCCCCGGCCTCGTGCGTCCGATCGAAGGGGACGCCGGCCGCCTCACCGACGGCCGGGTCGCGCCCGAGGGCGGAGTGTGGAATTCGGAGCTCGCCGTCCGGATAGCCGCCACCGAGACCGTGGTGACCTTCGACATCGGTTCCGAACCGACGGTGCGCTCGCTGCTCGTCCAGGCCGACGCCAACGACAGCTATCTCGTCGAGAGCTCGATGGACGGCGTCGGATTCTCCCGCCTGGGAGAGGTCCCGCGCCTCGACGGGGTTCACGGTCTGCGCCTGCGCGCCCTGCGCGTCGCGCCCACGCCGCTGCGCTTCCTCCGCCTGAGCACTTCGAGCGGAGACGGCCGCGCCTCTATCTCGGAAGTTCAGGCCTTCTGCGTCGAGCCGGACCGCTGGGAGGCGCGTCTGGTGGTCATCGATGCGCCGGCAGCGCGCGCGCCTCTAGGCAGCCGCCGGCGCTGGAACGACGTCTCGAGCCGCTGGTGGGAGCTGGCGCTCGCCCTCCTCGGCCTCGGGCTGCTCCTCTACGACGCCCGGTCCGCGAAGCGCAAGGACCGCCGCAAGCGCGCAAGCCCGGCGCCTCGGCGCACTTCCCGGCGCTGGCTCTTCGCCACCGTCGGGCTGGTGTCGGCGCTCACCTACTTCAACTTCGGCGCCTTTCACTTCGGCTCGTTCATCCACGGCTGGGATACCTTTCACTACTACCTCGGCGCGAAGTACTTCCGCGAGCTCTCGTACGACCGTCTCTACGACTGCGCGACGGTCGCCGACGCGACGCCGGAGACCTCCGACACGAAAGCGGCGTTCGCCGCCCGCCTCGCCCACGCCGAGCGGCGCCAGGTGCGGAATCTCCGCACCAACGAGCTCGACTCGACGGCCGAGCTGCTCGCCTACCCGGAGCGCTGCACGGCACACTTCTCGCCGGAGCGCTGGCAGGCGTTCCGTCACGATATCGCCTGGTTCCGCAACCGCGAAAACGCCTGGCGGTGGGACGAGATCTTCGCCGACCACGGCTTCAACGCCACGCCGGTCTGGAACATCGCCGGCTCGCTGCTGGCGAATCTGGGCCCGGCGAGCGACCGGCAGATCGGGCTGCTCACCCTCCTCGATCCGCTCTACTTCGCAGCGATGGCGGCGCTCCTCGTCTGGGCGTTCGGGATTCCCGGCGCCGCGGTCGCCCTGCTCGTTCTGGCAACCGACTTTCCGGCGCGCTTTTTCTGGACCGGCGGCGCCTACCTGCGCTGGGACTGGCTCTTCTTCACCGTCGCTGCGGTCGCCTGCCTGCGCCGGGGCCGAGCGTTCCTGGGCGGCGCCGCGCTCGCCTATGCCGCCTCCCTGCGGATCTTCCCGCTCTTCCTGGCGGTGGGTCCGGCGGCCATCCTGGTCGCCGAGCTGGTACGCCAGCTGCGGCTGGCTTCCGGCCGGCCCTGGGAGCGGCTGCGCACCGCCCTCGCCTCCGAGGCGCTGCGGCCCGCGCTCCGGTTTGTCGGCGGCGCCCTCGCCGCCGCCGCGATCCTCATCCCGGCGAGCCTGCTCGTGAACGGAGGGCCCGAAGCCTACCGCCAGTTCATGGTCAACACGATCAAGCATCAGCACACGCCCCTCACGAACCACATGGGGTTGCGCACCGTGGTGAGCTTCCGGCCGACGGAAATCGGGCGCCGTCTGCATTCGGAGAGCGCACCGGAGCCGTGGGCGCGCTGGAAGGAGGCCCGTCTCGCCGCCTGGGACCGCTCCAGCGCCCTCGCTTTGGGCATCGCCCTTGCAGCGCTGACTCTGGTCGCGACAGGAGCGATACGTCATCGCGAGCTCTGGATCGGCGCCGCCCTGGGGGCGGCGTTCATCCCGTTCGCCGTCGAGCTGACCTCCTACTACTTCGCCTTCCTGCTCGTGCCGGCGCTGCTGTGGACGGTGCGACGGGAGGTCGGCGTCGGGCTTCTCCTGTTGAACGTCTTCGGGCTTTTCGTCTCCCTCGCCCCCTTCGCCGGCATGCCCACCTGGCGGGACGAGCAGTACACCCTGATCTCCGGCGCCACCCTCGTGGCGCTCGTTCTCGTCTTCCTGAGTTTCGCCCGCTCGCGTCCGCTGTTCCACGAGCCCGACGGGCCTGTCTAAGCAGTGGAACAGGAGAGTCGCGACGCCCGATCTCTTCGGCCCGCGACGATCCGCTACGAAGAGGAGCAACGACTATGAATCTCTCCAAACGCTTCATCGGCGGTCTTGTCGGAGTCGGTCTGGCTTGCCTGAGCCAGCCCGTCTCGGCGGCCGGACCGGGAACCGTCAAGTTCGACCAGTCGAGCGTCTCGTTCCTCGAGGAGGCCGGTGTGGCCCTCGTCGTCGTCGAGCGGTCGCAGGGCGAAGACGGCGCCATCAGCGTCGCCTATTCGTCGGCCGACGTCACGGCGACGGCCGGCGTCGACTACCAGGCCGTTTCGGCAACGATCTTCTGGGCCGATGGCGACGGCGGGAACAAGACCATCACGGTACCGCTGATCAACGATGCCAACCCGGAGGGCAACGAGACCCTGCTGCTCACGCTTTCGAACGTCACGGGTGGCGCGACGATCGACCCCACGCGCAGCACCGCCAGCGTCGTCATCCTCGCCAATGATGGCGGCAGCGGCGGCTCGGGTGGCTCCGGTGGCACCACCGGTGACGGCTCGGGCGTGATCAAGTTCGACGAGCGCACCTTCCTCGGCATCGAGAGCGGCGGCGTCGCGGTCATCACGGTCGAGCGCTCCAACGGCGAAGACGGTTCGGTGTCGATTCAGTACGCGACTGCGAACGGCACGGCGAGCTCCTCCTCGGACTACACCGCGGTCTCCGGCACGATCTCCTGGGGCCCGGGCGACGGCTCGACGCGCACGTTCACCGTTCCACTCATCGACGACGGCATCGACGAAGGCAACGAGACGGTGAACCTCGTCCTCTCCAACCCGACCGGCGGCGCGGTGATCGACGCCGAGCGTGGCGCGGCCGTGCTCACCATCATGGACACCGGCGGCGTACCTCCGGGCGGCGGCGACGATCAGCCCGGCACCTTCAAGTTCGCCGAGGCGAGCTACCAGGTGATCGAGGGCCAGGCAGTCGCCCTCATCACGGTCGAGCGCTCGCAGGGCGAGTCCGGCTCGGTTTCGGTCGACTACTCGGCCGCCTCCGGCAGCGCAACCGCCGGGGCCGACTTCGCGGCGACCTCCGGAACGCTCTCGTGGGGCAACAACGATGGCAGCACGAAGACCTTCCAGGTCTCCATCTTCGACGACAACCTCGCCGAGGGCACCGAGACCATCCTGCTGGCGCTCTCGGATGCCACCAACGGCGCGGGAATCGATCCCGTCCGCGGTGCAGCGCTGTTGAACCTGCTCGACGACGACGCCTCACAGGCCGCCTGCGTGCCGACCGCGACCAACATGTGCCTGCTCAACGGGCGGTTCGCTGCGCAGATCACCTACCGCACGCCGAACGTCGGCACCGGAGATGGGCATGCGGTGACCTACTCCAATCAGACCGGCCTCTTCTGGTTCTTCAACCAGGAGAACGTCGAGATGCTGCTCAAGATCGTGGACGGCTGCAACGTCCCGGGCCTCAACGCCTACTGGGTCTTCTTCTCGGCCACGACCAATGTCGACTTCACCCTGACTGTGACCGACACCGAGACCGGTGTCGCCAAGCAATATCGCAACCCGCTCGGCCTCGCAGCCGAGCCGATCCAGGACGTCACGACCTTCGAATCCTGTCCGCAGTAACTCTCCCCGCTTCACCTCTCACCTTCAGACGGCCCCGGATACGTCCTCCGGGGCCGTCGTCTTGTTTGCCGAGCCGATAGGATCCCGGCGTGCCCCGGCGGTCTTCGGCTCTCGCGCTCCTGCTGCTCGCGCTGCCTGCGTACCTCGCCGGGAGCGCCCACCCGCCGAACGCCGCGCAGGTGGCTCCCGTGGCTCCCGTGGCTCACGTAGCTCCCGTGGCTCCCGTAGCTCCCGATGCTGCCCGCCGCGAGTGCGAACGCCGCAACGACTCCGGCACCTACGCCGACGCCCTTCCCTACTGTCGCGAGGCCGCGGAGCGGCTGCGCGGCGCAGGCACGAAGGACGGCGGCGACCTCGGGCGCGCCCTCACCAGCCTCGGGCTGGCGCTGGAGATGACCGGCGACCGGAGCGCGGCAGAAGCGAGCTATCGCGAGGCGCTCAGCCTTCATCGCGGCCTCGGCCAACCGGCGCAGGAGGCCCTCGTCCTGTCGAACCTCGCGGCCCTGGCGATCGGCGGCGGCGACTACGGCGCAGCGCTCGCCTGGCTCGCCGAGGAGGAGGCGGTGACCCGCCGCGCCCTTGCCGCCGGCGACGATTCCTGGGCCCCGGCCGAGCTCGAATACGTGCGGATGAATCGCAGCGTCGCGCTCGAACAGCTCGGCGCCTACACCGAGGCGCTCGAGGAGATCCGCCCGCTGGCGAAGCGGTCCCTTGCCGAGGGAGCCGGAGGGCTCGCCACCAGCGAGTCCGCGGCACTTGCGGTCAACCTGGCGGTGCTCTACCGCAACCTCGGAGATCCGCGCCGCGCGCTCACCCTGCTCGATCGTGCCCGCATCGTCTACGAAGAGCTCGGCGACCGCTCGGCGCTCGCCAACGTGCACCTCAACCGGGGACTCGTCTATCAGCTCAACCTGCGCGAGCCGGAGGCCGCGGAGAGCGCCCTCGTCCGCGCCCTCGAGCTCGCCGGCGAGAGCGGCGACCGCAGCGAGGAGACGCGCACGCTCTGCGCTCTGGGCGAGCTGCGGCTGAGTGGCGGCCACCTCCTCGAGGCGCGCTCCGACTTCGAGCGCGCGCTCGCTGCGGCCATTTCGTCCAACGCCGCGGCCGGCCGCTGGGCGGCCCTCGCCGGATTGGGGCGCGTCGCCCGCGCGGCGGGCGACCCCGACGCGGCGCTCCTCCACCTGCGCAGCGCGATCGCGGAGATCGAAAAGGCCGGCGAGGGTGTCGGGGATTCAGCGCTGCGCGGTGGCCTGCTCTCGGATCAGCGCGCGGTGTACGCCACCGCCGTCGACCTCCTGGCCGAACGTGGCCTGATGCTCGAGGGACCTGAAGAGGAGCGCGCCGTGCTCGAGGCGCTCGCCCTCGCCGAGCAGGCCCGGGCGCGCGAGCTCCTCGACGCCCTGGCCGGCGGCGGCTCGGGCGCCCCTCTCCCGCCGGCGCAGATCGCGGCGCTGAGCCGACGGCTGGGAACGACGATCGTCTACTTCTTCGGCGAACGGCGCCTCTGGCGCTGGGTGCACGCGGGCGGACGCTGGCAGATCGCGGCGGCAGGAGACCCGGTCGAGATCCGCGCTCTCGTCACCCGGGTGCATCGCTCCCTGGCACGCGCCGAGCCACCCCCGCCGGAGGCTCTCGCCGGTCTGAGCATCCTCCTGCTGCCGCAAGAGATCCCGGCCGGCGATGAGCTGCGCATCGTGCCCGACGGCCGGCTGTTCTACCTTCCGTTCGAGCTTCTCGCGGACCCGGAGCGCTCCGGCAACCCACTGATCGAGCGCCTCGCGGTGAGCTATCTGCCCAGCCTCTCGGTGCTCACACACTTGCGCAGCCCGGCGGCAACCGCACGCTGGCGCGTGGCCGCGCTCGCCGATCCGGAGCTCCCGCTGCGTCTCGCGCCCGGAGACACCAGCTCGCTGGCGAGTCTTCTCGCGCGACGCTTCGGACTGCCGCCCCTGCCCGGAGCTGCGCGCGAGGCGCGCGACGCTGCCGCGCGCCTCGGAGAGCCCAGCACAGTCGAGCTCGGGAGTGCTGCGACCGAAGCGAAGCTGCGTCAACGGGTCGGTGAAGGAGTGCGGGTTCTGCACATCGCGGCGCACACCGTGGTCGACGAGTCGCTCGCCGGCGGCGTCGCACTCTTTCTCTCTCCCGGGACGGAGGAAGTGGGCGCGCCGGAGGGCCGCGCGCCAAGCGGCGCGGACGATGGTCTCGTCACCGCGGCGGAGCTCGCGAGCTTGCGGCTCGAAGTCGACCTGGCGGTGCTCTCGGGCTGTCGCACGGCGCTGGCGGAGACGGAGTTGACGGGCGGCGACGGCGCGGGTGGAGGGCGCGCGCTCGCCAGCCTCTCGGGTGCACTGCTGGGCGCCGGGGCGCGCGGCGTCGTGGCTTCCCTCTGGGAGGTCGGCGACGGCGCGACCGCTGCGCTCATGGAGCAGTTCTACTTCGAGCTCGCGCGCGGCAGCCGCCCCGCGAGCGCGCTGCGCCGGGCGAAGCTTCGGCTGGCTCACGACCCGCGCTGGGCCGGGGCACCGGGCTGGGCCGGCTTCGTGCTGCTCGGCGACCCGGGGCCGGTCACTCGCCCCTTCGCCGCCTGGAGCTGGCTCGCCGCGGCGCTCGCGGCGATCGGTCTCGGCCTTGGGTGGCTGCTGCGCGCGTTGCGACCGGAGCGATGGGAGCGCCGGGCGCGAGCGGGAAAGGCGGATTAGTTCGCCGGCGGCTCGATGCGGAAGCTCGCCGGCGCCGAATGCGCCACGGCGCTCGCCGCGGCATCGAGGGCAGTGACGTTCCAGCGATAGGTCACGAGGGTCTCGAGCTTCGCCAGGAGATCCGGCGGCGCGGCGAGAGCGGTCGTCGTCGAGCTGCCCTGCCAGAGGAGATCGCCGGCGACGTCGCGCACTTCGAGGCGGTAGCTCGCGGCGCCGGCGACAGCGCGCCAGGAGAATGGGGGCAGTTGCTCGACACCGGCTGCGGTAGTCGCAGCCACCACGCCGAACGGCGAATCCAGAAGGACCTCGCCGCTGCGCACGACGTCGGAGATCGAGGCATCGGACCGGTCGGGCAGCGCCGGGGCGAGACTGCGATGCGCCCACTCGAAGGCGAATCCGAGGCCGACGACGACCAGCGCTGCCGCCGCCCAGCGGTTCCACAGCGACATCTCGCCCGGCTGCCGAGCCGCGCGCGAGCGCTTGGCACGCATCTCCGACATCGGCAGCACGCGGGCCATCTGCGGCGGTGTCGGAGCCAGTGAAGCCAGTGGAGCCAGCGGGGCCACTGGCGCCACCGGAGTCATTGGAGTCATCGGGGCCGTCGTGGCTATTGCCGGGAGCTGCACCTGCCCGGCGACCCAGGCGATCTCCTGCGCCTCGGCGTCACTGCGCGGTGAGGCGTCGAACGCTCCCGCCAGCGCGAACTCGGCGGCGCAGGCCGGGCAGGCGGCAGCATGCGCCCGCAGCGCTTCGGCTGCCGGGGTGGCCGTGCCCGCGAACTGTGCGTCGACGAGCTCGGCGAGCGGCGGACATCCGGCCCCGGGCAGGAGTGCCTGGCGCAGGATCTGGTTGCGGTCGAATTCGCTAGCGGTCATGACAGCTCTCCCTGGGAGTCTCTCGGCAGTCCCGAGTCCTTGCCGGCCTTCGAATTCGCTGTCCGGGCCGTGGTTTTCGATGTCTGGAAGCTGCGCTGCAGCTTGCGTTTGGCGCTGACCAGATAGGCCCTGGCGCCCGACTTGTTTTCCAGGCCGAGCAGTTGGTCGATCGTCGCGAGCGTCAGCTCGTCGACGAAATGGAGGTGCAGGATCCTGGCCTCGAGCGGCTCGAGATCGCCGGCGATCGCCGTCCGCAGCTGCTGGACGAGAAGCTCCTTGCCGACCTGCTCCTCGACACTCGGTCCGGGAGCCGTCGGTTCGAGAAAATGCTCGTCGTCGATCGAATCGGCATCGCGCCGCCGGTTCGAGATCGAGCGGTTGATCGTCACGCTGCGGGTGACGAGATAAAGCCAGGTGGCGAACGAGCTCTCGAAGCGAAAGGTGTCGAGCCGTTCGTAGACCCGGACGAAGACCTCCTGCGCGAGATCGGCGGCCTCCTCGCGGCGGCCGCTGATGCGCAGGCACCAGGCGGCGACCCGCGTCTGGTAGCGCCGGAAGAGGACGTCGAGGTGGCGTGCCGCGAGGTCGGGATCCGGCTGGGCGGCCCGCGCCGCCCGCACGATCTCCTCGTCGCTCCAGCCTGCGATCGTCTCCATCGTCCCCTTGGTTCCGGTCCCTGCCGGCTGCCCGCGAAGCCGCCCCCCCGCGGAGGTGGGGAAGGTCAGCAACCGGGACGGCCCAACGGCAGGCTGCCGCGCGAGCCTAGCCGATCCGGCCGGAGAGCCGAAAACCGACCCGGTTCCGGGGCTCCCGCCTACGACGGTCGCGGGTGGGAGAAGGGGAAGTGGCCTCACGCCTACCTGAGACAGTCGGCTGAGGCGAGTGGAACAGTTCACTTCAGCGTGGTGCGATCATCCCCTCCCGGTCGGGCGGTTCGCACGCCCCGGCCGGTCCGGCGCTTCGCCCGAGTCAACGCAAGGGTCCCAGAGAGCGCCGACGCGCAGGCGGCAGATCGGTCACCTCACTCCGACCCATCGGCGCGCGCGACATCGACCCGGCGCTCGCCGGCCGCGCCCGAAATGCGCAGCAGCCAGGGATTGCAGCAGACTTCGCAGTCCTGCACGAGCGTGCCTTCGAGGTCCGGCTCGAGGTGTACTTCCACCTCTTCGCCGCAGTAGGGGCAGGAGACCAGGAAATCTTCGTCCATGCGCCACCAGTCTATGCAACCGGCGGGCGCATGGACACGGCGGGCCGCCTGCTCAGGGTTTCTTCTGCAGCCCGTCGAGAATCCCCTGAATACGGGCCTTCTGCGCCTCGGGCGCCATCGTCAGTGCCTGCTTGTACACCGCGATCGCTTCGTCTTTCTTGCCGAGCGCGACAAGACCCTCGCCCAGGCTGTCGTGCGCGTTCCAGGAGTCCGGATGACGCTTCACATTCTCGCGAAAGACCGCCACGGCGTCGGCGCTGCTGCCGGCAAGTAGTTGGTAGCCGTAGGCGTTGAGCTCGGCTTCGTTCGCCGCGGGCAACGCTTCGTCCATGAGCCTCTCCGCCCCGGCGGCGTCACCTTTCTCGGCGAGCAGACGAGACTTGGTGAAGCTGTTGGCGAAGTTCTTCTGGCTGGCGATCGACTTGTCGACCCAGACCATGGCGTCGTCGAGGTGGATCTTGCTGGTGAGGAGCGTCGTGGCCGCCTGGTTCCACGGCTGCCAGAAGAACTGGCTGAGGCCGCGGAGCTCCCGCTTCAGGCTCAGATAGACGATCTCTGGAGTGTCGACAGAGACCTTGAACGGTACGCGGAGCTTCTCCCAGCGCAGCGCGACGGTGGTTTCGCGGGCCGTGGCGTCGTCGAACGTGAAGGAGAGCGCTTCTTCGTGCGGGGCGGCCTCGGGTTTCACCTCGACGCGCAGAACGTCCTCCTGGGCGTCGTAGCCGAAGCTTCCCCAGCCGGAATCGACCGAGGAGAAGATCACCTGCCACGCTCCGGCCGTCGGCAGGGTGTGGAAACCGTAGCGCCCGGCCGGGAGAGAACGCCCTTCGATCTCGACTGCGGTCGAGAACTCGATGGTGGTGTTCTCGTTCGCGCCGGCGCGCCAGACCTCGCCGTAGGGCACGAGCTTCCCCCAGACCTCGCGTCCCTGGACGCGCGGCCGGTGATAGACGACGGTGATCTCGGTGAGGCCGACCGTCTGCGCGACCGTCGCCGCCTGGGAGGGCTGCGGCAGGGTGAGCGGCGGACCTTGAGCGAAGGCGCCCGTGGTACCCGTGATGCCGGTGACCAGCGCGAGCGCAGCGACGGTGAGAACGACTGCGGGTCCGACGGACGTTCGGGCAGACGTTTGGGCAGACGTTTGAATCGCCATCGGGGTCTCCTTGGGAACGGGTTGAGCTGCCTGGCGAGCTCGTTCCCAAGAGATACGGCCGGAGAAGCCCCGAGTTCTGAAGCCCGGGCCGCGCCCAGGTGCGCGCCCGGACGAATTGGGCCGAGCCCGGCTAGCCGATCGCCTGGCGCAAGGCCTTCTCGATCGCGCCGGGCTCGCGCTCGACGAGCTCGTAGGTGACGTTGACGATCGGCTTGTCGGTCTTGAGAACGCGCGCCAGCTCGATTGGCGTGCCCTCGACGACGACGTCGGCCGGCGTGGCCCGGATCGTCGCCTCGAGGTCGCGAATCTGCTCGTCGCCGTAGCCCATCGCCGGCAGAATGCCCTTGGCATTCGGGTACTTGGCGTAGGTCGCGGCGAGCGTGCCGACGGCGTAGGGCGAAGGATCGACGATCTCGGCCGCGCCGGCGTCGTGGGCGGCGTACCAGCCGGCGCCGTAGCTCATGCCGCCGTGGGTGAGCGTCGGACCGTCCTCGACGACCAGGACCCGCTTGCCGCGGATCGCCGCCGGATCGGAGACGCGAATCTCGGAATTGCAGCGCAGAATCGTGGCGCGGGGGTTGAGCCTCCGGCAGGTCGCCTCGACTTCGGCGACTTTCGCCGGATCGGCCGTGTTCACCTTGTTGACCAGGAGAAGATCGGCGAGCAGCACGTTGACTTCGCCAGGATGGTAGGTCGCTTCGTGCCCGGGACGGTGGGGATCGACCAGCGTGATCTGCAGCGTCGGGGTATAGAACGAGGTGTCGTTGTTGCCGCCGTCCCAGAGGATGACGTCGGCTTCCGCCTCCGCCTCGCGCAGGATCTTCTCGTAGTCGACTCCGGCGTAGACCACGAAGCCGTTGTCGATGTGCGGCTCGTACTCCTCGCGCTCCTCGATCGTGCACTTGTGCTTGTCGAGGTCGGCGTAGGTCGCGAAGCGCTGGCAGATCTGCTCCGAGAGGTCCCCATAAGGCATCGGATGCCGCACCGCGACCACCCTCTTGCCCATCGCCTTGAGGATCTTCGAGACGTAGCGCGTCGTCTGCGACTTGCCGACGCCGGTGCGTACGGCGGTGATGGCCACCACCGGCCTCACCGAGGTGAGCATCGTGCGCTGTGCCGCGGCGAGCACGAAGTGCGCCCCCGCCGCGATCGTCCGCGAGGCCAGATGCATGACGTCGACGTGCGCCAGGTCGGAGTAGGAGAACCAGGCCTCGTCCACCTTCTCGGCGGCCACGAGGCTTTCCAACTCCTGTTCGGCGACGATCGGGATGCCCTTGGGATAGAGGTTGCCGGCGAGCACCGGCGGATAGGTCCGGCCGGCGATATCGGGAATCTGCGCCGCAGTGAAGCCGACGACTTCGAACTCTTCACGGTCGCGGAACAGAACGTTGAAGTTGTGGAAATCACGCCCAGCCGCGCCCAGGATCAATACACGACGACGTTTCATTGTGAAGCCTCCCTTTGTTGCCTTCGAGGAAGAAGATATCGACCGCTTCGTCCCCGCCCCATACCCGCCCGGGTGGGCGCCCAGACATGGTGTCCGTCGATCGGCGGTCCAAAACCAGCCTTCAACGCACCCGCAATTGGGAAGAGTCGCCCGTCCCGCGATGGGGCTTGACAGCCACTTGAACCACAACTACAGTTGTCGTACTACATGTGTAGTTGACGCTCGATGCGAGGACAACCGATGGCGAAACGGCAGCGCAAGACCCAGCTCTCGGAGTTGCAGCTCGCGGTGATGCGGGTGCTGTGGAATCGCGGCGAGGCGGCCACCGCCGAGGTCGTCGCCGATCTCGCTGCCCAGCGCGGGCTGGCGCACACGACGGTCGCGACGCTCCTCACCCGGCTCGAGAAGCGCGGCGTCGTCGCGCAACGCCGCGACGGGCGCAGCTGGGTCTACCGCGCGGCGATGAGCGAGGCCGAGGTGCAGCGCTCGATGGTCGCCGACCTCGTCGCCTCGCTGTTCAAGGGCGACTCCGCGGCGCTGGTCGCCCACCTGGTGAGTGCCGACGAGGTCACTTCCGACGACCTCGTCGCCATCCGCGCACGCCTTCGGGCAGCCCGCACTGCGAGCACCTCGAAGGAGGCCAGCGATGTCTGATCCGTTCCAGGGGATCGCAATCTGGCTCGCCACCTACCTCCTGCACTCAACTGTGCTCTTCGGCCTCGCCTGGGCGATCGACCGGTTGCGCCCGCTCGCTTCTCCCGCCCTGCGCGTGCAGATCTGGCGTGCCGCCCTGCTCGGCGCCCTCGCCACGGCGACCGCCCAGAGCGCCGGCCTCGCCGAGCGCGCGCCGATGGCGTCGCTGTTCTCGTTCGCTCACCCCTCCGCGCCGCCTTCGAGCGCCGAGCCCACCGCAATTTCGGTTGCCGAATCCTCCGCTGCCGCACTGGAGGCGGCACGACCGGCTCTGCGTCCGACCGGATCGAACGGCGACCGGCGCTCGACGGCCGTGCCCGGGAGCGGCACCTCGCCGCGATGGCTGCAGCGCGTCTCGGTCCTGTGGCTCGCCGGCGCCGCCTTCCTGATGCTGCGCCTCGCGGCTCTCGGTTGGCGGACGCGGCGCGACCTGGCCGGGCGAACCCCCGCCGACGCGCCGATCCGTCGCGAGCTCGTGACCCTCTGTGCTGCGCACCGCCTGCCGGTGCCCGTGCTCACCGTCACCACCGCCGTCGCTGGACCGGCCGCCTTGCCGAACGGCGAGATCGTCCTTCCCCCCTGGGTCTCCACGGTGCTCGATGCCCGCCAGCAGCGCGCGGTGCTGGCGCACGAGCTCGCGCACCAGGCACGCCGCGACCCGCAGTGGCTCGCCGTCGGGCTGGTGCTCGACGCCCTTTTCTGGCTGCAGCCGCTCCACCGCCTGGCGCGCCGCCGGCTCGCCGCCCTGGCGGAGCTCGAGGCCGACGCCTGGGCGGCGCGAAAACTCCGCGATCCCCGCGCCCTCGCCGAATCGCTTGCCGAGTGCGCCGAACGCCTCTCCGCCAACCGCATCGCGCGGTGGAGCGCCGGCATGGTGACCGAGACCCACAACGACTGCCCGCTCCTCGAGCGGATCGACCGACTTCTGAAAGGAATTCCGATGTCCCAGCCGATGAGCTCCTGGCCGACACGCGCCGGCGCCCTGGCCGTACTCACCGCCGGCGTCTTCCTGCTCCCGGGCTGCGGACCGGCGGGCTTCGCCGGTATCGGCGGGATCGGCGGCGGGAGCTCGACTTCGATCTCGATCGCCGACGACGGTGATACCCGGATGTCCGTGCGGCGCGCGGGCTACTCTCTGCGCGTGGAATACGACGGCAAGGTGGCCTTCGCCGAGGACGAGTCGGATCTCGCGGCGCTGGCTGCCGGCGGCACTTTCTCCTTGACCGAGAAGCTTGCCGGGATCGAGCACGTCTACAAAGTGAAGTCCGATGCTGCTGGCCTGCTCACGCGCACATTCTCCCGCGACGGAGACGAGCTGGCGATGGACGCCGAGGCGCGGCAGTGGCTCGCCGAAGCGTTGCCACGGATGTTCCGCGAGTCGGGACTGGATGCCGACGCCCGCGTCGGTCGCCTGCTCGCTCGCGGCGGGCCCGAGCTCGTGCTCGCCGAAATCGATCTCGCGGTGAGCGACCACGCGAAGTCCACCTACCTGGGAAAACTCCTCGGTACCGTCCAGCTCGACTCGGACCAGTTCGAGCGGGCGCTCGCCAGCGCGGCGAAGCTCGGCTCCGACCACGAGTTGCGCACCGCGCTCGAGCTCGCGCTCACGACACAGGAGCTCGGCGGCGCGCGCGTGACGCTGCTCCTCGAGACGGCGAAGCGGCTCGGTTCGGACTTCGAGCTCCGCTCGGTGCTCGAGCGTGTCGCTCCTCGCGGCGGCGATCCGGCGGTCGCCAGCGCCTACCTGGCTGCCGCCCGCGAGCTCGACTCCGACTTCGAGCGCCGTACCGCGCTCGTCGCACTGCTCGACGAAGTCAGGCTCGACGGCGCCGGCATCGCGGAGGCACTCGAAGTCGCCTCCGGCCTCGGCTCCGATTTCGAAAAGCGCACCGTCCTCGAGCTGCTGGCGAAGAGCGTCGCAGCCGACCCGGAGCTCAACCGCCGCTATCGTGAAGTCGCTCGCGGCATGGGCGACTTCGAGCGCGGCGAGGCGCTGCGGGCCCTGGACGACGCGACACCGATCTAGGACCTCCGAACGGAGCGCGCGACGGACTAAGATCGGCGCTCACGAGCTGCCGGAGCTGCCGATGCCGCGACGTTTTTGGTTGATGAAGTGCGAGCCCGAGGCCTACACGATCGGCGACCTCGAGCGTGATCGAAGCACGCCTTGGGAGGGGGTGCGCAACTACCAGGCGCGCAACCTCCTGCGCGACGACATGCGGGTCGGCGACGGCGTCCTCTTCTATGCCTCGAACGCCGAGCCATCGGGCGTCACCGGCCTGGCGGAGATCGTCGGCTCCGGCTTTCCCGACCCGACGGCGTGGAAGAAGGGGCACGAGTATTTCGACCCGGCGTCGACGAAGGCCAAACCGGTCTGGTACTCGGTCGAGATCGGTTTCGTCGAGCGCTTCGGCGCGACGATTCCTCTGGCGACGCTCAAGACGACCCGCGGTCTCGAGGGAATGATGGTGACGCAGAAGGGCAGCCGGCTCTCGATCCAGACGGTGACCAAGGCGGAGTATCAGATCGTCTTGCGGCTCGGCCGCGCCACCTCTCGCGCCCGGACGATGTAACGCAGCGGCGCCGGACCGACGTAGTGGAAGGGGTAGCAGGTCACCAGCGTGAGGGTCGGATGGTCCGCTGGCGTCAGCACGTCGATTCGCTGTGGCGCGACGATGCGAATCGACTCGACCTCGTAGCGAAATTCACCGTCCCCGGTCCGCAAGATCAAGGGATCACCCCTGTCGAGCTGTCCCAGTGCGCGAAAATCGCTGTCGCGATGTCCGGCGAGGGCAACGTCCCCGGGCTCTCCCGGGCGGGAACTCGCCGGGATCCGTCCCACCGCCCGGCGCAGGGTCTGCGCATCGACACCGTCGACGACCAGCGCCGAGAGCGCGATCGAGGGGATCTCGAGCTTGGCGACGAACGGGAGCTGTCGCGCGCTGGTGGCTGCGCTCGGATGACTTGGGTCGCTCCCGACCTTGGCGGTTGGGTCCGCCTCTGCGGATCGGAGGCTCTCGTCGAGCGCGCGTTGCTGACGAGCGCTGAAGAGCGCGCGATCCGCCACCGAGAAGGAAATAACCAAGGCGCTGGCGGCGGCAACGGTCCAGAGCACGACTTCGGTCCACACCCAGCCGGAGCGGCGTTTCGTCGCAGCCAGCCCGTGCAACGGCAAAGCCGCCGGGGCGTCCGCGAACGGACGCTCCGGCGGGTGCGGCGGTTTGGGGTCGGCCGCGGAGGCGCCGACCGTCAGGCTCACGAGCGGCGGAACCGACGGATCGTCGCGGCGCCACCGGCGCCGAGGAGTCCGAGGAGGGCGACGAGCGGCAGCGGGCTCGCGGTTGCGGGCAGCACGTCCGAGGTCTGCTCTGCCTTCGAGTCGTACGGAGTAGCCGTCGCCGGTACGACCGTGGTCGTCGTCACCTTGGTTTCCGCCGCGGGCGGCGTGTAGGTCGTCGTCGTCGTCGTCACCAGCGCCGGCGCAGCGACCACCTTGCTGACGACAGCACCGGTGCCGGCGAGCGTCGTGTAGCTGGCCGTCACGCGATCCCCGGCGCGGAACATGCTGGCGTCAACCTGCTTGTCGGTGATGATGAAAACCATTTCCTGACCGTTGTCGGTCTTGACGACCAAGCGGTTGGCATCGCTCGAGATCACCGCACCGGTGACCTGCATGCTGGTGTCCATGACGCCCGAGTCGGTCGGCTTGGCGGCAGGGTTGGTCTGCGCGGCGGCCACGGAAGCGATTGCCAGGGTGAAGAGGAATGCTGCGGTTGTGCGGTGAGTCATGGGACATCTCCTTGGAAGCGCGGTGCTTTCGGATCGACACGACCGAAGGTCGCCCGACTCGGCGCTGGGCCGCTCCCATGGCTCCAAAGCAACTCCTGTTCCACATTGCATCTCTCTGCAAACACTGTATTTGCGCACGAGCCCCGGGATTCGGATCGAGCGCAGGGAGGGAATTTGAAGATTCCTCCCGCGTCCACTCCGCAGAGGTCGCGCGCGGAGTGAACTGCTGCACTCGGGCGCGGACGGGGGAATGAGAAATTGCCGCTGTGCGGAGAATCCAGCTGGTGGGACTCGCCTCGGCACTGCGGTGCTCCATCACTTGGGCGGCAATCCTCGTAGTCTGGCTCGCTTGCGGGTACGCCGCCGACGCCGCCGGCCGTGCCTGCGGCGGCTGCTTCGTCCCGCCCGAGGCGCGGGCGGTCGACACGTCGACGCCCGACCACGTCATCGGCAACGGCACCCCCCAAAGCTGCACCTCGGCGGCGGTCGTCGCGACGATCGCGCTCGGCGGCATCATCACCTTCGACTGCGGACCCGACCCGGTGACCATCGTCCTCGCCGAGACGGCGAAGATCTACAACAACACCGGGCCGGTGATCGTCATCGACGGCGGCGGACGGGTCACGCTCGACGGCGGCGGAGCGCGGCGGATCCTCTACATGAACACCTGCGACCCCGAGCTCGTCTGGACGACCGATCACTGCCAGAACCAGGATCATCCGCAGTTGACGCTGCAGAACCTGACCTTCAGGCACGGCAACTCGACCGCTACGACCCCCGATGGCGGCGGCGCCGTGTGGGCGCGCGGCGGGCGCATCAAGGTGGTCAACTCCCGTTTCGAGAACAATCTCTGCGACCCGCAAGGCCCGGATGTCGGCGGCGCCGCGTTGCGCACCTTCAGCCAATGGAACGGTCTGCCGGTCTACATCGTCGGCAGTACCTTTGGCGGCGCACCGGGGCTCGGCAACTCGTGCTCGAACGGCGGCGCCCTGAGCTCGATCGGCGTCTCGTACACTGTGCTCAACAGCGAGTTGAGCTACAACCAGGTCACCGGATGGGGCGCCAATCCACCGCAAGCCGGAACGCCGGGTGGCGGCAGCGGCGGCGCGATCTACAACGACGGCAACACCTTTCATCTCACGGTCTGCGGCTCCAGCATTCACGACAGCGCGGCCATTGAAGGCGGCGGCGCCATCTTCTTCGTCAGCAACAACCTCACCGGCACCCTGACGCTCGACCGCACCTGGATCTGGAACTGCCCGAGCCAGGGCTTCTGGACCGCCCCCTGGCCGTGGCTCTTCTACCTCGGATCGGGCCCACCGCTGATCGCCAACTCGACCTTCGATGTGCCACCCCCGGACCTCTTCTGCGACGGCTTCGAGTCGCAGGGCTTCGGGGAGTGGGACACCAGCGATCCCTGACAGCGTGTGGAGCTGGAGTACCTACCCGCCGGGGTGGCGCCGGTGCCGCGCAGGGGCTTACCATCGAAGAGGACCGGTGCCATGGGCGCTGCCGCGCCGTCAGAGGAGATCAGACCATGAAGCCGTTCGTCGGATGCCTCGAAGATCTCACTCTCAAGAATGGCAATTTCCGCAAGGTCCTCTACACCGGCAGCCGCGAGCAGCTGGTGCTGATGGCGCTCGCTCCCGGCGAGGATATCGGGCGCGAGGTCCACGCCGATGTGGATCAGTTCTTCCGCGTCGAAGAGGGGATCGCCCGCTTCGTGTTCGACCCTGACGACGAGCACATGGTGCGCGCCGGCGACGCGGTCCTCGTGCCCGCCGGCAGCTTCCACAACGTCGTCAACGCTTCGTCCACGAAACTGCTCAAGCTCTACACCATCTATTCGCCGCCGCAACACCCGGAAGGAACGATCCAGCACACCAAGGCCGACGCCCTGGCCGCCGCGCACCACTAGCTCCGGCTTACCAGTCGGTGGGCTTGTAGTCCTTGAGGAACTTGCCCCAGACGTGCTCGCCGGTGTTGAAGCCGGCGACGATCGGGTCGACGATGCGGGCGGCGCCGTCGACGATGTCGAGGGGCGGGTGGAAGCGATGGTCGGCGAGCTTGCGCGCGGCGATCTCGGCCGGATCCTCGTCGGTCACCCAGCCGGTATCTACGCTGTTCATGTGGATGCCGTCGTGGTGGTAGTCCGCGGCCGAGGTGCGGGTCATCATGTTGAGCGCTGCCTTGGCCATATTGGTGTGCGGATGGCGCGTTGTTTTTAGGTTGCGGTAGAACTGCCCTTCGACCGCTGAGACGTTGACGATGTGCCTGTCGCGCTCCGGGCTGCGCAGCATCAGCGGCTTCAACCGACCGTTCAGCACGAAGGGTGCGACCGCGTTCACCAGCTGTACCTCGAGCAATTCGACCGTGGAGACTTCGGCGAGTGATAGCCGCCACGAGTTGCGCCCGCGCAGGTCGACCTGCTGCAGATCCTGATCGAGCAGGCCGGCGGGAAAGAGGCCGGGTTCGGAGGCGTACTCGTCGGGAAGCAGCGCGACCTGAGACAGCTCCGCCGCGTAGGTGAGCCCGACGCCGCCTCCGCCCGCGGCCCCCGCGGACAGGCCCCGCTCCGGCGCACCGGTACGCGCCATGGCCGCCGGCTCACCGGACCGGTGGGCATCCCGCAACTCCTCGTAGCTCCGCAGCAGCGGCCGGTGGCGATCGTCGAGAGTGTCGAAGGCGGCGACTTCGCCCGCCATCATGTGGCGATAGAAATCGGGCGGCCGGCGTACCGTCTGGCAGGCGTTGTTGACGATGAAGTCGAGCCGCTGCCGGCCTGCGTTCCGGGTCAGGAGAAGGTGGCAGAAGGTCTCGACGCTGGGGGTATGGCGCAGGTCGAGTCCGAAGATCTCGAGGCGGTCGGCCCAGGCGGAGAAATCGGCCTCGCGCGCGTAGCGCAATGCCGTGTCGCGCGGAAACCGTGTGGTCACGATCAGGTGGGCGCCGGCGCGCAGGAGCTTCAGGCCGGCCTGATAGCCGATCTTCACCCGCCCGCCGGTGAGCAGCGCGACCCTGCCAGAAAGGTCCGCCGACTCCGTCCGTTTGGCGAAGTTGAAGTCGCCGCACGCCGGACAGAGCTGGTCGTAGAACGGATGCAACGTCCGGTAGTGCTCCTTGCAGACGTAGCAGTGGCGCTCCTCGAGCAGTTCCTGCGTCGTCGCTTTCAGGAGGGCCGTGCCGGAGTCGACCGCCCTGTCCGCCGCCTCGTCGACATCCTGCGCCACGAAGCCGGGCGGCGGATAGACGTTCGCCGATGTGACCGGGGGCTTGCGCCGCAGCTCGCGGATCCCCGCGGCGTGAAAGAGGCTCTCGTCCTTGCGCACCTGCTGGGCGCGACGCTCGCGCGTCGTCGCCTTCACCAGCCGCCGCCGGGCGCGGGGGTCCGGGTGCGAGACCTGCCGCGTCGCCCGCAGCAGGCGCTGGCGATCCTCCTCGGGCACCTGGGCGAGCAGGCCCCGGTTGGCTTCGACCGCCTCCAGCAGGTCTGCCGCCGCGCGCAGCCGATCGAGCAGCGGACCCTCCGCGGCCGCGGCAGCACCGGTGGCAGACGCCTCGGCTTGGCGATCGGTCACTTCAGCCAGGGGTGGGGCTGCGACCTCGGGGGGCGAAATCTCTCGCGACATGCAGCGCTAGTCTATCGGTGTCCACATTCTCGCGCCTCAGCTCGCCACCAGGACCAGCTCTTCGGAGAGATCGAGGTCGAACGGCTCGCCGGCGAAACCGCCGTAGCACTGAATCTCGCGAAAACGAGCCACGTCGAGCAACGTCAAGAGCTCGGCATGGCGCCAGCCCTGGAGGTAGCGGTGGCGCTCGTGCAGCAGCCGCGTCTCGTTCTCGACGCCCGCCACGCTCGCCGCCCGCGCCGCATGGTGCAAGACCTGCTCGGTGACCGTCACGACGCCGTCGTCTTCGAAGGTGAGCGCGGCGCGAAAGCGGAGCTCGCCATCGCCCTGCGTCAGGCGGCGCTCGGGGAGCTCGCGCACGTCGCGCCGCACGAGGCCGTCGTAGTTCCACTGCTGAAGGACGAATACGCCGCCGGAAAGGAAGCGCCGCCGCAGGCCGATCAGCATCCGCGACACCGCCTCGGCGCCGATGAGCGCCGGCAGCGTGTTGCCGAGGCAGAGCGCGGCGCCGAACTGCCCGCGCACCATCGCTTCGACCGCGCCCAGGTCGCCGATCAGGAACTCGACTCCTGGTACGGAAAACTGCTTCGCGAGCTCCCAGCGCTCGCGCACACCTTCGATCCCGACGACCTCGAATCCCTGTCCTGCAAGCCAGCGGGCGTGCTCCCCGGTGCCGCTCCCGAGATCGACGATCCGCCGGCTGGGCGCCCGGGCGAGCGCTCCGAGCAGGAATGGTCCTTCGCGGGCCAACCTGGCCCGCCAGTCGACGGCGCTGTCGAAGTTCAGGAGGACGGGGATCGCGCGGGCTTCGGTCGGCATCGGCGGGCCGACAATACCCCTGGCGGACTTGGACGCGACTACGGAAGCGCGTGCAAGGGCTCAGGGGGTGTCAGTGTGTTGGTGCGTTGGTGTCTTGGTGCTATGATGCCACGCATGGCCAGGTTGACGATCTCTCTGCCCGCGGAGCTCCATCAGGCGCTCAAGGAGGCTGCGGTGAAGCGCAACGAGACCATCGGCGAGCTGATCGCCGAAAGCCTGGTTGCCTATGGAGTCAAGCCCGAGGCTTCCGCCGTGGAGCTCGTGCGCCAGGCGCGGCGGCGATCGGCGCTGCCGGCCGACCAGGCGCTGCGCCTCGCGCTAGGTGAAACCGCTGCCGCGCGCGCCCGAACCTCCGGCACCCTCCGCCCGTCCTCTCGAAGAACGCGATGAGTGTGCTGGCGGTCGTCGACACGAATGTCGTCGCCGCCGGCCTTCTGACCTCCGACGAAGCGTCCCCGACGGCGCGAATTCTCGATTTCATGCTCTCCGGATCGCTGCGCTTCCTGCTCTCGATCGAGCTCCTGACGGAGTATCGCGAGGTACTGCTGCGGCCGAAGATCGCCCGCCGCCACGGACTCCCAGTAGACCAAGTAGACCGCGTCCTCGCAGCGATCGTGCTGCAGGCCGCTTTTCGTGAGGCCACCCTCATTGCCGCGGGACTCTCCCCGCGCGGCGACGAACATGTCGTGGCGCTGCTCGCGGTCGATCCGGGCGCCGTCCTCGTCACCGGCGACCGCGCGCTGGCGCGCCGGGTCGGAAAGCGAGCGCTCTCTCCGGGCGAGTTTCTGGCCCTGCGGGCCGCCGTTCGCTGAGCGCCAGACCTCACCGATCGCACGCCACGGCGGGCTGCGCTAGGCTTCCGGGCATCATGAGCGAACTCCGCGAACGCGTCCTCGAACGATTCCTGCGCTACGTGCGGATCGACACCCAGTCCGACGAGAATTCGACCACCTACCCATCGACCGAGAAGCAGTTCGACCTCCTGCGTCCGCTGGTCGAGGAGCTTCAGGCGATCGGCCTCGTCGATGCGGCGATCGACGCGTGGGGCTACGTCATGGCGACGATCCCGGCAACTACCCGGAAAGCCAACGTGCCGACGATCGGCCTGCTCGCCCACGTCGACACCTCCCCCGAGATGCCCGGCGCCGGCGTCAAACCGATCGTGCATGCGAAGTACCGCGGGCAGGATCTCGCTCTGCCGGACGACCCGACCGCCGTTCTGCGCTTCGCCGACAATCCTTGGCTCGCCGAGCAGATCGGCAACGACATCGTCACCGCCTCGGGCACGACGCTTCTCGGCGCCGACAACAAGGCCGGGGTCGCCGAGATCGTCACCGCTGCCGAGTACCTGGTCCGGCATCCGGAGATCCCACATGGGGCGATCCGCATCGGCTTCACCCCCGACGAGGAGGTCGGCCGCGGCACCGAGCACTTCGATGTCGCGAAGTTCGGCGCCGTTTGCGCCTACACGCTCGACGGCGAGACGCTCGGCGAGCTCGAGATGGAGAGTTTTTGCGCCGACGCGATGACCTTCACCTTCCAGGGCTTCAACACCCACCCCGGCTACGCCAAAGGGCGCATGGTGAACGCCATCAAGGTCGCCGCCGACTTCATCTCGCGCCTGCCCGAGGGCCGCCTGTCGCCCGAGACCACCGCCGGCTACGAGGGTTACGTCCATCCCTACGTACTGACAGCGAGCGTCGAGCGCACGGCGGTCAAGCTCCTGATCCGCGACTTCAAAGTCCCCGGCCTCAAGGAGAAGGAGACCTTTCTCGAGAACCTGGCACGCAAGACGGTCGCCGACTGGCCGGGGGCGGCGGTGGAGATGAAGATCGAAGAGAGCTACCGCAACATGCGCGTCATTCTCGATCAGCATCCACAGGTCGTCGACAACGCCCGCGAAGCCATCCGGCGCGCCGGCCTGACGTTGCGCGAGCGCCCGATCCGCGGCGGCACCGACGGCTCGCGCCTGTCGTTCATGGGCCTGCCGACCCCGAACCTCTTCGCCGGCGAGCACAACTTCCACTCCCGCCTCGAATGGGTCTCCGCGCAGGACATGGAGAAGGCGGTCGACACCGTCGTCCAGCTCGTCCAGGTCTGGGAAGAGCGCGCCAGCTAGAAACAGCTCACGCAGCCGGCACAGCCGATCACTGCCGCGGCAGATGGTCGTAGGCCTGCTGGATCCAGGCCGGAGGATCGGGAGAGGGCGAGCGCGGCTTGCCTGCGGTCACCTCCCAGTGATGGAGCCACGAGATCCCCCAGGCGCCGACGTAGTCGTCGGGGAGGGCGTAGGCGGGATCACGCAGGGTCGCTTCGAGCGTGGCGTATTCGTAGCCGCGCTTCTCCATCATCGTCGCCAAGCCAGCGAAATGATCGGCGTTCAGGGAGTTGGCGTGGATCAATAGGGTCTGCGCGATCTCGCGCCCGGTGAGTCGACGCGAAACGTCCTCGATGAAGGCGAAGACCTGTTCCATGTACTCGAGATAGGCGGCGGCCACCCGATCGGCAGAGGCCCGGTCGCCTCTGCGGAGCGCGTCGGCGTAGACGAAGGCGAAGACGTACTCGTCGTTGTCGATCGTCACCGGCGCGATCGTGTAGCCGCGCTCGGCGAGGAACTTCTCGAACGCCCGGCGTTTCGGCAGGTCGAGCCCGACCTGCAGGAAAGGATGGCGGAAGTAGCGCAGCGACTTGCCCTTCTCCGCCAGCAGCTGCCGCATCACCGGCTCACCCCGGAGGGTGTCGGCCTCGAACTCCTCGAGCGGCAACCGGTTGAGGCTGCGGTGCGAGTAGGTGTGGTTGCCCAGCTCGAGACCGGCGGCGGTCCACTGCCGGAGCGCAGCGGTGCGCGCCGCGACACCCGCCGCGCCCTCGCCCTCGACGACGAGCTTGCCTTCGTTGACGAAGCCGACTGCCGGCACGTGATGCTCTGCCAATGCGGCAAGAAGCTTGGCGGTCATCGCCACTAGCGCCGCCGGCTCGTTCGAGACAACTCCGGCCGCAGGCGCAGGCAGGTCGTCGATGGTCACCGCGACGGTGCGCAGAGGAGCCGCTCCCGCCATCGCGGCACCGGCGGGCACGAGCGCCGCCATCGTCGCCGCGAGCCAGAGTCCCGTTCTCCTCCTCATGGAGCCGACTGGGCGGCCGGCGCCTTCTCCGTTTCCATCAGTACGCGCGCTGCTGTTTTCCGGACCATCGGATCGAGCGGCCCGTCTGGCAGCGCGGCGAGCGTAGCCTGCGCCTCCGGACTCGCCTGTTCGAACGGATAGCGGGCGCGGTACTTCTTCGCGAGCAGGAGCGGCTGGCGGTCTGCAGCGGAGAGCTCCTTCGACGAAGTCGGCAGCGAGAGGTCGAGAATGGCTCCATCGAGGCGCTGCTCCATCCGCCGCAGTGCCTTGTCGGGATTCCCGGTGCGCAGGAAGAGCAGCTCGTCAATCCCGAAGTTGATCGAGGCTGCTGCCTGCGTTCGCCTCACGGGCTCGAGGACCTTCCAAAGTTGATGCGCGCCGAAGAAACCTCCGGCGTAGAAGCCGAGAGTGAAAATCACCAACCCGCCCAGCACCCACTTCCACCGCTGTCGCATCACTTGCCCTCCCGTGGCGTCTGGACCCTGCAACGAGTCTCGCACAGCTCGCGGAAACTCCCGGCGCGGCTGGGCGGACAGCCGGAGGCTCGCTCCGATCGCCACCCGTCGCACGCGAAATGCGACATGCGCAATGGCTCAGGGCGCGAGGGAAGCGAGGTAGGCGGCGAGCGCAACCATGTCCTCGAGCGTGAGCCTCTCGACGGTGGGCCGCATCGCCGCGCTGGCGACGCCCGTGCGCGCACCGTGCTGAAAGTCCCAGAGCTGGCGGACGACGTAGCTCGGCGAACGCCCTGCAATCCCTGGAATCGGCCCGAAGCCCCTGAGGTCGGAGCCGTGACAGGTCGCACACGGCACCGTTCGCAGCCCGCCTCCTCCCGCGCCGCGGCTGGCGCTGCCGGTGGTGGCGAGCTCCCGGCCCCTGCGCAGGCTGCCGACCGGAACATAGGCAAGAAAAGTGGCCCGCGAGTCGCGATGCTCGAACTGTTCGAGGTCTTCCGGCACTTCGAGGATGCGGGCGCCGATCGCCTCCCGCTCCATTCCCTTCGCGGCGGCCAGGAACCACCCGGCGACGTAGGTTCTCGGGACGGTCGTGGTCTCTATGACGCGGATCGACCGCCGCGGCGGAATCGCCGAGAAGTAGGCAGCGGCCGCGGCGACTTCGGCGGGGGTCACCGCTTTGGCCAGAGCGATCATCGCCATCGTCGGGAGCCGGTTCGGCACCGAAGTGCCCCGCGCGCCGCTCTTGAAGTCGGCCATCTGCTGGACGATGTAGGCCGCCGGCAGGCCCGCGAGTCGCGAGTTTTCCGGACCTCCCGAGCCCTCCGCCCGATGACAGAAGCCACAGGCGTAGACATCCGGCCTCCGGCCATGGGCGACAACTTCGGGCATCGTGGCGTGGTCGGCCGGGTGCCAGTCCGGAGCCAGGAAGAGGTCGCGCAGTTGGCTGAGCGTGAATCCGGCACGGCTCGCCGGGACCCGCCGCAGTGTTCCGTCGTCCGGCGCCGGCTGGATGCCCGGAGGATTCACCGGGTAGGCCCAAGCCGGCGGGGATTCTGTGCACCACGCCGCCGGCGCTGCTGCGAGAAGTACGACTGCCGCCGAGAGCAGACGGACCACGAGAGCCCGGGGTGCAGACACTGGCGACATGGTGTCTGCAGAGTCTCCCACAACCGGTCCTCCAGCCGACGGCGGCGAGGGCCCGCCGCGCCCCAGATCGGCGGCGGTCCGCGAAAGTCGTAGGCTTCCCGTCATGAAGCGGGAGCGCACGATGTCGGACCTGCGGGGAATCTCGCGCCTGGCGGTCGAGGCGACGGTGGCGATGACCGACCTGGTCGAGGAGGTCCACCGCAGCGTGACCACCGTTCCGGAAGTGGGGGCGCTCGATCCGTCGCGCAGGAAGCGGATGCGCGGGATCACCGGCTTCGTCTACCGGACCATCCGACAGATCACCCACTGGGTCGGCCACAGCGTCGACGGCGGACTCGCCCAGCTGCAACCGCTCCTCCTCACCCAGCCCGGGACGGTTTCGCTCTCGACCGTGCCCGTGTCACCTCATCGCGACGCCGTTCTCGCGGCGCTGAACGGCGTACTCGGAGATCATCTCGCCGCAACCGGCAACCCGCTCGCCATCCCGATGGCGTTCCGGCGCGCCGGCCGGGTTCTCGAACCGCAGCGAGAGCAGGGAAGCCGGATGCTCCTCCTGGTGCACGGGCTCTGCAGAAGCGACCTGCAGTGGCTGCGAAAAGGCCACGACCACGGCGCCAGCCTAGCCTCCGAGCTCGCCTTCACACCCGTCTACGTGCACTACAACAGCGGCCGCGCGATCGCGACCAACGGACGCGAGCTGGCCATGCGTCTGGAGGCCTTCGTCCAAGACTGGGGCGGGCCGCTCCGCGAGATCGTCGTCCTCGCGCACAGTATGGGCGGTCTGGTGATGCGCAGCGCCTGCCAAGTCGCTGAGACCGAAGGCCTCGCCTGGCGCGGCAAATTGCGCAAGATCGTCTTTCTCGGCACACCGCATCAGGGCGCGCCGCTCGAGCGCGGGGGCAATTGGGTGACGCTCGCCCTCGACAGGTCGACGTACACCGCCGCCTTCGCGCGCTTGGGGCGGATCCGCAGCGCCGGCATCACCGACTTGCGCTACGGCCAGGTCACGCCGCTGCGCGCGGTGGACCGCTTCGCGCCCGCCAGCGGGCATCGTGATGTCGTGCCGCTTCCCAAGGGCGTCGCCTGCTACGCGGTCGCGGCAACGCTCGCCAAAGGCCCCGAACCGGTGACTCCTGGAGTTCCGGGGATCGGCGCGCTCGCGACCGTGAAGACCGTTCTCGGCGACGGCCTCGTCCCGCTCGCGAGCGCGCTCGGCGAAGATGCCGAGCCGGCACGGACGCTCGCTATCCCCGAGGATCACAGGTTCATCGCCTACGGTACGAGCCACCTCGACCTGTTCGATCACCCCGAGGTCTACGAGCAGGTCGCCAGATGGCTGGCAGTGCCGGCTGTAGCTACCCTCTGAGGCGGGACCCAAACCACTCCCGCGGGGTGTTGTCGCGCCGCACCGCGGCGCAGACGATGACAACGGAGGTCGTCGAGTAGACGGGCTCGAATCTCGAGCCCGCGGCGGGGCCTCCGGTGGAATCGTCCTGGCAGCACTCCTGTTCCGGCGCAGCGCACCGGACGTCGACATAGCTTCAAGCGGACTCTCGCGCTTCCAGGACGATCACCGGTCGACTCCTCCCTCGCCGCCCCCGGATCGAGGAAGGAGAAGCCCGTGCCGGTGCCAGCCACGACACCAACGAAGACCGCAGAGGACCGACGGTCGTGAAGCCGCGCATAGCCCGGCACGTCATGCTCGCCGTTGGGCTGGTGTCGCTCGCGGTCTTCGGCACCTCGGCCTGGCTCGCCAGTCGCGCTCATGAGATCGAGCTCGCCGCCCTGGTCGAGCGCCAGGCGCTCATCCTGAGCGACACCATTCGCAACGGCACCCGGCAGGCGATGCTGCTCAACGAGCGCGAGATGGTGCACCGCATCATCGAACAGATCGGCCGCCTTCAAGGACTCGAGAAGATCCGGGTCTACAACAAGGAGGGCGAAGTCATCTACTCGCCCGATGCGACACTCGTCGGCACCCGCGTCGATCAGCAGAGCGAGGCCTGCGACGGCTGTCATGCCGCCGGCGCCTCGGTGGCGGAGCTCTCCGCCGGGCGGCGAACCCGCGTCTTCCGCGACGAGGCCGGCGACCGGCATCTCGGCGTGATCACGCCGATTCCCAACGAGCCGGTCTGCGCCAACAGCGGCTGTCACGCCCACGCGCCCGAGAAGAGGGTGCTCGGCGTCCTCGACGTCACGCTTTCCCTCGCCGACGTCGACCTCGCCGTTTCCAAGGGCCGGCGCTCCGCGCTCATCCTGGCGATCGCCGGCATCGCGGCGATCAGTCTGCTCCTCGCCAGCCTCTTCCATCGCTGGGTCGGAAAGCCCGTCCGCACTCTCCTGGGGGCGACCGAGCGGGTCGCCGCCGGGGATCTCGCCCATCGCGTGCCGGTGCCGCGCGGAGACGAGCTCGGCCAGCTCGCCGCGTCGTTCAACCAGATGACGACGCGGCTCGCCGAGGCGCGCAACATGGTGTATCAATCGAACAAGCTCGCTTCCGTCGGGCGGCTGGCCGCTGGCATCGCGCACGAGATCAACAATCCCCTGACCGGCGTCCTCACCTACTCGAGCTTCCTGTTGAAGCGCGCCGTGGATCAGGAGACCCGGAGCGATCTCGAGACCATCGTCCACGAGACCAAGCGCTGCCGCGACATCGTGCGCGGCCTGCTCGATTTTTCGCGCCAAGTGCCGCCGAAGAAGACCATGGTCGACCTGAACGCCATCGTCGAGCGCGCACTTGCCATCGTCGACAACCAGCTTCGGGTGCAGAATATCCAGCTCACCAAGACCTTGGCGAAGGATCTTCCACCCTTCCCCGCCGACGCCAACCAGTTGCAGCAGGTCGTCCTGAACCTGCTGGTCAACGCCGCTGATGCCTTCGAGGTGGGCGACCGCCACATATTCATCGCCACCGACCTGAAGAGCGTCGAGGGCCGCCAGTCCATCGAGATCAAGGTAGCGGACAACGGCACCGGAATCCCCGAGAAGAATCTCGGCCACATCTTCGAACCGTTCTTCACCACCAAGGAGAACCGGGGCACTGGGCTCGGCCTCGCGGTCTGCTGGGGCATCGTCACCGAGCATGGCGGAACGATCGAGGTCGACACCAAGGTCGGCCGGGGCACCACCTTCACCGTGCGGCTGCCGATCGGCGCTCCATCTGCCTCCGTGGAGCCGACGACATGAGGGCCGGGTACGACGTGCTCCTGGTCGAGGACGAGGCGGTCGTTCGCGCGGCAGTCGAGCGCATCCTGCGACCCGAAGGCCTGACCCTCGATCGGGTCGAAGATGTCGACGGGGCGCTCGCGCGCCTGCGCAGAGTCGCGCACCGCGTGGTGCTGTCCGACCTCATGCTGCCGGGATTCTCGGGTTTCGATCTTCTCGAACGGGTGACCGGCGAGCGGCCGCGGATCCCGGTGATCCTGATCACCGGCTACGCCACGATCGAGAACGCTCTCGCGGCGTTCAAGAAGGGCGCCTTCGACTTCCTCCCCAAGCCGTTCGACGTTCCCGAGCTCCTCGGCGTCGTCCGCCGGGCGCTCAAAGCGGTCGAGCGCAGGAGCTGGAACGCTGTCCCGCGGGAGACGGAGGTCTCCGGCAGCAAGCCGTGCGCCGAGCGCTACTTCCTCGGCCAGCACGCCTGGGTCACGCTTCATGACGGCGTCGCCACCTTCGGTCTTGCCGAGTGCTGGCCCGGCCTCATCGCCGAAATCCGCTCGCTCGTGCTTCCCGAGCCGGGGTCCCGCTTGACCCAGGGCCTCGCCTGCGCCGAGCTCGCGACCGCAGACGAGTCGATCCACCGCATCTGGGCACCGCTCAGCGGTTCGGTGCTCGAAGTCAATCCGGCCGTCCGCGAGGACCCCGATCTACTGAATCGTGCCCCGTTCTCCTCGGGTTGGCTGGTGCGTGTCGCGCCCGCCGACCTCGAGACGGAGCTGGACGCTCTGACGCGCCGCGCCGGCGCAGCGCTCGCGCCGGCAGGAAACGGCGGGGAGAAGGAGAAGCGATGATCTTCCTGATGGTGCTCTTGACGGTCGTGGTCTTCGCCGTCGTCGACCTGACTCTCCGATTGACACTCAAGCAGATGCAGGCGACCCGCGCGCGTCGCGAACGTCAGCAGGCGCTGGACATCGGACTGAAGCTCGAGTTCGCCGACGAAGCGCTCAGCCTGAAGCGCGTCGAAGTCGCCTCGCCCAGAGCCAGGATCCTCGCGGTCGATGACGAGCCGGTGATCCTCGACAGCTTCCGCAAGATCCTCGTCCTGGCGGGCTTCGCGGTCGACACGGTGGAATCCGGCCAGGAGGCCTTGAGCCTGGTGCGCAAGAACGACTACGACTTCGTCTTCACCGACCTCAAGATGCCGGGCATGGACGGCCTCGACGTCGCGAAGGGGGTGCACCACCTGCGCCCGGACATCGACATCGCGATCATCACCGGCTACGGCACGATCGAGTCGGCCGTCGACGCCATGCGCTTCGGAGCCGTCGACTACGTCCAGAAGCCGTTCACCGAGGATGAGCTGGTCGAGTTCGCGAACCGCCTCGTCCTGCGCCGCCAGGATCGTCGCGAGCGTCTGACCCCGCCCGAGATCCGTCTCGTCACCCCCTCCACCGCCGGAGTCGCCTCGCCGCGGGTGGTCAACGTTCCGGGCGGCGTCTACGTCTCGCCGGAGCACAGCTGGGTGCGGATCGAGATGACGGGCGAGGGTCGCATCGGACTCGACGATTTCGTCCAGAAGTCGGTCGGACCTGTGACTGCGATCCGGCTGCCCGAACCCGGGCGGGTGGTGCGTAATGGCGATGCGCTCTTCGCGCTCGACATCGGGGGGCAGGAGTTGCGCTTCTCGGCTCCACTCTCGGGCAAAGTCGTGCACGTGAACCACGATCTCGACTATCAGCTCGACCTCATGCGCCTGCGTCCCTACGAGCAGGGCTGGATCTGCACCATCGACCCGCAGGAACTGACCGCCGACCTCGGCAAGCTCGTGATCGGCGCCGACGCCGTCGCCTGGTACCAGTCCGAAGCTCGTCACTTCACGGACCGGCTGACGGAAGAGCTCGCGGCGGAGCCCGCCGTGGACAGGAAGAGCCCGCACCCCAACGGAACCGCGCAGCGCGCCGCCTGTCGCGCCTTCGCCAGGACCTTCCTCACGCCAGAGCAGCTGCCCGAGACCGCCGGCCAGGCCGTCATGGCATGAGCCGGCGCCCGGAAACCGGCCGAGGTGATCCCATGAAGATCCGATTCTTCACCCCGTCGCATTTCCTGCTTGCACTCGGCCTGCTGCTGCTCGCAGGAACGGTGGCCGCATTCGCGGCCGACCTCCCGGCGAACGCTCCCCCGACCTCTCCCCCCGATACCGTCCGCTGGGCATCTTCTCTCGGCGAGGTCGTCTTCCAGCACAAGTTCCACACGGAGGAGGTCGGCGCCGAATGCGTGTCCTGTCATCACGAGACCGTGGCGGCCAGTCTCGAGCTGCCTCACCCGGACTACTTCGACGGCTTCTGGGTCGACTGCGCGGTTTGCCACACGGGGAGCGCGACACCCGCCGCCGCCGGCAAGTGCGTGGTCTGCCATCCGGTGCGGACCTCCGGCCTCAACCTCGAGATGCCGACCGTGAAGGTCGCGATCCACCGCAGCTGCTGGAAATGCCACGAACGCGGCACCGGATCCGAAGCGAGCAACCAGTGCGGGTTCTGTCACCAGCGCCCCGAGCAGCCGCAGTCCCAGACGACGAAGGCCGCGCCGGCTCCACAGGCTGGCTTGGCGCCGAGCAAGTGAGGCAGCCATGAATCGACGCACCTTCCTGAAGATCGGCACCGTCGCCGGTTCGACTTTGGTAGCAGGTCGCGCCGAAGCCACCGACAAAGGCAACCCGGAGGAGTTCGTCGGTGTCCTCGTCGACACCACGCGCTGCATCGGCTGCCGGGCCTGCGAGCGCGCCTGCTCGGTGGAACATGACCTGCCGGTGCCCGACATCGAGAACGATGGCGCTCTCGCGGCACTGCGCCCCACGAGCGAGACGCAGTGGACGGTGGTCAACCGCTTCGCCACGTCGAAGGGCGAGGTTTTCGTCAAGAAACAGTGCCTGCACTGCTGGCAACCGGCATGCGGCGCAGCCTGTCTGACCAACGCCATGGAGAAGACGCGAACCGGGCCGGTGATCTGGCACCCCAAAAAGTGCATGGGCTGTCGCTACTGCCTGGTGTCGTGCCCGTTCGACATCCCGAAATTCGAGTATCACTCGTGGAATCCGAAGATCCAGAAGTGCTCGATGTGCAACGAACGGCTCGAGCAGGGCCTGGAGCCGGCCTGCGTCGGCTCGTGCCCGACCGACGCGCTCACCTTCGGCACCAAGCGCGAGTTGATGGAGATCGCCCGCCTGCGCATCTATCACCACCCCGATCGCTACGTGCACCAGATCTATGGCGAGTCCGAGGTCGGCGGGACCGGCTGGCTCTACCTCTCAGCGGTGCCGTTCGAAGAGATCGGCTTCCGCACCGATCTCGGCACGACGCCCTACCCGGAATACACCCGCGACTTCCTCTACGGGGTTCCGCTCGTGCTCTTCGGCCTTCCGGCACTGCAGTACGGGCTCCACCTGCTCGCCGACAGGAAGGACGAGACGATGGAGGCCGCCGAGTCATGACCACCATGCCGATCGCGCCCGCTCCCGGCCGCCTCCCGCTCCTGCGCTTCCTGCGCTCGGAGCTCAAACCCAAGGGGCCGCTGCTGACCCCGTTCAACGTCATCTCGATCCCGGTCATCCTGCTCGGAATAGGCGTCCTCATCCAGCGCTTCATCTACGGCCTGGGCTCGATCACCAACCTGACTCAGGAGCACCCCTGGGGCCTCGGCATCGGCTTCGACGTCGTGACCGGGGTCGCCCTCGCGGGGGGCGCCTACACTCTGGCCTTCGCCGTCTACGTGATGCGGCTCGAGAAATACCATCCGATCATCCGCGCCACGGTGCTGAACGGCCTGCTGGCCTACATCTTCTACGCCGGAGCGTTGGTGCTCGACCTCGGCCGGCCGTGGAACGTCATCAACCCGGTCATCGGCAACTCGTTCGGCTACAACTCAGTGCTCTTCCAGGTCGCCTGGAGCTTCCTGCTCTACATGCTGGTCGAGATGGTCGAGCTTTCGCCGGCCTTCGCCGAGTGGCTGGGCTGGAAACGCGCAAGGCGCATCCTCGCCTCTCTGGCGTTGGGCGCGGTGATCATCGGGGTCACGCTGTCGACCCTTCATCAGGCCGGCCTGGGCGCCCTCTTCCTGATGGCGAAGCCGAAGATCCACCCGCTCTGGTATACGGAGTTCATCCCCATTCTCTTCTTCGTCTCGAGCATCTTCGGCGGGCTTTCGATGGTCATCCTCGAAGGCACCTTGACCCACCGGCTGTTCGGCAAGCAGACGAATCCGAGCAAGCACGGCTCCTTCGACGATCTGATGCTCGGGCTCGGAAAGGGCACCGCGATCGCCCTCTTCGTCTACTACTTCTTCAAGCTGCTGATCTTCCTGCACGAGCGCCAATGGGACCTGCTGGCGACGGGGTGGGGGGCCTGGTACCTCGTCGAGGTGGTCGGCTTCGTGCTGGTGCCCTGCGTGATGTTCGCTTATGCGGTGCGCCACCGCCGGCCGGGGCTCTTGCGGCTGGCTGCGGCCGCGGCGCTTGTCGGCCTCCTGCTCAACCGCCTGAACATCTCGATCATCGCCTTCAACTGGCAGCTCGCCGAGCGCTATTTCCCGAGCTGGCAGGAGTTCATCGTGACTCTGACGGTCCTCTTCACCGAGGTCTGGGTCTTCCGCTGGATCGTCCTGCGTCTACCGATATTGCGCGAAGCGCACGAGCTGCCGAACCCGCGTCCCGCGGATCAGTAAGCGTCGAGAGTGTCAGACAAGGAGTCCGCATGGAAACCTACCGCTACGTCAACATCTTCGAGACCAAGGGACTCGAGTACCTGCTCCTGGCCGCCTTCCTCGTCCTCTTCGTCTTCCTGGTGCGCTATCTGTCGCGCGCCGACCACAAAAGCTGAGGCTCGGGGAGGTCGCGACCGGTCCCTGTTCGCCGGTTGCGACCGCCTGGAAGGAGAACCGGCGCGGCTGCGCGAGCCTATAATCGGTTCGTGCCCCCCCTGATCCGCGCTGGTGGACCGGTGTTTTTGCGCCGCGCTGTTGGGGTACGACCGTGATCGTCGGCTCGCATATCGGCCGCTTCGAGGTCCTGGGAGAGCTCGGCGCCGGCGGTATGGGCCGGCTCTATCGCGCGCGCGACCCCGGCCTCGGGCGCGTGATCGCGATCAAGCTGCTCGCCGAGCGCCTCGACCAGAGTCCGGAGCACAATCTGCGCTTCGCTCAGGAGGCACGCGCCGCCTCGGCTTTGAACCATCCGAACATCGTCACCATTCACGAGGTCGGCGAGCACGAGGGCTTCCCCTACATCGCGATGGAGCTCGTCCTCGGCAGGAGCCTCGCGGTGAGGATCGAAGAGCGATTTCCCTCGCTGCGCGGGCTGGTTTCGATCGCGGCGCAGATCGCTCATGGCCTCGCCGCGGCGCACGAAAAGGGGATCGTCCACCGCGATCTCAAGCCGGACAACGTGATGATCACGCCCGAGGGCCTCGTCAAGATCCTCGACTTCGGGCTGGCGAAGCGCACCTCGTCCACCGCGTCCACCTTGTCCCGCAGCCAGGCTGCGGCGGATGCCCTGCCAGCCACCGAGGAGGGGCGCCTGCTCGGGACCGTCGCCTACATGTCGCCCGAACAGGCGCGCGGGCTGCCGCTCGACTTTCGCTCGGACCAGTTCGCGTTCGGCGTCATCCTGTTCGAGATGCTCGCCGGGCGGCGTCCGTTCGCGGGCGCGACCACTCTGGACACGCTGGCGGCCATCCTGCACGCCGAGCCTGCGGGCATGGCGGACGTCGAGACGCAACTTCCTGCGCCGCTCACCTGGATCGTGCGACGCTGCCTCGCCAAGGACCCGGCGGCCCGCTACGCTGCGACGCGCGATCTCGCACAGGAGCTCGACACGATCCGCGACCGCATGACCGACGCCGGCAGTCTCGTCGGCTCTGGCGCCATCCCCGCCCAGGGCAAGCGGCGCCTGCGGCGAGCGGCCCTGATTGCAGGAATCGCCGGCATCGTTGGCATCGTCGGTCTCCTCGTCGCCGCCGGTCTCCGCCAGGCGCGCAATCTCGACGACGCGGCGGCAGCGCGAAGCGCCCGAACTCCGGCGACTGCTGCGACTGCAGCCAGCGTACGGCGCATCGCCGTCCTTCCGTTTCGCGACCTCTCCGGCACGGCGACGGGCGCACGCATCGGAGAGGGCTTCGCCGAGACCGTGAGCGTGCGGCTCGCGGCAGCGAGCGGTCTCGCGGTGCTGCCGGCCGCTGCGCTCGATACCTCTCCGGGCGCACTCGGCGACCCGGCCGGCTCGGGATCTTCGCAGGAAGTCACTCGCCGCACGGGGGTCGAGGCGGTGCTGCGCGGCACCCTCCAGTTCCAGGGCCCCACGGTCCGCGCCACCTTCTCGATCCTGGACGCGGACGGGCGGCAGATCTCGGCCGGCCAGGCCGAGGGACCCGCTGCGCAACTTCTCTCCCTCCAGGACGAGATCGCCGCCCTCGCCGCCGCCGCCCTCGGGGCGACGGTGACGAACCTGGTGGCCAGCGCAGCCCGACCGGAACCGCGCTTCGCGGAGGACCGCTACCTCGAGGCGCTCGGGCACTTGCGCCGCTACGAGAACGAGGCCTCGGTCGACGCGGCGATCCGCATCCTCGAGGTGCTCGGCGACTCACCCCAGGTTGCCGCTGCCAGCGCCAGGGCGTTTCTCGCCAAGTTCGAGCTCACGCAGCAGCGCGAATGGGCGGAGAAGGCGATCGCAGCCAGCGCGCTCGCCACCGCCGCCGGCGCGGAGGAGACCGGCGCGCACGAAACCCTGGGGCGGGTCGAGCTCCTCGTTGGACGTCCGCTCGAAGCGGCGCGCGAGCTCGAGCGCGCCGTGGCGAGCCAGCCGAATTCGGTCGAGGCCCGCTTCGCCCTCGCGGCGGCGCTCGACCAGCTCGGGCGCGCGACCGAAGCCGAGACCGCCTACCGCAGGGCGGTCGAGCTGCAACCGGGCTGGTGGGGAACCCACAGCCACCTCGGCGTCTTTCTGCTCGTGCAGGGCCGGGTGGAAGAGTCCCTCCCGAGCCTGCGCGAAGCGATCCGCCTGTCGCCCGACAACACCCGCGCCATCGGCAACCTCGGCATCGCCTACCAGCAACTCGGCCGCTACGAAGAGGCGATCGCCGAGTACCGGCGCTCGATCGCGATCCGGCCGACCGCCGTGCCGCTGTCGAACCTCGGCACCTGCGAGTTCGTGCTCGGCCGCTACCGCGAAGCTGCGGAAACTTTCCAGCGCGCCGTCGCGTTGCAGAAGGACAGCGCATCGCTCTGGCTGAATCTCGGAGACGCCTTGCGCTGGGCCGGCGGCCGGACTACGGAGGCGCGCAGCGCCTACCAGCGCGCCATCGACCTTCTCGAAGCCGATCTCGACGTCACCCCCGGCGATGCCGACCGCCAGATGAACCTGGCGCTCGCCTACAGCCGCACCGGGCGTCGTGAGCCGGCTCGCCGGCACGCCGACCGCGCGCTCGAGCTCGCGCCAGCGAACGCCTACATCCTCTACCCGGCGGCGCTTGTCCACCTTGCCGCCAATGAAGTCGATCCGGCGCTCGATTTGCTGGGACGCGCGCTCGCCGCGGGCTATCCCGCCGAAGCGGTCCGCACCGACCCCGAGCTCGCGTCCTTGCGCTCCGACCCGCGCTTCGTCAAGATATGGGCCAAACCGCCTGCAGATTGAGGTTTTCGGCGGCCCCGCCGCCAGGGAGGGAACATGAACCGAGTCGCCGCGTGCGTCTTCGTGTTGATCTGTGCCTCGCCGCTCGCCTGCAGCTCGCATCAGTACCCCGTGACAGCAGGATGGGATGGGAAGTGCGATTCCTTCGGCATAGGCGAGACGGCAAAGGTGGAGGTCACTCTCGTCAACGGCAAGCCGGCGGTCGACCGCGAGTGCATCCTCATCATGAGCACGCAGTCCGACGTCGAGTGGACCGGACCCGCAGGCATGAAGCTAGAGGTGACGTTCAAGGACAGTTTCACGCCCAAGGATCCAGTGTGCTCAAACAATGCACCGAAGTGCACCCTCGCCAAGGCCGACGCAAAGAAGAAAGGCTTCTGGTTCTACAACATCATCGTGACGCCTCAGGGAGGCGAGCCCATTAAACTCGACCCGCGGCTGATTATTCAGCCCTGATCGCTGGAGGCACGACCGCTCTGCACCTCACGACGGTCCTGCTTCACCGCCAAGATTCGCCAGAAACCGATACTCTCGCCTGCGATGCCCGGTGACCGGTCCGACTTCGCAGCCGCATTGATCGACCGCGGGCGGCGGACGCCGGAGACGCTCGCTTTCGGTTTCGGCGATGCCCGGCTGACCTACGGCGAGCTCCTCGACGACGCCTCCCGGATCGCGGCCGGCCTCGCCGCCCGCGGTCTCGCACCTCGCGACCGGGTCGCGCTCCTGCTGCCGGCGGGCCTGGATTTCGTGCGCGGCTTCGCCGCCATCGTCCTCGCCGGTGGGGTGCCGTTCGCGATTCCCCCGGAGCTCGCCCCGACGACCGCGATGGCCCGCGCGGCGCGCGGCCGGCCGAGGTTGGCAATCGCCATGGCCTGTCATTGCGCGGCACTGGAAGACGCGCAAGAGCACACGCGCCCCTTTCCGGTCCTCGCGATCGAGCAGCTCGCCGCGTTCGCTGGCGGAACGGGCTCGCTACCCGATCCCGGACCGGTGGATCCCGAGGATCCTGCTGTCCTGCAACTGACTTCGGGCACCACTGGCGAGCCGCGCTTCGCCATCCTCTCCCACCGCGCGCTCGCCGCCTGGCGCCGGAGCGCCGGTTCGGGGCTCTTCGAGCCGGGCGAGGTCCTCGCCGGATGGGTTCCGCCGTGGCACGTGATGGGGCTGGTGCGCTTCGTCATCCTTCCCGTCGTCTGCGGCGTCGAGGCGCATCTCGTCACGCCCGCTGTGCGGACGCTCGGCACCTGGCTCGAGACCGTCGCCAGAGTGCGCGCGACCTTCACCTCGGCTCCGGACTTCGCGCTCCGCACGGCGATGCGTCTGGTCGGATCCCAGGCGCTCGACCTCTCGTCGCTACGCCGCGTTTTCGTCGGCGGCGAAGCCGTTCGGGCGTCGACCGTGCGCGCCTTCGAAGAGCGCTTTCGCCTGCCAGGCATCCTCCTGCCCGCATACGGACTGGCGGAGGCGACACTCGCCGTCACCTGCGTGCGCCCAGGCGAGCCGCTCGCGGTCGATGCAACGGGTAACGTCTCGTGCGGCCGGCCGCTTCCCGGAGTCACCCTCAGGATCCTCGACGAACAGGGCGACGAGCAGGCAGTGGGTGAGCCGGGCGAGATCCACATCCGCAGCGAGAGTCTGTTCTCGGGCTATTTCGACACCGCTCTCGATCCGGCTTCCGTGCCTCGCGGCCGTCACGGACTGCCGGCCGGGGCCGAGCTCGCGACCGGCGACTGGGGCCGGCTCGGACCCGGCGGCGAGCTCTACGTCATCGGACGACGGCGCAATCTGATCAAACACGGCGGAGCTTCCTATGCGCCGCGCGAGCTCGAGGAGGCGGCAGAGCGGGTCGACGGTGTCGCCGCCGCAGCTGCGATCACGCTGGCGCGCCGCGGCGCGGAGGAACAGGTGCTCGTGGTCGTCATCGAAGCCACCACGGAGCTGCAAAGGAATCCCGAGGACCTCGCGCGCGATGCAGCGCGCACGATCCGGAGCGCGGTGGGGCTCCTCCCGGGCGAAGTGATCGTCGTCACACCCGGGACCTTGCCGCGCACCGATTCGAGCAAGCTCCGTCACAGCGAGTTACGTCGCCGGCTCGCGGCAGCGGAGATCCTGCCGTGCAGCCTACTCGCTGGGCGTGTCGACGGCTGGGTCGTCGGCTGAACCGTAAAGCAGTCGGCGCAGGAGGCTGAGGCTGCATTGACGAGGATGGTGGCGCAGAAGTTCGTCGAACCACCGCGCGACTGCCTGCGGAGCCAGTCCCGGGGCGATCGGTGAGCCGACTTCGACGATCGCCCGACTGCCCTCCCAGCATGCGGCAATAGGTACGACGCTCGCGCCGCTGGTGCGGGCGAGCGCGAAGGCGCCGCGCCCGAGGTTCATCCTTCGCCCGAGCAGGGTCGCCGGCTCGGTGGCGCCGTGCGGACCCTCGATCGCGGTGACGACGAACTGTCTCTCGCGCAGCGCCTGGTGGCCACGCCGCAACGCTTCGGTTCGCATCGCAAGTCCGCCGGCGGTCGGAGCGACCGACTCGTCGGGCGAGAGCTCGTGCACCGGCGCCCAGCGCAGCACCACCCGCGGCACGGCGAACCGATCGAGCGCAATCGCCAGCAGGTAGAGCGCACCGACGTGCGCCGTGACGAGGACGAGCGGCGGATGGAGTCGGTCGATCGCTGCGTCGTCGCGAAAGCAGACCTGCGGCGCGAACGGCGCCAGTGCGCTCCCGGTAACGCGCCGGACGACCAGGCGGTTCTTCGCCTCATTCGCTGCGATCCCCAGGGCAATCCGGCGGCTGCCTAGGGACCCGGACGCGAAGAGTTGCGCGACCTCACCCGCCGCCGGCCAGCGTCCTGAGACGACCGCACGCGAGGCGCCAATGGCCGCTGCGACACGAAGCGCCGGAGCTGGCGGTAGAGACGACGCTGCGAGCAGCGACTCGAGGCGATCGAAGGATCCGCGGGCGAGACGGCGAATGGCGGAGTCGGACAAACTCAGGCGGCCGGCGACTGCAGCTTCCGAACGAGGTCGCCAACGGTCATCGCTTCATCGAGCAGCAGGTCGGTCGGGAGCTGGCGACCGAGCTCGCGTTCGCAGGCGATGAGAAGCTCGAGCAGGTCGACCGAATCCAGCCCTATGCCGGCTTCGTCGAGCCGCATCGCGGTCAAGAGGGGCCGATCGCGCCAGAAAGACGGCAGGTGCGCACGCACGATCTCGAGCACGCGCTCGGCAGAGAGCGACTCAGTAACCGTAGGCGCGAGCGCGCGATCCGTTGCGTTGTGCGGCATGGCGCGAACTCTAACAGTGCCCACAGGCGGAACAGAGGTCTTCTCCATCCGCCGCAGGCTATTCGTAGTGCGTCCACATCCTGAGGACGCGAACCGTTCTGACCTCCGTGAGAACCTCGTAGACCAGACGATGCTGGATGTTGATGCGCCGGGAGAAGGCGCCGGTGAGATCGCCGACGAGCTTCTCGAACGACGGTGGCGAGCGCAAGGGGTCCACGGCAATCACGGCCAGAATGGCCTGGGCTTTCGCCTTGAAACCGCTCTTGGCGAGCTTCTTCGCGTCACGAACCGCTTGGCGGGTGAAAACGATTTTCCATTCGCCGGTTGGGCCCGCCGGCCCTGTCGCTCGGCCCGACTTGGCCTTCACCAGTCGAGCTTCTTCACCGCCTTCGCGAGCGGCTCCGCCATCCCCTCGCGAATCGACTCGCGCATGCCGGGAATCGAGAGCAGGTAGAGCGTCTCGTCGATCGCCCGCCAGTCGTCCTCCGACACCATGACGGCATTTCCCCGCCGCCCGGTGATCGTCACTGGCTCACTCGACTCGGCGACTTCATCCACCAGCCGGTAGAGGTTTTGCCGCGCCTTCGTTGCGGGGATGGTCTTCACGAGCGTTAGCGTACGACATTGCGTACGTATCGTCAACGATCATTCGCCGACGAGTGTCAGCTTGCGGCCCTTTCCCGGCCCCCAGCGGAAGACGCGGAAGTGATCGTCGAAGGCGAGGGCGCGGTCGAGGCCGAGGCGTTCGATGAACGCGAAGCTGGTGCAGTCGACGAGACTGAGCTCCTGATCCCTCCAGGTCTCAGCGATCTCGCGCGCCCGCAGCAGGTCGGAGCTCGAGAGGCCGCCGACCGTTGCCAAACCGCGGCTCAGATCGTCCCAGAACTGCAGTGCCGCCCAATGGCCCAGGCGGGAACGCACCAGCAACCAAGTCTCGACCATCACGTGATCGGTGGTGATCCACTCCCCCGGGCGGCGCGCCGAGAAGGCTGCCAGTGCTGCGACATGGTGGCGATCGGAACGACTGGCGAGGGCGTAGAAACCGCTCGTGTCAACGAAGGTCCGCACGCCGAGCCGCATCCACAAGGTAGTGGTCGTGGCGCTCCGCGACGTCGCTCTCTCCGCACTCTCCGATACCGACGAAGGCGAAGAGCGGCTCGCGCTCAGAGTAAGGATCGCGGCCCTTGGCCAGGAGATGCCGATCGATCAGCCGCCGCAGCTCTTCCGTCATGCTGACACCGTTGCGTTCGGACGCACGGCGCAGCGCCTGGTGCTGCTCCTCGGTGAGATAGACCTGCGTGCGGATCATGGCGATGATGTTAGGAGTGACATCAGCTTGATGTCAACGACCCAAAGGAAAGCCGGGCGGCGAGAGTCGACACCGGTGCCAGGTTCGTCCAGCGGCCTCGAGAAAAGGAACCTCCGCGCCGTTCGAGCCTCGGAGCTCAGGAGTTCGCCATGAACCCGCCCGGTGCTACAGTTTCACCCATGACGGCACAAGCCCAGAACGTCTTGCGCGAAGCCATGAAACTGCCGCCCGAAGAGCGGGCGGATGTGGCCACTGAGCTTCTAGCCAGCCTCGACGAGGCAAGTGATCCGCAGCCTCAAGTCGAAGCTGAGTGGGCTTCAGAGATCGAGCACCGGGCTCGTCGCGTCATGGCCGGTGAGGCCAGCGGCGTTCCCTGGGATGGGGTGCGTGAGCGCCTCGAAGGCCAACTGAAGAAGCGTTGAGCAAACCGCTGCGTTTCGAAGCCGCGGCGGACCGGGAGGCCGAAGAGGCTGTCACCTGGTACGAGACGCAAGCTCACGGCCTCGGCTTGCGGCTTCTTGCTGAGATCCAGCGCACCGTCGACCTGATCACCCGGTTCCCGCAGGCGGGTTCCCAGGTTCCGCGCGTTCCACTGGACTTGCCGGTACGCCGCGCCCCGGTCGATCACTTTCCGTATCACCTCGTCTACATCGAGACGCCAGGGATCCTCTGGGTGATCGCCGTCGCGCACGACCGGCGCCGACCCCGATACTGGCTCCCCCGCGCCCGCTCGCAAGACCGCCCCGCCGGCGGCTGACGCATCCGGAAGAAGTGCCAGGCGATCTTCCTGGCGCTGCAGAAGCTGCTTCGCTTCGGCATCCCTGCCTACGGCGCACGCCACTTCAAGCGGTGACGGCCTTGCAGAGAATCCTCGGCCTCTCCGCGCCGCCTCCATAAGTTCTCCATTTCTCCTCGCTAGGGTCTCGGCAACATCAGCCGACATCCGCCAGGAGGCGAGAATGGAAAACGCAACTGCCACCCTGCAATTTGCCGAAGCGGTCCTACGTGACGAAACGAGTGCCATCGCACAGATCGGCGAGGGGCGTGACCTCGGTCGCACCACTCGCCAGGCGCTCTTCTGGGGTGCCATCGCGGCGGCGGTCTTTGGCGTGACGCTGGGAGCCTATGACCAGTCCTTTCTACAGGTCGCAACCTCGGCACTGAAGCTGCCGCTCCTGCTCTTCGGAAGCGCCGCCCTGTGCTTTCCTACCTTTCACGCGATGCAGGTGCTGCGAGCCCCGAAGGCGCTGTCTCTCGCGCAGTCCGTAGCACTCCAAGCGACCGCGCTCTCTTCGACGGCGGTGGTCTGGGCTTCGTTCTCGCTGCCACTCTTCTTTCTGATCGGAACCACCCGGCACTACAAGCTCGCGCAGTTCCTGGCGATTGGCGTCGGGGCGGCCGGGGGGTTCGTGGGACTAGCGCGCCTGCGTGCAGGCTATCGCAGGCTTTGCGACCCGGAGCAGAAGCGGGGCACCGCCAAGGCGCTGCTGCTCTATTTCTTGATCCATGCGGTCGTCGGCGCGCAGCTCGCTTGGGTGCTCAGGCCGTTCATCGGCTCTCCCACGCTCGGCTTCGAGCTCTTTCGGGATCTCGACGGCAACATCTTCAAACACATCTTGGGCATGGTCGGGAGCTAGTCCATGTGCCGCCGCTTCCGCTGGTCTCTCTACTCCGTTCTCCTGGTCGGCGCAGCCTGCTCCTCGCCAGCGGAGCGCCAGGCAGCACTCTTCGCACAGGCAGACGCGGCCGAGAAGGCAGGCGACCTGCCGCGCGCCATCGCCAAGCTCCGAGCCACCGTCGGTTACGATCCCAGCGACCTCGAAGCGGTGACGCGGTTGGCCGAGGTGCTGGTTCGGGCGGACCTTGGCTACGAAGCGAAGGAGCTGCTCGACCAGTTCCCTGCTGCCGAGAGGCGCGACGCGCGATTTCTGAACCTCAAGGTCCAGATCCTTACCCGCTTCGGCCGCGTGAGAGAAGCCCTGCCGATCCTCCTGGCGCTGGACGCTCGCGGTGCCGCGGATCCGGTCGCCGTGAAACTTGCGATCGAGGCTTGGGCGGCCAAACAGACAAAGCCCACCGAAGTGCCAGACCTGCCGAGCTCCTGGCGACTCGCACTGGTCGGCGACATTCTCGCCGGCAAGAACACAGACCTTGCCGCCGACTGGTTGGGAACCATGCCCGGAAACTCCGGCCAGAAGGAGGCGCTGGTAGACAAGCTGCTGGCGGAGGTCCTGAAGTCGCACGGCACGGAGCTCTCCGAAAGCGTAGTGGCTCTCGCCGTAGCCCGCGACACCGCCAACAAGGCCCTGATCCTGCGCCGCCACTTGGCCGCGAGGAAGGACTGGCCGGAGCTGCGTCGGGTCGAGGAACGATTCCTGGTCGACCACCCCGGTCATGCAGCCTGGGCCGAGGTGGCGCTGGCCAGGGCATGGAGCGCGCTTCGCGCCGGAGATCCGCTGGTGGCCGAGCGGTTGGCAGACAAGATCGCGGCCCTCGATCCGGTCAGCGTCGAGCCGCTCGTCGTGCGCGGGCTGGCCCTCCGCGATCGCGGTCGGGAAGGCGAGGCTCGCAAGGCGCTCGAATTGGCGCTAGCGTTGGACCCGACCAACGCCGCAGCTCGCCGGGCGTTGCCAGATCGGGAGCGAGAGCCGGGTGCGATTCAAATCGACTTGAACCTCCAGGGAGCGACGCCGGGAGATCGATGACATTTCCTCTGAGATCGAGCGCGGCTCGAAGCTGGGTGACCGTGGGCGGTTACGTCGGCGCCCTCTTCGCGTCCGTTCCGTATGCGCGCAACATTGTCGTCGGCCTGCGGGAGCAGCATCTCCTCGGCACCTCGGTGACGCTGCTCTACTTCGTGGCGGTGGTGGGACTCGTCTATCACGTCGTCTTCGATGTCAGGCTGTCGGATCGAATCGCCTTCTTGGCTCTGGTTCTCCTTGCGCTGGTGACCGGGAGCCTCGTCCTCGGCCTCGCGGTGCCCGAGGAGCGCATCCACTTCCTTCAGTATGGTCTTCTGGCTCTCCTCTGCCGGAGGGCGCTGGCCTGGCACCTCCAGCCGCGGGGTCAGATTCTGGGCGCAGTGGCCTTGGCGTCCGCGGCCGGGGTCGTGGACGAACTCCTGCAGGGAGTCACACCGGAGCGGGTCTGCGATGGGCGGGACATGATCATCAACGCGGTGGCGGCCTTCCTGGCGATCGTCGCCGAGGAGGCGTTGCACAACCGCCTGGGTTGGTTGCCACGCAAGGAGGGGGATGAACCGCATCCTGGTGATTGACGATGAGCCCGCCGTGGTCGATGTGGTGGCGTTCTCGTTGCGGAAGGCGGGCTTCGTCGTCCAGGTGGCGGGGACTCTCGCCGAGGCCAGGCGGCGGCTCGGCGCCCAGTCCGTCGACCTCCTGGTGCTCGACCTCGGCCTCCCGGACGGCGACGGCATGGAGCTCTGTCGCCAGGTCCGCTCCGGGTCCGAGCTCCCCGTGCTCATCCTGACCTGCCGGGACGATGAGGTGGATCGCGTCATCGGACTGGAGAGCGGGGCGGACGACTACCTGGTCAAGCCGTTCTCGCCCCGCGAGCTGGTCGCCAGGGTGCGAGCCATCCTGCGGAGAACAGCCCACCCGGAACCGGAGAAAGGTGCGCCCGCGGTCATGCATGGCGCGGTGCGCGTCGACCCCGGTGCCCATCGCGCCACCCTGCGCGAAGTCGCGGTGCCGCTGACACGCGTCGAGTTCGATCTCCTCTACTCTCTCTTCAAGGCTCCGCAGCGCGTGTTCTCGCGCGACGAACTGGTCGAACGCGTCTACCGCGGCGAGGCGCTGGTCTCGGACCGGACGATCGACTCGCACGTGAAGGGCGTGCGACGGAAGTTCCAGCAAGTCGACGCGTCGGCCGATCCGATCGAGACGGTGTTCGGGGTTGGCTATCGAGCGCGAGGAATCGAGTGAGGACGGCCTCGGTGCCTGCGGGCGTGCGCCGCCCGATCAGCCGCCGCCTGATGGCGGCGCTCTTCCTGTTGATGATCGTGCCAACCGGGGGCTGGTACTTCATCGCCGAATTCGCTTCGGGGAACCGCTGGGAGTCGCTGCCGCCGGCCGATCAGGCCGCCCTGCTGGACGTCCAGCGCGAGGTCCGGTTCAAGTTGGCGTTGACCCTGGTCGCCAGCATCCTGGTGCTGGCAGGGACGGTGGCTTACCTTCGCCGCACCGTCGTCGATCCGCTTGCCAACCTGGCGCGTCGCGCACGCACCGTCGGGCGGACTCCCTGGAAGCCTCCGCGCGAGCGCGACCGACCCGACGAGATCGGCGACCTGGCGCGGGCGCTCGACAACGGCGTGCAGGCGCTCGAACGCAAAGCCGAGGAGGCGGCCCGCTTCTCGATCAACCTGAGCCATGAGCTGCGAACCCCCTTGGCCGCGATCCGCGGAGCCGCTGAGATCCTCACCGACCGCCAGTTGAGCGACGAGGACCAGGCACGGTTCATCGGCAACATCGCCACCGAGTCCGAACGGCTCGAACGACTGGTCGCCGGTATCCTCGAGCTGTCCCGGACCGAACAAGGTCCAGCGGTGGCTGCGAGCGAGGTGGTGGACCTGGCGTCCGTGGCGAGTTCCGTTCTGGACGCCTCGCAGCCTCTCCTCCTGCGGAAAGACCTGCGCGTGGTCGGTCCCGAGGCGGTGGATTGGGCGCTCGTCCTGGGTGACGGCGACCGCCTGCACCGGATCCTCTTCGGTCTGCTCGAAAACGCGATCAAGTTCTCCCCGCAAGGAGGAGAAATCCGGGTCGAAATCCTTCGGGTGCAGCAAGAGGTCCGAGTCGTCGTTGGCGACGAGGGCCCGGGTGTCCCGCCCGAAATCCGAGAGACGATCTTCGAGCGCCAGTTCACCACCGAGCACGATGGCGGATCGGCCTCCCGCGGGACGGGGCTGGGTCTGGCCATCGTCCGCGGCCTGGTCGCCGCCTCCAACGGCCGCGTCTGGGTCGAGGACTCGACAGCCAAAGGGGCGAGGTTTGTGATCGCCCTCCGGGCCGCACACGCCACGCCAGGTCATCACTCGTAGTGCGTTCCCACTCGCAGGGCGCCCCGGCTTCCGGGAGCGCCCCCGGAAGATGGAGGCTTCCCCAATCTCTTGGGCCGCGCTAGGGTTGCTTTCTACCCGCTCCACGGGTACCATGTAATCGACGATGATCCAGTCGTTCGCAGACGAGACGACCGCGGATCTCTTCGCCGAGCGTTCGACGCGCGCCGCCCGCCGCATTCCGAGAGCGATCTGGTCCGTGGCGCAGCGCAAGCTCAAGTGGCTTGACGTCGCGCAGCGACTCTCGGACCTCGCGAGCCCGCCCGGGAACCGACTCGAGGCGCTCAAGGGGGGCGAGCGCGGCCGCCACAGCATGCGAGTGAACGACCAGTATCGGCTGACGTTCCGATGGGAGGGAAACCATGCCTACGAAGTCCGCTGCGAGGACTATCACGCGTGACCCGGGTGAGCTCGGTCCGGCGATTCACCCCGGCGAGATGCTGCTCGAGGAGTTTCTACGGCCGCTCGGCCTGGCGCAGGTCGACGCGGCGCGTGAGCTCGGCATCTCCGTCAATCGTCTGAACGAGCTCGTCCTCGGCAAGCGCGGCATTACGGCGGACACGGCGCTCCGCCTCGCCCGCCGCTTCGCAACCACGCCGCAACTCTGGATGCACCTCCAAGCCGACTGGGACCTCCACCAGGCGCTCGGCCGGGGATCGGCGGCGTAGGCTCGAGAAGCGGAACCGTTCGCGCCGTTCGAGCCTCGGAGCTCAAAAGCTCGTCACGAACCCACCCGGCGCTACGGTTTCACCCATGTCGGCACAAGCCCGATTGAACGGTGCCAGGCGATTTTCCAAGGCTTTTCCCAGCTATCAGAAGGCGGCGGATCGGGAGGCCGAAGAGGCTGTCACCTGGTACGAGACGCAAGCTGAGGGCCTTGGCGCACGACTTCTCGCCGCGATCGACCGCACCGTCGACCTCATCGCCCAGGTCCCGCGCGTTCCACGGGACTTGCCTTGACGGATGGGGTTGCCTGACAGGCACCCCCTCCCGCACAATTCAACCAATTCCTCCCCGCCCGTCGGAACGTACCGCTTGCCGCGGTGGGTCTCCCCGGGCGGGTGTTTTATCTATGCCCAAGCGAGTTGTCGTATTCATCGACGGACAAAATCTCTACCACGGAGCCAGGAATTCCTGGGCGCCTGATCCTCCTGCGCCGGGGCCTGCTTCATCTCGTCAGCGCTTCGCAGGCGCCTGAACTTGCCCCATCGCGCGCGCCAGCCGCAGGCTGGCTCGCTTGGTCGCCATGCGGGCGGCGGCGGCCGAGGGCAGGCCGGTGGCCAGAGCCAGCTCCGCGTAAGGCAGGCCGAGCTCGATGCGCCCGGCGAGAAGGTCGCGATCGGCCTCGGGCAGGCTCAGCAGCGCGGCGCGATACTGCCGCCGCTCCTCGGATTCGATGGTGTCGTCGAGCGGACTGGGGCCGGGGTCTGCACCAGCGGCGACCGCTCCGTTGCGTATCTCGCCCTGGTCCGCTCGAAGTACCTCGTCGCTGATCTGGTTGCGGATGGCCGAGATCAGGTAGCTGCGGAGCCTCTTGGGATCGGCGGTGTCGAGCTCCCCGATCTGTCGGAGGACGTTGACCAGGGTCTCCTGGACGAGGTCCCCGGTCTCCATCCGCCGCCGCGCCCGCTGCGGTAGCCGCCCATGCGCCCAGCGCACGACAAAGGGCAATAGCGAAAGGAGAGCCAGCTGCGCCCTCCGCAGCCGCCCCCCCGCCCCGATCCCGGGAAAGTCCCCTTCCATCCCACGCTCCAGTCCGTTCTCCTCCCGCAACTCTACGCGATCCGAAGAATCTCACCCAAAACCTGTTCGCTTTCCCTCCGCCAACGGTCCTATTCAAATGAAGGCGCAGAGTCGCACCAGCCCGACCCCTCCCCGGCGCCGGCCCGAACCCCGTCCAGGCCGAGCCACAGGATGTTCTCGGGCCGGCACTTTCTCTGATCGACGGACGCACTCGAAGGAGGACCCTCATGACCCCCCGCACCGCCGCCCTCGCCGCCCTATTCGCCCTCTCCACCGCCGGACTGGCAGCGGAAATCGAGGCAAGTGTTCCGCTGCTCTATCGAGCCGAGGCATTCAGTGCTTCAACCGACGCAGGCCCGCCCTTGCGGGTCGCGGAATCGATGGCCTCTGCCCCCGCTCAGTCCCTTGCCTCGGCGTTCGAAGTTTCTATCGAGCAGCTCGATGCCCTGGCACAATGGAATCGAGTAGGAAGACTTCCAGCCAAGAACGGATTCTCGAGGCCGCTGCTTGGACCCCTTGACCTGCGCACTACGGCAGCCGAGTTGGAGAATCAGGTAGGCAGACAGGTGGGCGGAGGCTGGTTGGCGCAGACCAGTAGTTCGTTCGTTTGGGGAGCTGCTGTCGAAGTTGACGGAGCCTACCGCCTGAGGCTTGAGCTGCAGAACTTGCGATTGCCCGCCGAAGCGAGACTCTGGATGTGGGGAGAAGGGGAGACCCCAATAGAGTTCGGCCCGGAGAACATCGATGCAAGTGGTGCGGTTTGGTCACCGAGCGCAGCTGGTCCGGTTGCATACCTTGAGGTGTCGTGGCCGCGTGGCACGCAAGGCAATGAATCGGTCCGCCTGAGCGTCACTCGTGTCCTGGAGATCTTCGTGTTGGATAGCGGAGGCGCTGCAGTTAGGGGGCGACCTTCCTCAATTGAGGGCCTCACTACGGCTTGCGTGGTCAATGCAGCCTGTGTTTCCGATTCTTATCTCCCTGGAATCTCCCAGATCAAGAAAAGTGTCGCCCACCTCCAGTTCGTTGACTCGGGAAGCAGCTTCATTTGCTCAGGTAATTTGCTGAACAATACTCTCCAAAACGGTACGCCTTATTTCTTGACCGCCAATCACTGCATGGATGTACAGGCGACAGCGGGAACAGTAGAGGCGTTCTGGGACTACATCGCGACCGGCTGCCCGGGAAGCGTTCCGTCTTTGGAAGACCTGCCGAGGAGCATAGGGTCCACGCTCCTGGCCACGAGTACTGTCTCGGACTTTTCGCTTCTCAGGCTGACTAGCCTCCCACCCGGGCGAGCTTTTCTTGGCTGGACTTCCAACACTGCGGCAACAGTCAATGGAACGATCTTCCCGAGGTTACATCATCCTCTTGGCGCACCAATGGCATATTCGGAATCGACCGCTTGGACTCCGCCGACCACCTGCCCTGGGCTGGGCACGGCGAATTTTGTCTACTCTGACCCTGCACCGGATCTTGGAAAAGGTGCCACTTTCGGCGGGAGTTCTGGATCGTCACTTTTCCTCTCCAACGGCCAAGTTGTTGGCCAGCTTGGCGGAGGCTGTGGGCCTCAAGCCGATGAGCCGTGCCTCGCTGGCCCAAGCGACTCTGACTACGACGGGCGCTTCAGCGTGACTTATCCTTCGATCTCTCAATACCTGAGCCCAGCTGGCGGCAGCCCGTGCGTCGCTGGCCCCACAACAGCTTGCCTTTTGTCCGGCCGATTCAAGGTGGAGGTTGAGTGGACGGACTTCTCGGCGGTGACGCGGGATGCGTTCGTCGCTTCGGCGGGGACGTCGGACACGGCGCTCTTCTACTGGACGAATCCGAACAACTGGGAGGTGCTGATCAAGGCGATCAACGCCTGCAGCTTGAACAACAAGCTCTGGATCTACTTCGCGGCGGCAACGAACGTCGGCTACCGCGTCACCGTGACCGATACCGTGGCCGGAGGCGCACCGAAGGTCTACACCAATGCGGTGGGCAACCTGGCGCAGGCGACGAACGACAGTAGCGCCTTCAACTGCCCTTGATGCAGGCGGCATCTGAACGAATCACCTCTCAGAACCTGAACCATCCTTGAAAGGGGCCCGCCATGAAACTGAAACTCGTGCCGTTGTTCAGCCTGCTGGTTGCTTCCAGCACGCTTTCCTTCGCGGCGGAGAGGGAATCTGCCGAGGCATTTCACACCCGCACCGTAGAAGAGGCAGTCCTGCGCGTGCTTGCGACTGCGGACTTCAGTCCAGCGCAGCGCGCGGTGATCGAGGAGGGGCTCTTCACTTTCGCTTCGGATCGAGCGGAGATCGCAGATCACGCTCTTTCAGCGGAACCTAGAACGACGCGACCGCTGCTTTCCGTTACCCAAGCGGAGCTCGAACAGTTTCGTGCACCTCTCGATGAGGAGCCCGAGCCGCCCAACGCTTCACCCGAGGAACCTGCCCAGCCGACACCGCCGACGGCTCCGGATCCGGAGGTGCCGAACTCCGCGCCGGACGGGGTCACCTCATCTCCCCAACCCGTCCTGCCCTTCGGTGGAATCGTCTGCATCCCGGGCAATCAGCTCTTGCTCGGCGGCCGATTCCTGGTCAACGCGACGGTCACTGATCTGATCGGGCAGGTCTATACGGCAGGGGCGTGCCGCATGACGAATGTGGCGGGCTATTTCTTCTTCTTCGACCCGACCAATGTCGAGGTGCCAGTCAAGATGTTGAATGCCTGTTCCGGAGGAAACCCGCCGACTCACTGGATCTTCATCACCGGCCTCACGAATTTCGGCGTCCAAACCACATTCTTCGACCTCTTCACCGGAGTCTCCCTGACACACACCAATCCGGTGGGCCAGATCTTCCCATCTTCGATCAACCAGCAGACGCCGTTCTCTTGTCTTTGATGCTCGGAGCCAAAGAAGGTGAGGCGCAAGCACGAGCTCTCCGATCTCGAGCGTTGTTGATTGTGATGGGTCTCTGCGTATCGTCGCCAGCTGTAGCGTGGGAGCGGCTCGTCACAGTTGCTGGCGTCGAGATCGAGGGAGATGTCTCGCAGCAGGAGTTCGTTTTGATCGACAAGTCCGGGGGCGAGGTGGCTATCCCTCGAGCCGCAATCTCGCGGTTCGAGGCCGGGGAGGATGGACTCAGAGCCTTCATCAAGGACGGCACCGTCGTCGAAGGGACCCTTCAGGGCAAGTTCGAGATCGGGGACGGACTCATCAAGCGCCGGTACGCGGCCGACGAGATCCAAACCGTCGAGTTCGACCGCTATATCGAGCCGCAGGCGGGAAAGCAGTACCAGTCCTGCCCGATTCGCGTTCAGCTGGACCTTCATCAGCTTCTCAATGGAAAGGGCGGCGTTCAGAATACGGGTGGCCTAAGCAGCGTCTCCTGTAACGAAATGCGGATGAGCCTCGGCGCACTCTCGATGGACGGAAAGATCAAGCCCGGGAAGGTCTCGACCCTCACGGCGAAGATCACCGTTGCCGTACCCCCTGGCGAAGACCAGCGGCTCGACTTCCAGCTGACGCTCATGCAGGGAGAAACTGCCCTCAGCAAGCGCCACGCAGTGGTGATCGGAGACGAAGGCGAGTTCGTAGCCGCGAGCTTACCGATGAAGTTCGCCGGCGCTCGCTACGACCCCGGAGGCCCCAAACCCCATCTCCTCGTCCAGTTGGTCAGCCAAGATGAAAAGAAGAAGGTCGAAAAGGGATCCTTCTTCTGGTGGTTTACCTTTCCGCTCCCGCTGGGCTGAGCAAGCCAGTTAAACCGCTGCCAGGATTCGCTTCAACCCCTTCTCCGCTCCCATGGCGAAGTGGATGCGGAGGGCTCGGCGGCCGCGGTCGGTGAGGACCTGGAAGTCGCCTCTCGCCTGGGCGGCGATGACCTGGCCGAAGGTCAGGCGGCGGTTGGGGATGGGGAGGTCGGCGGTCGGTTTGTCGGTGAACTGGAGGAAGAGGCCGGTGGCGGGGCCGCCTTTGTGGGCCTGGCCAGTCGAATGGAGGAACCTGGGACCGAAGCCGAGGGTGGTCGCGACACCGCTGACTTTGCCCACGGCGTTGCGGAGCTCGGCCATGGCGGCTTCGTTCTCGGCATTCATCTCGAGAAAGGCGCACAGCGCAACGTAGTCGCCGGGCCGGGCGCGGTCGAGGTGGGCGGCGAGCAGGCCGCGGAGAGAGCGTTCGTCGGTGGCGAGGAAAAGCGCCGCGGCTTCGTCGGGGTCGGCGAAGAGCTCTATCCCGTGCTCGGCGTAGAACGGGGCTTCCGCAGGCAGCGCGCCGCTTTCTTCGACCTCGTCGGTCAGCTTCCGCGCCGCGATCTTCGCCGCCTCGACGTCCGGCTGATCGAATGGATGGAGGCCGAGGAAGGCTCCCGCGACTGCGGTCGCGAACTCCCAGCGGAAAAACTCGGCGCCCAGCGCCGCCAGGTCCGCACAGTCGACCTCGATCACCGGCAGCCCGGCGACGAGGAGGGACGCGACCGCCGCCGCCTGTTCGTCGGCGAGCCTCCCGGCGTAGCGCACCACCACGAACAGCCGATCCTTGCCGTACCAGGAAGGCGGCGCCAGCAGCTCACCGTCGATCGGCAGGATCATCTGCCCGAGCTTGCCGGTCGACTCCGCGATCAGCTGCTCCAGCCAGGCGCCCAACGCCGCGATCTCCGGCGCGAGGACGAGCGTCAGCTTGTCTCTACCGGCTTTCGCCGCGACTCCAAGCGCGAGGCCGAGGGCGACTCCGGGGTTCTTCAGGACCTCCGCCTCCCGGCAATCGGCCGCGAGCTCGGCGGCGCGTTCCATGTAGCGCGGCAGGTCCAGTCCCAGGAGCGCCGCCGGCACCAGGCCGAACGGCGAGATCGCCGAGAACCGTCCACCGATCGTCGGCTCGCCGGGCACCAGGGCGAGAAATTCTTTCTCGCGCGCCAGCTTGTCGAGCGCAGAGCCAGGATCCGAGATCGCGAGAAAGCGCGCCGGAGCGTCCTCGCCCAACTCGGCGGTGAAGCGGTCCAGAAAGTAGCTCAGCAAGAGGTTGGGTTCGACCGTCGAGCCGGACTTGCTGGCCACCACCACCCAAGCGTTTCGCGGATCGATCGCCTCCGCGAACGACTTGACCTGATCGGGGTGCGTCGAGTCGAGCACATGCAGCCGCGGGGAACCCGGCTGCCTTGCGAAGGACTGCCGCACCACCTCGGCGCCGAGCGACGAGCCGCCCATGCCGAGGAGCAGGACGTGGCGGATGCCCTTGCGGGAAGCGACTCGCGCCAACTCGGCGTAGTCGCCGAGCCGGGCCACCTCGCGCTCGGGAGCGTCGAGCCAGCCGAGCCAGTAGGCCTCGTCCCGCCCGGTCCAGACCGTCGAGTCCCCCTCCCAGATCCTCCCGGTCCGGTCGCCGGCCTCCCACTTCGCCGCCGCTGTGGCGAAGGCGGCGCGCAGCTCCGGAGTCAGCCGCGCGTTCATCGCGCCACCGGCGTGCCTGGAGATACCTGGGCCTTCTCGACGCTGAGCTCCGCGATCTTCGTCGAGATCGCGCCGAGGAGCTTGCGGAACGGCTCGACGAACTTCGCCACCCCGTCGGCGAGCAGCTCGTCGGTCGCGGCATCGAGCGGGACGCCGAGTGCCGCCAGCTCCTCGAGCTGCTTGCGGGCCTCGGTGAGCCCCTCGCCGAGCGTCGCCTTTGCCGAGCCGTGGTCGCGGAAGGCGTCGATCGTCTCCGGCGGCATCGTGTTCACCGTGTCGCGGCCGATCAGCTCTTCGACATAGACCACGTCACGGTACGCCGGGTTCTTGGCCGAGGTCGAGGCCCAGAGCAGCCGCTGCGGAACCGCTCCGGCTTCGGCGAGACGCTGCCATCTCGGCGAAGCGAAAAGACCGGTAAAGAGAGAGTACGCCTGCTTGGCGTTGGCGACCGCGACCTTGCCTTTGAGTGCTGCGAGACGCGCGCGCTCTGCGGGTGGGGCACCGTTCGCCTTGGCGTCGATCTGCTTGTCGACCAGCGTATCAATGCGCGAGATGAAGAAGCTCGCCACCGAAGCGACACGGTCGACAGGCATCCCTTTACCGAGCCTTTCTTCCAGAGCCGCCAGGTAAGCCTCGGCGACCAGCGAATAGGCCTCCTTGGCAAAGAGAAGCGTGATGTTGACGTTGATCCCCTCGGCGAGCAGCGTCCGAATCACCGGCAGGCAGGTCTTCGTACCGGGGACTTTGATCATCAGGTTCGCGCGGTCGACCTGCTGCCAGAGCCGGCGCGCCTCGGCGAGCGTGCCGGCGGCGTCCTCGGCGAGCTCGGGCGAAACCTCGAGACTGACGTAGCCGTCCTGGCAGTGGGTCCGGCGATAGACCGCGGCGAGAAGGTCGGCAGCCTGGCGGATGTCGGCCACCGCCACCTCCTCGTAGACCGCCAGAGGATCGCGCACGCCGCGCGCCACAATCTCCTGAATCTGCGCGTCGTACTCCCGGCCATGGGCGATCGCCTTCTCGAAAATCGCCGGATTCGAAGTCATGCCGCGCAGGTCATCCTCCGCGATCAAGCGCTCGACCGTGCCGTCCTCGAGCCAGCTCCTGCGAATGAAGTCGAGCCAGACCGACTGGCCGAGACCGGCGAGCGCGTGCAGCGGGTTGCCTGCGGTCATGCGGAATCTCCGGGAAAGGTCCGTTCGTCGTGTCGAGGCGCCTGCCGTGCCTGCGAGTCGATTCGAATCGGGACAGGGAGAGGATACCGCGATACATTTGCCCCGATGAAGAGCCGTCCCGCCGACCTTTCAGGCCCCGCGACCGGCGTTTCCTTCAGTCGCTTCGCCTGGTTCGTCCTCGCGGTCAATCTCGCCGTCATCGTCTGGGGTGGTTTCGTCCGCGCGAGCGGCTCCGGCGCCGGCTGCGGGGCGCACTGGCCGCTGTGCAACGGCGTCGTCGTGCCGCAGGATCCGAAGCTCGAGACCCTGATCGAGTTCGGTCACCGGGTCACCAGCGGCCTGGCGCTCGTCGCCGTCGTGGCGCTCGGCGTCTGGACGCTGCGGCGGCACGCGCGCGAGACCGCGGCCGGTCGGGGGATGCGGCGGCTCGCCTGGCTGGCGATTCTGTTCATCTTCGGCGAAGCCGCAGTCGGAGCCGGCCTGGTCCTGCTCGAGTACGTCGGCAAGAACAGCTCCGCGGCGCGGGCGGTCTGGATGGCCGGGCATCTGGTGAACACCTTCCTGTTGCTGGCGATCCTGGCCCTGATGGCCGAGCGGTCACGTCCTCAAACCACCAGCGAAAAGCTTCCGGTAAAGGGGTTGCCTGCCGGCACGACCTTGGGTCTCGCGCCGCGCTGGATGGATCTTCTTTCCTTTACTGCGCTTCTTTTCACAGCGATGACGGGCGCCATAGCGGCTCTGGGCGACACGCTTTTCCCGGCGACCTCTCTCGTCGCGGGGCTGGCGCAGGATCTTTCTCCGACCGCGCACTTCCTCATCCAGTTGCGCGTCCTGCATCCATTGGTGGCGATCGGGGCGGGGATTCTCTGGATTCACCTGGCACAGAAGGTCCGCGCGGCGGTCCCCGGCGGCGCTCGCGCCGGCCTCTGGGCCAAGTGGATGCTCGGCCTGATCGCGACGCAGTTCGCGGTGGGCCTGGCGACGCTCGCCCTGCTCGCTCCCATCCCCCTCCAACTGCTCCACCTGCTGTTCGCCGATCTGGTCTGGATCGCCGGAGTGCTCCTGGTCGACAGCCGTCGGCGGGTGGAAACGGCCGCGCGGGCGTCCGGCGCCTAGGCGCCCAGCGCCCGCCCGACCACCTCGCTCAGGCGACGGATGCCGACGTCGATGAGCTCCGGCGTGCAGTAGGAGAAGTTGAGGCGCATCGAACGCTCGCCGCTGCCGTCCGCAGATGGGCCGGGATAGAACGCCGAGCCGGGGACGAAGACGACCTTGGACTTCACCGCCTCCTGCAGGATCGCCGCGGCGCTGACCTTCTGGAGATCGCCCGCGGGGAGGGTCAGCCAGAGAAAGAGGCCGCCCTGCGGGCGCGTCCACTCGACTCCGTCCGGCATATGCCGTTTCAGCGCCTCGAGCATCGCGTCGCGGCGCTGGCGATAGAAGTCGCGCAGCACTATCACGTGGTGATCGAGAAAGCCGCCGCGCGCCGTCTCGAAGGCAACCATCTGGTTGAAGGTCGAAGTATGGAGATCGGCGCCCTGCTTGATCTGCACCAGGCGGCTGATGACGTCGGTCGGCGCCACCACCCAGGCGATGCGCAGCCCCGGCGCGAGGGTCTTCGAGAGGCTCGAAAGATAGATCACGCCACCGCGGAAACGTCCTCCAGCGGCCGCCTTTCCGGCGCGCTCGCCGTGATACTCGGAGTCGATCTCGACCAGGGGCGGCTGGTGCTCGCCCTCGTAGCGCAGCTGTCCATACGGGTCGTCCTCGAGAATCGGCACGCCGTAGTGGCTCGCGAGCTCGACCAGGCGGTTGCGCCGCTCCACCGGCAGGGTCGTTCCGGCCGGATTGTGGAAGTTGGGCAGCACGTAGAGGAACTTCGGCCCCGACCGCAGCTGCTGCTCGAGCTTGTCGACCTGCAGCCCGTCGCCGTCGAGCGGCACGGTGAGGTAGCGCGCCTCGTAGGAGTTGAACGCCTGGAGTGCGCCGACATAGGTGGGAGCCTCGACCAGCAGGCGGTCTCCGGTATTGATCAGGAGCTTGCCGATGAGATCGAGCGCCTGCTGCGAACCGGAGGTAATGAGGACATTCGCCGGTGTCACCCGGATGCCGTAGCGCTCCATGTGACGCACCAGCATCTCGCGCAACGGCAGATAGCCCTCGGTCGCCGAATACTGCAGGGCGAGGGTTCCCTGTTCGGCGAGCACCTTGCGGCAGGCGGCGGCGATCTCCGACACCGGGAAGACCTGCGGTGCCGGCATTCCGCCGGCGAAGGAGATGACCTCCGGATCCTGGGTGTACTTCAGGAGCTCGCGGATGATCGAGCTGGTGAGCCCCTCGGTGCGCATCGCAAAGCGGTCGCTCCACGGGGTGTCGACGTAGCCGTTCGTGCCATTCGAAGGCGCAGGGCTCGCAGCGTTCGCCAGATGGAGCTCGGTGGTCGAAGCGATGGGCATCAGAAGAACCTCCTCTTCCTCGCCGCCGCGCGCAGCTCCTCGCGGAAGTCGGGGTGGGCAATTGAAATCAGCGCCTGGGCGCGCTCGCGCAGGCTCTTGCCGAACAGGCTCGCAATACCGAACTCGGTCGCGACGTAGTGCACGTCGGCGCGCGACGTGACGACGCCGGCGCCTTCGGCGAGCACGTCGACGATGCGCGACACCGTTCCCTTCTGCGCCGTCGACGGCACGGCGATGATCGGCTTCCCGCCCTTCGAGCGCGCGGCGCCGCGGACGAAGTCGACCTGGCCACCGAAGCCGGAGTAGATCCGCCGGCCGATCGAGTCGGCGGAGACCTGACCAGTGAGATCGATCGCGATCGCCGAGTTGATCGCCACCATCTTGTCGTTCCTGGCGATGATCGTCGGGTCGTTGACGTAGTCACTGGGGTGAAACTCGACGAACGGGTTGTTGTGCAGGAAGTCGAAGCTCTTCTTCGTGCCGAGAAGGAAGGAAGCGACGATCTTGCCGCGATGAAGGGTCTTGGCCTCGTTGGTGATGACGCCCTTCTCGAAAAGGTCGATCAGGCCGTCGGAGAACATCTCGGTATGAATACCGAGGTTCCGCTTCTGGGTGAGGAAGAGCAGAACCGCGTCCGGAATCTCGCCGATGCCCATCTGCAGCGTGGCGCCGTCCTCGATGAGCTCAGCAATGTGCGAGCCGATGGCGCGCGACACCTCGCTAGGGCTGCCAGGCACCGGCAACTCCACCGGCAAGCGGTCAATCTCGACCACCCGCGAGAGCTTCGAGACGTGAATGAAACTGTCACCGAGCGAGCGCGGCATCTGGCGATTGACCAGCGCGATCACCGTCGAAGCGCGTTCGGCCGCCGCCTTGGTGCACTCGACGCCGACGCCATAGGAGCAGAAGCCGTGCTCGTCGGGGGGCGAGACGTGGATGAGGGCGACATCGACCGGCTGCAGCCCGGAGTTGATGAGGAGCGGAATCTCCGACAGGAAGATCGGCACGTAGTCGGCACGGCCGTCGGCGACAGCGTCGCGGACGTTCGCGCCGGTGAACATGGCGCGGTGGCGGAAGGCGTGCGCATGTTCGGGCGCCGCGTATCCCGCCTCTCCCAGGACCATGAGGTGGATCACCTCGACGCCCTCGAGCTCGCCGGAGCGCGCGGTCATCGCCCGGATGAGCTCGGTCGGAGCGTTGCAGCCGGCGTGAATCCAGACGTGATCGCCCGAGCGTATGGCCTGCACCGCCTCCTCGGCGGACATCACTTTGCGGCGAAAGGCTTCGTTCCACTGCATGGTCAGTTTTCCTTGCCGGTAGAAGGCGTCCGTGCCGCCGCCCAGGGCGGTCCCGGAGTGAGGGCGAGACTGTGGACACGGGCGAGCGACGGGTGCACGCAGGCGCCCTGGTGAAGGTAGACGCCGCGCGAGAGACGCGGGTGTTCGAGCGCCGCCGACTCGATGCCGTCGCGGGCGACTGCCGAGATGTAGGGCAATTGGACGCTGGTCAAGGCGAGAGTCGCCGAGCGCGCCGCCACTGACGGCAGATTCGGCACGCAGAAATGGATGATGCCGTCGACGGTATAGGTCGGGTCGGGGAACGAGGTTGGTCGCGAAGTCTCGCAGCAGCCACCCATGTCGATCGAAAGATCGAGGATCACACTCTGCGGCCGCATGCTCGCCAGCATCTCGCGCCGGACGAGCAGCGGAGCGCGCTGGCCGTGGACCGACGCGGCGCAGAGCAGAACGTCGGCGAAGGCGATCGCCTTCTCGATGTTCGGTGGAGTCGCAAGCATCGTGGTCAGACCCTGGCCGAGCGCTTCGCGGGCGCGGCGCAGCGGCTCGATCGCAACGTCGAGCATCGAAACCTGGGCGCCGAGACCCATCGCGGCGCGCGCCGCGCTCGTTCCCAGGACACCGGCTCCGAGCACCACGAAGTGCGCCGGCGGCACTCCGGGCGCTCCGCCGAGGAGGATGCCACGCCCACTCTGCCCTCGGCCGGTGTTGAGCAGGGCGCCGGCGCCGAAGACCACCGCGAGCCCGCCGGCGATCTCCGACATGGAAGTGAGGATCGGAGCGTTGCCCGCGGCATCCTCGATCGCCTCGAGACCGACCGCGGTGATACCGCTCGAGAGCAGTTGCGCGATGTCCTCCGGATGCGCCGCCGGGAGGCCCCAGAAGGCGAAGACGGTCTGATTCGCAGGCAGGAGCCGGAACTCGTCGGGCCGGGGCGGATGGACGCAGGAGAGCAGCTCCGGCCGGAGCAGGATCTCCATCCGGTCGAAGACGATCCGCCCGCCGGCGGCCTCGTAGAGGCTGTCGGCGTGCCCGGCCTCGACGCCGGCGCCGCTCTCGACGTAGAGCTCGTGCCCCTCCTGCACCAGCGTGCGCACCCCGGACGGCGTGAGCGCGACCCGGCGCTCGTGAGCGTGGGTCTCCTTGGGAACTCCGATCCGCATCGCCGTTCTCCTTTCGATCCCGAACTCCGACAGCCCAAAGATACCGTCCCCGGAGCTGGCGAGAACCGTCCGGCGGGGTGGCGACAGGCGCCCCCCGCCCCACTCCACCCACCGGCCGGCCGCACTTGCGCCATACTCCGCAGGTCATGGATTTCGCCCTGTCGCCGCTCGCCTCAAGCCTCCTCGAGCGCCTGCGCGCCTTCCTTGTCACGCAGGTCGAGCCGGTCGAGGCGGAGGTCCTCGCCACCCGGGCGCGAACCTGCGCCGGTCCGGACTGGATGCAGTGGCGGGATTCACCCCTCGTCGCCGGGCTGCAGGCCCAAGCGCGCGCCGCCGGGCTGTGGAACCTCTTCCTGGCCGACCCGGCGCTGGGAGCGGGGCTCGGCACGCTCGACTACGCCCCGCTCGCCGAGGCGATGGGCTGGAGCGTCCTGGCGCCGGAGATCTTCAACTGCAACGCCCCGGACAGCGGCAACATGGAGGTGCTCCTCCACCACGGGACGGCGGCGCAGCAGGAGCGTTGGCTGCGGCCGCTGCTCTCCGGCGGGATCCGCTCCGCTTTCTGCATGAGCGAACCTGGCGTCGCCTCGAGCGATCCGACGAACCTCGCCGCGACGATCTCCGTAGCGGGCGACGAGCTCGTCCTGCAGGGGAGGAAATGGTGGGCGACCGGGCTCGGTCACCCCAGCTGCGAGCTCGGACTCTTCGTCGGCATCTCCGACCTGGCAGCGGATCGCCACCGCCGCCACAGCCTCGTCCTCGTCCCGCTTGCGACGCCCGGCGTCCGGATCGTCCGCATGCTCCCCTGCTTCGGCGACTACGATCCCCCGGCGGGACATGGCGAGGTCGACTTCGACCAGGTGCGGGTGCCGCGCGCGAATCTCGTCGGCGAGCTCGGCCAGGGCTTCGCGATCGCGCAGGGGCGGCTGGGGCCGGGCCGGGTGCACCATTGCATGCGGGCCATCGGCGCCGCGGAGCGTGCCCTCGCGCTGATGGTGCGCCGGAGCCGCGAGCGCACCGCTTTCGGCAAGCCGCTCTCCGACCTCGGCGGCAACCGCGAACGCATCGCCGAGCTGCGGATCGCGATCGACGGGGCTCGCCTCCAGGTCCTCCACGCGGCCTGGAAGCTCGACCGGGAAGGTGGCGTCGGAGGATGGGGCTCACTCGGCGCCCGGGGCGAGATTTCGGCGATCAAGGTCGTCGTCCCAGCCGTGCTACAGAAGGTCGCCGACGAGGCGATCCAGATCTTCGGCGGGGCCGGCCTGACCAACGACCTGCCGCTCACCGCCTGCTTCGCTATGGCACGCGCCCTGCGCATCGCCGACGGCCCCGACGCGGTGCACCGCAACGTGATCGCCAGGCTCGAGCTGCGCAAGTACGATCCGCCTTCCCCGCCGGCCTCGCCAGCACCGAAGGCCTGAGGCCTTCCCGGCATGGCGAAGAGCGACCGCCCGGCTCCGCGGCTCGACGGAGATCTCGATGCCGGCGCCATCCGGAGGGTCGACGCCTGGCTCCAGAGCCGGCTTCCGGAGCTCGCCGGGAGCCCGCCTCCCACCGTGACCCGCTACGCTGGCGGCGCCTCCAACTGGACTTACCGCCTGCGTTACGCGGCCCACGACCTCGTCCTGCGGCGACCGCCGGCGGGCACCAAAGCGAAATCGGCGCACGACATGGGGCGCGAGTCTCAGGTCTTGAGCCGCCTCGCCGCGCACTATCGGTTCGCCCCCGAGGCCCTCGCCTACTGCACCGACCCCGATGTCCTCGGCGGCGACTTCTACGTCATGCGACGCATCGACGGCCTCATCCTGCGCCGCGATCCGCCGCCCGGCTTTCGCCTCTCTCCGGACGCCGCCCGCCAGCTCTGCATGAATCTCATCGACGCTCTGATCGCCCTGCATCGTGTCGACCCCGGAGCCGCCGGCCTCGACGACCTCGGCAGAGGCGGTGGCTACGCCCGCCGCCAGGTCGCCGGGTGGACCGACCGCTACCGCAAGGCTCGCACCGGCAACGTCCCGCGGGCCGCGGAGCTGATGGACTGGCTCTCGGTCCATGCCCCGCCAGACGTCGGGAGCTCGGTCATCCACAACGACTTCCGCTTCGACAACGTCGTCCTCGACCCGAACAATCCGACCCGCATCGTCGGCGTCCTCGACTGGGAGATGGCGACGGTCGGCGACCCGCTGATGGATCTCGCCGGCGCCCTCGCCTACTGGGTCGAGGCCGGCGACGACCCGCTCTTCCGCACCCTGCGCCGCCAGCCAACCCACCTGCCCGGCATGCTGACCCGCCGCGAGGTCGTCACGACCTACTGCCGCAAAATGGGCCTTCCCGAAGTCGCCGACTCGGAGTGGACCTTCTACGAGCTCTTCGGCCTCTTCCGCCTCGCCACGATCGCGCAGCAGATCTACCTGCGCTACCACCGCAGGGAGACGCGCAACCCGGCCTTCCGGCATTTCTGGCTCTATGTCCACTATCTGATCTGGCGCTGCAACCGGATCCTCAAGCGGAGCGGCGCATGAACGCAGCAAGGCCGTCTGCCAAGCCGCCGACGGCGAAAGAAGAAGCTTCGGTAAAGGAGAAACTCCTCAATCTGGCGCTGTACGAGATCGGCTGGTTCGCCTGTGTTCTCGGTGCGGCCTGGGGCCAGGGCGGCGCCGGCGCCGCTCTCGCGGGGGGTCTGCTCCTGGTTCACCTTGCCCTCGCGAAGGAAAGGCTCACCGAAGGAAAGATCGTGCTCGTGTGCGGCGCCGTCGGCTTCGTTCTGGACAGCACACAATCGTTGCTGGGACGTCTTTCCTTTACTGGTCCTTTGCTTTTCCCATCCGGGTCCGGGGCGGTCGCGCCCATGTGGGTACTGATGCTCTGGCTCCAACTCGGATCGACGCTGCGCTTCTCCTTGAACTGGCTATCGGGACGCTACGCCCTGGCGGCCGCGCTCGGCGCGATCGGCGGTCCGGTGGCCTTTCTCGCCGGCGAGCGACTGGGTGCGGCCACCTGGGGCGAGCCGCGCTGGCTGACGGCACTGTCGCTCGCCGTCGTCTGGGGCCTGGCAACGCCCCTTTTCGCCTTCGCCGCCGACCGGATCGGCGGCGGCCGCGCGAGCGGCTATCGCGGACTCAGCTAGCTCGCGGCCGGTTGCGTCCACCGCCGGTGCTCTGGCCGCAGCAGAACCTGCCAGACCGGCGCAGCGGACGGAAGTCCCCAGAGGCGGGCGATGACGTAGACCGACATCGCGATGTTGCCGAGAGAGAGAATGGCGAGCAGCCAGGCGGTCCGGCCGGTCCACGAGCCCTCGCGATAGATCACCCAGCAGTAGAACGTCAGGAAGCCGAAGTAGGCGTCGGCAAGGGTGGCCCGGAACCAGGAGTCGGACCAGAGATCGGCGAGGGCGGTGAAGACGCCGCGTTCGAGCGTCGCGACGACCGAGACCGCGATCATCGCGGCGAAGATCGAAAAGAACAGGACGAACAGGAACTTCCTCATCGGCATCTCCCGGACTCCGTTGGCAGTCTACGCGGTTGGCGCGCGAAAGGATTCGAACAGGGTGTCGCGCTATCGTGCGGCTGTGACTACGTCGAGCGCCGGCGGCGGGGCGATCTATCGCGAACGGGCCGCGGCTGCCGCGGCCGCGGAGCGGCGCGAGGCCGCCCTGTCGCTGCGTATCTCCTGGGCGCGTTTCGGCGCCTTCCTGCTGCTCGTCGTCGGCGGGGGTTTCGGAGTCGCCGGGCTCGGCTCCGGGCGCTCGGCACCCTGGATCGCCTGCGGTGCCGGGGCGGTCGCCCTCGTCGGCTTCCTCTCCTGGCATGAGCGCGTGATCCGGCGCGAGCGCGCCTGCGCCGCGCGCCGGACCGTCAACGAGCAGGCGATCCTGCGCCTCGAGCGGCGCTTCGACGCCCTGCCCGTGCGCTCCTTTCCCGAATCCGCCACTTCGCAGGCGACGGCCAGGGACCTGAACCTCTTCGGATCGGGCTCGGTCGCGCAGTGGCTTGGCGCGGTCGCGACGCCCTCCGGTCGCGAAACCCTGGCCGACTGGCTGACGCGAAGCAAAGGCTCGGTAAAAGCAGTCGGCGAGCGCCAGGGCGCCGTGGGCGAGCTTGCGCCGTTGCTGGACTTTCGGCAGGAGCTCGAGGTCGCGGCGGCGCCGCTTTCTGCGACGGCGGCCGCGACAGCGCGCTTCGTCGAATGGGCAGAGAGCGCGCCATTCGTCGAGGTTCACCCGCGTCTACGCCTGGCTGGCCGCCTGTCTGCGATCGCCAGCCTCACGACGTTTCTGGCGGCGATGTTCGGACTCGTTCCCATCCATCTCTGGCTCTTCGTCCTGGTCGGCAACTACGCCTGGACCTGGATGGTGAAGGGCGCGCTCGAGGCGGAGATGGATCGCCTCTCGGCGCGCGAGGGGGCGTTTTCGGGATACGCCGAGCTGCTGCGCCTGATGGCGGCGCGCGATTTCGCCGCCCCGGGCCTGACTGCGATCGGTGCGCGTCTTGCCGCGTCGGGCCTCGATGCTGCCGCCGAGCTCCGACGGCTGCACCGGCTCTCGGAGCTCTCGGACGTGCGCCATTCGAGCGTGCATACGCTGCTCCAGGCGGCGATGGCGTGGGATCTCCTGCTCCTCGAACGGGTGGCGGCCTGGCAGCGGCGCGCCGGACGATTCGCCGCCGAGTGGCTGGCGGCGGCCGGCGAGCTCGAGGTGCTCGGGGCGTTCGCCGGAGTGCGCTTCGATCATCCAGAGTGGGCTTTCGCCGACATCGATCCGGCAGCAGACTGCCTCGCCGCGAGCGGCCTGGGCCATCCGCTCCTGCCGGACGACGCCCGCGTCGGCAACGATGTCGAAGTCGGACCGCGGGGACGGCTCCTGCTCGTCACCGGCTCGAACATGTCGGGCAAGAGCACGCTGCTGCGGGCGATCGGCGTGAACGCAGTGCTGGCGCATGCCGGGGCGCCGGTCTGCGCCGCCTCATTGCGCATGCCGCCGCTCGCCGTCGAGACCAGCGGGCGGATCGACGACTCGCTCGTCGAAGGGGTGTCGTTCTTTCTCGCCGAGCTCCAGCGCCTGCAGGAGATCGTGGCGCACGCCGCGGCGGCGCAGAGCAGCGGCTCGCCGCGCGTCCTCTTTCTGCTCGACGAGATCCTGCGCGGGACGAACAGCGAAGAGCGCCGGATCGCGGTGGCGAAGATCGTCGAGCGGCTGCTCGCTTCGGGAGCGATCGGCGCCGTCTCGACCCACGACCTCGAGATCGCGCGCGTCCCCGAGGTCGCTGCGCGGCTTCGCGCCGTGCACTTCCGCGAAACCATCGAGGCGGGTTCGCAGCCCGGCGAGGCCCCGGTCATGCGCTTCGACTACCGTTTGCGCGCCGGCATCGCGACGACCACCAACGCTCTCGTCCTGCTGCGCCTGGTCGGACTCGACGGCCCCGCCGGCACGCCGGAACGCTAACCGCATACAATCGCAGTCGGGTGCACCCGCGGCCCACACGAGACAGGAGCAGACGATGCCTCCGACAAGACTGGACGATCACGCAACTGCCGGGATCGAGGGCATGGACCGAGAGCATGCCGTCGAGATGCAGATGGTGCGCGCATTGCAGGCGGCCCTGACCGCGGGCGATCGCGCCAAAGTGATCGTGCTGATGGACCAGCTCGAGGTCTTCGCCAACGCTCACTTCATGGCCGAGCAGCACCTGATGCGCCTGCACGCCTACCCGGGTTTCGAGGCCCACGAGATCGAGCACGATCGGCTCATTGCCGAGCTCCGCGAGCTCTCGACCCATGTCCTCGGCCATCCCGATGCCGGTAGTCGCAAGAGCGTCGAGGCCCTCGAACGGTGGCTGTTGAGCCACATCCACACCGAGGACGAGGCGTTGGCCGAATATCTGCGGACAGCGGCGGCTACCGGGGAGCGCGCCTGACTTTCCCGCGCCGACCTTCCTTCCCGCTCCCGGGCTGAGGGTGGCGGTCCCCGCTGGTCCGACGGCGGGCCCGCGGGGTCTTTCCGCGCCGTCCCGGCCGCCAAAACCCGTCACTTGCGATCGCTGGCAAATTCCTGAACAATTGCTCCACTTCAAGAATACCGCGCAGCGGATGCTGTGATGGCTGCCGCATCGCGTCGAGTCGAGAAGTCGAATTGGCGCTTTCAACAACGGGCTCCACACCCAGGGCCGGAGAGGAACGAGTTCATGAGAGATCGAGGCTGTCGCAGACTCATCCTGACCACCTTTGCGCTCGGCGCGTTGATCGGAGCGCTGGCGCCGGTGCCCGTGAGCGCCGACGTCGACGCCAAGCGCGCAATCGAGGCCGCCACCTGGGCGGCCGAGAATCCCGAGGCGTGCGGCATGCTCGACAACCCCCAGCTGCGCGGGAAGATGGACGGACTGCTGTTCAAGTTGGCCACTCTCTGCGGCCGCACCGACCTCGTGGGCGGCGTGGCGCAGGAGGC
>JANNGS010000048.1:0-25145 GCA_031403995.1 Thermoanaerobaculia bacterium
GGCGTGCCGGCGTAGCCATTGCGGTGGCACGAAGTGCAGGCGGCCGAGCGGTGGGCGCCGTTCAGCTGGAAGCCGGTCGCGTTGTGATCGAAGGTCGCCGGCTGCCAGGCGGAGACGCCGTGACAGTCCTGGCAACTCTGCGGGAAACCGGTGTGGCTCGGATTGCTGGCGCCGGTGAAGTCGCTCTGGTGGCAGGAGAAACAATCGGACGGAGTCCCGGCGTAGCCATTGCGGTGGCACGAAGTGCAGGCGGCCGAGCGATGCGCGCCGTTGAGCTGGAAGCCGGTGCTGTTGTGGTCGAAACTGGCCGGCTGCCAGGCGGAGACCCCGTGGCAGTCCTGGCAGCTATTGGGAAAGCCGGCGTGGCTCGGATTGCTGGCGCCGGTGAAGTCGCTCTGGTGACAGGAGAAGCAGTCAGACGGCGTGCCGGCGTAGCCATTGCGGTGGCACGAAGTGCAGGCGGCCGAGCGGTGGGCGCCGTTCAGCTGGAAGCCGGTCGCGTTGTGATCGAAGGTCGCCGGCTGCCAGGCGGAGACGCCGTGGCAGTCCTGGCAGGCGTTGTTGAAGCCGGCGTGGCTCGGATTGCTGGCGCCGGTGAAGTCGCTCTGGTGGCAGGAGAAGCAGTCGCTGGATGTGCCGGCATAGCCGTTGCGGTGGCACGAAGTGCAGGCGGCCGAGCGATGGGCGCCGTTGAGCTGGAAGCCGGTCGCGTTGTGATCGAAGGTCGCCGGCTGCCAGGCGGAGACGCCGTGGCAGTCCTGGCAGGCGTTGGGGAAGCCGGAATGGCTCGGATTGCGGGCGCCGGTGAAGTCGCTCTGATGACAGGAGAAGCAGTCGCTGGCGGTGCCGGCGTACCCGGCGCGGTGGCAGCTCGCGCACTCGGTGGAGCGATGGGCGCCGTTGAGCTGGAAGCCGGTGGCGTTGTGATCGAAGAGCGCCGGTTGCCAGGCGGTGACACCGTGGCACTCGCGACAGGTGACCGGAAACCCGGCGTGCACGGGGTTGCGGGCGGCGGTGAAGTCGGTCTGGTGGCAGGAGAAGCACTCGCTGGGCGTGCCGGCGTACCCTGTCCGGTGGCAGGTCGTGCACTCGACGGTGCGGTGCGCGCCGAGGAGCTGGAATCCGGTCTGGTTGTGATCGAAGATCGCCGGCTGCCAGGCAGAGACCCCGTGGCAGTCCTGGCAACTGGTCGCGAAGCCGGCGTGCACGGGATTGCGGGCTCCGGTGAAGTCCTGCTGATGGCAGGAGAAGCAGTCGGTCGGTGTCGCGGTGTAGCCGGTGCGGTGACAGGAGTCGCAGTCGACCGTGCGATGGGCGCCGTTCAGCTGGAAGGTGGACTGGTTGTGATCGAAGGTCGCCGGCTGCCAGGCCATGACGCCGTGGCAGGTCTTGCAGGTGGTGGGAAATCCGGTGTGGCTCGGCCGGGTGGCGCGGTTGAAGGCCGGCGCATGGCAGGCGAAGCAGTCGACCTTCACCTTCTCCTGCGCGAAGTCGAGTGTCGCGTGGCAACTCCTGCAGGCGGCGTTCGCATGCGCTCCAGCGAGATCGAATGCAGTGGTCGAGTGCTTCCATGACAGCGGTGACTTGAGGGGTACCCACCCCTCCATGGAGTGGCATTCGGCACACTCGACCTTGAGCGTGCCGTGCGGGCTCTCCGATCCTGCCTGGCCGGCCAGCGGCGCCGGCGCGAAGAGCGCGGCAAGAGCGCACAACGCCGGGACCAGTCGCAGCGCGGCACGCATGAGCTGCGACGGTCTCCTCGGGGCGGAGCGCAATGCACGGTTCATCCGCTCATTTTGAACCGGGGGCGATGAACTTCCTATGAACGCACCCATGCCCAGGTAGTTGAAAATTGCCATAGTTATGAACCAAAGATGAACGAAGCCGGCGCGGCCGCAGTACTGGGGTGCGGGGGGGTGCGGGGTGGAGCTCAGATGCCGATACGACCGATGCGTCCGAGGCGCTCGAGGCGCACGAGGTGCGCCAGGATCTGACGCTCGGCGAGCGGCACGACCGACGGCGCGATCTCCGGGTAGAGGCGCGGGATCATCTCCCGCGGCTCGCGCACGCCCGCTTCCCAGCAGTCGAGAATCTGCGCTTCGCGCGCCAGGCGGTGGTCGCGATACTCGGTGAGCTTGGTCACGCCGTCGAGGAAGGGGGCGCCGTGGCTCACGAAGAGTGTCCGCGGCGCGAGCTCGCGCAGGCGGTTGAGCGACGCGAGATAGAGATCCATGTCGCCCTCGGGCGGATCGATGACGATCGTGCCGAAGCCGGCGACCATGTCGCCGGCGATGAGATCTCCGGTCGCCTCGACCTCGAAGCAGAGGTGGCCGCCGGTGTGCCCGGGAGTGTGGTGCACTTTGAGCACGAACGGCGGCGTCCCGTCGAGCACCACCCGCTGCCCGTCGTGGAGCCAGCCGTCGAGCGCGATGCCGCGCGCCCGCAGGCGCTCCGCGCTGCGCGGATGCCCGAAGACCGGAACCTCGAGCGCCCGGCGCACGACCTCGACGCCGCCGACATGATCCGGATGATGATGGGTAAGCCAGATCGCCTGCACCTTGCGGCCGAGCTGCGCGGCCGCGACCCCCAACGCCTCGAGCAGGCGCTCGTTCTCCGCTTCGAATGGCGAGCCCGGATCGACGAGGACGCACTCCGCAGTGCCCAGCAGATAGGCGTTGGTGTGGGCCGCGGGCGGAAGGGTCGCCGCGGCGAGCGGAAAGAGCACGATTCCGGCGCGCAGCTCGATGCGACGCAGCGGCCCGAGATTCGCTTCCGCGGTGTCGCGCAGGCGCGGCGCGGCGGCCTCCGGTCTCTCTTCGGCGAGCACCTTGAGCAGGTGGACGATCGGCGGCGCGGCGAGCGCCCGTCCCTCGTCGAGGCGCGCCAGCGCGGCGCGCGGAGTGATCCACTCGCCCTCCTCGCTCTCGGGCGGCGCGACCCGGGGCTCACCGTCTTCGGGGCGCCACTCGAGAAGAAAGAACCGGTTGTCGAATCTCGCCGGCGAGAACGGCGGAGTCAGCCAGCGTCCCGCGAATTGAAGGCGCGACGCATCGAGCGCGAGTCCTTTTCTTTCCAGCCAAGGGCCGAGCGGTTTCTCACCGGCGAGCTGCGCCCGGCGCATTTCGGCGAGCGGCGCCGGTGCAGAATCGGCGACAGGCACCAGGGCCACGCCGGCGCGTCGGCGTTCCACCGGCCCTTCCGCCGGGTCCGGGCCTTCAGAATGGCCAATCGCAGGGCAAGCCACCAACACCCCGGTCTCCTCGAAGAGCTCGCGCAACGCACAGGCAAGCAGGCCAGGGACGAGATCCAGCTCCTTCGGCGAGCCTTCCTTGTCGGCGGCCGCTGGCGTCCAGCCATCCGGACGCAGATCTCGCGGTGCCCCGCTCACCGGCAGGTTCGCGTCGCCCCGTTCCAGGCCGCCGCCGGGAAAGGCGTGCCAGCCGCCCATGAACGGCAGGAACTCGCCGCGCTGCAGCCAGAAGAGCTCGATCCCGTCTTCCGGGAGCCGCCGCAGGAGCACCACCGCAGCCGAGCCGCGGGCCGGTTTGGGTGCGGCGAGCTCTCCGCCGGCGGCGGCGAGAACCTTTTCGTAGAGCCCTTCGTCGCTGCTCAAGGCTTCGGGTCGTGCCCCGCGAAGCTCTTCTCGCCGGCCTCGATCTGGAAAGGCAGGCGGTTCTCGCGCGGTGGCAGCGGGCAGGTGGCGTAGGGCGTGAACACGCAGGGCGGATTGTAGGAACGATTGAATTCGAGCACGACTCTGCCGTCCCGCGGCGGGTCGGTATAGAGGAAGCGCCCGCCGCCGTAGGTCTCGCGACCGTTGGTCTTGTCGCCGAACACCAGGAAGAGCCGGCCGTCGCCGGTATCGTCGAGCGCCAGCAGGCGGTGCTCCTGGCCGCCGACCTCGAACACGACATGCCCCGGCGAAAGAATCGGCTCGTCGAAGCCGAGGGCGTTCGGAATCGGGATCTCGCGCGCCACCGCCGCCGCTTCGAAGCGCGCCTCGATCCGCCACTTGCGGTCGAGCGGGAAATAGTCGAGGCCGTGGAACGCCTTGAGGGTCGCGGCTTCGCTGTCCTTGACCCGCACTCCGAGCCGGTCGCCGCGACGAATGGCGAAGAAGGAGAGGCTGCCGTGCGCCAGCAGCGTCGGCTCGTCGTCGGCCTTGGCGTCGGCGTCGGCGACCAGGGAGAGGGCTGCTACCGCGGCACCCTTGTGGGTGACTGCGACGCCCTTCTCGGCGAGGAACTCGAGCTTGCGCTGCGTTCCCGTTCCACTTAGGCGCAGCGTTCCGAGACGTGCCGGCGCCTTGCCGGCAGGCAGCACGACGGCGCTCTTCGGCTCGCTGCCGATGCTGTTGTCACCCTCCTTCAGCCAGCCGAGACCGACCAGCGTCAGCCAGCCGTCGGGCCGCTGCAGCCGCTCGAAGCGCGTCTTCTTCCAGGCGGCGATCTCCTCTTCCCAGGTCGGCACCTTCTGGGAATTGGCCGGCGGGGCCGTCTGGGCGCTGGCTCCGGCTGCGGAGGAAAGAGTGAGGACCAGGCAGAGGGCCGGAACGGTGCGCGTCATGGTCGGAGGATCTCCCGTTCGAAGACTACTTCAAGAGGCGCGGGAACAAGGACGGGACGCGCCGCCTGTGCTCGCGGTAGGCGTCGCCGAACTCGCGCTCGAGGTCGCGCTCCTCGAACGCCAGGCCGACGAAGAGGTAGATGGTCAGGACACCGACGAGCAGGAGGCGTCCCTGGCTCATGGTCGGGGTCGACCAGAGGGCGATGAGCGACCCGGTGTAGACCGGATGGCGAACCAGGCGGTAGATCCCACGGATTTCGAACGGCGGCGCCACATACGGCGCTCCGCGCGCCGCGGACAGGGACTGCCGGAGGCCGAAGAGGTGGGTGCTGTCGATGGTCGCGAGGGCGACGACGACGATCCCCCAGCCGGCGCCCTGGAGCGCCCACAGCAACAGGCCGAGGGCCGGCCAGGCCGCCGGGACGTCCCAGACCGGCAACGGCAGCGGTTGCCAGCCCCAGCAGATCAGCCCCATCTGCAGCCCGGCGACGAGCGAATAGAGGCTGCGTTCGAGCTCGGGCGGAAAGTACGCCGTGAGGCGCTCCTTCACCGCCCGGCGCGCCAGCAGGCTGTGCACCAGCGCGAAGGCGAGGAGCAGCGCCAGATCGACGGCCAGCGCCCGGCCCGGGGGGATGGCCGGCCCTGCGGCGCCGCTGTCGACGCTCTTCGGCACCAGCAGGTTGGCGAGGAAACCGCCGAAATAGACCATCGACACGAGCGCCGCGAGATAGCCGGCCAGGCCGAAAGCGAGATAATGCGGGCGCTGCATGGGGTGATTCTCTCCCATCCGTCCTCCCATCCGCCGCTGTCCTCTGGGCCGTAGGGGAGAATGGAGGGGGCGAAGTGAAACTGCCGTCGGATGCGCGCATCCAACAACTGCCATGAAAAGCCACCGACTCCTCGCTCTCGCCCTGACCGCAGCGGTCGCGCTCGTCGCCGGTCCCTGGCTGCTCGCCGCCCTGCAGCGGCCCGGTCCGAGCGCGCTCGCGGCCCTCGGTGCCCCGGCGATCGCCGAACCGGCCACCGCTGCTTCGGCGACGCCGTCGTCCCAGAAAGGAAAATCGATGTCGAACTTCGCCAAGCCCCCGGACGCCGAGCTCAAGGCCCGGCTCACTCCGCTGCAGTACGAGGTCACGCAGCAGGAGGGCACGGAACCGTCGTTCCGCAACGAGTACTGGAACGAGAAACGCGCCGGAATCTACGTCGACATCGTCTCGGGCGAGGCGCTCTTCTCGTCGCTGGACAAGTACGATTCGGGAACGGGCTGGCCGTCGTTTTCGAAGCCGATCGACTCCGGCAGCGTCGCGACCAGGACCGACAAGGGGCTCTTCATGACCCGGGTGGAGGTGCGATCGAAGCAGGGCGATTCGCACCTCGGCCATGTATTCGACGACGGCCCGTCCCCCACCGGCCTGCGCTACTGCATGAACTCGGCGGCGCTGCGCTTCATCCCGGTGGAGAAACTGATCGACGAAGGCTACGAGCAGTACCTGCCGGCGTTCGAGAAGGCCGGCGCGCTGGCCAAGGACTCCGGCGAGCGCGAGACGGCGATCCTCGCCGGCGGCTGCTTCTGGGGGATGGAGGAGATCCTGCGCAGCATTCCTGGCGTCGTCGGGACGGAAGTCGGTTACACCGGCGGCACGGTGAAGAACGCCACCTACGAGATCGTCAAGCGCGGCGACTCCGGCCATGCCGAAGCGGTGAAGGTGAGCTTCGACCCGAAGCGGATCTCCTTCGAGCAGCTTCTCGGCTGGTTCTGGAGGATGCACGACCCGACGACGAAGAACCGCCAGGGCAACGACGTCGGGACGTCGTACCGCTCGGCGATCTTTTACACCAGCGCGGCGCAGCAGAAGACCGCCGCCGAGGTGCAGGCGCGGGTCGACCAGTCCGGCAAGTGGAAGAACCCCGTGGTGACCGAGATCGCCGCCGCCGCCGACTTCTGGTCGGCCGAGGAGTATCACCAGGACTACCTGGTCAAGAACCCCGGCGGCTACACCTGCCACTTCCTGCGCGCCTGATCTCCCGGGACACCTCGCAGGGACGACACGCTCTTGCCCGCTGAGACTCTTGCTCGGGGTCCTGTCTGGCCCGTATCCCATGGGGTCCTCGCGCTGAGGAAGCGCGCTCCGGGCCCCATGGGAGCCCTCGGTCCAGCCACCCCTCGTCGCGAGAGCTGAGAAAGAAGCGTGCCCGTTGGCTTCTTCTTGCCCCACCGCGACGCTCTGGCGCTCGGGATCTGGAGTGGGCGACCACGCCTCAAATAGGAGCCCGCTCCAGATCCCGAGTGCCGGAGCGCGCGACCACTGAGGCCTCGAGTGCCGGAGCGCCAGGCCACCGCTGCTGAACAGGCGACCCCCCAGACGAGACCCTAACTTTCGACAGTGCAAGAGCCCCCCAGGTCGAAAGGTAAACTTGAAAGATGAGCTCACGGGACCTCTTACGACGCACGGCGGAGATCGCCACCAACTATCTCGAGGGCCTCCCGGAACGTCCGGTGGGCAGCAAGGCGACGGTGGAGGAGATGCGCCGGGCGCTCGGCGGCGCGCTGCCGGAGGCGGGCGAGAGCGCAGAGTCTGTGCTCGAGAACCTGGCGCTCGCCGCCGATCCCGGCATCGTCGCGACCGCCGGAGCGCGCTATTTCGGCTTCGTCGTCGGCGGCGCGCTGCCGGTGACCGTCGCCGCCGACTGGCTGACGTCGACCTGGGACCAGAACGCCGGGCTCTTCGTCCTCTCGCCAGCGAATTCAGTCGCTGAGGAGACCGCCGGCGGCTGGCTGCGCGATCTCTTCGGCCTGCCAGCCGGCGCGAGCGTCGGTTTCGTCACCGGCTGCCAGGCGGCCAACTTCTCGGCCCTGGCCGCCGCCCGCCATGCCCTCTCGCAACGCTTCGGCTGGGATGTCGAGGCACGCGGCCTCTACGGCGCGCCCGAGATCGAAGTCGTGGTCGGCGCGGAGGCGCACGTTACCGTGCACACCGCGCTGCAGATGCTCGGGCTCGGTCGCGAGCGGGTACATCGTGTGGCGGTGGACGGCCAGGGACGGATGCTCCCCGCGGACCTTCGGACAACGCTCGCACCGCTCGCCGGGCGCCCGACACTGGTCTGTGCGCAGGCCGGGAACATCAACACCGGGGCGTTCGATCCGCTCGCCGCCATCGCCGACCTGACGGTGCCGCACGGCGCCTGGCTGCATGTCGACGGCGCCTTCGGACTCTGGGCCGGGACGAGCCCCGAGCTTCGCCACCGTGTGCGCGGCCTCGAGCGCGCCGACTCCTGGGCGACCGACGCTCACAAGTGGCTGAACGTCCCTTACGACAGCGGCCTGGTCTTCTGCGCCCATCCGGAGGCCCACCGCGCGGCACTCACCGCCCACGCCGACTATCTCGAGCAAACCGCGGGCAAAGAGCGCGATCCGTTCGAATGGGCCCCCGAGTTCTCGCGCCGGGCGCGCGGCTTCACCGTCTGGGCGGCTCTCCGCCACCTCGGCCGGAGCGGCGTCGCCGACCTCGTCGAGCGCTGCTGCCGCCATGCCCGCCGCTTCGCCGACCTTCTCGAACACCGCGGCCGGGTCGAGATCCTCAACGAGGTCGTGCTGAATCAGGTGCTGATGCGCTTCACGCCGCCGTCTGGAGGGGATGCCGCTGCAGGCGACGAGTACACGCGTGAGGTCATCCGTCGCGTTCAGGCGGACGGCACCTGCTGGCTCTCGGGGACGACCTGGCGAGGTCAGGCGGCGATGCGCATCTCGGTCTCCAACTGGTCGACCACCGAGGCTGACGTAGATCGCTCCGCCGCAGCCATCCGCCGGGCGGCGGAGCTCCCGGGCTCGCCGGCTACCCTTTAGGACGCGCCTGCAGGAGTTTCCGGGTGTAGGGAATCAATCCCCCGGCATCCATGATGCCCTGTCGCGCCGCGGGCATCTTCACCTGGGCGAAGGCCTTGCCGGTGGTCTTGTTCACCACCTGATCCGCGGTGATCTCCAACTCATCGCCCTCGCTGGCTTCCAATTCCGGACAGAGCACGACCTTCAGTCCGAGATTGATGCTGTTTTGCAGGAAGATGCGCGCGATGGACTTGGCCACCACGGTGACCTCGTAACCCTTGAGCGCCGAGCAGGCCTGTTCGCGGCTGGAGCCGCAGCCGAAATTCTCGCCGCCGACGAGGATGCTGCCGGCGGGAAACTCCCCGGCCTTCAGCCGGGCGTTGAATTCCGCGCGGTCGGAGAAGGCGAACTGCGGCGTCTCCGACGGCAGCACGGTAGCCATGAAGCGCCCGGGATAGATGTCGTCCGTGCTGATGTCGTTGCCGAGCTGGAGGATGACTTTAGCCATGAAGGACTCCTGTCTCGCGGCGTTAGACGGTTCTGGGATCGGTGATGACGCCGGTGATGGCCGAGGCGGCGGCGACGGCCGGGCTGCAAAGGTAGACCTCGGACTTGGGATTGCCCATGCGGCCCTTGAAGTTGCGATTCGTCGTGCTGAGTGCGGTCTCGTTGTCGCCGAGCGCGCCTTCGTGCACGCCGAGACAGGGCCCGCAGCCGGAGTTCATCACCACTGCGCCGGCCTTCATGAAGTCCTGGATGTAACCCTTTTCCAGCGCCTGCGAGAAGATCCGCCCCGAGGCCGGAAAGACCAGCATCCGGGTACCGGCTGCGACCTTCTTGCCGCGCAGGATGTCCGCCGCCACGGCGAGGTCGTCCAGGCGGCCGTTCGTGCAGCTGCCAATGACGATCTGCTGCACTTTCGTGCCGGCGACCGCGCTGACCGGCTTCACGTTGTCCACCATGTGGGGGCAGGCGATTTGCGGCTCGAGAGTCGAAACGTCGACCTCGACCGTGCGAACGTAGTGCGCGTCGGCGTCCGGCGCGACGCAGGGAAGAGCCTCCGTCACGCCCGACTCATCGCGCAGGTAGCGCACGGTCTCTTCGTCGCCAGGGACGATTCCCGAGGTAGCGCCGGCCTCGACGCTCATGTTGCAGATGGCGATGCGCCCGCTGGTGCTCATTCTGCGAATCGTTTCGCCGTGGAACTCCAGCACCTTGTAGTTGGCGCCCTGGGCGGTCAGCGTGCCGATGAGGTTGAGAATCAGATCCTTGGCGCCCACGAACGGGGGGAACTCCCCGTTCACCACGATCTTAATGGTGGCGGGCACTTCGATGTTGACGGCGAAGCCCAGACTCCAGATCGAGGCCATCTCTGTTGCGCCGACGCCGAAGCCGAAAGCGCCCAGTGCGCCATGCGTCGTGGTGTGGGAATCCGTCCCCACGACGACATAGCCGGGGCGCACGTAACCGTATTCAGGGAGGATCTGGTGACAGATTCCGCCCACGTCGCCGCGGATGTCGTGGAACTTGGTGATGCCGTTGGCAGCGGTGAACTCGCGGATCTTCTTCTGGTTGGTCGCGGTCTTGGGCGATTCGGCGGGAACGCGATGATCGAAGATGATCGCAATGCGCGAGGGATCCCAGACTTCAGGCGCCAGGCCCGTGCCCACGAAGATCTCCTGGAACTGGTTGATCACCAGGGCGGCATTCTCGTGCGACATCGCGAGATCCACCTTCGGCTCGACGACCGCCCCGGCAGCGGTGGACGGCAGGCCGGCGGCGCGCGCGAGGATCTTTTCGACAACGGTCATTCCCATGGTGGCTCCTGTCAGATGACGCCTTCGGTCTTGAGTCGGGTCTGTTCGTCTGCGGAAATGCCGAGCGCCGTGTAGATCTCGTTGTTGTGCTCTCCCAGGGCCGGCGGCGGCGTCTCCACCGTGCCGGGTGTCTTCTCGAACAGCGCCGTGAGGCCGAAGACTTCGATGTCGCCGAACCCGGGGAGCGGCAGTTTCTTCAGCACGTCGCGGTGTCGCAGCTGCGGCTGGCGCAAGGCCTCCTCGAGACTCAAGATCGCGCCGCTCGGAACATCGGCGGCGTTGAGCTCGGCCACCCATGCTGCCGTGGTGCGCGCGGCGAGTTTCACCTCCAGCAGGGGAGTGAGCTCCCGGCGGTTCTTCTTTCGCATGTCACGCTCTTCGAAGCGCGGGTCGATCTTGAGCTCGGGTACCTTCAGGACGTCGCAGACCGCCTCCCACTGCTCCTGCTTGTTGGCGGCGATATTGATGTGTCCGTCCAGGGTCCTGAACGTTCCACTGGGTGCGGCGGTGAAGTTGTCGTTCCCCATGAGCACCGGCTGCTGCCGCCCGATCAGGAGGTTGGCTGCGACCCAGCCCATCAGCGGCATGATGCTGTCCAGGAGCGCCACGTCGATCGCCTGGCCTTCGCCGGTGCGTTGGCGGTGGAAGAGCGCCGCCATGACCGCGAACGCCGCGTTGAGCCCGCCGACCGTGTCGCAGACCGGAAAACCGGCGCGGAGCGGGTTCAGGCGCTCGTCGCCGTTCACCGCCATCTCGCCCGAGAGTCCCTGGATGATCTGATCGTAGGCCGGATTCAGCGCGTCGGGCCCGGTCTGCCCGAAGCCGGAGATCGCGCAGTAGACCAGTCCGGGGTTCGCCCCCGCGAGGACCTTGTACCCGAGGCCCAGGCGATCCATCACGCCGGGCCGGAAGTTCTCCACGACGACGTCGGCGTCCTTCGCCATGCGCAGCAGAATCGCCTTGCCTTCGGCGCTCTTGGTGTTGAGGGTGATCGACTTCTTGTTGCAGTTCTGGGCGATAAAGCTCGTACCCATCAGGCGCTTGTTGAGCTCCGGCAGGATGCCAAGCTTGCGCGCCAGGTCGCCGTCTTTTGGGTTCTCGACCTTGATCACCTCGGCGCCGAGGAGCGCGAGATGAAAAGTCGTGAACGGTCCGGACAGCACGTTGGTGAGGTCGAGGACTTTGATGCCTTCGAGAATGCGCTGGTTCATGTCGGCTCCGCTGGGTCGCTCAACTTGCCGGAACGTCGCACGGAACTGCGGCCGGAACTGCGGCCGGAACTCCGGTCGGGATCGGGCCGATCTTGTAGACGCAACCCGGAAGGTCGCGCCCGAAGAACGCCGCGACATCGCGCGCCACGCCGATCAGGCTCGCGAGGTTGATCCCGGCGCACTCTCCCGAGCGTTGCAGACCGTGAACGAGATCTTCAGTGGCCACGTTGCCCGCGGCGACTTTCGTGAACGGACAGCCTCCGAGTCCGCCGAAACTGGTCTCGACGGAGGTCGCGCCGGCATCGATCGCGGCGTAGACGTTGGCCATTCCGACGCCATAGGTGTTGTGGATGTGCGCGGTGATCCTGGCGCGGGGCTCCAGCGCCAGGATGCGGCGCACGTAAGCGGCGATCTGCGCCGGATGGGCGTGACCGGCGGTGTCCGCCAGGCTGATGGCGTCGAGGCCGGCCGCGAGGTAGGCCGCGACGATCTCCATGACGCGCGCCTCAGGTACCCGGCCTTCGTAGCCACAGCCGAAGGCGCTCTGCACGCTGACCTGGACCTCCCTGCCGGCCCGCTTCGCCTCGAGTGCCGTGGCGACGATGCGTTGGGTGGCTTCGGCCGTTCCCATGCCGGTGTTCTTGCGGCTATGGGTTTCCGATGCGGAAACGCCGAGGCAGAACATCTCCACGCCACAGCTCAGTCCGCGCTCCAGGCCCTTCTCGTTGAGCACCAGCCCCGAGAGCACGGCGCCCGCAGGGCGTTTGGCGGCGGTGAGCCTGCGGAACAGCTCGTCGGTGTCCGCCATCTGGGGCACCTTCTCCGGATGGACGAAGGAGCCCACCTGCACGACGTCCAGGCCGCTGCCGATCAACCGTTCGAGCCAGCTCAGTTTGATCTCGGTCGGGACCACTTGCTTCTCGGCCTGCAGACCGTCTCGCGGGCCGACTTCGTGAACGAGGATGTGCGCCATCTGCGAGCCCCCTTCGATCGCCGCGTCAGAGCTTTCGCGCGATGGCTTCGCTCATCTCGAGCGTGGTCGCGCTGCCGCCCATGTCGTAGGTGCGCACCCGGCCCTCGGCAATGACGGCGGCGGTCGCCGCCTCGAGCTTGGCCGCTTTCTCGGTCTCGCCCAGCCAGTCGAGCATCATCTTCGCCGAGAGAATCATGGCGATCGGGTTCACCTTGTACTGACCGGCGTACTTGGGTGCGCTACCGTGGCTGGGCTCGAAGACGCCGAGCTTCGCGCCGATGTTGGCCGAGCACGCGAACCCCAGGCCCCCGACCATCTGCGCCGCGAGGTCGCTGATGATGTCGCCGAAGAGATTCGTCGCCACCAGGACGCCGTAACTCTGCGGATTCTTCAGCAGCCACATCGTTATGGCGTCGACGTTGGCGTCGTCCATCGCGATCCCGGGATACTCCTTCGCGATCCGCTTGCCGGTCTCGAGGAACATGCCCTCAGTGGCGCGTACGACATTGGCCTTGTGGATGACCGTGACCTTCGGATAGCCATACTTCTGCGCATAGTCAAAGGCGGCGCGGATGATCCGGTCGCAGCCTTTCTGGGTGTTGACCTTGCAGGTGATGGCGAATTCGTCGCCCGGAATGTCGGCGAAGTGGGCGAAGGGCTTGCTCAGTCTGGAGAGCGTCGCCTTCAGCTCGTCGGGGACCGGGCTGAACTCGACCCCCGCGTAGAGCCCCTCGGTGTTCTCGCGGAAGATCACCAGGTCGATGCCCTCCTTGTAGTTCAACGGATTCCCCGGGTAGGCCCTGCAGGGCCGCAGGCAGGTGAACAGGTCGAACCTCTGCCGCATGCGCACGATCGGGCTGCGGTAGGTCAGGCCCTTGCCTTGCAGTGCGGGCACCAACTCCGCTTCGGCATCTCTCGCCGGCTTCGAGGTGATCGCCCCGAACAGCGCCGCGTCGCTCGCCCCGAGGAGGTCGATCGTGCGCTGGGGAAAGGACTCTCCCTCCGTGCGCCAGAGCTCCCAACCGATGTCACCGTGAGAGTACCGGGCATCGAATTTCAAGGCGTCGAGACAGATTCTCGCGGCTTCCATCACCTCGACGCCGACACCGTCGCCGGGTAACCACGCAATCTTGTATGGGCTCATGGGAAGCTCCTGCGCCCCGGAGAGCGCCCGGTCAGTTGGGGCCGGCCCGGGCTGCGAGCGCCGACCCCTGAAGTCACAGCTAGGATCATGCTGGTTTCCAGGGACCGGATCCGCCACCCGGAAGGGCTGGGTCGGAGGTGAAGATGGGGTGTTCCCTACGGGCGTCGACTGCCGATCGACCTGACGGCTTCGAGATAGCTGCGTCCGTGCCTGAGATCCGGCTCCAGGTGGTTGCTCTCGGCCCACTCGTTCCACGCGTTGAGGAATACGATCCGCTCTTCGGGGTGGCGCTCCCGGACGAGGTCGACGGCCTGTTTCAATGCCCGTCCGAAGCGCTCTGGAGTCGCGTTCGTGACGATGATCCCCTGGCGGCCGCGGCGCGGCGTATTGTCCCAACCGACGAAGACCGAGGGCAGGTGCGGGAAGGCCGGCCGCGCGGCGAAGAAGGCCTGCCAGGCCTGCTCGTAGTCGTAGATCTTCAGGTTGCCGCTCGGCACTCCGAGCCGCAGATTGCGACGCAGCCTCCTGATGCTGAAACGGTCATCGAGGGCGCCGGGAAGGAGCCCGAGCTGCGGTGTGAAGTCCATGGTGTCGTCGAAGCCCACGGTACGCGAATCGAAGTTCGGGCAATGGGCATCCACGCCGACCAGGTACGGCTCGGGCAAACCAGCCCGAACAGATTCCTCGCGCAGGGTGTCGGTGGTGCGTTGCGGTTCAGGAAGATTGCGTGGACGCCAGATCAGGAACAAGGCGCGGCCATGGACCTGCACGTAGCGCGGATCGGAGAAAGCGCGCACCAGCCATTGTGCATGCCGGAGATCGTCTGCGGGCGAATAGGTCTGCTCGAGCAAGAGGCCCTTGTCGTCGCCGAGCCAGCTCCGCGACCAGCTCTCGTTCGCCCAGCAGAGGCAGAACGGAAAAGTCGGGCGGCCGGATTCCAGCACTTCGTCGAAAGGCCTTTCGAGCAGCCGGCGGCCGTGGAACCAGTAGTGGTAGTAGCAGAACGCCTCGATTGCATGGTCTCTCGCCAGATCGGCCTGCGCCTCCCGGGTCTCGGCGACCCGCAGGTCGCAGAATCCGAGGTCTGCAGGCAGATGCGGCTGGAGATGGCTCTTGAAGAACGCGGTCGCCCGGGAGACGTTCGTCCATTCCGTGAAGCCGCGACCCCACCATTCGTCGTTCTCCCGGATCGGATGAAACTGCGGCAGGTAGAGGGCAATCAGTCGGGTGGACGACGATGGAATCGGCTCCGGTCCGGGCATGGAGCCCGTATTCTCGTTCAGATTCCGGAAATCTCCGACAGAGAGTTTCCGGTGCCCCGGCTAGGAAAGGGGCAGGGTGCCGATGCCGTGGCGCTCGGCGTCTGCGACCGCGATCGCGGTGATCTCGGCGGCGATCTCGGCCGCGAGCGGCGTGCCGCCGCGGGGGTGGCGCTCGAGCTCGGCGCGGGCGCGATCCTGAGCGCTCGATCCGCCAGCAGCCTGCCAGTCGCCATGACTCTGGCGATCGATCAGCGCCGAGGCGATGGTGAGCTCGCTCTTCCAATGGCTGCGCGTGTGGGAGTGCGAAAGAAGCTCGCCGGAGCGCACCAGGTCGCCGAGGAGGGTCACCGTGTCCCTGGTCTTCTGGGCGCCCGAGTCGATGCCGCGCGCGCAGCGCAGCGCCGCGCGGCAGGCCTCGTGGTCGAGCAGGAGCTTCTCGAGCGACTGCGACAACAGGTAGTCGAGCATCCCCGGTCCGGAGACGAGGTCGATCCCCGCGAGGGCGCCTAAAAGGGCGCCGTTCGCGCTCTCCATGCCGGCCTGGTAGTCGGGCGTCTTCGCGTCCGAGAGTCCGAGATAACCGTGCGTCGGGAGGCCGAGCGCCCTTCCAACCTGCGCGTTCGCGACGTTGAGCATGGAGCTCTCGATCGCGCCCATCGCCGCGCTGCCGTGCCGCATGTCGAACGCCGACGGCGCGCCGCCCCAGACCAGGGGCGCCCCCGGGCAGGCGAGTTGGTGGATCGCCACGCCGGCCAGATTCTCTGCGGCAAGCTGGACGAGGGCGCCGAAGAGCGTCACCGGCGCGGTCGCTCCGGTCATCGGCACGGCCACGAGGTTCGCCGGCACACCGGCGCGCGCCGCTGCGACGAGCGCCGCGCCAGTCAGATCGCTCCAGGTGAGCGGCGAAGTCGGACAGCAGTCGAAGAGGGCGAGCGGCCGCTCGCGCAGCGCCCGCTCGCTGCCGCGGACGGCAGTGAGCATGGCGAGCATCGGCGCGAAGCCGTCGCGGCTGAACGTGCCGGTGACGACCGGCTTCACTCCATGCCGGAGCGCGAGAAGGAGTCGCCATCGATCGGCGACCTCCTCGGGGACGTCGGCGGGGACGAGAGCGGTCGACTGCGCCGCATAGCAAGGCAAGCCGTCGACCAACTGCACGAGCGCGATCACGTCGGCGGTCGAAGCCGGGCGGCGGCTGGCGCCACCTCCGTCGATGCGATAGATCGCCGCCGAGCCGGGATTGAAATGGGTCCGGCCGGCGCCGAGCTCGACGACGGCGGCGCCCGAACGGTCGCAGAGCGCGAAGCGCGGCGGCACTGTGGCGAGCGCCGCGCGCACGAGGGTCTCGGGCAGGAAGAACCGCCCCGAGCGCTCCACGGCGCCGCCGGCGAGCAGCACCTCAGCCGCGGACGGGTTCTCGATCCGCACACCGATGCGCGCGAGAACCCGGAACGCTTCGTCCAGCAAGCGCGGGAGATCGTCTGCGGCGAAGAGCTCGAGGCGCGGCGTCAACCGGCAGAGTCCTCGATGGAGCGGGGTTCGCGGCGGTAGCGGCAGCTCTCGAGCTCGCAGCGGGCGCAGCCGGAGAGGCCGGCGAGGGGACGCGCGTCGGCGCCCAGCCACATCGCGAACGACACCGACTTGCGCGGCACCATCAGCAGGGAATGCTTGAGATGCACCCCGATCGCGCGGTGGGGCAGGCGGGCGAAGAGCGCTTCCTGCGAGGTGAGGCGCCAACTTCCATAGCCGGGGCTGATACGACAGGAGACCGTCGCGGCGCGTCCGGCATCGCCCGGGGCGGCTACTGCGCCGCTTGCGGCGCCCCCTTCACCCCCGACACCTGCGACATCCCCGGACACCGCCGCGACGATCGCCGCCGAGATCCGGTCGGCGGCCTCTTCGGCGGCGGCGCTGCCACAGGCATCGAGCAGCAAGGCGCCGGTGGCATCGCCGCGCTCCATGCGCGCCGAGGCGGCCGCGACGATTGCCGCACCTGCGGTCACCAGGCCGATCACCAGCCCGCTGGCGGCGATCGGCTCGAGGCCGACCGCGGGTGCCTCGTGCGGCTCGAGCGTCGTCCAGACGCCGCGCCCGCGCACCAGTCCCCGGGCCTCGGCCAGGCACTCGTCGAGGAGGTCGGCGATCCGTGGCCGCGGCGTATGCCCGTCCGGATAGCCGAGGAAGTGCAGCACGTCGGCCCGCGCCACGGAGAGCGACGAGTCGACGAGGTGGATCGGCGGGCTCATCGCAGACTCCGGCGCGCGAGCTCACCCGCCAGCGCGGCGATGAAACGCGGATCGGTGCCGCAGCAGCCGCCGACGGAGCTGCCGGTGCTCTCGACGATCCCGGCGAGGTCGGCGGCGAACTCGGCGGGAGTCTGGTCGTAGAGCGCCAGCCCCGCTTCGAGCCGGGGCGCGCCGGCGTTGGGTTGCAGGATGAGCGGCCCCGGATAGACCTCACGCGCGGTGGCGGCGAGCGCCACGAAATCGGCGCTCGTCAGGGTGCAGTTGGCGCCGACCGCCGTCGCTCCCGCGGCGGCGAGCGCCGGCAGCGCATCCTCCAGGCGGTTCCCCATGATGGTGAAGAAGCCGCGCTTCCGGCGCTCGAAAGTCAACGAGACGCAGACCGGGATGCCGGGGGCGGCCTCGAGAAGCGCTGCGAGCGCGATCTGCGCCTCGGCGACGTCGCTCATCGTCTCGACGTGCAGCGCATCGACACCGGCCTCGGCGAAAGCCCGGCCGAGCTCGGCGAAGCCGCGGCGGAACTCGGTCGGCTCGCCGCGGCCGACCGGCGGCAGGTACTCACCGGTCGGTCCGACGTTGCCGATGACGTAGCGCGCGCCGGCCCGGCGGGCGAGGGCAGTGGCGACCGTTGCCGTTTCGGCGGCTCTGCCGCCGAGACCGGCGGCGGCCAGGCGCAGCGGGTGGGCGCCGAAAGTGTTGGTCTGGACGGCATCGCTGCCGGCATCGACGTAGGCGCGGTGGATCGCGACGATCTCTTCGCCACGTTCGAGCGTCCAGCTCTCGGGGGTCTCGCCCGCGGCGAGGCCGCGCGCGAAGAGCATCGAGCCCATGCCGCCGTCGAGCAGGACGGCCGGCCCATGCGCCAGCCGCGCGGCGAAGCTCATGCGAGGAGCGCTTCCGCGGCTGCGACGGCCCGCAGTGCGTTCTCGGCGTGCGCCGCACCGAACGAAGCTGCCCAGCGCGGGCTGGTCGGCGCGCCGCCGACCAGCAGCTTCGGCTTACGTGCGAGGCCGGAGCCGGCGATTGCCTCGGCGAGGCGGCGCTGCTCGGGCATCGTGGTGGTGAGGAGCGCCGAGGCGGCGACGATGTCGGCGTCGATCTCGCGTGCTTTGGCGAGGAAGCGCTCGACCGGCACGTCGTGCCCGAGATCGTGGACCTCGAAGCCGTGGGCGCTGAGCAGCACGCCGACCAGGCCCTTGCCGATGTCGTGGAGATCTCCCTGCACCGTGCCAAGGACGACGCGGCCGCGCGTGAGAGCGCCCGCCCGGCCCGCGGCGAGCGCCGGCAGCACGACCGCCATCGCCGCCTTCATCGCCTCGGCGCCCTGCACCAGCTCGGGCAGGAAGTACTCGCCCTCCTCCCAGAGCTCGCCGACCCGCCGGATGCCGGCGGCGAAACCGTGCTCGACGGCCGCGACGAGGTCGTCGCCAGAGGCGACCAGGGCGAGCGCGAGCTCCCGCGCCCGCGCAGCGTCGCCCTGGACGACCGCGTCGCGCATGTCGGACGCAGCAGGGGCAGAGGACATGCGCGCAGGCTAGCCGCGTTTCCACCGCCCTCCCACCCCCAAACGGGCGGGGGGTGGGGCTTGGGGACATGCTGCGACGAGAGTTGGGGACACATTGCGGCCGCTCGGAGGTATCGACGAACAGATGCCCTGACAGCCGCTATGTGTCCCCTGCGGTGCTGGGATGCGAGGGGCTGCGGCTCAGAGCTCGAGGCGGCGCGGGTCGGCCTGGCCGCGTTCGGCGAGGCGGGTGAGGGCGGCGTAGATATCGGGGTCCCACTTGCCGGCGTCGGTCTCCTGCCCGAGGAGCTCGACCGCCTCGTCGACCGAGAGGCTGCGCCGGTAGGCGCGCTCGGAGGTGAGGGCGTCGAGCGCGTCGGCGACGGCGAGGAGCCGTGCCTGGTAGGGGATCTTCTCGCCGGCGAGTCCCTCCGGATAGCCACAGCCGTCGAAGCGCTCGTGGTGGTAGAGGATGCAGTCGAGCACCGACTGCGCCGTGCGCAGCGGCTTGCAGATCTCCCAGCCGACGACCGGATGGGTCATGAGTTTGGCGAATTCCTCGGGTGTCAGGCGGCCGGGTTTGTTGAGCAGGCTTTGGGGGATGGCGACCTTGCCGATGTCGTGCAACAGCCCGGCGGTACGCATCCGCTGCACGACCACTGCGTCCTGGCCGAGCTCGCGAGCGAGGCGGGTCGAGAGCTCGCCGACGCGCTGACTGTGGCCGCGGGTGTAGGGATCCTTGGCTTCGAGCGCCGCCGAGAGGGAGAGCACCACAGTCTCGTGGCGCACCAGGTCCTGGTAGTAGATCTTGAGCCTGAGGAGCGACCGAACGCGCGCCAGCAGCTCGAGCCTGTTGACCGGCGCGAGCAGCAGTTCGTCGGCGGCGCAGTCGAGCGCGCGCAGTCGCAGGCCGCGTTCCTCGTAGGCGGTGACCAGGACGATCGGCAGGTAGGCCGCGCTTTCGTCGGCCTTGATGATCCGGCAGACCTCTTGTCCGTCGATGTCCGGCATGCGGATGTCGAGGATCATCAGGTCGGGTTTGGCCCGGCGATAGGCGGCGAGAGCGGCCTCGCCACCGTGGGCGGTTTCGACCTCGTAGCCTGCCCCCGAGAGCAGCTCGCGATAGAGCTGGCGATTGGTGGAGTTGTCGTCGGCGACCAGGATCCGGCCTCCCGGGTCGATCTCGGGCACCGGCAGCAGGTCCTCGATCGTCGGCAGAGTGCCGGCCGTCGCCAGGCGCTCGCCGGAGCGGATGATCTCCTCGACCAGTGCGGGCTCGAACCGGCCCGCCCGGCCCTCCTCGCGCAGGGCCTCGGCCTGGGTGGCGGCGCTGCGCGGATAGATGGCGCGCGCCATGTCGTAGGCGTTCGCTGCCGCCAGAAGCTCGATCTCGGGTGCGAGCTCCTGGGCGACGGAGCCCAACGGATAGCCGCTGCCGTCCCGGCGCTCGTGGTGTTGGCGCACGAAGGGGAGCGCTCCGGCGAGGGACTCGATCGGCTGGAGGATGCGTTCGCCGAGCGCGGTGTGCAGGCGGTAGAACGCCTGGTCATCGGCCGTGCGCTCGAGCTCGGGCTTGAGCAGGATCGACTCCGGGACGCCGAGCTTGCCGATGTCATGGAGCAGGGCGCCGAGCGTCAGGTTGTACTGGGCGCGTAGCGAGAGCTTGCGGCCGCGGCCGGTGTCGGCGGCGATCGCCGCGACGCGTTGGGAGTGGTTCCGGGTCAACGGGTCCTTCTCTTCGAGCAAGTGGACCATGCTGAAGATCAACGCTTCGGTCGAGTCGAGCTCGTCGCGAAGCCCCCGGATCCGGAGCAGGGATCGCAGCCGGGTCAGCAGCTCGATGCGGTGGAACGGCTTGTTGAGGAAGTCGTCGGCGCCGGTCTCGAAGCCGCGGATCTTGCTTTCGACATCGGAGAGCGCGGTCAGCATCACCACCGGAATGAAGCAGGTGGGACGCGTCGCCTTGATGCGCCGGCAGACCTCGAAGCCGTCGAGACGCGGCATCATGATGTCGAGCAGGATCGCCTGCGGCGGGTGCGCCGCAACCGCCTCGAGCGCCGCCAGACCATCGCTCGCGAAGCCGACGTCGAAGCCTTCGTCGGAAAGGATCGCCGCCAGCAGCTCGAGGTTCTCGGGCTGATCGTCGACTGCGAGGATGCGCGGCGCCTTGCCGGGCGGTGCGTTCATCTCCGACATCATCTCTCGACGCCGCCTTTCAGGAAACCGGCGACGGCGGCGAGGAAGTGGCGGGATTCGATCGGCTTGGAGATGTAGCCGTCGCAACCCGAGGCGAGAAAGCGTTCGCGGTCGCCCCGCATGGCATGGGCGGTGAGGGCGATCACGAGGGTCTTCCGGGAGCGCTCGTCGGCGCGCAACCGGGCGAGCAGCTCCAGGCCGGATCCGGAAGGCAGATTCATGTCGAGCAGGACGAGAGCCGGCGGATCGCCGTCGAAGAGCGGCGCGAGCTCGTCGGCGTCGCGCGCCCGCAGCACACGGTAGCCGCTCTCGCCGAGCAGGAAATCGACGAGCTCGAAATTCTGGTCGTTGTCCTCAATCACCCAGATGAGTGGTCCGCTCACGTCTCGCAGTCCGCGCCCTGCGGCGCGCCTCCAGTTCGCGAATCGTCTCGACTATCCGCTTGCGGTCTTCGGGGGCTTTGGTGAGGAGCGCCGTGGTCGGGCCCGCGAGCTCCCTGCGGTCTTCGGCGGTCATCTCCCTGGATGTGAAGACGAGAATCGGAATCTGCGCCGTCTCGGCATGGTGCGAGAGCTCGGCAGCGGTCTGGAAGCCGTCGATGCCGTCCATGATCAGGTCGAGAATGATGACGTCAGGGCGCAGCGCATGGGCGAGCTCGATTCCCTCACGGCCGCCGGTCGCCGAGTGCACCCGGTATCCAGCCTCCGAGAGCTCGACGTCGAGATAGTCGTGTACCTGCGGATCGTCGTCGATGACCAGCACCGACGAGCATTCGAACTCCCGCTGGTCCGGCGAAAGCTCCCTGAGGCGCATCAGGAAGCGCGCCCGGTCGAGTGGTTTCTGGAAATAGTCGTCTGCACCGAGCGCGAATCCGAGCTCGTGGTTGTCGATCAGGCTCACGATGAGGATCGGCACGCTCGCGGTGCGGGAATCGGATTTGAGCTCCTTCAGCACCTCCCAGCCGTCGCGGCCGGGCAGGACGAGGTCGAGGGAGATAGCCACGGGGTTTTCCGCGAGCGTCATGTCCATGACCTCGTCGCCGTTGCGAGCCCGGACCACACGATAGCCCGCCGCCTCGAGGTCGCCCGCCAGGCCGCGGAAAAAGACGTCGTCGTCCTCGGCCACGAGCACCGTGTGGCCGGTTTCGAGGAAAGCCTCGCGGGCCTCCGCGCGGGTGAAGTTGAACGAGAGCGGTTCTCCGGAATCCCGGCGGTTCGTGGCGGCGGAGGCGTCGACCGGCAGGACGACGCGGAACAGGCTGCCGTGCCCGGGCTCCGACTCGACCTCGACCCGTCCGCCGTGCATCTCGGCGAAGCGCTTGACCAGCGCCAGGCCGAGGCCGGTGCCTCCCATGTTGCGCGTGCTGCCGCCGTCCACCTGGCGGAACTCCTCGAAGATCAATTGCTGCTCGTCGCTGCGGATGCCGATGCCGCGGTCGATCACCTCGATGAAGAAGGCGGGGACGGGAAGGCCGGACTCGTCCGGCGCGGCGGGGCGTACGCGCAGCCGCACGACGTCCCCGTCGCGCGAGAATTTGACCGCGTTCGAGAGCAGGTTGTAGAGCACCTGCTTGATCCGTGGCGGGTCGGCGACGATGACCGGCAGACCGCGTTCCATCTCGATCTCGATCTGGATCCGGCGGCGTGAGGCGATGCCGTGCATGACACTCGAAACGCCGTGCACGATGTCGTGCATCGAGACCGGCTCGAAGACGAGGTCCATCTTGCCGGCCTCGATCTTCGACAGGTCGAGGATGTCGTTGATCAGGCCGAGCAGGTGGCGCCCGCTCGACAGGATGTTGTGCAGAAAGCGGACGAAGCGCGGCTCGATCCTGCCCCCGAGCTTGTCGGAGAGAATCTCCGAGAAGCCGATGATGGAGTTGAGCGGCGTCCGCAGCTCGTGACTCATGTTGGCGAGGAACTGGTTCTTGGCGCGATTGGCCTCGAGGATGCGGACGTTGGCCTGGGAGAGCTCCCGGCCCCGGCGGTCGAGCTCGCCGGTGAGGCGCTGCAGCTCCGCCAGCCGCGCGCTGTTTTCCTCGTTGAGCGCCGCGATCTGCATCCGCCGCTCGCGCAGACCGGCGATGCCGTTGACCATGAAGTAGCTCCCGCCGAAGAGCAACGTGAGTCGGCCGCAGGCGAGGGCGAGCTCATGATCGAAACCCTGGATCTTCCCCATGGCGACGAGCAGCAGGAGATAGGCCGCCGAGCTTCCGGCCATAACCGCCAGCGCGGCGCGGCGCCCGGCGACGAAAGCGGCGGCTGTGGTGTTGGTCAGAAACCAGATGAGCCAGAGTGGCGACGAGTCGCGAATCAGGTAGATCGTCCAGCAGGTGAGGCCGATGTCGCCGACCATCCAGGCGATGTTGAGACGGCGCTGCGTCTCGGCGCTCTGCGCCCGTCGCTGCAGCAGCATGAAGACCGGCACCGACGAGAGGCCGAGCGCGCAGGCGATCGCCCCGCCCACGACGTCGAACTCGAGCACCCCGGTGATCCAGGCGACCAGGACCACTCCGGCCATGACCAGCATGACGCCCAGACGGCTGCGCTGAACGGCGAGGTTGTACCTCACCGCGTTGGCGTCGACCGGAGTTCTCTGTTCCGCGCCGGACACTCGATCCTCTCTCCTCGCGAACGGAAACGGCCTGCATTCTACTCGTACCGGCGAGCCGCCAAGCGCGCCTGGAAGTCCGATACCATTCCCGCGTGCGAGCCAGCGGGCGGGTGCGGGGGAGACCACGATGAGCAGCGATCTTGCAGCCCGGCCCGGTGCCGGAGAGTACGGGGAGTTTCACGCCGGCTACATCGCGGCAGTGCCTGCGGGCGACATCCAGGAGACCCTCGCGCGGGAGGCGGAAGCGGCCGCGGCCTTTTACGGCGAGATCTCCGAGGAGCGCTCGCGGCACGCCTATGCGCCGGGCAAGTGGACGATCCGTGAAATCGTGGCGCACATCGCCGACGGCGAGCGCGTCTTCGCTTATCGCGCGCTGCGCTTCGGGCGTGGCGACCGGACGCCCCTGCCCGGTTTCGACCAGGACCTCTGGGTGCCGGAGTGCCACGCTGCGAGCCGGCCGTGGCCGGAGTTGCTGGCCGATTTTGCGGCGGTCCGGGCTGCGACGCTGCATCTGTTCCGTTCCTTCGCGGCCGCCGACTGGGAGCGGCGCGGCGAGGCGTGCGGCACCGAAGTCTCGGTGCGGGCGATCGCCTGGATTCTCGCCGGACACGAGCTCCACCATCGGCGGATCGTTCGCGAACGATACGGCGTCGGACAGGTCGGAGCGTGATTCGGCCTGCCTGGGGGGTCTCCTCGGGTGCGGTGCACCTCGGCCGGCGTGGCGGCATCCTCGCCGGGTTGGCGGCCGGCATCTTCGTCGGAGCGTTCTTCGGCGTGGCGGGCGCAGCGGCGCCGGCGAACTACGAGATCGGCGCCAATCCGAACAACACCTTCACCCCGGGGGTGCTGGTGATCCAGCCGGGCGACTCGGTGACCTGGACCAATCTCGGGGGCTATCACAACGTCCTCGCCGACGACGCCTCGTTTCGTTGTGCCGACGGTTGTGCCGACACCGGCCAGACCGGCGAACCGGGCACCGGCTGGAGCTTCACCCGCACCTTCCCTGTTCCGGCGGATATTCCCTATCACTGCGAGGTTCACACCTTCGCCGACAGCGAAGGCTTCGGCATGCGCGGCCGACTCATCGTGGCGCTGTTCAACGACGGTTTCGAGGACGAGACCGCCGGCGGCTGGAGCCTGGTCGTTCCGTGATCGCGGTCCGCGGAGGGCGCGACCCGCGTCGTCCGCTGCCTTCGCTACGCTCGTCGAGTTTCAATCCGCGCGCCCCGCGGGGGGCGCGACCGGACGCCTTGCGCTCGCTGGCGATTCAGGCCGCTTGGCCCGCTAGGACCACTTGCACCGCTTGGACCGGTTGCCCCACCCCCTGCACCGGTAGCACCTACTAGGCCGTCGAGCCCAGGGGTCCCTTCGATCCCCGGGATTCCGGTGGCACCAGTAGCCCCAGCAGCGCCGGTCGGGCCACCAGATGGTCCGGTTACCCCGGTGGGGCCGGGCTGGCCATCCAAGCCTTCTAGACCGGGGATTCCTTGCGGACCCTGGATGCCAATAGTTACTACAGCGACCGTCTCTTCGGTGATCGCTACAGTGACATTTTCCTCATCGACCGTGACGGAAGTAACGGCCGGAGTTACGGTTACCTGCGTCACCGACTTACCTCTTTGGAGAGCACTACCAGGCCCTCCAACACCCGCTCGACGGGTCGCGGTGAGCGACACGTCGCTGCCGTCGAAGTGCATCGCCCATGTCCCCGCCGTCACCGAGCCCAGGCTGGTCGCGGTGAAGATGATTAGGTCTTCGTCGTTGCCGCTTGCGCCCGTTACGGAAAACGCCTCGAG
>JANNGS010000049.1:0-21027 GCA_031403995.1 Thermoanaerobaculia bacterium
AGCTTCCTCCTGGTCGAGGGCGGCGTCGATGGCGAGCTCGACACGTCTGCCTGCGGCCCGCTGGTGGGAGACGACACGAACCTCCCGATCGATTCGGCTGCGTACTCGAGCCTGACCTCGACGCTCGCCCTGAACGGCGGAGCGGCGCTGCCCGACGGCGAATACCGCCTGCTGGCCTGCGCCACGCTCACCGACCTGGGCGGCAACGCCATCGACGATGACGATGACGGCGACAGCAACGACGACTTCGCCCGCAGCTTCACGGTCGACACCGTGCCGCCGACCAATCCGACGACGATCAGCTCCTCGACCCACGTGCTCGGGGCCTGGTCGCCGGTGACCGGCTTCGCGGCGCAGTGGAGCGGCGGGACCGACGACCGGTCGGGCCTCGCGGGCTACTCAGTGGTGATCGACGGCAACCCGTCGACCGCGGTCGACTGCACGATCGAAGTGCCTGACTCGGCCGGCACCGGTGCCACCGCCGCGACGCTCGGCGAAGGCGCCAAGTTCGTCCATGTGCGCCTGGTCGATCGCGCCGGCAACTGCGCAGTGGGCGAAGCGGAAGAGGGCTTCTGGGGCATCGACACGTCGGCACCTGCCGCACCCGGTGCGATCTCGAGTCCGAGCCACGATCCGGTGTCGAGCCCGGTCTCCGACACGACGATCGACGTCGCCTGGGGCGCCGCGAGCGACGGGCTCTCCGGTATCGCGGGCTACAGCTTCGCCTTCAGCGCCGACGATGATGAGGACTGCGACGGCAGCATGGACAGCCCCGAGGATGAGCGCACGGCGGCTTCGCCGCCGCTCGCCGACGGCAGCTGGTACTTCCATGTCTGCGCCGTCGACCTGGCCGGCAACCGCGGCCCGGCGACCCACGGCGGACCGTGGATCGTCGACACGACGCCGCCCGCAGGGCTGGCGGTTGCTTCGACCAGTCACACCGTCTCGACCTGGTCGAACGACAACGGCGTCGACTTCACCTTCAGCGGCGCGACCGACGCCAACGGCGTCGCTGGCTACGCCGTGGTCTACGACCAGGCGAGCGCCACCGAACCGGCCTGCACGACGACGCAGTCCGGCACCACCTTTACTGGCAGCAGTTCGCCTGACAGCAACCACTGGTGGATCCATGTACGTGCCCGGGACGCCGCCGGCAACTGCGGCGCTACCGTGCACCTCGGCCCGTTCTGGCTCGACACCGTCGCCCCAGGATCGGTGAGCGGTCTGGTCTCGACCGACCACGCGGTCGGTCTGGCTTCGATCGACCCGACGATCGCGATGAGCTGGTCCGCTGCCACCGACGAGCGCTCCGGCGTCGCCGGCTACTCGGTGCAGTTCAGCGCCAGCGCCTCGACGACCTGCGATGGCAGCCAGGACACGACAATCACTTCCTTCGTCAGCTCGGCGCTCGCGCACGGCGACTGGCACGTCCAGGTCTGCGCCCGCGACGTGGCCGGCAACTGGGGAGCGGTCACGCAGGCCGGGCCGTACACGATCGATCTCGTGGCGCCGCAGGTGGTCCTGGTGGACTCGGTGCCGGCGACTTTGGACGGGATGCTCAGCGAGGGCGAGACCACCGGGCTGGCGATCACGCAGCTGCGGCTCGCTTTCAATGAGGGGATGTCGACTTCGGTCTCCCTGCCGACGTCGTACCGCCTGATCGCTGCCGGCAGCGACGGCTTCCAGACCGTCTCCTGCGCCGGTGGAGTCTCGGCCCAGGATCTAGCCGTGGCGATCGACGGGGTGAGCTCTTTGGGTGGATCGTCTTACAGACTCGCTGTCAATGGTGGTGCGGTTCTGCCGACCGGCGACTATCGCCTGCTGGCGTGCGCCTCGCTCACCGACGTCGCCGGCAACCATCTCGACGGCAACGGCGACACGGTGGCGAACGACGACTTCGTGCGCAACTTCACCATCGACCGCTCGCCGCCGACGGTCACCCTGATCGAGACCGTGGCGCCGACGGCCGGCGCCGGGCTCGACGAAGAGGAAGCGACCAACGTCGCCCTGACCACGTTCGTGGTGACCTTCAGCGAGCCGGTCTACGACCCGATAGGGCATACCAATCCCGACGACGTGACAAATCCGGGGAACTACCGCCTGCTGGCCTCCGGCGGGGATGGCTTCCAGACGCTCTCCTGCCAGGCGGGAGTCGATCCGGCGGATGTCGCGCTCGCCGTCGACAGCGTGGTCTACGACGGACCCACCCGTACCGCGACCCTGGCGGTGAACGGTGGTCTGGTGCTCGGTGAGGAACGCTATCGCCTCTACGTCTGCGGCTCGGCGGCGATCATCGACCTGGTCGGTCTGCCGCTCGACGGCGATGGCAATGGCAGCGGCGGCGACGACTTCGTGCGGACCTTCCAAGTCGACACGACGGCGCCGTCGAACCCGGTCCTGGCGCCGAACCTGCCGCCAGGTGTCTGGACGAACAGCAACGGCCTCGTCGTGACCTGGTCGGGGGCGACCGACGACCCGTCGGGCGCGGGTCTCGCCGGCTACTCGGTGCTGTTCGACCTCGTGTCGGGGAGCGACCCGGGGACGAGCGTCGACATGCCCGAGGCGGCGGTGCACCAGGCGGCGGCGACGCTCGCCGACGGTGCCTCGCACTTCTTCCACCTCGCGACCTGCGACCGCGCCGGCAACTGCGCGCTGCCGATCGAGACCGGTTCTTTCCAGGTCGACACGCAGGTCCCGTCAAGCCCGGCGCCGGTGACTTCGAGCTCCCACGGCGACGGACTGCCGCACTCGAACACGGCGATCGCCGTGAGCTGGACGGCTTCAGCCGACCAGCCGGGCCTCTCGGGCGTCAGCGGGTATGGAGTTTCCCTGCGGGGCGCCGCGGCGCCGCCAGTCTGCGCGGCAACGAGCACCGTTGGTACCACCGCGACGCTCGACGCGCCATCGGACGGGAGCTACTTCGTTCACGCCTGCGCCCGCGATCTCGCCGGAAATGTGAGTGACATCGTGGTCGACGGACCGTACATCGTCGACACGGCCGGACCGGCCGGTCTCGTCGTGAGCTCGTCGAGTCACAGCGTCTCGACCTGGTCGAACGACAACACGGTCGACTTCGGGTGGACCGGCGCGACCGATCCAAGCGGGATCGCCGGCTACGCAGTCGTGTACGACCAGACGAGTGCGACGGATCCGACCTGCATCACGACGCAGACGGCCTCTACCTTTACTGGAAGCAGTTCGCCGGACGCGGACAACTGGTGGCTCCACGTGCGGGCCATCGATGGCGCCAACAATTGCGGCGGTTCGTTGCATCTCGGTCCGTTCCAGGTCGACACGCAGAGCCCGGCGGCGCCGACCGGGCTCGCCAGCCCGAGCCACGAAGTCGGCGTCGCTTCGAACGACGACACGGTCGAGGTCGAGTGGGAGGCGGCGATCGACCAGGCCGGTCTTTCTGGAATCGACGGTTACGGCTTCTTCTTCTCGAGCGGCGAGGACGACGACTGCGACGGCGAGGTCGACGTCGAGGAGGACGTGCTTCAGGCAACGAGCGACCCGCTGACCGACGGCGAGCACCAATTCCATCTCTGCGCGGTGGACAACGCCGGCAACTGGAGTCCGGTGGCGTCGATCGGTCCGTTCGTCATCGACACGGCAGGCGCCGCGGTCGTCGCGATCCGGACGGTCGCCGATACCGGCGACGGCGAGCTCGTGGAGGGGGAGTCGACGCCGGTCGGGGTGACCCAGCTGATCGTTGAGTTCGACGGTGCGATGTTCGACCCCGGCGGCGACAGCGATCCGGCGGACGTCACCAACCCGGAGAACTACCGCCTCTACCAGGCCGGTCTCGACGGAGCGGTGCAGACGGTGGCTTGCGGTACAGCGGCCGGCGACGACGTCCCCGTGCCGTTCGCGGCGGTGAGCTACAGCGCTCCCAACACGATGGCGGCGCTCGGCCTCTCCGGCAGTCTGGCGCTGCGGCGGGAGAGCTACCGCCTCCTGGTCTGCCCGACGCTCGAGGACGACGCCGGCACACCGATCGCGGGCTTCACCCGCAACTTCACGGTCAGCGCGACCGACCTGCTCGGGAACCCGAACTTCGACCACGACCTCGCCGGATGGGTGGTGACGGAGCCGGTGCCAGGAAGCCTGCTGTGGAGCTCGAGCGATCTCAGCTCGGCCCCCACCTCGGGCTCGGCGGAGATCCTCACCGCAAGCGGAGCGGGCCAGGTCTGGGCCCTCTCGCAGTGCTTCGCGGGTTTGGCGGGTCCGTTCGCGAGCAGCGGTTGGACGACGGTCGAGAGCACCGTTCCGGGGGCACCGGTCGTCGGCGTCAGGCTCGACTTCTTCGACGGCGCCGGCTGTTCCGGCGCGCTGCTCGATTCGACGCTCTCGCCGCCGGTCGCCGGCGACACCGGCGGGTTCCGCACCTACCTGCAACTGGCGCGGAACGGATCACCGGAGGGCGCGCTCTCGGTCCTCGTGACCGTACAGGTCGAAGGCGGCGCCGCGGCGGGCTTCACCGTCCGCCTCGACGACCTCTTCCACGGTCGCCCGCCGGCGCTCTTCAGCGACGGCTTCGAAAGCTCGGATACGAGCGCCTGGAGCGTCACCGTCCCTTAGTCACCCAGGAGCGTCCTCTGGCCTCGGCAGCCGGCCCTTTTCCTCTCCTGGGAAGGGGGCCGGCTCCTATCGCCTGTGGAAGATCCGCTGCCCGAGCGCGGGTCTCGCGGCTTGGGGGAGCTTCCGACCGGCTGCCAGCATGGTGCTCGGCGAACCCGTTTGCGTCCAGGATCCAGACTGAGGCGGGGAATGCAGCGGGAAGCAGGCCTGGATCCCGCCTTAACGGGGCTTGCTATCAGGGGTCTCAAAGCAGAGTATCGACTGCGGTCTGCGAGGTTCTCGAGGGCCATTCCAGTGGCGTCGAGCGCGATTGGCGCGGATCTCGCAGACCAAGGCTCTCGATGGGGCGCGGACTCTCAGGAGGCCAATGAGAACACGTTTGACCCTTGCCTTGAGTGGCGTCTCCCTGCTCTTGCCCTGGGCGTCGCTCCAGGCGCTACCGAACGGGGAGTCGGCACTCGACGAGCTACTCGCGATTCCGGTCAGTGCTGCTTCCAAGTTGGAGCAGACCTCGATGCGGGCGCCGGCGTCGGTGATGATCATCACGGCCGAGGAGATCAGCCGCTTCGGCTGGCAGACGGTCGCCGAGGCGCTGAGCTCGGTCACCGGCCTCTACCTCTCCTATGACCGCAACTACTCTTACGTCGGAGTGCGTGGATTCAGCCGTCCGACGGACTACAACAGCCGCATACTGGTGATGCTCGACGGGATGCGTGTCACTGAAGGTGTCTACGGATCCGCGGCGATCGGCACCGACCTGCCGCTGGAGATGCGCGCCGTGGAAAGGATCGAGATCGTCCGCGGCCCGGGGTCCGCGGCCTTCGGTACCGCAGCGATGCTCGCCGTCGTCAACGTCGTCACGCGGGATCCGGCGAGCAGCTCAGGGGGCGCTGTGGCCGTCGAGGGCGGCGACTTCGACCGCGTCGCCGGATCGGTACGAGGAGTCACCTCCTCGAAACGAAGGCTGCGCATAGCCTGGTCGGCGCTGGCGAGCTCGAGTGGTGGGGCGGATCACTTCTATCCCGAATACGAATCGGAGGCTGGGGGCGGGGTCTCGGAGGATGCCGACTGGGACCGCAACCGCGGGATGAGCGTGCGCGCCTCGTACGACGCTTTTCGCTTCTCCGCCTACGCCAGCTCGCGGAGCAAGGGTATTCCCACCGGCGCCTACGAGACGGACCTGGGGGACCGTCGCGATGCGACGACAGACTCCTGGACGCTGCTGGGGATCGGTTGGAGCCGCGCCTTTGCTGCCGGGTGGAGCGTGCAAGCGCGAGCGCAGGCGGGCAAGTACGCCTACGACGGAATCTACCCGGCGGACGGCGTTCTCTACCTGGACTCGACCGACAACAACTGGTGGTCCGCGGAGCTCCAGGCAACCTGGGAGCCGCGACCGGAAAGTCGCTCGACGGCGGGAATCGAATGGCGCGAGAACCGCAAGGCCGATTTCCGCTACTTCGATGAGCTCGGCAACGTCTATTTCGATATCGACCTGCCCTATCGCATCGCGGCGCTCTATGCCGAGCAGGAATTCCAGCTCACCGAAGCGCTCCTGCTCACGCTGGGGGCGCGCTACGACGACTACTCGATCTCCGAGGGCGCCTTTAGCCCGCGGCTGGCGCTCGTCTACCTCCCGAACCGTACCAACAGCCTGAAGCTGCTGGCGGGTAGCGCCTTTCGCGCGCCCAATGCCTATGAGATCGCCGACGGCGTGTCGGGAGGGGAGGCCGATATGCACAGCGAGCTCGAGCCCGAGACGATCGAGAGTCTCGAGGTCGTGTGGGAGAGACGGTTCAGTCCCGCGCTGATGGGCTCGCTCTCGGCCTTCCGCTTCCGGATGTCCGATCTGATCGATCAGCGAGTCGACAGCTCGGACGAGCACATCCACTACGTCAACGTCGATTCAGCGACGTCGGTAGGCGCGGCGCTCGAGCTCTCGGCCCGGTTTCCGAGCGGGCTCTGGATCCATGCTGGGGCGAGCCTTCAGCGTGCGAACGACGACGTCAGCGGCGAGAGGCTCTCCAACTCTCCCGAATGGAAGGTCAACCTCAAGCTGTCCGCTCCTTTCGCTGGCCGGGGGAGGGGTGCGATCGAGGTCCTTCACGAGGCCGGGCGTGACAGCGTCGTCTCAACGACGACCGAGCCGTTCCTGCTGGTGAACGCCACCCTGGCATGGGAGCTTGCGCGGATCCCCGTCAGCATCCAGTTGCAGGCGAGGAATCTTCTCGATGAGGACTACGCCCTTCCCGGGGGGGTGGAGCATCGTCAGGCTTCGATTCCGCAGGACGGACGGGCGCTGACTTTGCGCTTCGAGCTCCGCTTCTGATGCGCCGCTCGCCGAGCTCGAACCTCTGGCGGGCGAGTCTGCTGCTCGCGCTGTTCTGCATCGCCGCGCCAACCGCGTCGGCGGTCGGTGGCCGGGAGGAGAGCCCGATCGAGCCGGAGCTGCAAGCGCAACTCTTGCTGAAGGTCCTGAGTTTCGACCGCGCGCTGGCGGCACGATCGGGCTCCGAGCTGACCGTCGGCGTGGTGATTCAGCGCCGCTATCGTCCCTCGCTCGAAGCCGGCGAGGACATGCTCGCAGCCTTCGCTTCGGTCGCCAGCCGCGACTTCGTCGCCCTGCGCCTCAGAGCGATCGCGGTCGAGCTCGGTCCGAAGACAGATCTCGAGGCGGAGCTCGCCCGGCTCGAGGTGGATGTCCTCTACGTCACGCCGGTGAGGGCCCTCACGGCAGCGACGATCGCCGCCGCGACGCGCGCTCTGCGAATCTGCAGCATGACTGCGGTGCCGCAACTGGTGCTCGACGGTTTGGCTGTCGGCCTCGGTGTACGGAACGATCGACCCGAGATCATCGTCAATCTGGAAGCGGCGTCGGCCGAGGGGATCGACTTCTCTGCGCAGCTGCTGCGAATGGCGAGGATCGTGCCGTGAGCGAGTCGCCACTGTCGCTGGTCCGCGCATTCTCGTCCTTGGGTCTTCGCATGCGGCTGCTCGTGGTGGTCGCTCTCGTTCTCGCGGGCATGACAGCCATGATCTCGACCTACTTCCCGGCCCGTGCGCGCGCGTCGAGCTACGCAGCTCTCGTCCGGGAGGCGAGTACCGTGGGCCGCGTGGCGGCGCACAGCATTGCGCCCGCTCTTCTCTTCGGTGACCGCACCGACGCAGAGTCCGTGCTCGAGGGGCTCCGGGAGACGGCCGGCGTTGCGTACCTCATCGTGGTGGCGAGCGACGGAACGAGCTTTGCGGCAGCCGGAATCGCGGAACCCTATTCCGAGCCCGGGATCCATCGACTCTCCACGCCAATCGTTCACGCCGGAAAGACCCTCGGAAGAGTGGATGTGGGAGTCGCTCTCTCCGGCCTGGAGGCGGAAGTGAAGCGGATCCGCAACTCGATCTGGGCCTTCAGCGCGGCGTTGTTCCTGCTGGCCACAGGCGTGACGGTGGGACTCGGAACGATGGTGATTCGCCCGCTGGCGGGAATGATCGCGACTGCGCAGCGAATCTCGCGAGGCGAGCACGACGAGCGTGTCCCCGTTCGCTCCAGCGACGAAACTGGGAGGCTCGCGCAGGCGATGAACCTCATGCTCGACGACCTGCAGGCAGCGCGACGAGAGCTCGAGTTGCTCAACAGGGATCTGGAGAAGCGAGTCGATGTTCGAACCGAGGAGCTGGCGGGCGAGGTTGCCGAGCGCAAGCGCGGGCAGGAGGCATTGCAGCGCTCGAACGAGCGCTTCGAGCTGGCTGCCTCGGCGGTCGATGGCGCCATCTACGATTGGAGCATGGAGGGCAACGTGCTCTCCTGGTCCGACGGACTGACGCGGGTGTTCGGATACCGCCCAGCGGAGAACTTGGACCTCACGAAGTGGTGGAGCTCTCACGTCCATCCCGAAGATCTGGAACGCGTGAGGCGCCAGCACGAGGCTACCCTCGCGGACTCCAGCGACTTTCTCTGCGAGTATCGCCTCGCGCATCACGACGGCCGCTATCTGAACGTCCTCGATCGCGGCCGCCTGGTGGCCGACTCCTCTGGGCGGCCGGTGCGCATGGTCGGAGTCGTCGAGAACATCACGGAGTTGCGCCAACTGGAGGAGCAATTCCTGCACTCGCAGCGAATGGAGGCAGTAGGCAGGCTGGCGGGCGGAGTCGCGCACGATTTCAACAACCTCCTGACGACTATCCTCGGCTACAGTGAGATTCTGCAGGCCACGATGGAACCCTCGGACCCGCGTCTGGCTGATGTCGCCGAGATCCGCAAGTCGGGCGAGCGCGCTGCGGGACTTACCCAGCAACTGCTCGCGTTCAGCCGGAAACAGCGAACGACTCCGCGTCTCCTCGACATCGGTTCTGTCCTGACGGACCTGGAGCGGATGCTGCGGCGGCTCATCGGCGAGGACATCCTGCTGGAAACGGCGATCCCGCCGGAGCGACTGCAGGTCATGGCCGACCGCTCTCAGCTCGATCAGGTGTTGATCAACGTCGCTGTGAACGCACGAGACGCCATGCCGCGCGGCGGAAGGCTCGCCATCTCTGCCGATCGCGTCGAGCTCGACGATTCTTTCGTGCGAGTTCACCTGGGCTCAAAGCCGGGACCTCACGTGCTGGTCGAGATTCTGGACAACGGTATGGGCATGCCCCAGGATGTGCTGGCCAGGGTCTTCGAGCCCTTCTTTACGACGAAGGAGGTCGGCAAGGGTACTGGCCTCGGCATGTCGATCGTCTACGGAATCATCTCGCAGTGGGGGGGGTATGTGTCCGTCGAGAGCGCTCCGGAAAAGGGCACCATCGTTCGGCTCTACTTGCCAGTGGCGCTCGGCGAGCCCGAGCCCGCGGCTTCTGCCGCGCCATCGGTGAATCGGGGGACCGAGCGTGTGCTGGTCGTCGAGGACGAAGCTTCGTTGCGCGCGTTGCTCCGCACCCACCTGGCGAAGAATGGCTACGAGGTCATCGAGGCACGCGACGGAGAGCAGGCGCTGCAGGTCGCCGGGGCTGTGGCCGGGAGCATCGACCTCGTTCTCACCGACCTCGTGATGCCCAACATGGGCGGGCGCGAGATGGCCGACTGCCTGCGACGGCGGCAGCCGGACCTGCGCGTTCTCTTCATGTCCGGATACTCCGAGGATCGCACCCGGGACTACGCCGAGCTCGCCGCCAGCGAGCAGTTCCTGAGCAAGCCATTCGCACTGCAGGATCTCTTGCGCAAGGTTCGCCAGATTCTGGACGGAAGCGCCGGTCCGCAAGGTTGAACCTGGGGCAAGCCCGCTTATCTGAACGAAGTCAGTCCGACCTCCAACGCGCCCTGATACGCTCCGTCGCTCGACTTTCGTCCACGAGGGCGGCGGAATGATGATGTGTCGACAGTTGTTCCCTGCGATGGCGGTACTCCTGCCCATGATGGGCTGCGCCTCGTTCGCGCCGCCGGCGCCGCCCCCCAAGGATGCGGCGGGCAAAGCTGCTGCGGTCGCTCTACCGTGGCGGGAATCCCAGGCCTACGCCTCCACCTACCGGCCGCCGGCTTCGCCGCCTCTGCTGATCCGCAACGCGACCATCCTGACCGCCGTCGGCGATCGCCTCGAAAGGGGCTCGCTGCTGATCCGCGAAGGCAAGGTGGTCGCGGTCGGCGAGGTCGTCGCGGCGCCGCCGGATGCGCTCGTGGTCGAGGCCGCCGGCAAGTGGGTGACGCCGGGGATCATCGACGCCCACTCCCACCTCGGGGTCTACCCGTCGCCCGGAGTGGCCGGCCCTCCGGATGGCAACGAGGCGACCGAGCCGGCGCGACGCTCGCGAACGCCGCCAGGCTGCGCGCGGCGGGAGTGCGCGTGGCGTTCATGAACGGTGACGCGCACAACGCGAGAAACGTCCGGCAGAGCGCCGGCAACGCCGTCGCCCACGGCATGTCCTGGCACGACGCCCTGGCGGCGCTGACGACGGTGCCGGCGTCGATCTGGGGGGTCGCCGACCGCTACGGCTCGCTCGAGCCCGGGAAGGACGCCGATCTGGTCATCTGGGACGGCGATCCGCTCGAAGTCACGACCTACGCCGACGTCGTCTTCATCCGCGGCGTGGAGATCCCGATGGTCAATCGTCAGACGCTGCTGCGCGACCGCTACAGGGAGTGATGGCGGGCCGCCGCATCTGCGACGGAGCCTCACATCCGGAATCGGGCGGATAGCCGGCGAGACTCGGAGTCTCCAAAGCCTTTCTGATCTCTATGTCCGGCGGCGAGCAGGCGCGTCTGACCGGGCGGAATTGGGGGGCCTTGGGCAGCGACCGAGGGCAGAGGAGAGCGGCGACCGGGCCGGAACGCAGAAGGCGGCAGCTCGGTGATCGGGTCACGGAAAGCCGTGACCGCACCGGGCGCGCCGCCTGTCCGGAAAAGCCGCGATTAGAAGTGGATCGCCAGACTGACCTGTCCGTAGTGGCCGGTGTAGCCGGGCGCCAGGTAGCTACCCATGTTGACCAGCCGGTTGCCCCACTGGTGCGAGCGCGAAGTATCGCGGAGCAGGTACTCGCTTCCGACCGACTCGAACCAGGGAGTGTTGGCCTCCTGCTGCCAGTCGGCGATGTCGTACTCCTCGTAGCCGTAGCCGACGATGAGGTCGCCGCCCTCCCAGAGCCGGAAGCCGAGCTCGGCGTTGAGCTCCATCAGCTCGTGCCGGATCGTCGGCGGCGTGCGGAAGCCGTACTGGTTGTTGTCGGCGAACGGCACGCCGTTCTGGTTGGTGACGCCGAAACCCTGATAGACGATATCGGTCTTGCCGAGGGTCCAGTTGCCGTCGATGCGCAGCGTCACCCGCTCCGGCGTGATCGCCCACTCCATGCCGGCACCGAACGTGCGGTTGTCGTCCTCGGAATCGGCCGTCCACTGGCTCGAGGCACGGGTCCAGGGACCGAGCTCCGCCGTCGCCACCGAGGATGGATTCTGCTTGTTGTTCTCGTTGAACTCCATCGAGCGCTGCTCGCTGTTCGCCTGCTCGAAGGTGACGAACGCGGTCAGGGTGAGGCGATCGCTGGGAGCGTACGAGCCGTCCAACGTGATCTGGTCACGATCCTCGGCGAGCAGGCCGAGCTGGTCGCCGGGGGTGAAGAGGGCAGCATCCGCGAGTGGCAGTCCGGCCAGCGGCTGGGTCGGCGCGACGTCGGAGTCGTAGTCGTCGTCCCGCATCATGTAGCTCGCGGTGAAGTTCCAGGCGGCGGACGGCATCCAGGTGGCGCTCAGGTCGAGTTTGTTGCGCACGCGGTCCGCGACGTCGAAGCGACGCATGTCGGGATGGTTGCTGAAGGTGAACTGGGGGTTGTCGGCGTCGGTTCCGGCCTGCGCCTGCGTGTACCAGTAGCTATCCTGGGTGAAAGTCCCGTCGTAGCCGTCGCCGTCACGGTCGCCGAAGAGGTAGCGTGCCTTGAGCGCCCATGTGTCGCTGGGCCGGGCGCGCCACTGCAGGGTGAAACGATCCTCGCTGGTGTCGGCCTCGCGATACTCGCGGCCGATCTCCTCGCGCTCGAAGCCTCCGACCAGGGTCGAACGCCAAACCTGCAGATTCCACTGCGCCTCCGCCCCCACGTTCAGACTGTCGTAGGCGAAGGCGAGGTTGGTGCGCCGGTTCTTGTAGCTGCTCGTGCCGTTGAGGTTCGAGGTGTCGGAGGTGACGTAGGTCCAGTCGCTCTCCGGAGTGTCGTTGTCGAGGTCGTAGTAGCGCAGGAACGCGCGCAGGTTGAGGCTCTTGATGGGATTCGACGTGTAGGTGAGGTTGGCGAGCTTGGTCGTCATCTCGGCCTGAGCCGATGCGCGAGGCAGATTCGGACTCGCCAGGATGTCGTCGGCGTAGCTGTAGGGCAGGAGCTTCTCGTCCTGTTCGAGCGTCCCGTAGGAGAACACAGCGGAGAAGCGTCCGCGGAGCGGGGCTCCGGCGCTGAAGTCGACGGTCGCTTGGTGGAACTTGTTGTCGGGCGAGAGCGGCCGGCGGCCATAAGCCGAGAACGCGCGATCCCAGACGTCGTACTCAGCGCCGGCCGCGGGAGTCGCGAAGATGTTCTCCCAGGTCAGGGTGTCGATCTCGTTCTCGAACTCGGAGATGAGATAGGTGAAGCCGAGTTGGTAGCTCTTGCCGCCGTGGCTGGCCTTGAGCTCGAGGTCGCGTGTCCGGTAGTCGACCGGCTCCGCGAACTCGATATTGAGCGTCCGCGGCGGCCGGTCGCCGATCGGACCGTAGGTGACCTTCGATCCGCTACGCTGCTCGTCGGTATAGCTCAGATTGAAATCGAACGCCCGCGAGCCGCCGAAGTCGAACGCCACGTTTCCGCGGTTGCGCTGCGTGCCGAGCTCGGTGCCGTGCAGATTCCGGGAGAGAAAGTCCGCGATCAGCAGGTCGCTCGCCCGGACGGACGCGGCGTCCGCCGCGACCGTGTTGAGCCTCTCGAAGGTGATCGGAACGTTCCCGGAAGACTCGAAGAAGCCGTTGCCGCGATAGGCGTAGGGCGTCATCGCGACGTTGCTGAGCAGATGGGGCGTCTCGTTCCAGTCGACCGAGAGGCTCATCCCGTCGTAGCGTCCGGTGCGCATCCAGATCGACTGATCCTGCCGGCCGACCCGGTTCGCCTCGACCTCGAAGTAGTTGCCCGTGCTGCTGTCGAAGTGGTCGAACCAGAGCAGGTCGAGGAGCAGTCCGTCCTTGCGGTCCCGGTACTCGTTGTACTTGGCCGAGTTGTCGTCGACGTCGACCTCCTCGAGGCCGATGGTGACGGTGCCTTCGGTCTGCACGGTGGTCGAGTCATCGGCCAGCAGGGCGGCCGAGAGCAGGAGGGGCAGGAATGCCAGCGAGATGTAGGGTCTCATCTTCGTATCTCCTTCAACGCGTCTGCTTGGCGCCCGACGGGTGGTTGGAACCGTGCGTCGTGACGTGGCAGTTGACGCAGCCGCTGCCGTAGGGGTTGCTCGTGCGGTTGTAGCGCGGAAGATTGATGTGCCCGCCGTAGGAGTGGCAGGAGAGGCAGAGGAACGAATCCTTCTTGGTCAGGAGGTTCTTGTGGTTCGAGCCGTGCGCCTCGTGGCAGTTGAGGCAGTTTTCGCGGACGGGAGCGTGCTCCCACAGGAACGGCCCGCGCTTCTCGGCATGACAGGTCGTGCAGGTCTCGTTGATCGTGTTGCCGAGCAGCTGCGCCGGCGTGGTCGAGCCGTGCAGGTCGTGGCACGAGGCGCAGCTCATGCGCTCCTCGCGCACCGGATGGTGGGACGTGCGCTGCATCTGGCCGCGGACCTCGCCGTGGCAGGCGTAGCAGGTCTGGGTCGTGTCTTCCTTGATCGTCAGGGCGCGGTTGCTGCCGCGCTCCATCACCATGTGGCAGGAGGCGCAGCTGACATCCGAGGTCGAGTGGATGGTCGCCGCCCAGTGCATGCGGTCCCCGTCATCGTGGCACTGCAGGCAGACGGCCGACTGGACCGACGTCCCCAGCTCCTTCCAGGTCTTCGCCTCGCGCTCCGGGTCCTCGACGTGGAGGCTGCGCGGTCCATGACAGGACTCGCAGCTCCCCGTGACGCCCGACGAGAAGGCGCGGGCGTGCCGTGTCTTGTTGTAGGCCGCCAGGTAGTCTTCATGGCACTCCGCGCAGACCGTGTCGTTGGCCACGAAGGTGGCGTCGGCGAGCGCCGGGTCGGCGGTGGCCCAGTCGAGGTTCTCAGCGGATGCGGCCGTAGCGGTCGCCAGGAGGATCAGCGCGGCGATCCAGAGCAGGTGTTTAGTCTTCATACCGGTTTCTCCTTGCGAATGCGGCTGTCGATGCGAGGCTGCACGGGCCGTCCGGCCGATCCGGCTCTGGCGTCCCGCCGCCATGAACGGTGACAGGCCGAGGCATCCGAGGGCGACGACCGCAGTTGGCGGTTTCACCGAGAGAGTGGCAGGGCCCGAGAACTTCAGAATCATGTCCGACTCCAAACTGCTTGGTTCGGAGTGAAGTTTGATTTGCCCGGCGACCCGGGCCGCCATCTCTTGGGGTGGGAGGCGAGATTTCTTGAGACGGGCTGGGGGGGAGGAGGGGTGGGTCAGGTCACGGGAAGGCCCGCCGCTTCGCGCAGGGTGCGTTCGACGTAGACCGGGGTGACCTGGCCGCGCCAGCGGGGGTCGAGGTCGGTGTTGTCCATCGGGGTGGCGGCGCTCCTTGCCAAGGACGCCGCGACGGCGATCGTCTCGGGAGCGAGCTTCTGGCCGATGAGCGCCTGGGCGACCTCGTCGGCAGAGGAGGGGAGCGAGGCGATCGAGCCGAGCACGACGCGGGCGTCGCGCACGAGCTCGCCGTCCATCCACAGCGCCACGGCGACCGAGAGGACGCCGAAGTCGATCGAGCCGCGGCGGCGCAGCTTGAAGAAGGCGGTGCGGCAGTGCGCGGCGTCGGAGGTGCCGGGAACGACGATTCCGGTGACGATCTCGTCGCGCTGCTTGGTGAGGTAGGCCATGCCGTCGTCGCGGTAGAGCGCCGCGATCGGAATCTCGCGTTCCCCATCGGTCGAGACCAGCGTCACGCGCGCCCCCAGCGCCACCAGCATCGGCGCCGAGTCGGCGGAGGCGACCGCCCAGCAGCGTGGCGACGACGGCGCCACCCAACAGATCTTCCCTTCGGCCTTCATGCAGTAGGAGATCGACTGCCGCCACTCCTCGTTCTGGTTGTAGTAGGTGCAGCGGGTGTCGAGGCAGACGTTGCCGCCGATCGTGCCCATGTTGCGCAGCACCGGCGACGAGATCCAGCCCACGGCGCTGGCGAGGGCGGGAAAGCGCTCGCGGACCGCACGGTGGCGCTCGATGGCGGTGAGCGTCGCCATCGCGCCCAGCCGGAGGTCGCCGAGGTCGCCGTCGGCGTGGATGGTCGAAAGTCCGGCCACGCGCGAGAGCGAGACGATCTCGCCGGCTTTCTGATGTCGGCGTTTCAGGTTCGGCCAGAGATCGGTGCCGCCGGCGACGAGGCGCGCGGCTTCGCCCTCGGCGGAGAGGATCTTCGCGGCCTCGGCAAGGGTCGCCGGCTGATGCAGACGGAACTTCGGGAGTCGCAGCATCGAAGTACCCTCAGCCGCCCTTCTTGCCTTGCAACTTCGTCGTCAGTGCTTCGACACTGCCGGTCTTCAACGCCTCGTCGCGCTCGGCCATCGTGCCGTCCTTGGACTTGCGGCCGGTGGCGAGCTTGAACTCGGCCTCGTTGGTCGCCTTGCCGTCGCCGCCCTCCCAGGGTGTGGGCACCTTGAGGGTGAATCCGAAGTCGATCTCCGGGAAGGCGTCGGGACCGAAGCGCGCCGGCTTCCCCTTGCGCTGCGCTTCGAGCGCCTTGAGGACCATGTGGGGATGGATCGGCACCTGGTCGACGCGCACCCCGACGGCGTCGTAGATGGCGTTGGCACAGGCTGGCGGCATCGGCAGGAGCGGCCCCTGGCCGACCTCCTTGGCGCCGAAGGGGCCGGCCGGATCGGGCTCCTCGATCAGGTAGGTGGTCACCGGCGGCATCTCCTCGAAGGTCAGGCTCTTGTATTCGAGCAGGCTCGGGAACTTGTGCACCAGCGCCCCCGAGCGAGCCTTCGGCAGCCGGCGGAAGGCGCTCTCTTCCATCATCGCCTCGCCCAGGCCCATGTAGACCGAACCCTCGACCTGCCCCATGACCAGCGCCGGATTGATCGAGCGCCCGATGTCGTGCGCCAGCCAGACGTGCAGCGGCTTCCAGATGCCGGTCGCGGAATCGACCTCGACCTCGACCACCGCTGCCGAATAGGAATAGGTAGGGGAGGGGCCGACGCCGGCGCCGCGGTACTTGCCCGGGGAGCGCGGCGGCGTGTACGAGCCGGCGGCCGCGAGCGTGCCGGCACGCGCTTCGGTGACGATCACCGCGTCCTCCCAGGAGAGCCCCTTGGCGGGATCGGCGGCGTCGAAGACTCGCCGGCCCGAAAAGACAAGCTGCGATTCCGGAAGCCCGAGCTGCCGCGCGACCGCATGCGCCACTACCGCCCGGACCTTCTCGGCGGCGTCGCGTGCCGCGTGGCCCATCATGAGGGTGACGCGCGACGAGTAGCTGCCGAGGTCGACCGGCGTGAACGCCGTGTCGGCGACCTGCAGACGCAGATCGGCGAGCTCCAGGCCGAGGACCTCCGCGACCACCGCCGCCAGCACCGAGTCCGAGCCCTGGCCGATCTCGGTCTCGCCGCAGAAGACCGCGACGCCGCCGCCGCGATCGACGTGCAGGGTGACGCCCGATTGCGGCATGTGGTTCCAGTAGATCGGCAGACCGGCGCCGCAGAGGTAGCTGCCGCAGGCGAGGCCGAGGCCGCGCCCCGGGGGGAGCTTGCCCCAGCGCTCGCGGTAGCCCGAGCCGGCGACCACCGCCTCGATGCAGCGAGCGAGCGCGATGGTGCCGAGCTTCAGCCAGTTCGCGGTGACGGTATTCGGTTCCTCGACCATCCGCAGCCGGAGGTCTGCCGGGTTCTGGCCGAGCGCGACGGCGATCTTGTCGAGTTGGACTTCGAAGCCGAAGCGCGGCTGCGGCGTGCCGTGCCCGCGCTTCGGGCCGCAGGCCGGCTTGTTGGTGAAGGCGCGGATCGACTCGAACTTGTAGCGCGGCAGGCGATAGGTCACCGTCTGCAGCGCGCCGGTGTAGTAAGTCGAAGCGACACCGTAGCTGCCGTAAGCGCCGCCGTCGAGGGTGGTCTGCAGCGTCTGGGCGGTGAGCGTGCCGTCCTTGCGGACGCCGGTCTTCATCCGCATCAGCACGGGATGGCGGCCGCGATGGCAGTAGAAGACCTCTTCGCGGGTGAGTGAGATCTTGGCCGGCCGGCCGAGCCGGAGCGCCATCGCCGCGCAGACGATCTCGTGCCCGAACGGATCACTCTTGCCGCCGAAGCCGCCGCCGTTGGGCGTCGCGACGACGCGAATGCGCGAGGCGGAGATCCCCAGCACCTTGGTCAGCGCGCGGTGCAGATAGTGCGGCGTCTGGGTCGACGACCAGACGGTGACCCGGCCGTCGTCCTCGGGCAGCGCCACCGTGGCGTGCTGCTCCAGCGGCAGATGGGTGTTGCCGTCGTAGAAGAAGGTGTCCTCGAAGATCCGCTCTGCCTCGGCGAAACCGGCCTCGACGTCGCCGAACTCCATCGACAGCAGTTTGTGGAGGTTGCCGTCGTCGGCGTAGGAGTGAATCTGCGGCTCGGGAGTCGCGATCGCCTCCTCGACGGTGGCGATCGTCGGCAGCAGGTCGTACTCGACGCGCACCGCGAGCGCCGCCTCGTGTGCGAGGTCTTCGGACACTGCCGCGACGGCCGCGATCGGATCGCCGACATGGCGCACGATGTCGAGCGCCAGGGGATGCTCATCCTGCGAGACAGGAAGGATGCCGAAGGTGACCGGCAGGTCCTTGCCGGTGAGCACCGCGAGCACCCCCGGCATCGCCAGCGCCGCCGAAGCGTCCACCGAAAGCAGGCGCGCATGCGGCACCGTCGAGCGCACGAGCTTGATGTAGCACTGGCGCGGAAAGGAGAGATCGTCGGCGAAGCGCGTCGAGCCCGTGACTTTCGCCCAGCCGTCGACACGGCGGAACGGTGTTCCGATGACCTTGAGCTCCCGATCCGGCAGCGGCTCAGGCTTCGCCTCCGCCGCAGCCGGATCGCGAGCGGGGGTGGCCTCCGAGGCGCCCGTGGGCTTGCGACCCGGCTCCGTCATCACAGCCCTCCTTTACCAGCAGCTTTTTCTTTCATGGAATCGAGAGATCCGTGGACGGTCCGACCCTCGAAAAGGGTGAGGAGAACCGTCGCATCCGAGATCTCACCGGAGGGAATCGTGAAGAGATTCCGGTCGAGAACGACAAGGTCGGCGAGCTTGCCGGCTTCGAGCGAGCCGCTGTCGCGCTCCTCGAAGCCGGCGTATGCGCCACCGATGGTGTAGGCGGCGAGCATCGTCGCGAGGTCGACGCGCTCCTCGGGGATCCAAGGCGTGTGGCAGATCGCGAGCTCGGGATCGCAACGGGTGATCGCGACCTCGATCGCCTCGAGCGGATTCATCGAGGAGACTGACCAGTCGCTGCCGGCGGCGAGGACGGCGCCGGTCTTCGCCAGCGAAGCAATCGGATAGTTCCAGCGCATGCGCTCCGGCCCGAGAAACGGCGCCGTGAGGTCGCGGATATAGCTGTCCTCGTGAGCCCAGAGCGGCTGGAAGTTGGCGACGACGCCGAGCTCGCGAAAGCGCGGAATATCCGACGGCGCGAAGAGCTGGATGTGCGCCAGAAGCGGCCGGGCATCGCGTGCGCCGTTCGCCGCCCGCGCCGCCGCCAGGCCGTCGAGGGTGTCGCGAATCGCGCGATCGCCGATGGCGTGCACGTGGATCTGGAAGCGTTCGCGGTCGAGCGCCACGATCACTTCTTTGAGCGCGTCCGTGTTCCAGTTCGGGATCCCCAGGCCGGTGCGCCCGCCGATGTACGGTTCGAGGAGCGCCGCCGTGCCGCCCTCGAGGACACCGTCGGCGAACAGCTTGACGGCGGTCGCCCGGACGTGCGGGGCGTGCGCGGTGGCACGCTCGGCGACGAGCGCCGGAATGCCCGCCGGGCCGACTTCGGGGTCGAGACCCTGCGAGACGACGACCCGCAGGCCGAGCTCGCCGGAGCGGTCGAGAGTGTCGTAGGTAGCGATCATCTCCGGGCCGGCGTTGGCTTCGGTGAGCGCGACGATGCCGAAGCCGTGGGCCTTGGACACCGCCAGACGCAGGCCCGCCAGGCGCTCCGCGGCAGTGGTCTCGGGAACCAGCCGGCCGACCAGTTCGGCGGCGTTTTCTCGCAGGGTGCCGATCGGAGCTCCCGTCTCGTCGCGCTCGATCCGGCCGCCTTCGGGGTCCGGTGTCGCGGTGCTGACGCCAGCGAGCTCCAGGGCTTTCGAGTTGACCCAGCTGGAATGTCCGTCGGCCGAGCCGAGGAGGGCCGGCCGGTCGGGGAGGATGGCGTCGAGGTCGCGGCGGTCAGCAACCCCGCCAGGGAAGAGGGTGAGATCCCAGCCGCCGCCGACCAGCCAGGGACGGCCGCCGAGCCGGGCGACGCAGGCGGTAAGCCGCGCCAGGACCTCGTCGCGGTCGGCGCTCGAGTTCAGGTCGCACTGGGTGAGCTCGACCCCGCCGGAGACCGGGTGGACATGGCGATCGTGGAACCCCGGCAGGACGAAGCGCCCGCCGAGATCGACCACCCGGGTCCTCGGTCCGACGAACGCCGCAGCATCGCGATCGGCGCCGACGAAGACCAGCCGGTCGCCACGGATCGCGACTGCCTGGGCCCACGAGCGCGCGGCATCGACGGTGTAAATCGCCCCGTTGCGCAGGACGAGATCGGCCGGTGCTGCAAAGTACGTCGTGCTCACGGAGGTTGCGGCGGCGGTTCCCGCCGCCGCAGGAGTGGCGGCACAGGCATCAGGGGAAGCCGAGGCGAGAAAAAGGCCGGTAAGGGAAAAAAGCGCCGACGCGCAAAACTCACGGGCGCTCCGTCCGTATCCATTGAGTGGAAGCTTTTCTTCCTTGCGGAAACCGGGGACGCTAGCCATGTTGACCTTTCTCGTCTGGGTGCTGCTCTGCATCGTCTGCTTGCCGCTCGCCATCCTGGCGCTCGTCCTCTATCCGCTCGTCTGGCTGGTGCTGCTGCCGTTCCGCATTCTCGGTTTCGCCGTCGGCGGCGTGCTGGCGTTCCTGAAGGGTCTCCTCTTCTTGCCGGCGCGCTTGCTGGGCGTCAAGGTCTGACCGGCGAGGGCTTGGGCTCCACCGCTTTGGCCGGCTCCGGCGCTCCGTAGAGCGATTCGCGGTTCGGCGTCCAGTTCTCGCCGCGGATTGTCGCCGCCGCCCCTTCGACCGCCTCCAGAATCTTGATGTAGCCGGTGCAACGGCAGAGGTTTCCCGCCAGCGCGGCGCGGATCTCCTCGCGCTGCGGGCGGGGATTCGCCGCCAGCAGGGCCTTCGCCGTCATCAGGATGCCTGGCGTGCAATAGCCGCACTGGGCAGCCCCGAGATCGGCGAAAGTGGTCTGCAGCGCGTGGAGCTCGTTGCCCTCTTGCAGGCCTTCGACTGTCTCGATCGCCCGCCCCTCCATCTCGGCGGCGAGCGCCAGGCAGGCGAGCACCGGCTGGCCGTCGACCAGCACCGTGCAGGTGCCGCACTCGCCGAGCTCGCAGCCGTGCTTGGTGCCCGTGAGGCCGAGGTCCTCGCGGAGCACCTCCAGCAGCGTCTTGTGGGGCAGGAACGCCACTTCCTGCGTCTCGCCGTTCACGCGGAGCGCGAGGTGGACCTTGCGCTTGTCGGGGGCGGGATCGGCGGGTCCGGGCGGAGCGTCGGCCATCTGGACTCCCGGGACGGGGCGTAGGCTAGCCCCCGGGGCGGCACCCTTCCACGTGAGACCGACCGCGGACGCCGTGGGATACTGGCGACGTCACGGAGGACTCACGATGCGCCGCTTCGCACTGCTCGC
>JANNGS010000050.1:0-116729 GCA_031403995.1 Thermoanaerobaculia bacterium
CAGGCCCAGCCCCGTCCCCTGGCCCCACCGGCTTGGTGGTGAAGAACGGCTCGAAAAGCCGCCGCTGGGTCTCGGCGTCCATGCCGACGCCGGTGTCCGAAACGGCGAGCATCACGTAGCGCCCCGGGCTGATCGCCGGGCGGTCGGCGGTGGCGTCGACCTCGCGCAGATCGACATCGGCGGTCTCGAGCGTCAACGTGCCGCCCCCGGGCATCGCGTCGCGCGCGTTGATGGCGAGATTGAGCAGGATCTGGTCGATCTGGCCGGGATCGGCGAGCACCGTCCCGAGCTGCGGCGCCGGGCGGACGACGAGCGACAGGTCCTCGCCAATCACCCGGTCCAGCATCTTGTGCGCGGTGGCGACCAGGTCGTTCAAGTCGATCCGCCTGGGCTGCAGGACCTGCTTGCGGCTGAACGCCTGCAGCTGGCGGGTGAGCGTCGCGGCGCGCTGCGCCGCCTGCACCATCTCCGTCACATACTCGCGCACCGGACTCTCTGCTGTGAGCTCCGACTCCGCCAGCTCGCCGTAACCCAGGATCACCCCCAGGATGTTGTTGAAGTCGTGCGCCACGCCGCCCGCCAGCCGTCCGATCGCCTCGATCTTCTGCGACTGACGGAGCTCCGTCTCCAAATTCTTCCGCTCGGTGATGTCGATCCCCATACCGATGCAGCACGGCGCGCCGTTCCAGCTGACTCTTGTACCGACGAAGTAGTGCGGAATCTCTCTCCCGCTCTTCGAGGTCAGTGCCACCTCGACTTCGGCACGCCCACTCTCGAACACCTTCCGCACGGTCTCCGCGATCCGCTCTACCTCTTCTCCGGTGAAGAAGTCGAGTGGCGACATGGCGGCGATCTCCGTCGCCGAGTACTCCGAGACGGTCTCGAGAGCGCTGTTCCAGCGCAGGAACCGACCTGTCTGGTCGAAGAGATAGAAGATCCCGGGGAGGCTGCCGAGCATCGCTTCGGAAAAGGACTTCTCCGTCAGAATCGCCGCCTCCGCCTGTTTGCGCGCCGAGATATCCTCCAGCAGGAGGACGATGCCGCCGATGGCGCCCTGCGTGTCGCGCCAGGGTTCCATCGACCAGCGCAGCCACTGTTGGGTTCCGTCGGCCCGGACCCAAAGATCCTCCTCACAGGCCATGGACTCGCCCGCCAGCCCCCGCCGGTGAATCTCTTTCCAGCGCTCGGGCAGATCGGGATTGAGTTCGTAGTGGCTGATCCCGACCGGTGTTGGGCGTCCCCGGCCGTGGGCGCCGATCCAGTGCTGGCTGGCGGCCAGACAGATCATGTCGTTGTCGAACATCGCCATTTCGGCTGGCGCCAGCTCGATGAACGAGCGCAATTGAATCTCGCTGCGGCGCAGCGCTTCTTCCGCCTGCCGGTGCTCGGTGATGTCCTCGTAGGTTCCGAGCACCCCGAAAGTCTCGCCCCGTTCGTCGCGCAGCGGCACCTTCGAGGCGCGAACCCAGATCTGCTGCCCATTCGCGGTGGCGATGCGCTCTTCGTAGAAGAGCATGGGGATTCCAGAAGCCATGACCTGCCGGTCCGCGGCGCGATAGGTCTCGGCCTCGTCCTTCCAGAGCAGCAACTGGAAGTCGTCCTTGCCGACCAGATCCTGGGGGCGGTCCAACCCCGCGTCCCTGGCATAGGCGGGGTTGCAGCCCAGGTAGCGTGAGTCACGATCCTTCCAGAAGACCCGCGCCGGGTTGTTGTCGATGATGGCCTGCAGCAAGCGGTGGGATTCGCTCAGCGCGTTCTCGGCCCGCATGCGCTCGGTGACATCGCGCGTCACGCTGAGCACGGAAACCACTGCGCCATCCTCGGCGCGCAGCGCCACCGAGTGCGTCTCCATCCAGCGCACCGTCCCCTTGAGCCCGACGACGCGAAACTGAATCTGCCCGCTGCCGCCGCCAGCGGCTTGCCGGTGGAGCTCGCGAAAAGCGGCGCGGTCTTCCGGGTGAACCCGCTCGAGAATCTCCCGTCCGAGCACCTCGGCGGCATCGTCCGCTTCGAGCATCCTCAATCCGGCCGGGTTCATCTCCAGTACTCGGCCATCCAGCGAGACGGTCTTGACGCACTCCGGTTCGCTGTCGAGGATGGCACGCAGGCGCGCCTCGCTGGCCCGCAACCGCGCTTCGACGAGCTCTGGTGTCGCAGTCACGGTCGCTCCGGTCGCTCCGGTCGCTCCGCGCGTTCCGCTCGTTCCGGCCGCTCCGGTCCTTGCGCGCCGTCGACTCGCGGCGGCCGATCGAGGACCTCGCGCACCGCGCGCAACAGCCTTTCCCCGCTGAACGGCTTCTCGAGCAGCACGACGCCTTCCTCGAGCACGCCATGTTGCACGATCGCCCCGTCTGTGTACCCCGACATGAAGAGCACCCGGAGTCCGGGGCGCAGCGCGCCCAACCGCCGGGCGAGCTCGGCGCCGCCAAGATTCGGCATCACGACGTCGGTCAGCAGCAGATCGATCGGCTCCGGGTGCGTGTCGGCGAGCGCCAGCGCCGCTTCGCCGTCGACCGCCAGCAGCACGGTGTAGCCGCTCGCCGCGAGCCGCCGCCAGGTCACCGAGCGCAACGCCAAGTTGTCCTCCACCACCAGGATGGTCTCGCTGCCGCCGGGCACGTCCGCCAGCGCGACGCCCGGACGGTTGTCGTCGGGCTGCTCGTCGACCTGCGGCAAATAGATCTTGAACGTCGTGCCGAGGCCCGGCTCGCTGTAGACCCAGATGTAGCCGCCGCTCTGCTTGACGATGCCGTAGACCGTCGCCAGGCCCAGCCCCGTCCCCTGGCCCACCGGCTTGGTGGTGAAGAACGGCTCGAAAAGCCGCCGCTGGGTCTCGGCGTCCATGCCGACGCCGGTGTCCGACACCGCGACCATCACGTAGCGGCCCGGCTTTATCGCCGGGCGGTCGGTGGTGGCGTCGACCTCGCGCAGATCGACATCGGCGGTCTCGAGCGTCAACGTGCCGCCCGCGGGCATCGCGTCGCGCGCGTTGATGGCGAGATTGAGCAGGACCTGGTCGATCTGGCCGGGATCGGCGAGCACCGTCCCGAGCTCCGCCGCCGCGCGGACGACGAGCGCGATGTCCTCGCCGATCACCCGGTCCAGCATCTTGTGCGCGGTGGCGACCAGCTCATTGAGGTCGAGCCGCCTGGGCTGCAGGACCTGCTTGCGGCTGAACGCCTGCAGCTGGCGGGTGAGCGTCGCGGCGCGCTGCGCCGCCTCCACCATCTCCGCCACATACTCGCGCACCGGACTCTCTGCTGTGAGCTCCGACTGCACCAGCTCGCCGTAACCCAGGATCACCCCCAGGATGTTGTTGAAGTCGTGCGCCACGCCGCCAGCCAGCCGACCGATCGCCTCGATCTTCTGCGACTGGCGGAGCTCCGTCTCCAAATTCTTCCGCTCGGTAATGTCGAGCAGCGTGCCTTCGATCACTTTGCCCTCTGCTGCCTCGCTTCCGTCGATCACATGAGCGTTCTCCAGCAACCACAGCGAGCGTCCGTCCTGGCGCCGCCCTTCGGACTCGCGATTCACCACCGCGCCCGCGGACTGAAGGGTGGCGAGGAAATCCGCGCGGTCCGCGGGTGTCGGGTAGAGCACGTAGGCGCTACCGGCCAGGGCGTCCGTCCGCGAGCTGTAGCCGAAGATGCCGGCGAAGGCTTCGTTGCATTCGAGAATGCGTCCATCGAGTGTGCTGCGATAGACCCCTGCGAGGTTGCGGTCGAACAGCGTGCGGTAGCGATTCTCCGACGCGCGCAGCGACGCCTCGACCCTCCTGCGCTCGGTCACGTCCTGGCTGACGGCAACGAAGTGCGCCACTCTCCCCGCCGCTTCGCGAATCGGCGTGATGGTCAGCTCCTGGGTATAGAGGCTGCCGTCCTTGTGCCGGTTGACGAGCTCACCTTGCCAGCTCCTGCCCGCCCGGATCGAAGTCCATAGCTCCTGATAGAGCGCCGGTTCCTGCTTGCCCGACTTGAGCATGCGCGGATTGCTACCCAGCGCCTCCTCGCGTGGATAGCCGGTGATCTGAGTGAACGCGGGGTTCACGTACTCGATCCGGCCGTCCGCATCCGTGATCGTCACCGAGACCGGCGACTGCTCGATGGCCGCGGCAAGAAGGAGTCGCGTCTCCTCGCGTTGTCCAACCTCCATCGCAAACGACAGGTCCGTCGCCAGCTCGTCGAGCAGGCGCAGTTCCTCGGCGTCGAAGAATCCCGGCTCGCTGGCGTAGAGGTTGAAAGCGCCGAGGATCTCGCCCTTCACCATCAGTGGAAACGCCGCCGAAGCGCGGTAGCCGAGGGCCAAGGCATCGTCACGCCAGGCTGTCATGCGCGGGTCGTGCTCGATGTCGTTGCAGACCGCGCGCACACCCTCGCGCACGGCGCTCCCAGTCGGTCCCCTCTCGCGCGACCCGTCGCCCGCTCCAAGTTCGATCTGCAGTTTTTCGAGGTAGCCGTCCGTCACGCCGGCGTGGGCCACGGGCCGAACGCTGTTGGTCTTCGCGTCCAGCAGGCCGACCCAGGCCATCCGAAAGCCGCCCGTCTCGACGGCGATGCGGCAGGCCTCGGCAAACAGCGCCGTCGACTCGCGCACCCGCACGATCGACTGGTTGACGTCGCTCAGCACGGCGTAGACGCGGTTCAACTTCCGGATGCGTGTCTCAGCGCGCCGGCTCTCGGTGATGTCGCTGGCGACCGCGAGGAAGGCCTCCGTCCCGCCCGAGTCGACGAGCTGAAGGTGGACCTCGACGGGATAGTCGGAGCCGTCCTTGCGGCGGTGAATGCTCTCGAACGCGATCTTCGGCCGCTCGGCGGTGCGCAGCGGCTCCAGCAGGGCGCGGAATCCCTCGGCCGTGAGCTCAGGCTTGATATCGAGAGGTGTGAGGCCGGCGAGCTCTTCCGGCGTGTAGCCAAGGTTGCGGCAGGCGCCGCGATTGACGAAGCGAAAGCGCAGCGTCGCGGAATCGAAGACGTAGACCTCGTTGAGGCTCAGGGCGATCACGTCGTGCAGCCAGGCGCGCTCGCGCTCCGCCTCGTAGCGCCCCCGGAGGTCGCGCACCCGGATCTCACGCCAGGCGACTCCCACCGCCGCCACCGCGGCGGCCAACAAGGCTCCGAGCAGCACGATCATCTCCCACAACCGCTCGCGCAACGGCGCGTCGGCCTCGGCGGAGTCGATCCGCGCGACCAGGGTCCACGGCGAGTCGGGTATCGCCCGCAACGCTGCGAGCACCCGCACACCGCGGTCGTCCCGGCCTTCGACAATTCCCTCCGTGCCCAGCGCAGCCATCACTGCGACTTCGTTCGAATTCGCCAGCGGAACGCGCAGCGTCAGTGCCGTGTGCTGCTGGAACTTCAGCTCATTCAGGAACAGCGCGTCGTTGCCGTCGCGCCGGATGAGCAGCGTCTCGGCCGTCTGGGCCGGCGTAGGCCAGCGCTGCAGGAACGGATAGAGGTAGGTCTGGGGATCGATCGTGAGCACGACGATGCCCAACGCCCGGCTGTGCTCATCGAAAATAGGGACCAGCAGGCTGAGGTAGATCCGATTGTCGCGCTCGTCGCGGTAGAAGTCCTCGAAAGTCACCCCTCCGGTCCGCAGGATCTCGGGCACGCGGCTGGCGATGCCGGAAGAAACGGGCCGTCGCCGGTTGGGAATTGCCAGCCGCTCGCTGCCCTCGGAGTCGAGCACGGAGATCTGATCGTACAGATAATGGGTATGCATCTTGGTCAACCAGATCCGCAGCTGGGCTGGCGCCGCCGCGTCCGGTGAGTCGTCGAGCAGGTGACGCACCAGGCCGGAAAAGACGGCGTTGTTCAGCAGCAGAGAGGCGTCACCCAAGCGCTCCAACCGCCATTGCGTGAGCTCGCTCGCCTTCAGCTCCGCCACGGCCGTAAGCTGGCGCTCGAACTCGGTGCGGAGGCGCCTGGTTTCAGCGCGGGAATAGAGCCCGCCGGCTGAGACGATACTCGCGGCGACCAGAACGACGATCAGCACGAGCCGACGCGGAACGCCCTTGCGCGACGCTGCCGTTGGCGACGCCGGGGGGCGGACCGGCCGGCCGGCGAGCTCCAGCAGTGCCACCCCGAGGGCCGCGAAGGCGAGGCTGGCCGTCGCCGCGGGCGGGATGAAGGACCCGCCGCAGAAGAGCGGCTTGCCAAACAGATACGCCAGGAGCAGCAGGCAGCTCACGGCGAGCACGAGGCCGGCAATCCACCGCGCCGCTGCGGCCGGCCAGGCGCGGCGCGAGGAGGACGGCAGCGAGCCGAGGAACGACAGGCTCGCCAGCAGGAAGCAGCTCGCCGCCACCGGAGACATGTGCCCGACGGGCGTTTCATCCAGCGTGCCGGGAGCGGCAAAGCCGAGGAGCTCGGCAGCTGGACGGATGCCCAGGATCGACAAGATCAACAGCAGCAACGCGAGCAACGCCCCCGCGAAGGTGACGGCCGCGCCGATGCCGAGCGCCAAACGGTTGAGCGGTAGGTGAGCGCGCAGGAACACAACGCTCCCGTAGAGGACGAATAGCACCGCCGTGCTCGGCGCCATGGGGATTCTGTCGTCCCCAAAGGTCGCCAGGAACGGCACCTCCAGCGCCCAGCCAAGCAGCGCCAGGAACCCGAACCCCGCCGCGATCGCACCGCAGAAGCGGGCCACGTTCAGGCCCGAGCTATCTCGAGGCAGGCCCATCGGGCGCCTCGCGCAGCTTGCGTCCCAACCTCTCCCCGCTGCACGGCTTGTCGTGCCGCGCGACATTGTCGGCGATCGGCCCGGGCACAGCGACGAAGGCCGAGAGCCGCGAGAACAGCCGCCGCCGCGCGAGCGGGGCGGCGGCCAGGGAGCCCGCCGACCTCAGGCTAGCCACCCATCCTGGAGGTTCTTCTCACCTTGGTTCTCCTCGAAAATCGCGACGGCGATGGCAAAGACTCTCGCCATCCTACTCCCCTCCTTACCCGGTCGCTCTTGGACCGCCGGCCTCTCCGGCATCAGGGCGACGAAGCATCGAGCAGCTGGGTGCGCCGCTCACCCCACTCGGCGAGCCAGCGCAGGAACTCGTTCTCTTCGAGACCGCGGGAGAACAGAAAACCCTGACCCGTCTCGCAGCCTGAGCCGCGCAGCCACTTGAGCGTGCGCGCCTCCTCGATCCCCTCGCCCACGACCCGCAAGTCGAGCCGACGCGCCAGGTCGATGGTCGACCGCACGATCGCCTCCGCGTCAGGCCGCCGCAGCAGGTCGGCGATGAAGGCGCGCTCGATCTTCAGCTCGGTGAACGGGAACTGATCGAGGCGCTCGAGCGAAGAGGTGCCGGTGCCGAAGTCGTCGATCGACAGTTCGACGCCACGCAGGCGCAACCGGCTGAGAACCTCGAGCACTCGGGTGCGGTCGGCGCTCATCACCGTTTCGGTCACCTCGACGACGAGCCGGCCGGGAGCGACACCGTAGGCGGGCAGCAGCGCGGCGAGCAGCGCCGCCAGATCGAGCTCGATCAGCGCCGCCGCCGCCACGTTGACCGAGATCGACAACGGCCTGCCCGCCCAGACGTACTCGGGCCGGCCGGCGAATTCGAGCGCGAGAGCGAAGATCCGCTCGGTCATCTCGACCGCGAGGCCGGAGCTTTCGGCGAGCGCCACGAAGCGAACCGGCGGCACGACGCCGTAAAGCGGATGGCGCCAACGCACGAGGGCTTCGGCGCCCAAAGGTGAGAGCGTTGCGAGGTCGACGATCGGTTGAAAAACGACGAACAGCTCGCCGTTCCGGATCCCGTGGCGCAACTCGTCCACCGTGACCCGTGGCGGCGCCGGAGCGCCGGTCGAGACCGCCACCGGCTCCGGCAAGGCCACCGTGACCACCCTCGCGAGCTCGCCAAAGATGTCTCGCAGCTGAGGCACAGACACCGGCTTCGGCACCGGTTCGCCCATGCGCAAGCCGAGGTCGCGTCCGAGCTGAGCAGCGGAGCGCAGAATCCTCGGATCGGTTCCGCTGAAAACGCGAATCTGCGCCGAACAGCGGCGAGACGCCAGCTCGCGCAGAACTTCCAGACCGTCGGCGTCAGGCATGTTCAGGTCGAGCAGAATCAGCGCCGGCTCCGGGTCGAGCGCCAACCAAGCCTCCCGCGCGCTCAACGCGACGCGCGCGTTGAACCCGCATCTTTCCGCCACCGCGGCGACCAGCCGGCCCAATTGCGGATCGTCATCCACGATGAGCACCGAAGAGTCGGCGTCATGCACTCGTGTTTTCTCCTCGAATGCGTGCTTCATCCGAATTCTCAGCGAAATCACCGCCCACGGCAAGGCCACCCAACGACGGGTCCTGTAGATGGGGACAGGTCCCCATCCGGCCTCTCAGCCCTTCACCTTGGCGACGATTCCTACCGCGGCGGCGGCCCCGAGCGCGCCTGCCACCATGTCCAAGAGCTCGGCGTCGCGCGCCGTAAAGAGCTCCTGGGCGATCTCCAGCAGCCCGCCGTAGACCGCCGCCACCACGACGACGGCGACCCCGGTCGACCTCAACCCGAGCACCGCGAGCGAGCGCCGCCAGGGCACGGCAGCGACCAGGAAGAGACCGAAGTGCACCAGCTTGTCGAACGGAAAGGCACTCCCCTTCGTCGCCGCCTCGAGCGGCAGGGGCACCGGCTCGATCAACGCGAAGGCGATCGCCACCGCGAAGGTGAGCGACAGGAGATGGAGGACGAAGTGGCGTGGAAGGGACATGGACGATGCAATCTATCGTGCCCCGGCTAAACTCCACCCCCGTGGCGTCCCTTCCTCCTCGACCGATCGTCCTCGAGCTCGCATCCTGTACATCCGTCGAGGGCTATCTCCAGCCTCTCGCTGACGGTGAGCTGTGGAACGCCGAACCGATCCACCCCGCGGCGCGGCGAGCGGCCCGGCCGTCCCTTCGGCGCACGGTGACTTCGACGCACTGGTTCGATGTCTATGCCGGTCCTGGTCTCGTCGACGGCGGCCTGCACGCCATTCGATGCCAACTCGGAGACCAGGGTGATCGCCGGGTCGAATTCGAAGACGGGGAGAGGTTTGTCGTCGACGCGCACGGCGAGCACGTTCAGCGCAGCGGCGAGTTTGCCGCCACCAGCCGCACCCTCGAGCGAGCGCTCGGTGCACCCCTTGTTCTCGCCCTCGCCGTGCGCGGTATCCACGTCCTGCACGCCAGCGCCGTGACCGTGCACCCCGGGTCGCGCACGCGGCTCTGCGCCATCGCCTTCGCCGGGGATTCGGGCGCGGGCAAATCGACCTTGGCGGCAGCTGCGCGCTTTCATCCGGATCTCGGGCTCACTCGCATCGCCGACGATCAACTACCGGTCCGCCTCGCGGCGGAGACAGCGGCCTTGCCGCACTTCCCGCAACTCAAGCTTGGAGCGGACGGAATTCTCCCGCCCGAGGCCTCTACGGTGCTGCCGCTCCTCCAGTTGGTCGAAATCGAGCACAGCGACGAGCTGACCGGGGTCGAGATCCAGTCCCTCGGCCCGGCCGCCAGGTGTCTTGCCCTCGCCAAGGCGACGGTCGCAGCGAAGCTCTTCGATCCCGAGCTCCTCGCCCGGCACTTTGCGTCGTGTGCGCTGGCGAGCCGGGGACTCGAGATTCTGAGGATGCGTTTCCCGAGCGGAGAAGGGCTCCTTCGCGCACCGCTCGCCGCGCTGGTCTCCCGGCTTCGCCCTCGCGACTGATCGCGGGATCCCTGCGCGGGCTCACGCTCGGGAGAATCTGAGTTCGGGATTGCACTTCCAGATACCAGACCCGCGCGACGCTTCTTCTCTTCCGGACCAAGGCCACTAACCTATTGAAAGGAAATCAGTTCAGGCCCGTCAATCGCTCTCTTGATGGGCCCGGAATGGTGGCATCGACGTTGCGATTCGACCTCCTCGCGCAGGAAAGCGCACCTGATCGAGGAGATCACCATGAGTTCCACTGCACGCCGCTTCCGAACCCCAATCTGCCTGATCGTCACGCTTGTCGCCGGGTTCGCTCCCCGCCCGGGCTCGGCCGCCATCTTGTCCGCCGAACGACCGATCGCCGGAAGCTACATCGTGGTCCTTCACGACGCGACCACCGGATCTCTGCCCGGTGGCTTGGCCGGCGTCTCGGCGCCTCAGCTCCCCGCCGCCGCCCTGGCTAGGCTCTATGCGGGAACCGCGGGCCACGAGTTCAAGGCCTCCATCAACGGCTTCGCGTTTCGCGGTTCCGCGAGCTCCGCTGAGGCGCTGTCGCGCGACCCCAGCGTCGCCTACGTCGCCCAGGACGGCGTGGTCGTGCTCGCCGAGGTGCAGACTCCCACACCCGGTTGGGGACTCGACCGGATCGACCAGGATGCACCGGCTCCCGACAATGCCTATGAGTACCATCTCGACGGCACCGGCGTAGACCTCTACGTCATTGATACCGGCGTCCGGAGCACGCACGTCGAGTTTGGCAATCGTGTCGATACCGCCGACGCCTTCACTTCAGTCCCGGACGCCATCGGCACCGAAGACTGCCACGGGCACGGAACCCATGTCGCCGGAGTCGCCGCCGCAAGCACCTACGGCGTGGCGAAGGGCGCGACGATCCACCCGGTGCGCGTCCTCAGCTGCTACGGCCAGGGTTCGATCTCCGACGTCATCGCCGGGATTGACTGGATCGCGGCGCACTATCCTCGGCCGCGAAAGGGTCGTCCGGCACCTCCGACCTATGCCGTCGCCAACCTGAGCATCGACGCCGGCCCCTCGCAGCCCCTGGACGATGCCATCAACAGAGCGATCACCGCCGGCGTAACGTTCGTCGTGGCCGCCGGGAACAACAGCGCCGATTCCTGTCTCAGCTCTCCGGCTCGCATCGCCGGGGCAATCACCGTGGGAGCCTCGGATGCCACGGACCGTCGCGCCACCTTCTCGAACTCGGGTACATGCATCGATCTCTTCGCCCCGGGAACCGCCATCCCTTCGAGCTTCTACCGCTCCGATACCGACACGCTCGCGATGACCGGCACCTCCGTCGCGGCCCCCCAGGTCGCCGGGACAGCGGCGCTGATGCTGCAGTCGAATCCCAATGCAACTCCCAAGGATGTACAGGCGACGATCCGCAGCGCCGCGAGCCGCGACCGGCTCGCCGATGTCGGCGTGGGCTCCCCCAATCTGCTGCTCTACTCTCCCTTCGCCGGAAGTGGCGCCGACTTTCCGCCATTCGCCGAGTTCGCATCGACCTGCGTGGCGCGGCAATGCAGCTTCGACGCCGCGCCATCGGCCGATGACTGGGGAATTGTCGGGTACCGCTGGGATTTCGGGGACGGCCGGCGCTCAACGGGCAGCACGGCGAGCCATCGCTACGGCGGCGGCGCCGGCTCGACAGTCATCGTCACGCTGACCGTGACCGACTCGACCGGGCAGACGACGGCCATGCAGCACCAGCTTCAGCTCGCCCAGTAGTCGCGACGACGCCAAGACGAGCGGTCGGATGAAACAGGATCTTTCAGAAAGCGCTCAGGCCAGCACACCTCTGTGCCGGCCTGGCGCTGTAGCACCTTCAGGGTTCGACGACGACCGTCGGATCGCCGAGGATCGTGAAGCCGAGCAGAACGTCCCGCATCTCCGGATGCTGTGCGGCAAGCGTGCGCTTCGCTTCCTGAATCGCATCCCCGACAGTCTGGCCCGGCCGAACGAGAGCCTCGAGGGCGAGCGAACCGAAGGCGCGATCCGAATCGGTCTCTGTGAGCGTCGTCGCGCCAAGAACCACCGCCGCTCCCCGATCTCCGGCCAGCAGGAAGCGGTGAGCCAGTCCATCGAAGGTGGGCGCAACGTAATAGGCGTTCCAGCAGCCGAGCTGGAAGACGAGGGTGGGGGCGCCGACGTTCTCGAGCAGCAAAGCATCCGAGGACCGGAAGAGACCCTGGGAGGTCCATGCTGTCGGACCCGAGTGCCCGATGAAGGTGGTCAGCGCGACACCGTTGTTGATGGCGGCGACGAGATGGCTCTTCGCCAGGACGACTCCATCCTGGTCGATGTAGGCACGGCCCACCGACCACCCTTCGGAGAGCTTCGCGGCCAGCTCGTCGGACATCACGGAGAAACTCGTCGCGCTCGGCACGTCGAAAGTGTCGGCGGACAGGACCGCCGTCTGGCCGTACGCCTTGCTACCGTAGGCGAGCGTCTTCCAGATCAGCGTATCGAGCTCGGCCATTGTCCGGACGGGAAAACGCCCAACCGGAAGGTCCGGCATACCGTCGTTGTTGGTGTCGCCGATGAGCGGATCGGCCGGCGCGAAGTTGACGTAGGGACCCGTCGGGGTGTAGATCGAGGGCAGGAAGCTCAACGCACCGGTGGCCGTATAGCCTCTGTAGTCGTAGGTGTCGCCACCGACCAGCAGGACGTAGCGCGTGCCCAGATTGGCCTGCGCGTATTCGACGTATCGCCGAATCGCCTGCGGATCGCGGATGCCGTGGGAATTCCGCGCGTAGACGTCGCGCAGATCGACCACTTTCACCGAGTAGCCCTCCCTGACGCGCGCCGAGACGAGTGCGTCCAGTCCGGAGAGGAAGTCGGGGTGCGACACGATCAGCAATTCAGCCGCGCCGGTGTCGAGCGACTTCGTGTCCCTGGCGATCGAGATCGCGGGGGCCGCAACCGCCACGGCGGTCGACAGGAAGTAGGTCGCGGCCGCCGCAGTGCCCGGGAAGCTGATCGAGTAGGCGCCGGCACCGCCGGTCACGGCCCCACCCGTAACCTGGCTCGTGGAACCATTCGCAGCGAGGCGGTAGATCACGATGCTCGGGCTGGTGAGGCCGGAGACCTGGAATCGCTGCCCCGCGGCGGTGAAGTGGAGGCGATCGGATTGCGCCACGAAGCTCCGGGGATAGTCGATCGCGTAGCTCTCGAGCGCAATGTAGTCCCAAGCGACGCCCGTATCCGCGGGCTGCGCCAGCGTCAGCGTGTTGGCGCCCTCCGTCACCACGCCGGCAGGCAGCACGGCTGAGATCGGATGGTCGACGAGGCCGTCGAAGAGATCGTCCGCAATGGCCACGCCATTGAACGTCGTCACGAGATGGTGATCCGGCGAGCGCGCCCAATTGGTGACGCCCCAGAGCTCGAGGCGAAGCAGGGAGGATGCGGCGCCGGACGCGAGGTGATTCACCTCGATCGTGAAGTTCGAGCTCGTCGGTTGAGCAAAAGCCGTGAGGTAGCGATCGAACCACGGATCGCCGTTGGGCGAACTGAAGCTGTAGGCTTGGTTGCGCTCGACGCGCGCCGTCTCGAAATAATACGGAACCGCGCTCACGGCAGGATTCGGCAGCGTCGCATCCACCGCCACCCGCGCTCCACGGCGCTCGGCGCGCAGGGTGTAGACATTGCTAGTGGTGTAGAGCGTATCGAGGGCCCTGCCGACGAATTCCACGTAGGAACCCGGACCGAAGGTACGCGCGCCACTCACGGAGATCTGAACCTCGGCGCCGGCGTTCTCGAGCACAAAGTCGGTCGCTTTGACCCCCGTGAAGTCGATGCCGGCAGCGAGAAGCGCCTCGTGCGTCAGGCGCTGAACGCCGTCCTGATTGACCGAAAGATCGGCACTCGGGCGCGTACGCGGCCCGCCCGCGGCAAATCCGGCCACAGTCGCGCCGGGGGCCGCCACCAGGTCGGCGCGCCGGTCGCTGCGGCTCTGCTCGGCGCTCGCCGACTCGTGCTCGGCCCGGATCGCCGACCAGTCGGTGGCCTCGACCTTCGCGATCTCCCCATGGCGTGCCCCCGCCAAGAACGGACCGTGGCGCCGGACTGCGCCCGTGGTGCTCACTTCGGCAATGAAGTACTGCGCGCCATCCAGTCCTTCGCGGGGGACGCGCAGACGGTAGAAGAGCGGCTCCAGCGAATCGACCCTCTGCGAAGCAACAGGCTGATCGTTGAGCCGGAACTCCCCCTCCGCCGTGTTGGCGACGATGTCGAAGCCGACGGTTCCAGCCTCAGTCGAGGTCGACCAGTCGATGACCATCTCATCGCCGTCCGGACGCGCCCGGAAGCTCTGCAACGTGACCGGCGTGGTCAAGGTCACGGGGCAGGTGAGTGCGGTCTGCGTCACTGCGCCAGTGAAAGCGGCGTTGTTCGCCCACTCCGCGATCGTCGGGAAGCTGAGTGTCAGCGGGCCTACGGAGCTCTGGGTGTAGGTGAAGCGCAATTTCTCACTCTCGTTGGTGCCGATCCATCCACTGGTGCCGGTGCCCGCACCGTTGTCGCTCTTGGGTAGCCAGGTGATGGTGCCCAGGCCGTTGTTGGTCGCTACGCCGCGTCCCGGACCGGCGTTGCAGTTGGCCGTGGTCGTTCCGGAGGTGGTCGGCGTACAGGTCGACGGCCCGGTGGTGATGGAGCCATCCGTGGCGGGATAGGAGGTCTTGAAGCGCAAGTAGCGCGCCGTGCCGCAGGAGAACTCGGTCTCTCCGTTGCTCGAGACCTGGGTGCAGGTGCCGAGGCCGTTGTTCGAGTAGGTGACGTCGCAGCTCACTACCCCCGGCGCGGTCACCGTGCAGCCGCAAGTGAGGGCCATGTTGGGTACGGGAACATCGGTCTGGAAGTTCGGCGGGCCCTGGCAGCGGCACTTGGATCCCGTCCCGGGGATCGCCTGGCCGAGGCTGTTGCACACGCCGCCGGCGTTCTGCTCATAGCCAATGCAGGTACTGATGTTGAGGACGCCGTTCGACGCGCTTCCACAGCTCAGCTGATACTCCGGCTGGACGGCGTAGGCCGGACCGGTATTGAGGTCCTTGAAGTGGTAGCGCGCATTGAAAGTGCCGGTGCCATCGGGATTGTCGGTCTTCTCGAGGTCGGCGCAGAGGTCGCCGTTGTCCTCGTTGCGAAAAGGTCCGTTGCCGGAGTTCAACTGGGCTGGCGTCGGGGTCGTGTTCAGCGGCGTGATCGGGGGTACCAGAATCTGGCGGGCGCACTTGCCGGTGCGCGCGTTGCCGCCGTCGAGGGCCACCCACATGCCGATGTCGTACCGATTCTGGCCGGTCGTCTCCAGGGTCGCGCCGAACTTGATGCTCACCGTGTCCGAAGCGTTGACGCAGCCGTCGCTCTGGACCCCCAGTCCGACGACGACGAAGCCGAGGTCGTTGGCCGTGCACTGGAGGGTTCCCGGAACGACATCATCAAAACACTGGCAGTCCGAATCCGGACCCACATTCCCGGCCGGCGTCCCCGCCAGGTTGGCGTCGATCCTGCCGTCGCCGTCGTTGTCGATGCCATCCTGACAATAGACCTCGTAAGGCTGCGCGGCAAGCGCAGAGCTCAGAGCTAGAGCTCCGATGAAGGCGAGAGCTGCCAGACGCGCGTGCGAGAAACTTCTCATGATGGGGTCCTTCCTCTGGACGAGGCTCAAGTGGGCGTTACCCGGGGCAATGCGGTTGTCCTGGGCATATTCGGACGTGATTCGATCCCACAATCAGGCTGCTGTCAACAAACGCCGGCGCCACCTTGGAATCCGCGGCGTTCTCGGGACCGCCTATCGATCTTCAACTGGAGCCTGAAACCGATGCGGAGCCGCCACAGGTCGAATCGCCCCACGCCCAGCCGTACACCGGCTCGGCGCTGACCTCCTAGACCTCCGCCCAGGCTCTGCTCTGGACAAAGCCCGTCTTGAACGTCTACGGCGACGTCCGCCAGCGCACCATGGGTACCAGTGGGGGCACTGGTGAGAGCGGGAACCCCGAGACGCGTCAGTTCCCCTAGAGTTTTCGAGTCTGGCAGTCACCGGCGAGACACTCACCAAGGGCACCCGGCCTGGAGAGCCTTCCCTGCGGTACTGGGGTCGGTTCGACAACCTCCCCCCGGCCGCGAGCGCAACCGGCGACGGTCAACCGGCCGCGAACCTCACCGCTCTCCTCCTCGAGCGTTACCGCGACCCGGGTGAGGCGTTTCTCGGCGGCTTGACCGGCTCCTTCGCCGTCGCGCTCTCCGACCCGGCGCACGACCTCACGCTCCTCGCCCGCGATGGCATGGGCAATCGGTACCTCGCCTACTCGCTGATTGGCGGCCAACTCGTCTCCTCCCAGGACGACGCCACGCTGCTCGCCGAGGCGGGCGCCTCGGATCGGCTCTCCGCCCTGCGTCTCGCCGAATTCTTCAGCCACGAGGAGCTCTCCGGTCCCGCGACCTTCTTCGAAGAGGTGAAGGCACTGCTTCCGGGAGAGATGTTGATCCTCCAGAAACGTCAAGTGCGGCGCCGCTGGCTGACCCGACCGGATCTCGGTGCGCGGGTCGAGCGTGCGCACTGGGAGGAGTACGTCGAGGAGTTTGCGGAACACTTGAACGCCGGCGTCCGGAGGTGCCTCGCGGGGCTCGACCGCGTCGCCGTCCTGATGAGCGGCGGCCTCGACTCAACGCCGATCGCGGCGCTCGCGGCACGCCACCTGGCTGGCCGGGGAGCGCGCTCGCCGGTGACAGCGCTGTGCTGGAGGATTAGCGACCCGCGAGGCGACGAGAGCGAGCTCATTCGCAAGACGGCGGACGAGAAGAACATCGACGTCGAATGGATCGACTGTGACGACGCCGTCCCGTTCTCGAATCTCTCTGCATGGCCGGTCCATCCGGGTACGCCCGAACAGACCGCCTACCGCTGGTTCCATCAGCGCAGTTACGCCCGCGCCGAAGCACTCGGACACCGCGTCGTCCTGTCGGGATTCTGCGGTGATGCGCTTTACGCCAAGGGCCGGCGATGGGCCTGGAATCTTCTCTCCGCGACGGGCCCGGGACGCACAATCGATCGCCTGCGCGAGCTCGCCGCCGAGGTTGGCTGGCAACGGACCTTGCGGTCGCACGTATTCGGTCCGCTCCTCTCCCGGACGCGCGGCTTGCGCCGAGAGTTGCCGGGCTACCTGACGGAGAGCGCCCGGCAGCGCCTCGCGTCGCGCGCGAAATCGCCGCGCTGGCCGGCCGGGCTGCATGCCGCCCGTCGCCCGCGACAAGCCGAACGGCTGCTGGCGCTCCTCGACGCCCACGGCGCCAACGTCGAGCGCTTCTACACCGAGCCGTTTGGCCTCGAACAGCGGACGCCGCTGCGCGACTTCGATCTCGTGCAGTTCATGCTCTCGGTACCGGACCATCTGCTGCAACAGGGCACTGAAACCCGCCCCGTGCTGCGCGCGGCTACCCACGGGCTCATCCCCGAAGAGGTTCGCCTGCGGCGGGGAAAGGCCGCGTTCTTCGACGTGCTCAACCGTGGCATGGCGACCGAAAACCTGCGTTGGGCGAAGAGCCTTCTGCTGGATCCCGGCGCGCTCTGGCATGGCTTTGTCGAGGAGTCAGCCGTCCGTTCCTGGATCGAAGACTCCCCTACCGACAATTGGGGCCAAATGGGCTACCTGCACGCGATCTACGGCGAGCTCTGGCGGCGCGAGCGCGCCGGACTGCCGCGGCCTTCCGCCGAGGCGGTCGACTAGCCCTTCGCGCTCGAGCGCCGCGCGGAGGTCGAAGAGATCGGCTTCGATCGCCTCGGCGAAGAGCTCGCGGTCCTCGCCCGGCTTCCGGAATAGAGAAAGAGGCCGCCCCCTCGCGGGAAGCGGCCCTGGGTACTGCGCCGGTGTCAGCGCGAGCGCGGCTCAGTCGAGATGCGGCAGGCTCATCGCCGGATCGCCCAAGAGAGTCATGCCGTAGATCGCGTCGGCAGCTCCGCCCTGCGTCGCGAGATCCTGCTTGGCGCCGTGGAACGCCTCGCCGACCGTGGCTGCGCCGGCGTTGACCCGGGCGAAGAAGAGCGTTCCGAGCAGGCGATGGGAGGCCTCCGTTGTCAGAGTGGTCGCGCCGATCGCGCCCGCCGCGCCGGCGTCCGGCTGGCGCAGCAGCCGCGCCGAGAGCGACTCGATCGCCGGCTCGACGTAGTAGCTGTTCCAGCAACCCCAGGCGGTGAAGAGGTTCGGCAGGCCGGCGTTCGTCAGCGTCGCCGCGTCCTGCCACTTGAGGATCGGGGTGAAGTCCCATTGACCAGGGGAAGAATGCCCGACAAAGCTCACCAGGTGGGCGCCGGCGTTGATCCCGTCGAGCACCTCCTGACGCACCGCCGCCGAGCCCGAATCGTCCACCTGCGCGAGCACGGTGTTCCAACCGGCGAGGCTGCTGGCATAGGCCTCGTTGACGGAGGCGATTGCCCGGTCACCGTCCGAAAGCCCGGCCGCGAGCAGCGCCGACGGGTGACCGGAGCCGATCGCCGCTTCCCACTCGTAGAGCTTCGCCACCACCGACTCGAGCTCGGCTGGCGTCCGCACCGGCAGGCGCCCGATCGGCACGTCGCCGAGGCCGTCGTTCTGCCGATCGACGAGAGTCTCGTCGGTCGGCGAGTAGCGCACGACCTGGGTCAAGTCGCGGTAGTCGGTCGGCACGAAGGAGATCGAGCCGAAGCCGAGATGATCGTAGGGGTCGGAGGTGTCCGCGCCGACCAGGAGCACATAGCGCAACTGCCCCTGCGCCAGCGACGCCGAGAGGAAGCTCTTCAGCGCTGCCGCCGAGCTCGCATGGTCGCTGTACGCCGCGAAGATCCTGTCGGACGTCACGACCTCGGTGGTGAATCCACGGCTCTCCTCGAGCGCGACCAGATCGCCGGTCGAGTCGGCGAGCGACGGGTGCGTCACGATGAGGTACTCGGCCGTCGACTTGAGCTGCGCTGCCGGCACTCCGGACGAGATTCCCGGCGAGTAGAGCGCGCTCTGCGAGGCGGCATAGACGTCGCCCGGACCGCCCGCCGCGACGACCGAGCCGCGCACCGGCTGACGCAGCTCGCGCTGCATCGCGTTGCCCGCAACCTTCCACACCGCCACCGGCTCGCCGGCAGCGAATCCGTCGATGGTGAAGGCGAGCATCCGCGGCGCCGTGCCCTGGAAGCGCTCGCTTCGGGCCACCGTGGCGCGGGTGTAGGCCACTTCGAAACCCTCGAAAGCGATGTTGTCGAAGGCGTAACCGGTATCGCCGGGGACTAAGACCTCGAGCGTGTTGCCGCTCGCGGTGACTAGATTGGACACATTCACTTCCGGCTCCCAAGCGACCAAGCCATCGAACCGATGTTGCGCGATCTCCGTGCCGTTCAGCTTCAGAATCACGTGGTGATCGGGCGTCGCGCCGGCAAAATCGCCCCAGCCCCAGAGCCGCGCTTTGAGCTGGACCGCGCCGGCCGCGAGATTCGGCAGGTCGAAGTCGCGGCTCAGCGTGGCGGAAGATCCCCAAGCCAGGACTCGAGCGTCGAACCACGGATCGCTGTTCGGCGACGAGAAGCTATAGGTCCGGTCAGGACGATAGCGACCGACCGCCGAAGCCAGGCCAGATCCGCCCGAGCCCTGGCTCATGGCCGACACGGCGATCGCCTTGTGAGCGTTGAGCGTCAGTACGTAGACGTCGACCGGGCTCGCCAGCGTGAGCTGCGGTCGGGCGACGAACTCGATGTAGCTGCCAGGTCCGAAGATCCCCCCGGCCGCTTCGACGTACCGCGGGACGCCGACGCCGTTGTCGACCAGCGCAATCCGTGCCGCCGGGGCACCGGCGAGGTCGATTCCTGCGCTGAGCAGCTGCTCATGGGTCACGCGGTGGATCCCCTCGTCGCGCACCAGGAGCAGGCCGCGGGCAGAAACAGCAGGCGTCGCGCGAAGGGACTCGATCCCGACCTCGCCCGTCGCCGCCTCCGCCGCGCGCATCCGGTCGAGCGCCGTGACCACGCCGTTCTCGCTGCGCACCGCCGCCCAATCGATTCTTGCCGCCTCCGGCTCCTCGCCGAAGGTCGATCCGACCGCGAAAGGTCCGTGCATCCGGTTCTCACCGTAAAGCGAGACGTCCTCGATCCGGATCGAGCTGATTCCGGCGCCGCGCACGGTGGCCTCGTAGCTCTGCGGCACGAAGCTGTCCACGCCCCGCGACCTGAGCGTCGCGAGCAGCACCGGCTTGCCCTGTCCGACCGTCCCCCAGATCCGGAAGCCGGCGTTGCCCGTCTCGGTCGCGGTGGTGAAGCGCACCGTCATCGAGCTGCCGTTCGGCACCGTCTCGACGCGCGCGATCGTTACCGGCAGCGTCGTAGCGGAAATCTGGTAGTCCTCGACCTCGCCGTCCGAGGCCAAACCCAGCGGCGAAGCAATGGCCAGAAGGTCGGTCGAGAAGCGGAACCGGGCGAACGTGCTGGTCGTTCCGCCGCAATTCGCCGGCACGGAGCTCCAGGTGATCGCATAGCTCGTATTGTCCGCGTCTGTGCGCGGCACGCTCGTCGCTGCCGAAGTCTCGCCGGCGTCCAGGAAGTCTCCGTCGCGACTCCAGTCGATGAAACCGCGGATCGCGCCGTTCGCGCCTGCGACGCGAACGTCCGAGGCGGTCACGTTCACGGAATAGGTCGTGTTGTTCGGGCAGACCGGGAAGGCGGCAGTGATCCCGTCTTCGTCGTCGGGGAAGGCAGGAGGCCCGACAATCGCCTGGTCATCCGTCGTCGCCACGTTGCCGGTAAAGCTGCCGTCCGAGTCGCCGTCCGGCCGATTGACTCCGAGCCAGAGGTCGCGGGTCCCGAGCACATGCCGGGCACCGTTGTTCGCGAGGACCGTACCGTAGCGGCTGGTGCCCAGTCCGGTGTCCGGCGCGTCGCCGAAGTCGAACGTGCAGAAGAAGAAATCGCTGACTCCGGTCCACTGGTCGCCTGGGGCCACCGGAACGTCGTCGCCGGCGTAGTACTCGTAGGTGAGCGCGGACACGGGGCGGTCGAAGTTATAGATTTCGGTCGCGCAGGTGCTGGCCTCTGCGCAGGCCGAGTCGGCTTCGATGGTGTCGCCGGCTACCTGAAAGACGGGCACGGCATCCACCGACGTCCGCTGGTAGCGTTGGCCCGTCCCGCTGCCCGAGTTCCCGAAGATCCGGATGATGTCTTCGAAGTCACCGTCGAGCTGGTCGGAATCGAGGCTGCGAAATTCGAGGTCCGAGGCGCGCTGCGAGAACGAGAATGTGACCGATTGGCCCAGATTCTCGTGGGCATCCGAGCCGCCTACGGCTGACGCATCCATGTACAGCACGTAGAATCCCGTCTCACCGCCCATGCTGCTTGTCTGAGTCGTCTGGTTCGGGAAGACTCCGCCACTGGCCCGTCCCCCGCCGTAGTCGATGTCGGTTTCCGTGATCGTGACACCGCCCACCGTCGTGCTGGTGAAGTCGGCGTCGTCTCCATTCGCTCCCCAGTTGTAGGTCAGGCGGGTCGCGCATGCCCTTGTGGCCGCGGTCGCGTCGACGAGGATCAGACGCGAACGCAGGTGATTTCCTGTGGTGCCTGCGTTGGCCCGATCGCAGAGATGCAGGATCCAGGTCCCGCTGGCCGCCTCGGGGGTGCCATTACCGAGAGCTGCAACCGTCACCGGCCGGTTGAAAAAGGGCGCCGCGACGGGATCGATGTTCCCGTCATCGAGACCCGCGACTCCCGGCTCGCCAGCATCGCTGTTGGTCGAGAGCAGAATGTCGAAGTCGGGGTCATTGTCCCCGCTGTTGTCGAACAGCACGCGGTCGGTCCCGTCCGGAGCCTCCAGGACGGCGCGGATGTCCCCGCGCAAATTGTGGTCGATCGTCAGACCGACTGCGATGGAAGTAGCGTTGAATGAATCCGGGACCAGGAAGGAGATATTGAGCGCGCCGGTTCCCGCGTCGCAATTGCCGTCGCTGGACACATTCGTGATCGCAGATGTGGCGACGACGTCATACTGATAGACGTGTGCGTGGGCCGGCACGGTCGTGACGACTGCGACGGCCAGCCCGGCGAGGCAGAGACGGACGAGGCGGTGAGCTGCGGCTTTCAGAAACACGCTGTCTGCCGAGAAGTACATTCTAGGGTCTCCTGATCGCCCCTCGCGGGGCAGTTCGAGCTGCACGTTTCCTCGTGAAGTATAGGGCCTCGCCACCAACTAGCTGGCTTTTCTCCCCTTTATACCCCGGGGCGCTGCACCTCCCGCACGCCACCCGCAGGAGATCACGCCCAAGGGACCAGCGAACGGCCTCATTGGGCACCGTTGCTGCCCCAGCCGGTCAGGTCGCCACTCTCGAAGCCATCACCGAAGATCGGCGAGAGGATTGGGCTGGGGCCCGCAAACGCCGAGTAGATCAGGAGGTTCGGCGATCCTTCGCCGACGTCGGTGAGAACGTCCTCGGTGGCGGCGCCCACGATCATCGCCTGCACTTCGTCAGGGGTGGCCTCGGGATTCGCGGCCAGGACCAGGGCGGCGGTCCCGGCGACATGGGGCGCCGCGACCGAAGTGCCGGTCATCGCGAGGAAGTCGGCGTCATTACGGATGAAGGTGGAGACGATCGACGTTCCGGGAGCGTAGAGGTCCAGGCAGGCGCCGTAGTTGGAAGAGGCCCAGCGCGCGCCGGTCTCGTCGCTCGCGCCGACCGTGATCGCTCCCGGTACCTGCTGCGGCGAGAGATAGCAGGAGGCGTCGACGCCGTCATTCCCGGCCGCGACAACGAACACGATTCCCGCCGCGATGGACTGCTCGACGGCAGTGTCCAGCGGCTGCGAGTAACCGTTGTTGAGGCTCATGTTCACCACGGCGCGGCGCGCTCCCACCGCCTGGTGGCGCACCGTGATCCAGTCGATGCCGGCGAGGACGTTCGAGATCGAGCCCTGTCCGTCGCAGCCGACGACCCGCACCGGGTGAAGCGTAACTCCCTTGGCGACACCGTAGGACGAGCTGCCCGCGACGCCGGCGACATGAGTGCCATGGCCGTGGCAGTCCTCGGTACCAAGACCGTCGTTGACGGCGGTGAAAGAGTTGACCGTGTCGACCCGGCCCCCAAAGTCCTGATGGGTGCTGAAGATGCCGGTATCGACGACATAGAGGTCGACACCCGCACCTTCGTTGTAGTACTCGTACTCGGTGTCGAGCTCCGTATCGCGCTGGTCGATTCGATCCAGGCCCCAGGAGGGTGACGGCGTCTGCACCGTGGAGAGCGTGACGAGACCGTCCTGCGCCACGTAGGCGACGCGCGAGTCGCGCGAAAGATTGTCGGCCGAGGCAGCGGAGCCCTGGAAAGCGAATCCTTTGATCGTCCCGAAGGTCTTGGTCGTCTGGCCGCCGTAGAAGCCCGAGAGGTTGCTGGCGAGCTGCGCAGTGGTGAGCGGCGTGCCGATCGACTGCGTGCCCGCGTCCGCGTTCAGCACGACGATGTAGCGATCGGCGATCGGGCGGGCGGCAGGTTGAATCGCACCCTGGAGCGAGACGGCTCCAGCCAGCAGGGTCGTGCAGAGGATCCAAGAAGAAGCACGGAAGGGATTTCGCGGGGAGCTCATCTGGCTTTTCTCCTGCTGGGCTGGAGTCGTCACGCCAGGAGAGAGAGCACTGCCGGTACCACTTCGAAGGAGTGCGGTCACGGTCAACGTAACCAATTGGAAAATCAACTATTTACAACTTTCGCCCCGGGTTCGGCGAGAGTCTCGCCAGGGGCTTTCGGGGTCCGAGGTCCAGATACGAGACCGGTACCCGAACAGCAACCGGACGAAATCGGCTCCGGAGTCGGACTGGAGCCGAGCGCATGAACGGTCTCCCCTTTTCCGCGGCTCCCGGCCGTTGTGGGCAAGTGGTCGGAACTACGATCTCCGGACGACGAGGCGAGGGTCTGCGCTGCGCGACCCAAGCAGGTCGCCTTGGATAACGCGCCGCACTCTGCTAGCCTCCGACGGTCTTTCACTGGAGCCCGAAACCCATGCAGAGTCGCCCGAAGATCCGAAACCGCTTCGACCAGCCGGCTTCCGGCCCGGCGCGGGCCTCCGAGGCCGCTGCCGCGCTAGTACCTCATTGGACGAAGCCCGTCCTGAGCGTTTACGGCGATGTCCGGCAACTCACCATGGGACCCACTCCAGGAAGCGGCGAGAGCGGATTTCCAGGGACACTCCAGCTCGCCCAATAGGTCCAAGCCTGGAACTTGTCGAGAAGCCCTTCGGAGACAAGAAAGAAGTGGACGACCCCTCACTCTTGCAATGGGGCCGGTTCGACAACCTTCGCCTCGATGCGGAGGGTGTACGAAGCGAGCGACCGGCTCGAACTCTTGTTGACCTTCTCCTCGAGCGCTATCGATCTGAAGGAGAGGCCTTCCTGGACGGTCTCACCGGCACGTTCGCTGTCGTTCTCTCCGATTCCGCGACGGACCTCGTAGCCATTGCCCGCGATGGCATGGGCAATCGGTACCTTGCCTACTTGCTGAGCAGCGGCCAACTCGTCGCTACCCCAGACGAAGCCACCCTCGTCGACGTGTCCGACTCGCCTGAGCGCCTCTGCGCCCTGCGCCTCACCGAGTTTTTCGCTTACGAGGAGCTCTCCGGCGCCTCAACCTTCTTCGAAGGGATCGAGGCTCTCCTCCCAGGAGAGATGGTGATTCTCCAGGCCGGCAAAGTTCGCCGGCGGTGGCTGACCCGGCCCAATCTTGGCGTCCGGATCGAGCGCGCTCGCTGGGAGGAGTACGTCGAGGAGTTCGCCGAACTGCTCGACGGCAGTGTCCGGAGATGCCTTGACGGAGTCGACCGGGTCGCCGTGCTGATGAGCGGCGGGCTCGATTCGACTCCGATCGCGGCACTCGCGGCGCGCCACCTGGCCGGCCGGGGAGCTTGCCCATCGGTGACCGCGCTGTGCTGGAAGTTGAGCGATCCCCGTGGCGACGAGAGCGAGCTGATCAGAAAGGCCGCCGATCAGTTTGGCGTTGGCGTCGAGTGGATCGAGTGCGACGACGCGACGCCGTTTTCCAATCTCGCCGAATGGCCGGTCCATCCGGCAACCCCGGAGCAGACCGCCTTTCGCTGGTTCCATCAGCGGAGCTACGCCCGCGCCGCCGAGCTCGGTCATCGAGTGCTGCTGTCGGGATTCTGTGGCGACGCGCTCTACGTCAACGCCCGGCGATGGGCATGGGATCTCCTCTCAGCGGAGGGTCCTGGGCGCACGATCGATCGCCTGCGCGAAGTCGCCAACGAGATCGGCTGGCGCCGCACACTCCGGACGAAGATCTTCGGACCGCTCTTGCCTCGCATGCGGGGCCTGCAACGGGAGCTGCCGGACTACTTGACGGAGAGCGCAAGGCACCAACTCCTCTCGCGACCCAAGTGGCCGGCCGGGCTCGAATCTGCCCGCCGGCCGCGCCAGGCCGAACGGGTGCTGGCGCTCCTCGACGCCCACGGCGCCAACATCGAGCGCTACTACACCGATGGGTTCGGTCTCGAGCAGCGCACGCCACTCCGCGACTCCGCGCTCGTGCAGTTCATGCTTTCGGTGCCGGACCACCTGCTGCAGCAGGGCACCGAGACACGGCCGGTGCTGCGGGCTGCGGTGAAGGGGCTGATTCCCGACGAGATCCGCTTGCGCAAGGACAAGGGGGCCTTTTACGATGTTCTCGACCGCGGTCTCGCAACCGAAACCCTGCGCTGGACGAAGCGGCTCCTCCTCGATCCCGACGCTCTCTGGCGCGGCTTCATCGAGGAAACTGCCATCCGTTCTTGGATCGAGAACTCGCCTACCGACAACTGGGGAAAGTTGGGTTACCTCCACGCCATCTACGGCGAGCTCTGGCGGCGCGAGCGCGCTGGCCTTCCGCGCCCTTCAGCCGACCCGGTCGACTAGGCCTTCGCGCTCGAGCACCGCGCAGAGGTCCTGGAGATCGGCCGCGATCGCCTCCGGCGCTAGCGCGTACTCTTCGGCCAGCCGGTCGCGGATCGCCGCGAGGTCGCCGCCCTCGGCGAGCAGCGCCCAGATCCGCACACCCGTCGCGTTGAGGCCGAAGTAATGGCTCGTGTCCAGATCGAGCAGCACCGCCTCGCCGTCGAGCTCGCGCACGAGGACGTTTGGCTTCGGGCGGAAGCGGGCGGTCGGTGGGATCACGGCCGTCATCGAGAGTACGGGTTCCATTCAGTCAAACGCACCCAAGGTTCCTCTGGACTTTCACCGGCCTCGGGTCGATTCTGACCCAAGCGCCACAAAGAACCCCTTCTCCGGGCATTGAAGAAGCAGATCGACCAAGCCTTGGTTTCTCCCCTTCGTTCGAAGTCTCAGGCGATCGTCACCGGGTCCAATACGTTCGAGATCGACCTCGTCGCCCGAGTCCAGCCTGTCCTGGCTTCGAAAAGGCGCGGGGAGCTCGATCCAACCTATCGAAGAAACGGCGACTCTCATCGTTGTGAGATATCGCCTTATCCTGGCTGAGTCAAGTTTCCAGGGCTTTGCGTCGTAGCATGGTCATGCATGCCGAGCCCCCTTGCTCCTTCGAACCTTCGCCGCTTCCTCGAGCTCCCGAGCCAGGACCAGCGCCTGATGTTCGAGGCGTGGTGGCGGCTGCTCGCGGCGGCGCTGCGCTTGCGGCTAGCGCCCCGGCGCACCGTGACGCGCGCCCTGCTCGAGACAGCGGCCCCAGAAGAGCGTTACGAAAGAGGGGGAACGGTGCCGGGCGTCGCTTGCGCCGTCTCCCGCGCCGCTGCCCATCACCTCACCGCGATGACCTGCCTGCCGCGCGCCCTGGCGCTCCAACGGATGCTAGCCAAGCGCGGCATTTTGTCGGCGCTCCGGATCGGAGTGCGCAAGGACCTGGGAGGTGGCAGCGGAATCGCCGCCCACGCCTGGGTCGAGGTCGCGGGCCGAGCCGTCGGCGAGCCGGAGGCGATCGAAGAGCGCTTCCGGCCGTTCCTGCCGCCGCTCACCGGACCGTCGTCCGTGCGCTGCGAAGAGCACGGCGAAACGCAGCGGTGATGCGCCGGTACGGGCTACGGCTGCATCAACTCGACGGTCGGGAAGTATCGGCGCACGCGGCGTGGGTCGCGGGTCAGGAGGCGATAGCCGGCGACCGCGGCGTGAGAGGCAATGAGGAAGTCGGGCAACGGCGCTGACCTCGCTCCGCCCGCCCGCCGGTAGCGGAGGAACACTTTGCCGGCGAGAAAAGCGGCTTCCCATGGCAGGGACTCACGGCGGAATATTGCAGCTGGAAGCGCCGCGTCGAGCTCTTCGATACTTGTGAAGCGCACCGAAACTTCGGCGTAGATGATCGGATCCACGACCAGCGGCGCGGCGTCGGCGGCGGCGGCGAGTGCGGCGGCCGATCGATCGCCCCACTCCGGGTCGACAGTCAGCACGTCGAGGAGGACGCTCGAATCGACGAGAACGGCGCTCACTTCTGCAGCTTCGGCTCGGCGCGCGTCAGCGCCAGAATCTGGTCGGTCGTCATCCGGACATCGCCTCGGCCGCGCAGCCGGGCCACGACGGCGGCGGCGCGTCCGCCACCCTTCGGGTGGTGCGCCCTGCGCAGGCGCAGAGCGCTGCCATCGATCTCGAATTCGACCTCCGTCTCGGGCAGGAGGCCGAGGCGCTCGCGCAACTCGATCGGAATCGTGACCTGTCCCTTGCTCGTGATCCTCATGGTAAGAATCTCCCTGGTAAGAATCTTACAGGAGTCGCCGCTCCGGATTGCCGTGACCTTCAACCGACTCGCTTTGCCAGCCCTTCCCGTCCGGAAACCCTGGGGACAAGATCCGCGGGCGAGGCGCGTCGCACGCCGCGCACCAGAGTGCCCCCGGTTGTGTCCCCGATCGAGCCGAAAGATGCGCAGAGCGCGGCGAAACGCAGCCATTGCGACTTGTCGACTGCCTGCCCGCCCAGCTGGCTAGACGAGATAACGCTCGACGCCCAGACGGTCGAAGTCGGCGTCGAAAGATGCCACGGGCTCGGCGGAACCTTGCGCCTGGACGGCCAGGAGTGCGTCGCCGAAGTCGACTTTTTCTCGCGCCATCAGCGCCAGGGCATCCAGGAGAAGGTCTCGGGACTCGACGGCCACGCCTTCGGAACAGAGGAACTCCGCGAGGATCGTGGAGATCGTGGAAACCGGGAACTTGTAGAAGCGGTGCAGCACCCAGACGATCTCCGCCACGGTGATCAGCGAAACCCGCAGGACGATCTCTCCTCGGGAGGCCTTGCCGGCGAGGGCGGTCGCTTTTGCCGCTTGCGCTTCCGGCTCGCCCGTGAAGAGCCTGAGGAGGATGTTGGCATCGACCCAAACCGCCTTCATGGCCGACGGAGCTCGTGGCGCCTGGCCAGCGATTCGGCCGTGCGCTCGCGGACGACCTCCGTGCCCGGGAAGGGCTCGTTGGTCCTGAAGGCCCCCAGAAACTCACTCACCTGCCGCCTGGACACCACGCGGATCCGCACCTCGTGCCCTTGGCTCTCGAAGAACAGGCGGTCTCCAGGCTGGATGTCCAGAAGATTGCGGATCTTCGCCGGAATGGTCACCTGCCCCTTACTGGTCACGCTGGCAGTACTCATGGAGAATCTCCTTACATTTCTAGATTAGCAAGGAATTCTCACTGCAGCAAGGAATCGCCGATGAACTCCTCAAGCGCCGGCAACGGGCCCGGAGCCCTATTTCCGCTTGTCGGCGGCGCGAATCGACACCAGCCGCCGGGCGAGGAACTTCAACCGGGAGAAAAACGTCTCCCCTTCTCGCGGCGCGAGGGTCCGCGCCAGGAGCTCTGCCTTGGCCACCGTCTGAGACTTGTCCGAGAGCGGCCGCTCGAGCAGGCGCTGTTTGAGCGCCATCGCGTAGGCCGGGTTGGTGACCCCGGCGTGGAAGTGATCGAGCAGCCGGCGGGCGCGCGAGCGTCCCGGACCCGCCTCCTCGAGCAGCGACCCGTTTCCGGCTGCCAGTGCGGTCGCGAGATCGAGCGCCGCTTCGGCCTCCTCGTAGCTCACCTCGCGCTCGATCCAGGGGACGATCGCCGCCAGCGTCGCCCGCCCGCCGCTGCCGCGGAAGGCGAGGTCCACCAGGTCGCCGAGGAAGAGGAAGCCCGGAAAGACCGCCGGGGCGAGACCGTGCTGGGCGATCGCATGCACCAGAGCGTGCGCCGTCAGCAGCTCGCGCCGCGGCAGGCGCAGGTCGCCGCGCGGGCGGAAGGTCATCGACGACGGCGGCGGTCCGAGGAGTCCGGCGGCGACGAGGCTCTCGAAGGTGGCCGAGCGCTTCGGCTCGAGGCGGACGCCGGGCAGCACGCGATGGAGCTCGATCATCCCGCCGTCCGGATGGCGCAGCCCAGGCGCCTGGTGTTCGTAGGCCTCCCCGGCGGTCGTGAAGCCCCGGCGAAGCAGCTCCTTCTGCAGGGAGTCGAGTTTCGCCTCGGGCACCAACAGGTCGAGGTCCGACGACGGCCGCCCGCCGTCCGGGGCGAAGCCACCGAGCACCAGCGCCTGCCCCTTGAGCGCGGCGTACGGAATCCGCAGGTCGGCGGCCGCCGCGTCGACCGCCGCGAGCGCCGCACCGAGGCGCATCTCCTGCGCGACTGCCAGAGCGCGCTGGCGCTTGAGCTCTCCCGCCGCCTGCGGACCGAGCTCGCCCACGAGCCGCGCCTGTGGCTGCATCGAGGCGATGCGCGCCGCTATCGAGAAGCTCTGCGCCAGGGCGACCGCCGCCTCGCCCTCGGTCTCGACGAGCGCCGTGTCAGAGGCGGCGTAGGCGCGCGCCAGCACCCAGCGCAGCGCCGGCGTCACCGGCGTCGCGGGTGGATCGAAGCGGAAACCCTCGACGCTCATCGCCTGGCTCCGGCCGCATCTCCAGCAATATCTCCAGAAGTGCCGGCGTGAAAAGCTGGGTCGCGATGCGTCATGATCGTCGGGTTCTGCCGATGCTAACCCGAATGCCTGATCTTTCCTCCGCGCTTGGCACACCCACGGCCTCGGCGCTCGCCCGGCGTCGATTCGCGACGCTCTCCACCCTCCTGATCGTCGTTCTGGCGGCGCTCGCCGTCGTCCATCACCGCGGCTGGCTCGCTGCCCAGGACGGGCTCGCCGCCCAGGCGCGCGCGCTCGGACTCGACGGCGCGGAGCTTGCCGAGCTCACCGTGCGCCTGCGCCGCGAGGGCGATCCGACGGCGGCGCGGGTGGTGCTCGCGGCGCGGCTGTTCGATCTCGAGATCACCAGCCGCGAGCCCGGCTCGCCGGCCTCCGCCGAGCGCCTGCTGGCGACGCGCGAGCTCGCGCGCGAGGCGCTGCGCGCCGAGCCCGCCAGCTGGCAGGCGGCGATGCTCCTCGGCGCCGCAGTCAGCCTCGAGCGCAGCCGCAACCGCGACCCGCGGCTCTACTCCCTGGCGAAGGACTGGGAGCGGCCGCTCATCGTCGCCGGCGAGCTCGCGCCGGCCGAGCTCCAGCCGCGCCGGCTCCTCGCCGCCGCCTATCTCGAAGTCTGGCCGGCGCTCACCCCCGAGAAGCGCCAGAAAGTCGAGATCCTCCTGCGCGAGGCGTTCCTCGATCCGCACACCTTCGAACGTCTCTTCGCGCCCTGGGTCGAGATCGCCGGCGCGCTCGACAAGGCAGCGCTCCTCCTGCCCGACCGGCCGCTCACCTGGAAGCGCCTCGCCGCGACCGCCTTCGAGCGCAAATCCTGGGCGGAGTATGCCGCGCTCACCGCCCGCCATCGCGCGAGCCTCCGCGCCCGCCTGGAAGTGGATCTCGCCGTCGCCAGCGCGCGCCAGGACGAGGACGCCCGCAGCGGTCTGGCCGCTCTCCAACAGGCGCGCCGGGACTTCAGCGCGATTCTCGCTGCCGCCCCGGTCGACGCCGAGTTCGCGCCGCTCGTCGAGCAGGCGCTCGGGCGGCTGCCGCCGGGCCCGGCGCAGGAATCGCAGGTGCGCGCCGCCGACGAGTGGCTGCGCTGGGCGCAGCCGCTCTGCCTGGTGCGCCAATGCCCCTTCGCGAGCGGCGCGATGTCGCGGCTCGCCTCGCTCGCCGGCTCGACCCTCGCCGGAAGCGAGGCCGCCTTCGCCGCCCTCGCCGCCCTCGACCTGCCGCGCGCCGACCTCCTCGAGCGCCGCTCGGAGGAGCTCTGGAGCGAGCCCTGGGCGCCCTTTCTCACCTACAAGGCGAAGCAGCAGGCGGCGCGCAAGGAGATCGCCGAGGCGCGCGCCACGCTGCTGCGGGTGCACCGCGCCTTTCGCGTCCGCCTCGCCTGGCGGGCGCTCGCCGAGCGCCTCGGGGCGGTGGGCGTCACCCCCGGCCCGCCGCTCGCGCGCGACACATGGGAGGCCGCCGACTGGTGGTTCGACCAGGGCGCTTCGCGCCTCGACCTGCTGCCTGCGCGCCCGGCCGCAGGCCTCGCGCTCGAGTTCGCCGAGCCCAGCCGCTCCGGCGCGCTCCTCGAAGCGCTGTGGGACGGCCGCCTCCTGCCGCCGCTCGCCGTCCCGGCCGGAGCCACCTCGGTCCGCCTGCCGATCGAGGTCATGAGTGGCGGCAGCGCCAGCGCGCCCGAGCCCCATCTGCTCGAAGTCCGCGTGCGCTCGGGCGACCTCCGCCCCGCCGCGCGCGTGCGGCTCGAGTAGGACGGAGAGGCGCTAGAATCCTCCCCATGGCGGATCCGAAAAACGAGCTCTGGGAGGTCGTTCAGCAGGAGCAGGAGCGCCTTCAGGCCATGGAAGTCGACGAGTCCCTGATCCTCGCCAACCTGCGCCTCTCTCCTTTCGAGCGGCTCCTTCAACACGATCGCAGTCTCGCTTTGGCCCTGGCGCTCAAGGATGCCCACGAAACCGGCGCCAAACTCGAGCGCTGAGCTCCTTCGCCGCCTCGTCGGCAGCGAGGTCGAGTTCATCGTCGTCGGCGGCGTCGCTGCGGTGCTGCAAGGCGCGTCCATTCTGACCGTCGACCTCGACCTTTGCGTCCCGTTTTCGCAGGCCAACCTCTCGCGGCTCCTGCCCCTCCTGGTCGAGCTCGACGCCCGCTTTCGCGCGCATCCCGACCGGCCGCGCCTGGTTCCGGATGTCGAACACTTTTCGGCATTTCGCCTGTTGATGCTGGAGACTTCGCTCGGGCCCGTCGACGTCCTGCGCGAAATCACCGGCATCGGAGAATTCGAAGAGGTTTCGCGTTCGAGCCTGGAGGTCGACCTCGGGGATTTCCGCTGCCGCGTGCTGGGACTCGAGGGTCTCATCTCCACCAAGCGTGCGGTAGGCCGCGACAAGGACCTGCGCGTCCTCGCGGAGCTCGAAGCGACCCTTCGCCTCCGAACCTTGCGCCACCTGCCCTGAACCCCGCGAAAAGAGGGGGACTTTCAGGACAGGCGCGGCCTTGATTCTGCACACGATCTCCATCCTGAGGAGAACCTTGCCGACCTCCGCCCCGCCGCGCGCGTACGGCTCGAGTAGAGGAATTCCTCTGTCTGGCTTTGGTCCTGGCGCTACGCTACGCTGAGAGCATGGACCGCGCCATCGTCATCGTCGCCAAACGCATCGAGGCCGCGGAGCTCGCCCGGCTCGTGCGCAGCCAGTTTGGCGACATGGTCAAGTACGTCGTGGATCTCCGGCGCGGTGTCGCCGCGATCGGCGGTCAGCTGCACGCGGACGCCGAACAGCTGCTGATGGTCGACGGGAGTCGTCAGGAGGACCTCTGGGGAGCGAACTACTATCCCGCGATGGGCGCCGCGGCTGTGGAGTTCACCGCGATGATCAACATCCGCCCGAGCCAGGGAAATCGGAGCATGGAAATCGTCGACCCGCAGATCCGCCAGGCTGTCCTGGAATTGACCCGCCGCCTCCTCGGCGACGGCGAGGATCTCGCGTGACGGCTCCGGCCACTCCGCCCCCTCCGGCCACTCCGCCCGATGCAGCGGCTCAGCCTGCCCAGCATGCCGGCCTGAGCGCCGAGCGCTGGGCGGAATTCGACGAAGCTCAGCAGATCCTGATGATCGCCAACGAGCTGCATCGCGCGGCGAAGTGGAGGTCTGTCGAGCACGCCGCGAGGCGCGCCGCCGCGATGGAGCGCGTGCTCGCCCTGACCGACCTGACAATTTCACTGGAGAAGCGCAGCTCTCACCTGCGCGAGCTCCTGCGCTGGCGCGACTGCGCAGCAGCGTCCTACATTCACCACCCCGACGCGCCTTCGGATCGGGACCTCCTCCGCGCCCTCCTGCGCTTTCACCCGCTGGCGGCCGCGCAGATCCCCCTGATCGCGGCCTGAACGTTCAGGGCAGGCGACGGGCGGTGAGGATCTGGACTGGCGGCGTCAACGCCTGCGGTGTCGGATTTTCAGGGCAGGCGACGGGCCGTCAGGATCTGCACCGGCGGCGTGAGCGCCTGCGGTGGCTGACTTTCAGGGCAGGCGACGAGCGGTGAGGATCTGTACTGGCGGAGTCAACGCCTGCCCTGCGGCCGGCGCGGCCTGGATCTGGCGCACGATCTCCATCCCGCGCACGACCTTGCCGAACGCCGCGAAGCCCTGGCCGTCGGGGTTGCGCGCGCCGCCGAAATCGAGCAGCGGCTGATCGCCGATGCAGATGAAGAAGTCGGAGGTCGCCGTGTCCGGTTCGGCGCGCGCCATCGACAGGGTGCCGTCGCGGTGCTTCAACCCGGTCACCGTCGTCCGCTCGAGGGCGATCGGCGGAAGCTCGTCCTTCTCGCGCTCCGGCGCCACTCCCCCCTGGATGACCTCGATCGCCACATCCTTGCGCGTCTCGTTGTCCGGCCGCACGGTGCGGTGGAAGCGACCGCCGTCGTAGCGCCCGGCGTCAACCGAACGCAGGAAGTTCGCCGCAGAGACCGGCGCGTGCACGCTGTCGATCTCGAGATCGATCTCGCCGAGCGCCGTGGTGAGACGCACGACGACTGCCGACGGCGGCGCCGGACCTACCGCCTGCGCCGGAGCTACCGATTGCGCCGGAGGCGCGGGCGGTGCCGGAGGCTTGGACGGCGTTGGCGGCAGTTCGGCCAACGCCTGGCGCGGCGCGAGGACAAGCGCCGGCAGCGGAGGCGACTGCGGGGTGCGCTCTGCAGCGGACCGCAGGTCGAGCCGCAGCGGTGAATCGGTCGCCGCCCACTGCCCCTTCACCTTGTTGGTCGGTTCCGTCCCCGCGAAGCCGAGGTAGCTGTACTTGCCGTAGTGCGGGAGCTTGCGGCCGAGGCCCGGGAGCGCCGCGAGGAGCGCCGGATCGACCGTGATCCAGCCGATCGCGCGCTCGGCGCTCGCCGGATGGCGCACGACCACGACGGTCGTGTGCCCGGCGAACGCGACGCGCTGGCCGTCGACGCCGACGCCGGTTTCATCGACCGCGAGACCGGCCACATTTCCGGCGCCCGACGCACTGCCGAAATAGCGCGCCGCGAGGCGATTGTCGCGGCCGAGCAGCCAGACCGCGCGATCCGCCGGCAGCTCCTGCACTTCGGCGTCGGTCACCACCTCGATGGCGTGCGCCTCGGTCTGCCAGGCGAGCGCGAGAGTTCGCCACGCCGCGGCCTCCGCCGGTGAAGCGCTCGCCGCGACGACCGCGAGAAGGCGCGGCTCGCCGAAGATCTGACCGATCGACGGCGGGATCTCGCGCGGGTCGAGGCGCCGGAAGAGATCGAACGACGGATCGGCCTGGAGCGCCAGCGGCCGCGCCGGCACCCGGATGGCGAACGGCGTCGCGGCCGACTCGAGATGGATGCTCTCGACCACCGTGGCGCCCGCCGTCTGGATCGCCAGCGGCACGTCGAGCGCGAACGGCTCGCCGCCCTGCGTCTGGCGCAGCGTCCCGCGCACCTCGAAGCCCGCCCCGAGCGCGGCAACTTCTGCCACTTCGACCGCCAGCGCCGCGGCACCCGGCCGCTCGGTCCAGTCGCGGAAGAATCGCCCAAGGTCGGCGCCGGCTGGGTTACCGGACGCCGGGGCGGGCACCGGACCGGGCACCGCGCCGGGCTCCGGACTGAGGAGTGCCTCCATCGTCCGCCGCACGTCGGCGAACGAGGCTTGGCGGCCGCGCATCTCACGGTAGAAGCGCGCCGCCCAGGCGCGGAAGCGGTCGTCGCCCAACTTCCGGCGCAGCATGTGGAAACCCATCAGCGTCTTGCCGTAGCCCACCGCCTCGGTGGCGGCGCTGTGGCGCGAGCGAAACTCGACGAGCGGAAAGTCGCGACCGTCGCGGAGGTGGCGCACATAACTCGCGTAGTCCTGCAGCCGGTCGCGGCGGTGGGCCTCGCCCTGCCCGCGCTGCTCCTGCAGGAGGTGATCGGCCATGTAGGCGGTCAGACCCTCGCACCAGTTGCCGCTCGCGTAGTCGACGAAGACCGAGTTGCCCCACCAGTTGTGCAGGATCTCGTGCGGGTAGGAGGAGGTGAGGATGAACGGCATGCGGATCACCTGCGGTCCGAGCAGGGTGAACGAGGCCATGCCGAAGCCGGTCTCCCAGAAGTTCTCGACCAGCGCGAACTTGCCGTAGGGGTACGGACCGATGAGCCGGCTGTACATCTCGAGGTACTGCGCCGTCGCCTGCAGGTACTTCCCGGCGAGCGCCGCATCGTCTTGGCGCAGATAGACCTCGGCGTCGACCGCGGCGGATGCGACGACTCCAGCGACCGCTGGAACTGTCCGGTGGTAGCGCACCAGAGGTCCGCCGACGAGATAGATCTCGTCCATCGCCCCGCCCGAGCTCCAATGGGCAAAGCCCAGCTCGTCGCGCGACGTGCCGTTGCCCTGGCTCAGCAGGTGCCAGCCCTCGGGAGAGTGGGCGGTGAGCTCGAATTCGACCAGTTCATTCTCGCCGGTCGAATGGGTGAACTGCGGGTACCAGTGACCGTTGCCGGCGAGGTAGACGCCCTCCGGCGAAACGATGCCGGCGGTGTTGCGGAAGCCGCGCTGGTACTCCTCTTGCTGCGTGCCGAGGCCGAAATCGAACTTCCCGGAATAGGTGAGGTGGAGCTTGCCGCCGCCCTCCGGCAGGCGCACGCGGTAGCGCCGCAGGCCGACATCGGTCCCTTCGCCTGTGTTGTTGCCGAGGAAGTCGGCGACATCGCCCAACGGCACCTCTTCGACCCGCGGGTCCGAGGAGGAGATCTCGAGCTGCTTGTTGAGCAGGAACTCGACCGCTCCGCCGCCGAGCAGCAGAATCCGGTCGTCGACCGCCAGTTGCCTCGCCCCGGGATCGAGTCCGACGGTCAACCGATGAGCGACTGTCCCTCCGGCGCTCTCCGCCCGCGCCGGAAGCCCGGGGCTCGCGATCCGCAGGCTCGCGAGCGCCAGCAGAAGGATGCAGGGGCGAAACCTCACGGCGTATTCCCGGGCGGCCCTGGCGGCACCGGCGGCGCGGGCGGCGCCGGCGGCTTCTCGGGCGTCCGTCGGAAATAGGCGGTGAGACTCTTCGCCGCGCCCTCGCGCAGCACCTCGAAGCGCGCCGAGTCGCCCCAGCGCTTCTCCGACATCAGGCGGTTCAAGGTCTCCGGCTGGTCGATCGGCGTGCCGTCGAACGACACCAGCTGGTCACCGACCGCGAACCCCGCGGCGGCGGCGACCGACTCCTCTTCGACCCGGATCACGGTCAGCGGCTGGCCGGGATCGCGCTCCGGGGCCGAGAGACCGAGCACCGGATAGAGCGGATCCTGCGCCTTCGGCACGCCCCAGAAGAAGTCGGCGTAGGAGGCTCGCGCCGCGGTGACCGGCGTCTTCGCCTCGGCGTCTTCGATCCGCACTGGAATGACCGACGCCGTGCGGCCCTGGAAGGTGAGCTTCGCCTGGCGCTCGGCGCCGAGACCGTAAGCGACATGGCCCTCGCCGATCAGCACCACCATGATCGCGCGCTCGCCGGTGTCGGAGCCAGCGCCGTCATCGGTGCCATGGCGCGCCAGCGCCTTCAACGCGTTGTGCGCCATCGCCGCGTCCCAGGTGCACTGCGCCGTGAACATGCCCTCGAACATCTCGTCGGAAAGCCCGCCGTGCAGCCCTTCGGCGCTGAAAAAGGCGCGGAAGAGACGGCGCTGTTCGGCGCTCTCGGTATCGATCTTCGCCGGCAGCAGGTCGCGCTGCTCGGGGGTGAGCGCCTGGAGGCCCTCCTTGCGCGCCGTCTGCACGACTTTGCGCGGCACGTTCAGGCCGAACATCCGCAGGCCGTGGCGGTGCGCGAAGTCGAAGATCGGCCGGTAGTACTCCCAGTGATAGCCCCAGTTTTTGTACCAGCGCGACTGGGCGAGGAACTCGGCCTCGGTGAAGCCCGGATCGGTCGACCACTTGTCGAGCATCGCCTGCTCGCCCGCCGGATACATCTCGAGGCCGATCAGGACCTTGCGGCCGCGACGCTGGAGCTCCTCGATCACCCGCAGCTGCACCTGGTGGAACTCGGAATCGGTGTGGCTCTCGCCGACGAAGAGGAGCTCCACGCCGTCGAGGCGCGCGGCAAGCTCGGTGGCGGTGATGACGTCGCCCTTGGCGGTGTCGGTGACACCGTCGAGCACCACCGGCGCCTGGCGGTCGCGCCGCGCCGGATCGCCCAGCGGCAGATCCAGGATCTTCTCGTCGGCGCGCAGAGCGGCCGGCGCCAGCAGGGGCAACAGCAGAGTGAACAGCGCGGCGAGCATCGGCAGAGCGCGATCGGAATGGAAAGGAACGATCGATCGATTCACGGGATCACCTCGCAGAGACGTCCAGAAACGGCGACTGCCCGGCTGCCCGGGCGACAAGAAGGAATCCTAGGCCGGCGAGCCCGGCCCGGTGGCCGTCTCATCGGGTGGGCCGGGGGCAGCGGCACTAGCGCGGGCGCAGCGGCTCGACAGCTGTGAGCAGGTCGCGTGCGGCGACGGCGCGGACGCGGTCGGCCAGCGGATAGGTCGCCTCCCCCGCGTGCACGAGGTCGAGCCGATCGAGCTCCAGATCTTCGACCGCGGCCCGCATGGAGCTCGTCAGCCGCGGGGCGCTCGTACGCTTGATTTCGAAACCGAGCTTCCTCGCTCCCGACACCACCAGCAGGTCGACCTCGGCGCCTGAGTGGATCGACCAGTGAAAGCACTCCTCGGGATAGGCGCCCAGACGATCGATGATCTGCTGGACTTCGAACCCCTCCCAGCTGGCGCCAACCTTGGGGTGGCTCTCGAGCGCCTGGGCGTCGGCGATTCCGAGCAGGACGTGCAACAGCCCGGAATCCTCGACGAAGACCTTGGGCGCCCTGACCTGCCGCTTGGAGACATTGGCGTGCCAGGCAGGGAGTTGGCGCACGACCAGCGCGTCGGTGAGCAGGTCGAGGTACCGGCGCACGCTCGTCTCCGACAGCCCGAAAGCGCGCGCCAGCTCGGCGCCGTTCCAGCGCTGGCCGTGGTAGTGAGCCAGCATGGTCCAGAACCGGCGCAGCGTCTCGGACGGAGTCCGCACGCCGAGTTGCGGCAGGTCGCGCTCGAGAAAGGTCGCGACGAAGGCGCGCCGCCACTCGAAGCTCGCGGCGTCGGTCGCGGCGAGGAAAGAGCGCGGGAAGCCGCCGCGCGACCAGAGTTGGCCGAGCGCCTCGCTCCCGGTTTCCTCCTGCGAAAAGCCGCGCAAACGAAGAAATCCGATCCGGCCGGCGAGCGACTCCGACGACTGCCGAAGCAACTCGCCCGAGGCGCTCCCCAGCACCAGGAATCGAGCCCGGGAGTCCGGCCGATCGACCAGGACACGAATCGCCGGAAAGAGCTCCGGCCGGCGCTCAACCTCGTCGAGCACCACGAGACCCTCGACCCCCGCCAGGGCGAGCTCCGGGTCTCTGAGCCGGGCGCGATCGGCCTCCCTCTCGAGGTCGAGATGCAGGACGGGGCCCCCCGTTCGGGCGCCGTAGTCGCGGGCCAGAGTCGTCTTGCCGACTTGGCGCGCCCCCAGAATGGCCACGACCGGAAAGATCGAGAGCAGCCATTCGAGCTTCTCCAGGGCCCGCGTCCGCGCGATCATCGAGGAGATTCTATCTTGAAATTCCACCAACAAATGGTGGAATTTCATGTTTTTTGAGACCAATGCCTTGAAAATCCACCGTTTGTGGGTGGATTTTCAACTCTCGCGCTTGAGCCAGCCAGGGCGGCGCAGGCGCAGGGCATCGACGCGCTCGGCGGCGAGGGCGCGCGCCTGGCGGACGAGGCCGAGCTGGCGCATGGCGATGACCACGGCGATCTCGATGACCAGCAGGGTCAGCCCGAGCCAGCCCTCACCGGTCACCGCCACGGCGATCGCCCCGGCGCAGAACAGCAGCACGATGAGATAGAGCACCGCCACCACGCGGCGGTGGCGGGTGGCGAGGTCGCTCAGCAGGTGGTGGAGGTGCTGGCGGTCGCCGCGGAACATCCGCCCGAGCCGCCGCCCGACCGGCGCCCCGTCGCCTTCGAAGAAGCGCACCACCATCACCAGCAGGGTGTCGATGACTGGCAGCCCGAGGGCGAGGATCGGCACCAGGATGGCGACTGCCGCCGGCGCCTTCATCGCCGAGTGCAGCGAGATCGCGCCGAGCAGGAAGCCGAGCGTCAACGACCCCGAGTCGCCCATGAAGACCCGCGCCGGCTCCCAGTTGTGGCGCAGGAAGCCGATGCAGGCGCCGACGATCGCGGCGAGCAGGACCACGCTCCCGAGGTTGTTCTGGATCAGCGCGTAGACCAGCAGGCTCACCGAGATGATCGCCGCGACACCCCCGGCGAGGCCGTCGAGGCCGTCGATCAGGTTGATCGCGTTGGTCACGCCGACCACCCAGAGGAGCGAGACCAGCCCGCCCCACATGCCGAGATGGACTTCGCCGACGAACGGCAGGTTGAGCTCCGTGAAGCTCCAGCCGACGCGCACCAGCAGCCAGGCGGCGAGGAGCTCGACGATGAATTTCTTGCCCGGCGTGACGCCGAAGAGGTCGTCCACCAGACCGACGAGGAAGACCAGTCCGGCGGCGATCGGCAACGCCACCAGCTCCGGCCGCGGGATCGTCATCCCCCACTGGTTCCACCCGGCCATGAGGCCGACGAGCGCCCCGGCGGCGAGCCCGGCGCCGATCGCCACCCCGCCAAGGCGCGGCACCGCGGTCGCCAGCACCGCCTTGCGCTCGCCGCTCTCGGTCGGGCGGTCGAACGAGCGCAGGAACTGCGCGAGATTCACCACCGGCGGCACCAGCAGGCTCGCCACCACCCCGGCGAGAAGCGCGGCGGCAGCGGCGACGATGAACAGTGGATCCATGTTCGCGCTCGAAAGCAGTGCGGCGATGCTATCGCAGCGCGCGTGGATCGGGCGCCGGCGCATCCTCAGCGAGCGCATCGCGCGAGCGCGCGTTCGACACCAGCGCGCCCGACACCAGCTCGTCGAGGGCGCGCGCCACGCCCGCCGCGTCGCCGACGGCGACCCGCCGGTACCTCCCGCGCCGCGGACCTTGCGACATCTTCGGGTACCCGGCGGCCCCGGCGCCGTGTTCGCCGCTGCGCCCGCCCATGTGCTCGGAGCAGAGGAGATGGACGTCGGAGGCCGCGCTACCGACGAAGAGGACGCCGCGGCCCGAAGCGATGCAGCCATAGACCTTGGACGGCAGCACGTAGCCGACGAACTCGTCGCGCAGGGTGATCAGGTGAGCGTGCGGTGTCACCAGCAGGCGCGCGAGCTCGGCGAGCGGCACCGGCCGCGAGCGGTGCACCGGCAGACCGCGCTCGCGCAGCGCCGCCTCCACCCGGTCGGCCTTCGCGCCGGTGGCGTTCAGCCAGAGGACGACCTTGGCGGTTTGTCCCGCCTCGGGGGCACTGCGGGCATCGCGCGCATGGTGCTGCGCGTAGCCCGCGATGAAGGTCGCGTCGTCGTGCGCCACGCCGAAGTTGCCCGAGTAGAGCAGCACCACCTGACCGCGCAGCGGCTCCGGCAGCTCCAGCGGCGCGGTGCCGGCCGGGATGGCGACGGGCGTCTCGTCGCGACGCAGCACGATCCGTTCTGCCGGAATGCCGACTTCGAGCAGCCTGCGCCTCTGGTCCTCGCCGAGAACCTCGAAGCGGTGCACTCTTCGGCGGAGAAAAAGCGTCCAGTAAAGGAAAAACTGCAGCCAGAGCGGCCTTTGCCCGAGCTCAGCGATCAGGCACTCGGGATGGAAATCGGTGATGCGGTACGTCAGCTTCTTTCGCAGCAGGAGGTTCGCCGGCACGATCCAATGCAGGAAGAAAGGCGGACTGCCGGTGAAGAGGATCTCGTCGGCTGCCTTGGCATGCTTCCAGGCACGACGCAGAAGCCGTCCGTTGGTCGCCGCGGTCCACAGCGCGCGCCGGCGGAAGTTGGCGCGCTCGTAGGGTCGGGCCCACACGCGTACCGTTTTGAGCCTTCCTTTACCGATCTTTTCGTCTTTCGTGTCGTCGGCCGCCGAGGAGAGCCCGACCAGGGTCACTTCAGCGCCCTCGGAGGCGAGTCGGCGCGCGTCGATCTCGGCGTACTGGCCGACCGCCCCGAAGTCGGGCGGCAGCCAGTCGCAGATCGAGACGAGGCGCTTCAAGTGGGGGCCGAGACCGATTCCGGCGCCGCGATTCCGCGCACGCTCCCCTTCGCCAGCTCGTCGAGGAACCAGCGATAGGTCGAAGCGATCCCGTCGCCAACCTCGACCTTGTGGCGCCAGCCGAGCCCGTGCAGGCGGGAGACATCGAGGAGCTTCCGCGGCGAACCGTCGGGCTTCGTCGCGTCCCACTCGATCGGCAGCCCGGGCGCGACGACATTCCGCACCAGCTCCGCCAGACTGCGGATCGACAGATCCTCGCCGGTGCCGACGTTGACGTGCTCGTCGCCGCCGTACTCGCGCATCAGGAAGAGACAGGCGTCCGCCAGATCGTCGGCGTGCAGGAATTCGCGGCGCGGCGCGCCGGTGCCCCAGAGGGTGACCACATCGTCGCCGCGCGTCTTCGCGGCGTAGAACTTGCGGATCATCGCCGGCAGGACGTGCGATGACTCGAGGTCGAAGTTGTCGCCCGGGCCGTAGAGGTTGGTCGGCATCGCCGAGATGAAGTCGCAGCCGTACTGCCGGCGGTAGGCCTGGCAGAGCTTGATGCCGGCGATCTTGGCAATGGCGTAGAACTCGTTGGTCGGCTCGAGCGCCCCGGTGAGGAGAGCCTCCTCCGCCATCGGCTGCGCCGCCTCGCGGGGATAGATGCACGAGCTCCCGAGGTAGAGGAGCTTCTTCACTCCGGTGCGCCAGGCGGCATGCACGACCGTCGCATGGATCATCAGGTTGTCGTAAATGAACTCCGCCGGCCGGCGCGAGTTCGCCCAGATCCCGCCGACCGTGCCGGCGACGAGGTAGACGTACTCCGGTCGATGGGTGTCGAACCAGCGATCCACCGCCGCCTGGTCGCGCAGGTCGAGCTCGTCGCGGCCCGCGGTGAGGAGGTTGCGGAACCCCTCACCCTCGAGACGCCGCATCACCGCCGAACCGACCAGACCGCGGTGGCCGGCGACGTAGATGCGGGCGTCGCGCGCAATCTCGACTCGACTCATGACCCGCCAATCCTATCGCCCCACGCCCCCACTGAAAGAGCGGGGAGGTATTGCGGCCACCCAGCGAAACTGGAACGGATTTGGGGACATATTGCGGCCGCTCGGCGTCAGCACCGACCCACGGCTGCCAAAGCCGCTATGTGTCCCCTCCCCCACCCCGCAGCTGACTCCCGGAATAGTCCCTCGACCCGTAGACGAAGTCGCCCGACGCCGGCCTGTGGAAGGCCGCGCAGGTGGTAGCCTTTTTCCGTGCGAACGCACCAGCAAATCGACCTGCGAAGCCTGGAGCTGGCCCGAGCCGTCGTCGCGCGCATCGACTCCGATCCGGGGCGGCACGGGCTCCAAGCGCACCCAGAAGTCTGATATCCAACGCGCCAGGCTCTTGGCGTCGCTTCTGGATTGAAGGAGATGACTGTGGCTCAACGAATCAAGGTGGCTGATCTGCCCGAATTCGACGCGGCACCCTATCTCGACAGCGAAGCGGTGGTCGCGGCTTACCTGACCGACATTCTGGAAGCTAACGATCCATCCTTGCTGGCGGCGGCCTTGGGCGACATCGCGCGCGCCCGGGGTATGGGCGAGATTGCCAAGGCATCCGGTCTGACCCGCGAGGCCTTGTACAAGGCGCTTCGGCCCAATGCGCATCCGCGCTTCGACACCATCAGCAGGGTGTGTTCAGCCTTGGGGGTGCGTCTGGTCGCGCAAGCCGTCCATCCCTGACGGCGGTCGTCCAAGCAAGGTCCCCGGCCAGCAACCTCGTGAGGGGGGCGGCGGTGTGCGCGTCGAGTTCTCGGCGCGCAGTGGCGGGGGGCCCCACCCTCCAGAAAAGAAATCCAATCGACTGGGGTCCCGACCGAGCACCGAGGACTCGACGCGCACACCGCCGACCCCCGGGGCCCTCGACACGTCGCAGCCCAACGATTGCACACGAGAGAAACGGAGATCGTGAGAGAGTGACCTCCTTCATGCGACGCCCTGGAGATCTCGATCTGTGGCGCCTGGACCGCGTCAGGAGGTTTCGATGACTCCGACTTCCCCCGCTCTTCTCTTTGGTCTGCTCCTACTCGCTGGAACGAGTGCGACACGAGGCGAGGCCGAAGCCGCGCCGGAAGGCGGCGCCTGCACCACCAGCTTCGACTGCACGACCGCGAGTGCTCCGGTCTGCGGTGGCGGAACCTGCGTCGCCGGCCCCGCGCTCTGCGTGAGCGACGACAACGCCGACTTGGGACTGGGCGACGACGGCCCCGCCGTGGCCACGGCGCTCGGCGAGATACCGGTCGCGGCGGCGATCTGCAATCTGCCCGCGATCGAGGCCGATTTCTACCGCTTCACGGTCGTCGACGGGAGCCGCCTGGATCTGTCGCTCGCCTGGGGCGGCGCGGCCGACCTCGACCTGCGCGTCTTCGACGCTGCCGGACGGCCCTTCGGAGCGTCGCTGCACAGGAACCCCGAGGTCATCGAGCTCCGCGTGATCGGAGTCGGGGACTACCTGGTCGAGGTTCGCCGCACGGCCGCTCTGCCCATCGCCGCGGCCGTGCCCTACACCCTCACCGCGACGCCCCAATTCTTCGCTGTGTTCTGCAAGATCGACACCGACTGCCAGTTCCTCCGGACCGCAACCGCGCTCTACCGCTCGGTCTGCCTGGGCTCCTTCTGCGGCTTCAGCGCCGCGAGCGCGCTTCCGGCGGGCGCGCTGTGCGACAGCGACGCCAACTGCGCCTCGGGGCGCTGCTCGTACACGGTCTTTCAATCCGCCGCCGGAGCTTCGGTCTGCACGCAGAACTGCGTCGTCGACCTCGACTGTGCGAGCGTTCCCGGGGCGCCGATCTGCTCCTCCGGCCGCGCGCCCAACATCTGCCTCCCGGGCTGCGTCGCCGACTCCGCGTGCGGCACCGACCCGTCGACGAAGTCCCCCGACGCCGGCGAGCCGTGGGACTACTACGGCTGCACCGTCGCCGCCCAGCGCTGCAACGCCTGGATCTTCAAGGACGGCTTCGAAGGCGGCGACGGCGGTCTCTGGTAGGACCCCAACCCGCGGTCGGAAAGAGGCGTGGGTATCAGGCGACAGTGGGGCGCCGGTGGTAACCTAATTCCGTGCGAGCGCACCAGCAGATTGACCTGAGAAGCCTCGAGATGGCCCGGGCCATTGCCGCGCGCATCGACTCCGATCCGCAGCGGCGCGGACTCGAACGGGCACGCCAGACCTGCGCGCGTTGGCTGCTTTCCGCACCGGCCCCGGCACTCGAGGAGTGGTCGAGGCTGCTGTCTGGAGATTGGGACGGCATCCGCTCGAACTTGCTCGACGAGGGCGAAGAAGGACAGCGGCTCCGCCAGAGCAACCCCTTCACTGGGGTGCTCTCGCCTGCGGAACGCTGGGAAATCCTGCGCCGATTCCGCGATGAATCGTCGGCAGCTTGAGCACGTCCTGAGGGCAAGCGCCAGCCTTTCGGGCTGTCGCGAGAACTGAGGGCTAGGAGGGTGCGCGGCAGAACGGTTGTCGACTGTTTTGGGAGGATCTCCGGCCCTTGCTCGACTGCCGATCGTCAGTTGTGAGCGATCCTCACGAGCTATTTTCTTGTGCCAGTTTCTGGCGCGCAGGCTCCTAGGCGCTCGCTCTACTCGTTCTTGTCGCCTTCCGGCAGTTCGCCCTTGCGCCCGGCTTGTTCGCGCTCCCACCAAGCCGCCAGATCTCGCGCGGCATGGACGAAGGCGAGCACGTCGACCGTGTCCCCCTGGACTTCGTAGATCAGCCGGTAGCTCTGCACGAAGATCTCGCGCACCTGCGCGTCGGCGATCTGAACGACGCGGCGCCCACGCTCAGGGAAGACGGCCAGCGATCGACCGGCGTTGCTCGCCGCCTCCAGCAGCGCTTCGGCGTAGTGGACCGAATCGCGCGCGATGTACCTGGCTGCCTGGAAGAGATCTTCGCGGGCGGGCTCGCTCCACCTTACCTGCCGGGCCACGCCGCGATCTGCTTATCGAGCTCTTCCTGAGTCACGAAGCGGCCCTCGGCGATCGCCTTGCGGCCGGCTTCGATCTTCTGCCGGACGTAGATCTGATACATGAGGTCGTCCCAGCTTGCCCCCTCGGGAAGTTGATCGACCAGCTTGCGGGCTTCATCGCGGACGGAGTTCATCGCGGGCTCCTCGATTGCTTGGCTCGATTGTAGCGGCTCCGGGGCCAGAAACCCTATGACCCGCGGTAAGCGCGAAGAAGGGGACTCGGGGATTCCCAACAGCACTGGATCGATCGAAAGGCGCTGATATTGGCCGCCCGGCGACCTCGCGATGTTCGTCCTGTAGCGGCGAAATGCCAGCGAAGTACCTGGCGCGTCGCCTGCGCCCGAAACTCTGCACTCAGCCGATCGAAGCCACCATGTGAATCTTCGGGGCGACGGTACGGACCACCTTCTCGACTCCGTGTCCAGGGTTGGTGCGCTTCGTCGAGATGAGCAGGCCGGCCTTCTCGAGAAACAGAACGTCCTTCGCCACTGCGGAGCGCTCCCGATGCAGGCGCTCGGTCAACTGCTGGATCGAGAGCTCCGTCGTCAGGACTTCAGAAAGAAGTTGCAGCCGAGTCTTGGAGAGCGCGCTGAACATCGCAGCGGGGTCACCATACGAGATCGTCAGACTCGGCGCGACAGGCTTGCCCTTGTCGAGCTGACGCGCGATTCCCTTCACGCGGTCCAGGAAGCTCTCGGGCGTCTCGGTCACGACAGTCGTCTTCCCGGTCATCTCCTCCTCCTCGCTCACGGGACCATCCCGAAGCCGCAGTCGCGGAAGTCGCGGTCGAAAGTGAAGGCGGTTTCGAGGCCGATCCGGCGCATGAGCGCCATGCTCGCGCAATCCGTGAGGCTCAGTCGTTTGTCGGAGTGCTTCTCCATGAACGCCGTCGCATCGTTCAGGAGCTCGCGATCGACGAACAGCACCTCATAGCGCTGGCTGGCGAGCAGGGCTCTTGCCACCTCGACGCCGCGCAGCGCTTCGGCCCGCGCCGCCAGCCGGGTCGCCACCTCGCCCAGGATCATCTCGCTCAGCACGAACCGCGCCCGCGGCGTCGCGCGCAGGAAGTCGATCGCGGCCTGGTGATGGCGATCGTCGGCCAGGTAGAGCGCCAGGAGTGCGCTCGAGTCCGCCAGCAGTTTCACTGTCGGCTTCCGCCGGGTTCCTTCGGCCAGCCGTAGAGGTAGTGATCGTGGGCGACCGACTCGTCATCGACGCCAGCGCGCAGGGCACCGACGAGAGCGTCGGCGGGATCCTCTCCGAAGGCGAGCTCTTGAGGATTCTCGTCGCGCCCGAGGTAGAGCGCGACCGCCTCGCGCACGACTTCGGCCATCGGCACGCCGCGGCCCGAAGCCCGACGCATCAGCTCCTCGTAGGTCGCCTCGGGAAACCGCAGGTTGGTGGTCCGATAGACCGGCATCGCGATACGACGATATGACGATATCGCAGAGAAGATCAAGCAGGGCCGCCAGTGAGGTGCCGGCTGACTTGTCACGCACCTGTTCGAACAATGGGCTGGTACCTGGCGGGCAGCGCCGGGGTGCCCTGTCGAGTCGGGTGGCGGCGTCGACCAACGGAGAAATCCCCCCTGAAATCGGCTACGCTGGTGGAAGGAACCAGCCATGAAGCTCCGGAGAGAGGTCGTCAGCGGCTCGCCGCTGGGGATCGCGGCGGTGTTTCCGATCGCCGCGATGCTGCTCCTGGCAGCGGCCCCCGCGCGTGCCGCGACCGCTGCCGGCGACTTCGCTTTGCTCCGCGACGGCAGCCGCTACCCAGGTCCGGTGCGCGCCTGCGTCGGCGACCGCTGCCGCGTCGGCACCGCCGACCTCGAACGCGCGGCGATCGCCTGGCTCGGGCTCGGCGTCGCGCTCGACGCTGTGCCGCCTCTGTTCACCGGTGGCGGTGACGCCGTGGTGCTCGGCGACGGAACGGTCGTGCGCGCGCGCGTCGTCGGCGTCAGCGCCGGTCTCGTCGTCAGCGCGGCGGGCGAGTACGAGCGCCCCACGGTGCGCTGGGTGCGCTTCGCTCCGCCCGGCGAGGGCGACGGAACAGGCGCCGTCACCACGGCCGGCGGGGACGACAGCGGCCCACCGGACGAAAGCGGTGGCGATGGCGATCCTGGCGACGAGGACGGTGACGAGGACGGTGACGAGAGTCCGAGCGAGCCGGTCGAGCCGCCGACCCCGCCGACCCCGCCAATCGACCCGAGCGAACCTGACGAGGATCACAACCAGACCGACCCGCCGATCCCGCCGCCGAGCGACGGGCCGGAAGTAGACACCCCGCGACCGCCGAACGATCCGCCGGTCGCACGCTGCCCCGCCGATATGCCACTCGGCGGCCACATCGTCGAGGACCTGCGCTGGAATACCCGGAGCGAAGACTGTCGCGGCAGAGCCGAGTTCTGGTTCGACCTCGTTCCCCATTTCTCGGCGAAGTGGCCGGGTTCCCTGTATAGCGGCCACGAAGCGACCGAGATCGTCTACGACCTCAAGATCCACGGCTGCACCCCGGTGAGCGCCTTCGAGGCCTGCTCCGCGCCGGGGATGAGCGCCTCGGGAACGGCGCGTAGCACCGGCCCACTCGACTCTCTCTCGATGAGCTTCTATGCCCTCAACCCCGCGCTCACCTTCGAGGTCCTCCCGGACGAAATCGAGCGCCGCCTGACGACCCCGATCACCTGTCGGAACGGCACTGGAAACTGGTCGCTCCAGCCCAGCAACGGCATTCGGCCGCACGCCGCGGGCGACGTCGGCGTGCCGCACGTCCAGGCGACGCTCTGCCACGGGACGATCGACGAGGCGCAGCAGCGCGACTGCGTGCTCCACCCGGCTCGCTACGCCGTGGTCCCGTTCCGCGGCGAGCAGTTCTCGCACCGCCCCTGGACCAGCGACGCCTTCAACGAGGAGACGTTGCGCTGGGACGTCTGCTGCGGCTGCGGCCAGCCGCCGTCCGGACCGCCGCCGGAGTTTTCGCGCGATCCGTGCGGCGACCTGGGCATCCAGCGCGGCCAGATGCAGATCGCGGTCGACTATTCGGCCTTGCTGCGCCGGGAGCTGCGACCGCATCTCGACCGCTTCCAGCACGAGAAACAGCAGGCGGCGCAATACAGGAACGACTTCGAGTACGTCTCCAATTCCTGCGCCGGTTGGGACATTGCGGTGGTGCTCACCGAAGCTTTGTTCGGCGGCCTCGGCGCGGCCGAAGGCCTCGGCCCCACGGAGGGTGCCCAGGCCTTCTCCAAGCTCATGAGCCTCATCCAGGCGGTGATCGACCAGGATCCGACCTTTCCGCTCACCGCCTTTCTCGGCGCTGCCGAGGAGCTCGAGGTCGCCGGCGAGACCGCGCTCGAGGTGACGCTCCTCGGTATCGAGGGTTTCACCACCAGCGGCGTGATCGACACCGTGGGCTCGATCACCGACGGCGCGCTCGAATTTCTCCAGGCGGGCGAAGTGCAGGCGCAGCGCGAGCGCCTCGAGGACTGCACCGACGTGCCGCTGGTAGCCGGCGTCACCTTCGACGGCGCCCGCGAGTACCTCGACCACGCGGAGGCGGCGGCGCGCGAGATGTCGGCCATCCTCCCCCTCATGACGCGCATCGAGCAGTCCGACACCGAGATCTACAACACCTGGCACGCTTACCACCGGGCCTGTCTGCAATATGCCGAATGCAGCGATCTCGATCCCGCGGTCTGCAACCCGCCGCCGCCGTGAGGCTGTGGAGCCACGGAAGCAGCGGAATGCGCGGCGCTATTCCTGGGTCAGCAGGTCGATGCGCTCGGGCTTCCCGTCGACCGCGAGCTCGAGCAGCGAATACTCCCAGCGGCCGGCCCGCTTCGTCGCCTCGAGGTAGAGCTTCCCCTTGCCGCCAGGTCCACTCAGCGGAATCGACAGGCTCGCATCGCCCGTCGGCCCCGAGACGTTGACCGAGCCGGAGAGGAAGAACCCGGGCTCGATCGGCTCGCCGAGGGCTTCGACCGCCGCGGATTCCGCTCGCACCTTCGCCAACGCCTCCTTGTAGGCGTCGGACTGCTTGAGGCTGCCCATGACCAGCGCGACGAAACCCCAGACGACGAGCGCCACGATCACGATCAGACCCACGCAGCCGAGAACGATCCACTTCACCCAGGCCGGACGCTTGGCTTCCGTCATGACTCAACCTCCCTTGGACCCCTTCTCGATGACCAGCTCGACGCGCCGGTTCTGCTGCCGGCCCGCGGCGCTGGCGTTGTCGGCCACCGGCTTCGTCTCGCCGAGGCCCGCGCTCTTCATCCGACTGCCGGCGACACCGTGCGCCCCGAGCCAACCCACGACCGCCGCCGCCCGGCGCTCCGACAGCCCCTGGTTGTAGGCGTCCGAGGCGATCACGTCGGTGTGCCCCTCGATCCGCACCGGCCGCGGTGCGTAGGCGACCAGCACCGCCGCCACCTCCTCGAGCGTGCGTTCGGCGTCGGCGCGCAGGTTGGCCGAGTCGAAGTCGAAGAGGATCGAGCCCGGCAGGCGGATCGTGATCTCCGTCCCGGTGACCTCGGCGCCGAGACGGCTCAACCGGTCCTCGACACTCGTCGCCTTCTCCGCCAGCGCCGTCGCCGAGCCGGCGATCCCCGTCGTCCGACCGGCGATCGTTGTCATGATCATGGTGAGCGAAGTCGTCTTGTCCTTGTTGACTGCCTCGTGGAGCACCGACTCGGCGAGCGCCTGCGCGCCGGGCGGCTCGGGGTCGACCCAGTCGGCGCTCGCGCGGAGAGCACCACGCGCCGCGGGAGCCGCAGCCGCGGTGGGGACTGGCGCGGACGCGGCGCCGGCCGGGGCCTCCGCCGAATCCGGCGTCACCGCTTGCGGAGCACTCGCTTCACCGCCGCCGCATCCCCCAACGAGGAGGCCGAGGGCGCACACGCTCCAGCGCCGGAGGGGCATCGCTACTTCTCGGTGATCGGCGCGGATTCGAACGGCTCCGTCCCGTCGAAGAGGACGGTGAGCACCTTGACCTCGGGCGGCGGTGCCGGGAACTTCGCCCAGTAGCGGCGCGTCCCTCCGGCCTCGATGTTCTCGACCACACCATAGACATCGCTGCCCAGGTACTCGTGCTGCGAAGCCACCGACCTGCCCTCCTTGTCGGTGAGCACGTAGTACTTCGTCCCGCTCTCCTCGTCGACGAGGTAGGTGCTCGACCGCGGACCCATGTAGCCGAACATCACCTGCTTCTTGCCCGTGCTCGCGTCGGTGTTGCCGTTGCGGACGGCCCACTTCACCGTCAAAACGGCGCCCTTGCGTTCGAGCGAGACGAGGTCGATGCTGATGCCCGGCGTGTTCGTCTCCGCGCTGCCGATCGGCGCCGCGAAGAGCGGAACGGCCAAGCCCAGCGTCAGCGTCACGAGACACAGACCGACGGCTGTTCGCATAGGAACCTCCCTGAACTGGATGGCCGGGATCGTAGTCCAAACGCAGGCGAAGGGGTAGTGCCGGGCCGCCAGCGGTCGCTGCAAGGTGGGCGGCCGTGGGATCGTCGGATTCCCGGCGCGCAGTGGCGGGGGGCCCCACCCTCAAGTGGAAAATCCAATCGACTGGGGTCCCGACCGAGCACCGGGCATTTTCCGACGACTGCGATACCACCGCCGACCGCCGGGGAGCTCGCGAGGAAGGAAGCGGTACGGGCTCGCCACCTTCCTTCGCTGGTCTTGCCGACCTACGGATCTTCTAGCCGGCGCTCGCTGCGAAGACGCTTGCGGCGGCGCTTGGGACCTCGATCGCGGCGAAGAACCTCGCAGGAAACAAGTAGTCCCCGCCGGACTCGTCGATGACCCGAAAGAAGCCGTCCCCCTCGGCACGAGCGTCAGCAAGGCGAACGTAAATCTTGCGCAAATCGAGGGCAGCTGGATAGCCAGTGTTCTCGATGCAGACAACGTACGAATGCTCTGGTTTTTCCATTGGGCTACTCCAGATAGCGCTTGATCTTGCGCTCTACGCTCCCGATGCCGTGAGCCTCGTACCAGTGCAGCTCCACGCGAGCCACCCTGCCGCTTCGAAGTTCAACTGCCGCAATTCCCTTCCTCTTCCGCCACCGCCCGAAACCGTAGATTCTCAACAGCCGTGGAAGATCGCGAATCTCGTTTCCCTCGGCAAGGGTCTCAACCGAGTTGACCTCGCCAAGAACGCGAAACTCATCCACGGGAGGATTCTACGCTTCACCGGTTGGGGCGCCGCCATCGCCGCCGACGCCCGGCGAAAGACCCGCGAGCGCCATGCCTGAGGCTCTACGACCGCCGCACGACCGAAATCGACCCCATCACCAGCCGATCCATCTTCGTCCGCAGGAAGCAGTCGAGCGCCTCGGCCGGCGTGTTGACGATCGGTTCGTTCTCGTTGAACGAGGTGTTGAGCACGATCGGCACCCCGGTCTCCCTCTCGAACGCCCGGATGAGCTCCGCGTAGAGCGCGTTCGAGCGGTCCGAGACCGTCTGGAGGCGCCCCGAGCCGTCGACGTGCACGACCGCCGGCACTTGATCCAGCTTCTCCTTGCGGAACGAATAGACCTTGAGCATGAACGGATCGGGCTGCGAGTGCATGAACCACTCCCCCACCCGCTCCTCGAGAATCGACGGCGCGAACGGCCGGAACGATTCGCGGCGCTTGATCTTCAAGTTGAGCAGATCCTTCATGTCGGCCCGCCGCGGATCGCCGAGGATCGAGCGGTTGCCGAGCGCCCGCGGCCCCCACTCCGCCCGCCCCTGGAACCAGCCGACCACCTCGCCGCGCGCAATCGCCGCCGCGGTCTGCTCGCAGAGCCCAGCCGAATCCGGCGCCGTCGAAATCTGCAGCTCGCCCCCCCCTCCGAACACGCCGTCCACCCCGTTCGACCCCGGTATCCCCGCCGCGAGCGCCCGCCGCACCTCCGCCTCGCCGTACTGCGGCCCCCAGGAGCTGTGCTCCATGACGAAGCCGCTGCGCTTCTCCCGCAGAACGTCGTGGTGGACGTAGAGCGCGGCGCCCAACGAAGTGCCGGCGTCGCCCGAGGCCGCCTGGATGAAGATCTCCTTCACCGGCGTGCGGTCGAAGATCCGCCCGTTGGCGAGCGAATTGAGCGCGCAGCCGCCGGCGAGCGCCAGGCGGTTCGTGCCGGTGAGCTTCAGCACCCGCTTCACCAGCGCGAAGAAGCGGTCCTCGTAGACCGCCTGCATCGACGCCGCGATGTCCATGTGGCGCTGGGCGAGGGGCTCGTCGGGCGGCCGCGAAGGCCCGAGCAACCGTTCGAGCTTGGGCGTGAACAGCCGGCCGAGCGTCGGCTCCCCCGACTCCCAGGTCATGTCCACCCCTTCCGAAAGATGCCGGAAGTAGGAGAGGTCGAGCCGGAAGGTCCCGTCCGGCAGCGGCGGCACCAGCTGGGTGACCTCCGAGACGAAACGGGTCGAGCCGTACGCCGCCAGCCCCATCACCTTGTACTCGTCGCCGAAGTGCGGGAAGCCCAAGTACTGCGTCATCGCCGAGTAGAAGATCCCCAGCGAATGCGGAAAGTGGACGCGGTCGAGGATCTCGAGCTTGTTGCCGCGCCCGTGCGCCAGCATCGTCGAGACGAAGTCGCCGAAGCCGTCGACCGAGAGGCAGGCCGCTTCTTCGAACGGCGAGCAGTAGAACGCCGAGGCGAGATGCGCGCGATGGTGCTCGACCGGGATGATCGGCGGGCTCTGCAGGAGCCCCAGCGACGCCTTCACCCGCCCCTCGAGCGATGCGACGGCGTAGAGGTTCTTCACCCTCCCGGCGGCCCGGAAGAGACTCCGCGGATGGCTGAGCGCCAGCCACGCCTTGCGCCCGAGATACGCCCGCGGCTCGCGTGCGATGGCGATCGCGTCCACCCCTGCGGCGTCGCCGAGCTCCCGCGCGCACCAACCGAGCGCGAGCTCCGGAAAACCGGCCCAGTGCTTGATGCGCCGGAAGCGCTCCTCTTCGACGCCGGCGATGAAGCAGCCGTCGGCGACGGCCGCAGCAGCCGCGTCGGCGTGGTAGGCGGAGAGGCCGAGGATACGGATCACGAGCGTGACCCCTGAAGTCGGCGAAGTCGCCGCTCCGCGAGCGCCATAACGATCAGCCACTCGGCGACCGCGCGCTCGCCGGCATAAACCAGACCCGCCGATCCGTCGAAAAACCCGCGCTTCACCACCAGACACCAGAACGGCACCAGCCAGGGGGCGACCCATCCAAGTTTGCGGATGCGGTCGGCGAGCGAGAGGGTGCCCGGAGGGGCAGTGAGGAGCTTCTCGGCCTCCTCCGGCGCGTACTTCGCCTGTCCTGCCAGAAAGCGCGCCCGCGGTTTGCGATCGTCGTGGAGAATCGCGCTCTCGAGCTTCCCGACAGCGCCACCCACCGCGAGACGGTGGGCGTGTCCGTCGGCGACAAAGCGCGCAGCCTCGCGCCGAGCGAGCACGATCCGCGGCGGATAGAGCCCGCTGCGGAGCCTCTGCCCCTGAATGCAATAGACGAAACGCGCCTCGTAGCCGTTGGTTTCCGATGCCGGATCAAGAGTCGCGAGCTCGCGCGCCAGCTCGTCGGTGAGCACATGGTCAGCGTCGAGGGAGAGCACCCAAGGCGTCGCTATCCCCGTCTCCCGCAACCCGAACTCGCCCTGCGCTGCGAAGCTGTCGAACGGGCGCGTGAAAAGCGCCACCCGCGGGTCACGCGCCAACCACTCCTGTGTGCCGTCTGTCGACCCGCTGTCCACGGCCACGATCCGCTTGGCCCACGCGAGCGGCGCGAGGGTCCGCTCGAGATTTGGCATCTCGTCGAAGGTGAGAAGCAGGGGTGTCACCAAACTCAGCAACTAGGTATCCAAGGGCCGAACGGCAGCGACGCACATCGTCATCCATAGGAGCGGCATCCTGCCGACGCCCCTGAACTTGAGATCCTTGAAGCCAGCTTCTTCAAGTAAGGTACTGATCGTACGCCGACTCCAGAGCTTGATATGACCGCCATCCCAAAGGGGGTTCGCGTGGGCATCCCACTTTCCGCAAACTGAAAGCATCAGGTTCTTGAGATAGCCGTGATACGGGGTGGTGCACACGAGCCGATCACCCGGTTTCAAGGCGGCGTAGCAGCCGCGGGCCCAAGCCCTTGGCGCGTACAAGTGCTCCACGACTTCGGTACTCAGCACAATGTCGAAAGGCTTCTCGCCAAGGTTTTCGAGAATGTGGCCGTCCGCCTCGAGCACCTCGAATCGGCTGCCAGGAAACTGATCCCGAGCGATCTCGATTCCTTGCTTGCTGAGGTCTATCCCAACCACGTGGTGACCGCGCTTCAAGAACTCGCCACAAACGGAGCCATTTCCGCAGCCCACATCAAGCAATCTCGTGCCGGGCCCAATGTCGCCCATCAGGAGCAGAACGGCCGGCATGAAGCGCCGATGCATGTGCGAAGCCTTCGCATCGGGAAATCCATAGTCTCGATAACTTTTCTCGCTGTTCATCTGGCTTGTCTATGAGAGTTCCCCGGGACGCATGCCTGCTATGCCCAAGAAGTGCGCTTCCTGAGTCGACCAGAAGCCTGAAATGCCCTTGCCTCGGAGCGTAAGCAGAACAGAGAAGTGAAACCCCGAGCAAGCGGCCCATTTCAGGTCCCAGATTGCTTCGCGATTGCGATTGCGCTTCCCAGCCAACCGCAAGAAAAGACACTCCGCCGCCAAGTGCAAAGAAGGACTCAGCGCCGCAAGTTCCAACTACCAGAGTCGAGCCCGGCCAGCGCAGCGGAGCTCAGTATCACCTCGAGCCCTCCAGAACTCCGCCAACGGATTGGGAACCAGAGCGAGCTTGGCAAGTCCTTTGGCCGCTTGCATCAGAAATGCAACTGTCGGCAGTCTCGTTGGGAGTACGAAGACATCTGCCATGGCCGAATAGAGAGTCGCCTTCATCTGCGGCGTTCTTGCCAAACTGAGCGCTTCTGCAACTAACTCCCCTCGATGTACACGGACCAACCGCCGCCAGATCGACTGCCGAGCGCAGTTGAACGATCTACCGGAAAGCGATTCTCGGGAGCTGACCAATGTACGACTGAAAGCCGCCAGCGGCTCCGCAGCAAAGTAGATGGGCTCGTTGACCATCAAAGTTCGGCAGTACTCCTGAAGGCTAGCAAACGCGACCGCCGAACCGACCCGCAGACTGCTTCTCGCGTCGGTGCTCCAAAACAGTCCTCCGTTCGAAACGCCCTCACAGAGAAACATGCTTGCTCGCAACCGAAGGACACTCAAGAGCCCCTCCTCGAAAACTCCACCCCGAGTCGTCGTGTCGGCAGGGATCGCGGCGCCTTCTCCGGAATCCTCAAAGACTTCCTGGTTGCGCAACAGGATACTCGCCCCTCCAGCACTGAGCACGTCGATGTTGGCGGCCAGAAACTCCGGCCTGAACCAGTTGTCGTCTTCAAGAACGCAGGCAAACTTTGCCGCAGCAATTGAGCGCGTCTCGAATGCCTGATCCAGGTTTCCAGCGCAGCCCAAACGAGTGGCATTGGGTAAGTACTTGATCCGCGAGTCTTTCAAGCGCTCGACAACAGTTTGACCTTCCCGATCCTTTGAGTCATCCATGACCAGGGCCGTCCAGGACTCGAGTGATTGAGCTTGGAGGGAAACCAAGGCCCGCTCAAGCATTCGAGCGCGGCGATACGTCGGCACTCTAACTTCTACAGTTGGGATCATCGGATGCGAGACTGCATCCCGGATCGGCCCGCTACCAGCGGCTCACCCGAGACTTGCTGCACCGGAAGCAGCCTCAGCCAGAGCACATTCTGAAATGAGCCCATCGAGTGACGGTCACCCCATCCTGAGTAGTCATAAAAGGCGAAGACGTAGTACCGATGCCTCTCGAGATATTCGTGGATGGCAAAAAAATCGGCATGCTGACCGTCGCGACGCAGGTTCACCTCGCACAGGACAGCGAAGATTCTGCCCTCCGCCAACATCGCGTCAGCACCCGCCAACACCTGGTGATCGAACCCCTCACAATCGGTTTTCAGCAAGTCGATGGTCGCAATCTCATGCTCAAGACAAAAGGTCTCGACCGTAAGCATCTCCACCGCCTCTTTTCGCCCAGCGCTCTCCTTGGTCTGGCGTGCGATGCGATTCAATTGCGAATGCTCCTGAATCTCCATTACTTCACGCCCATTGCGGTCACCCAGAGCAATCTGATGCGTGAGAGTCCTCGAATCACGCCGAACGTTTCGTCTCAGAGTCTGGTACGTGCTAAGAATCGGCTCGAAACAGTAAATCCAGGCACTCCCGCTCACCCTGCGGAATCTCACGGCCGTCTGCCCTGAGTTCGCGCCCACATCGAACAAAACGAGTGGTTGCTTCCGTCCCGAGAGCAGCCTTTCCAGATCCCGCTCCAGAGAAATCCCCCAGGGCAGCCTCTTTCGCGAGTAAGCCTGGACGCCGACCACTCGTAGAAGCCGCTTCACCACTTGACCGATTGTCATCTTCAGCTCAGCCGAACAAAGGAGGCATCAATTGCAGGCTGGAGGCGCCGTCGCGAGGGACCCTTGCCGATCGAATGTCCAGGCATCCCAGCTCAATTGGCACTCCTGGCCTCCGAAGCAACTCGCTCATAGAGATCCCGCAGAGCGTTCCCCATTGCATTCTGCGAGTAACTTTGTCGAGCCAATCTTCGCGCATTCTCCGTCAAGCTGATTCTTAGCGCGTCATCCGAAGAAACTCGAATCAGGGCGGTGGCAATCTGGCCTGCATCCGCATCGACTACGACTCCTGCTGCAGCGCGCCGCACTTCCGGGGCGATTCCCACGCCCTCTGTCAACACAGTCGGCAGTCCCGCCGCGAGAGCTTCCGCAGCGGCGATGCCAAAATTCTCCGAGTAGGAGGGCAATACAAAGCACGATGCCGCACCGAGCGCTGCAAGCTTCTCACGTTCGCCCAAGTGGCCGACCCACAAGATGTCCCTTGCGATTCCTAGTGATTCGGCGAGAAGCTGCAAGTCCGCAACAAACGCCCTGTCGCCTGCCCCGGCGATTACCAAGAAGGCGCGAGCGTCATTTCGCTTGACATCGACGAATGCCCGCAGCAGCAGGTCAAGCCCCTTCTTGGGGTCCAGCCTCGACAAGAAGAGGATCATCGTTCGGCCCGCGGCCTGAGGCCAAGACGCCAGGAATGGCTCGGGGCCTGGCAAAGACTCGAACGGCGCAAGGTCGAGACCCAGTGGAAGGGTCACAGCTCGGCACCTGACGCCCGCCTTCTCGGCCTCTAGGCGCTCCAGAGTAGACGTGAAGTGAACGGCTGCAGCTGCACTCAACAAGGGACCCTCAATCCATCGTAACGACAACCTCTTTAGGAGTGGGCGCCGAGCGCTCATGCCATAGAGATTCAAGGAGCCCAGCGGCCGAATGATATAGGGAACCCCGTGGCGCCTCGCTGCCGCAGCTCCCGCAACACTCGCATGAGAAAACAGGCCATGGACATGAACCAAATCGAATGCTGAAACGTTCTTAGAAAGCCAAGCCACCAAACCGCCCGAATACTTGTAGAACTCCGTTAGCTTTCTGAAGTAAATGCGTTGAGATCCAGGGGGTCCATGCTGAATTCCCAACGGAACGGGCAGCCGATCTCTAGGCCCATCATCGTCCGTCGTGGCAACCACTACTTCGACATTCACCCCAGTGAGTGCGCGCTCGATAAGCTGCAGAGCCACACTCGGACCACCATGTCTGGGGGAAATCGATGGAATCACGTGGAGAGCCCTTAACACGACGAGCACGGATCCTGAGTATCCCCGTTCATGAAGACTCGCTGGCGATACCTCCGCCGTCAAGCAATGGTCTTCGCAGTTGCGCCAGGTCCCTCCTCGTCATTGAACCTCGGCCCGGGCCTGGACTGGCTCGCCTCGAAACTCCCATCAGCCTCATGTGGAAAGTCGGTGCCAATCTCTCGATCAGTACTGCACCAAGATAGATCGCGCCCGCGCCGCCGAGAGTGCTCGCCAGCACCAGCATGATCTGTTGAATTCCCGTGCCGAAGGACATCAGAGTCATGATGCCCGTAAGCAACACCCTGAGGCTCACCTTCTCGGCCATGATCAGCAACTCGATCCGCGCACAGAGGTAGGTGAGCAAGAACAGTCCGCCGGCCACCCACAGTGCTCCGCCATTCGCGAACAGCTCGAACTGAACCGGCACGCCGACGGAAGTGTCGTCTGCCTCGCCCCTTCTGCGCCCAGTGAAGCGGCTAACGAACTTCGAGCCACCTGCGATACTCGGCTTCCCCGGCCACAGAAATCGAGGAACCAATGCGACTGCACCGTCGACGAGCGTTCCGCCATACTGGAACGGCTCGATGCTCGGCTGATATGCAGCCTGCTGCGCGAGGAGATCGCTCATGTCGATGCGCTCAAGCAACAGACTCTGGGTTGAATAGGCGGTCAAATTCGACCAACTGAAATTCTCGCTCAACGAAGTCAGGAGCTTTTGCACCCGAACGGTCACCGAGAACTCCAGCAGCTCACCCTTACGAAGAGGGACCCGGGAGATCATCCACGCGAACATCAGTTGCGCGAGAAGAACGCCCGCCACTCCGATCTTCAGGAACGAGAATGCGCTCACCCGCCCGTAGGCGGCAAGAACAAGCACCAGTGGGATCACAAGATCCGTCGATACCGGCGAAAATCCGCTGACGACTGACGAAAAGAGTGCCAGCGGCGAGAATACGCAAAGCGAGACTACCAGCGGCGTCGCTCTCCGATGGGTTCGCCAGTAGATTGCCGCAAGAATTACCGCAATCTTGGACCAACCCGAGAACGCAGCCACAATGGTCGACAGAGTAGGGGTCCGGCCCACGATTGAGCTCGCCAGTGCTCCGGCGAGGCCGAGCATCAAACTCGAATAGATGAAGGTGGGGTTCACCCACAGCGGAACTCTCAAGCGGTGCTGAACGGAAGTACTGCGCCTACCTCGCTTCGGTATAAGCGGCTTCCAGGCGAACCACAACGCCAACACCATCGCAACAAGGGCCCAGGCAGAGTACTCGAGCACGACGATATGGTTCTGAGTGATCCAGGTCTCGTCCAGGCCACTCAGTCGACCGAACACGAACGCCGACAAGCTCGCACTCGCAACGTTGAAGACGAAGAGCAGAGTCCATCCCATGAGAACGGTCTGTGCCCGCACAAGCAGCAGGACGGACGCCGCAGCTGCGGCGCCCACCAACAAGAGCACGAAACCATCGACGGGACTCATATCAGAGCGCTCCGGCTCCTGAACAGATTGCGATAGTTAGGCGACAGAGTCTCATGCTACCTGTGAAAGCCTACTCAGGCGAGCCACAAAACGGTCCAGAAAGCGACCTGAGCCAAACCTCTCGACCGCTCTCCTGCGTGCTTCCGACCCTATCGCCGCGCGGAGCTCCGCGTCGCGCGACAGCCGCTCCAGAGCGTTCGCAAGCTGGAGAGGCTGCTCCGCTTCCACGAGAAGGCCGGTCCGCTCATGCTCTACCACCTCCTCCAGACCTCCTCGCCGAGTCGCAACGACGGGAAGCTCAAAGAAAGCCGCCTCCAGTGCGGTGAGCCCGAACGGCTCTTCAAAGCGGCTCGGAACCGCGCAGATATCCATCTCACCGTAGATCCTCGCGCGGTCAGCGACAAATCCCCGCCAGCGAACAAGGTGCTCCACTCGCAAGCGGGTTGCGGCCTGTCGTAGCTCGTCCAAGTACGCTGGGGAACCAAAGCCAAAGACGTTCAACTCACACTTGACCTCTGACCGTCGGAGAAGCCCCATCGCCTCAATCAGGTCGCTGTGCCCTTTCCAATTCCCGACCTGACCAACGATCCCAATCCGCACCGGCCTATTGGAGACATCCCTATTTTCAGGAACATTGCGTATGCCCTTGGATGGATCGTCGATTCCGTTGTGAATGACTTCGATGTTGGAGCCTTGAATGCCCAACGCCCTCAAGGAACGGGCAACAGCATTCGAAACACAGATGAATCCAGACAGCCTGCGCTCCAGCAAGAGGAAGAGATAGCGATACTGAGGCTTGTTAGGGACGAGCTCATGCAACCAGCAAAGGTCGCGACTGGGACGCAGGAAGGCGAGAAGCAACAGGAGGTGCTGCCAATTCGTATGCACGACGAAGTCCGGACGCTCCTTGCGCAACAACTTCGCATAGCGCCAGAGCAATCCGGGCCAGCGCCAGAGTTGCTCAATCGTCATCCGCATCAAGGCCCGAGTAAGAGTTGCAGAAATGAACCCGATAGGGAGCATCCGAAATGCAAGCTCCTCGCTCCGCAGTCGCCTCACAAACTCGCCGTCGTTCCAGCAGCTCGTGAGCACCAGAGGAGCGAAGCCGCGACCGGCGAGGCCCCGCGCCAGCTCAAGGCACATCACCTCTTTGCCGGAGACATACCCGGCGCCGCTCACAATGAGAAGTTTAGCTTTCAAGTCGGCACGCTACTTTCTCCGAAGAACCGACATCGAGTGGACGACTTCGATAACATCGAAGCGCGGGTCGCGGAGCACGACTTCCTCGAAGTAGCGAACTGAATCGGGGTGGCGCCAAGGCTCCGCCGGAGGTACAACGGTGTCATGTAGGCAAACGATGCCACCGGAGCGCAAGCGATCGCAAACCAGTTTCCAGTCGGTCGAGATACCGCTCCAAGAATGATCCCCGTCGACGAAGGCAAAGTCGAGCCCGCATGGGAGCTCCTCGCCGACCTCGCTACTCAAGTGACGTATGAATTGAACGCGCCCGAGTACTCCCGTTCGCCGGAGGTGGCGGACGCAGATTTGCCAACAAGGATTGGGGCGCCCCTTGGCATCGGGCCAGGGGTCTATGCAGTACAGTTTGCCCCCTGGTGCCAAACTGCTCGCTATATACGAAGCCGATACTCCCTGAAATGTGCCAATCTCCAAGGCGTGAGTGGCCAAGCGGGAGTAGTGCCTGAGCCCCTGGAGCTCCTTGGGGCTCGTCTGGGATGCCGCTGCGGCAAGGCCCCATCGATGGAAGACATTTAGGATCCTGGGCCGAGAAGACAAGAACGCTTCGAATCCGTTCATTGCTGAGCCTCGTCAGCTGCCGATTTCACGCGACCCATCTGACTAGAAATACTTCCACACGAACTCCGACATGCTGGTGGGAGGGCCGCCCCGAAGAACAAAATCAGATGCACTACTTATCATCGCCCATATCGAGGAAGCCGCTTGGCCAACTTACGTCTCGAATCGACGAAGGAAGGTCACTTGTTCTGACATAGTCCCAGGCAATGGACGCCACATCCCCGGGGTAGGAGTCCACATTGATCTCCGGGTGCGAAGACTTTGATGACTTCTCGCGCAGGCGCTCGACTCCACCCAGCCAGCAACCATGATGAAAGACTCCCACTTCGGGAGGGCACTCAATAAACCCCCACAATCTGGCCGAAAAGTCGGGAAGATTGAGTGACTGAAGCAACTTCGCAAAGCGGGACTCATTCCAAGTTACCGTGCGGCGCATCTTGAACAAGGAACCTGGCCGAAGGAATCCGAAGTGGCAAAACCGGACCACTTCCATTGGGACCCGCTGATTCCAGGACTTCACGTAGTTAAAGCCGTGGACTCGCATTCCTCGAGGACGGCGCTCAGCAAGGTACCCAAGGACCTTCGGAAATGTCGCCGGGTCGTAAAACTCGTCGGCATCGGCGATGAGGAAATAGTCCGGACTGTCGTGAAACTCACGAATCCGCCGAGTAGGCGCACCATGGGACATGACACCGCGCGCAGGATGCGAGGTCAGCGCCAGCATCTCGCTGTTGCGCGCAGCAGCTTCGTCCGGGAATCGTCTGACTATGAGATGAATCTTTCCTTCTGGATCATGAAAGTTCGCCACCAGATCCAGCGTTCCATCCGGCTTGACCGGCCTCCCATACCAGTCCCGATCGTACTGCGTGACAACGCTGATCCCAGAACAGAACGGGTAGAGCATTCGCAATTGATTCGTAATGAAATTCTCTTCATTGAGCGCCAGAACAATCGCGTGCACTTTCAACTTCATGGGAGATCCCCCGACTCAGCCCGTCTTGCGACCATCGAGAAGCAGCAACCTACGCTCCTGCAAGTACAGTCGCAAAGCCGGATCAACCTCGGAAAAGGCTACCCGGCCTCGAAGCCACGAAACAATCTCCTCCTTGCATGTCAGATAGACCGCGTCCACATCAGGCCGGAAAGGATCCGTGAAACATGTGGGCGCAAGATTGATGAAAAATCGAGCGCACCGCTTCGCCTGCCAGAGGCACACCTTGGACCTTGCCGGCATCCGCAGCCTAGTGTCTGCCGCCGTAACCAGGGCGTCCCAGACTTTACCCCGCGCGAGCTTCTCCCGACCCGTCCCAGCTGAGAAGCCCACTCTCTGCGATGCAACCAGCCCGCTCGCAAGAACTTCGGGGCAAAGAATGAGGAGCCGCCCTCCCTTCCCGAGAACGCGGACCCACTCGTCCAGAGCCTTGTGGGGAAAAACGCAATGCTCGAGAACGAAGATCGAGTAGACGAGATCAAACTCCCCCTTCTCGAAACGCAGCTCGTTCGAAGCGCGCGGAATTGAGAATGCGGCGCCAGGGTGGCGAGCGGCATTCTCCCGCATGAGCTCCGCACTGAGGTCCACGCCAGAGTAGCGCTCTTCGAGCAGAGGAACGTGTCGAAGCACGTTTGCCCGACCACATCCGATCTCGAGAATCTGCTCAGCACCCTTGATCGCCTCGCGGATCCAGCGATAGGAGTCCTCCGCAATCCAGTTATCGCGCGTGAAATCGATCGCATCGAAATAGGTCGGTTGGTTTGCATAGTAGTCGTTTAGTGATCTCTGCAGGCTCTCCAGTTGCTCGCTGCATTCAGGCTGCAGCGCAGACACCCACCGGAAGCGCCGGGAGGGAGAGGTGCTGAGACTCATCGAGTCGACCCGACGTTCTCGCGATGGCACGCGATCGCTGCTTTCTCGGTTACTTGGAGGCGTGGCTCGGGCATTGCAATCCTCCCCGCCCGCTCTTTCTGGATCTGTCGAACTCGGCAGGTGACCTCGCAGAGATCTGCGCCTTTCACGATCCCTGCTGTCACGCTACTTCTTCACACCAAGAAGTGCCACATGTTGCGCCGTTCGATATGGGTTTACGCCGGCGTTCGTCGTATTCAGTAGGTGAATGCACTGACACTGAGCACGGATCTGAGCGTAATTGTTGAAGACCGAGTAGGAGTACGCCAAGCCATCACCGTCCGACACCTGGTAACCACGCCCTTTGGTCTTGAACCAATTCGCAGCCGGCCAGAGCCCGCACGAGTTCAAGGCCTGCTTCAAGATTCGACCAGCCGGGCTCCCTTGGCCGAAATTATTGGAGTCCGAAATGAAAATCGCTTTCTTCGATACCCTCAACATTTCAGCGACTGCACGGTCTGGCCTCCTGATGTGGTGAAGCACACCGAACTCGCACACCATATCGAATGCACCCTCACCAAACTCCAGCGCGAGCACGTCGCCGTCGACCAGCCGCTCCTTGTCGATTCCCTTTTCGTACGCCACAGCCCGAAGCTCTGCAACCGGCTCGATCCCCAAAACGAAGACATCCGCACGAGCTTCCTTCAACCGGGCCATCACACGCCCAGTACCGGACCCAATGTCCAGTATCGACTTGACTTGGAGGAGATCGATCGCCGCCAGCAGAAAGGCCAGAGCGACTCCGTGCTCTTCGTCCACGTCAACGTGCATTGCGTCATAAGTACGAGCCGTTTGCGCGTAGTAGCGGCGCTGGATCTCCACTTCGCCGCGTTCTCGCTGAGTCATCGGCACACCCCTCATCAACTCCATGACATTGAAACATATCTGCCCCCGGCGCACCCATAAGCAGGACAGGCCACGGGCGCTCACCTCCGTCGCGGAGTCAAGGGACGGGCCGGGCTAAGTAGGCCGAGCCTTTGCGCCTGGGCATCACTAAGTTCCGCCGACAATTCTCGCCATAACTGTCTGATGGAAGGGTCGACTTATGAACAGCGCGTCTGTCCAGCTGAGGAGTTCCTGCTGGAAGTGTGGGTCGTAGAATGCGACAAGCGCGAAGTTCTTCGTTGCCAGATACTGAAAGATCTCGTGCAACGAGGGTTGTCCTTCATACATTTGCGAGAGAATCAGCTCAAGGTAGATCATTCCTATTCTGCCCTCATTCATCAATTGATCCGCGCCCTTAAGGACCTCTAGCTCGAACCCCTGGGTATCGGACTTGAGAACATGAATGAAATCGATGCCCTGATCCTTTGCGAACCAGTCCAAGCTCACGACTTCCACATCGATTGTGCCGACGATCTGACCCCAGGTCGATGGAGCCGGAGCGAGAAAAGAACTCATGTCAGGGTGATCGCTCTCGAGGAATCTCAGCGTCGAATTGACTGAGCCGACCCCTCGGTTCCAAGTCCGAACACGGTGAAAACCCTCGCAACGAAGTTTCAAAGTCTCGTATGTCGTTGGGCTGGGCTCGAACGAGTGGACGGATGATGAAGGAAAGGCTTGCAAGAATCGCTCGACAGATTGGCCTACACTTGCACCCACATCGAGGATTGTCAGGGCCTTTTCCCTCTCGAGAAAGCGCCGCATATCCGCGAAGGGAGAGAGTCCGACTCCTTGCTGGCTGGCTCTAACCACATCGAACCCGGACAGCTTAAGAAGTCGTCTCAGCGCCGTCTTGACACCGATCGTCATTAGGAAGTGCCTTTCTCAAGCGCTGAAACTGCCGGTTCAAGAATTGTCATTTTCTGCCAGTGCACTTGGCACGCTGTCTACTGATCCTGAACTTCCCCTCTGACTTGTCTAAAGTCCAAGCGGCGGGTCCTCAGCGTGGCTAGCCCGACCGGCAGAAAAAAGCCTGGCAACAGCCTCCACCGTCTCGTCGAGATGAAAACGCCCGACCACCGCCTGGAGTTCCCCCTTACCAGGAGCCAGCCTCGCCAGGGCCAATATGGAAGAGCTCAGGCTATTGATGTTACCGGCGATAAAGCGACCCTTGCCGACCGGGCCGGGGAGCAAGTCCTCCGCACAACCGCAGGCATCGCTAATCGCGCAGGGAAGGCCACTGGCCATGGCTTCATTGGCTACTAGGCCCCAGGTCTCCCCGGTGTCGCTCGGAAGTACGAGGCAGTCTGCTGCAACGTAAGCGCGAGAGATGTCCCTCTGATTGAGAAAGCCGGCGAAAGATGCGGGCGGGCGTTCCGGACCTAGATATCCTCCTGTAGGCACTGGACGCTCCGCGTCAAAGACCACTCGACATGAATCGCGCAGTTGTTGGCCAAGCTCGCCTGAACCTACGAACAGGATATGAACTGCGGGCAGTCGTCCGTCTTGGATGAGTCCCAGTGCAGCTTGGACCAAGTCCATGGGCCTCTTCTTTCGAATGAACTTGCCGCAGAACAGTACGCAGAACGAGCCTGCCGGAACCTTCCACTGCCTGCGAAGCTCCGCTCGTTGAGCACGTAGTGCGTTGGCTTGACGGAAGAAGCGGTCGTTGTCCACCGAATACGGTGCAAGATGCAGTTTTAGCTCGGGAATATTGAAGTCCCGGTACAGCCGGGTATTGGCAGATCCGATGCAGAGAAACTGATCCACACGTCGAAAGAGCCAGCCCAGCAGGAGCCTCTTGACGGGGCGCTTCCACAGCGATACTTGCGAGAGGTCGTTACTCTCCCCTCGGAGCCAGAGGTCGATCCCGAGCGCTTTCGCTTCCCGAACCGCCTGCCAGTATGCGGCGACTTGCCAACCTTGAATCCACAGGCAGGTAATGCCGCCCGCCCGGAGCCGATGCCGCAAGGATTCTCGAAGGCGGCACCTCCAGAAATCGGAGGGTGTCGCGGCGGGCGCAACCTCCAGGAACCGGTGGCGGTAGCCGGAAAGTAAATCGAGATCCCAGGCGAAAGCTTTTCCAAACTCTCGATCCAAGCTTGCTTGAGAGCCGTGGTCGGTCAAATACCAAACTTCGAAGGGAACACGTCCGTCGCGGGCGAGGGCTTGCCAAACAGGTACTTGGTACTGGATCGGATGAGTCGCAAGAATGGCAAGCATCAGCAGCCTTCGTCTAGCAGGTCAGCCCACCGGTCTCCATATGCGCTCCAGGTGTAGCGTTCAGCAACTCGGCGAGCCGTAGCGCTCATCGCCGAAATAATTTCGGGGGACTCAACGAACTTCCCGACCGCAGCGCGGAGACGCTCCAAATCTCCTGCAGGAACGATGATCCCGGCTTGATCGACCGCCAAGAGGTCTGGCCCTGCGGAGTTTTCGCTGGCAATGATCGGAAGACCCGTCGCAAGCGCCTCCAGAAGCACCATGCCGAAGCCTTCGAAAAAACTAGGCAGAACCAAGACATCGCTCGACCGCATCAAGGCTGGAAGCCTCGAGTGAGGGACCTTGTCGAGGAACTGAACTCCCTTCAGCGGGCTCAGGAGCCTCAAGCTTCGTTTGGGAATACTTCCTGCGATCTGGAGCACTGAGTCTCGGGTCTCAAGGCTTCGCCAAGCTTCGAGAAGAGTGGGAACGCCCTTGCGGGCGCTCACTGAGCCGACGAAGAGGAACCTTGTCGGACGAGCTACTTTCGGCCGAGTGGCTGGCCGGAACAAATCAAGGTCGACTCCATAGGGATTCACGACAATTCTCGATTCAGAAACGCCGTTCTCTACGAGTGTCGAGCGGGAGAAGGAGCTTCCCACTACGATTCTATGAGACAGCTGATGTTCCCGTTCCTCTGCCTCGGCTACACGGGCGACACGGGGCACCAGATCCTCGGCCCACTCAGGATGGCACCGTCGAGCCCTTTCCAGCAGTCGCTCCTTGCCACGAGAGTGCATTGAGCTCTGATCCAGAAAGAAGCGCTTTCCCTCTTCCGCAGCGCGTTGGGCGAGTATCCAGGATGACGTGTCGAAGCCGATGACTGCATCGCAATCGGCTATTTCAGACTGTGGAATCAATGACTGGAATTCACGATTGCGCTCATGCAGAACTCTCTGAGGGTCACCCACCCGAGCTATCTTTCGAAGTGCGTCCAGCTCGATGAGCCATCTGGTGCGGAGTTTTCCTGGCGGAACTCCGCTCACAAACCTGCCCGACAGCCGCTCTTTGATTGCTCGAGGCAACGTGTCCACGAGGCTTCCAGCAATCCCATGCCTACTAATCGCGAAACCCGTCCAGTACCTCGACAGCCGACCGAGTCGCTCAAGCTGCGCAGCCAGGAACCGAGAATGCTGCGTCCCTGGATGGACAAGGAGCGCCGTATTGTGGCCATCACGCATCGCGAACAAGTGCCCGAGCAGGCGAACCTGCGACCACCGCGCCAGCAGTTACACTCCTTGTCACCACGGCGCCAGCGGCCACGACACAACCGTCGCCAAGGACAACATCCTTTAGGAGAACTACTTTGGCGCCGATCCAACAGCGGTTCCCGATCCTCACGGAGCCAATGTCCATTGGCTGCTTTCCTGGCGCCAAACCGAGGCCAAATTTGTGATTTGAATCCGTGATGTAAACGTCAGGCCCGAACATGTTGTCGTCGCCGATCTCGATCAAGCCGCAAGCGTCAATCATGAGATTGCGGTTGAAAAAATTGCGATTCCCAATCCGTATTCGAATCCCAGAGTAGTCGGCGTCTTCCGGCCAAAGCCAAGCTCCCTGGGTAAAGGCGTTCCAAGATCCCATCTCAATTTGCGTACAGCGCCGAACACGCCCGCCTCCTTCCATACGATTGCGCGCGCCCATCCTCAGGCCGAGGAGGCTCAAGCATCGAAGTCTCAACCGACTCGCAAGGCCGCGAGGAACGCGCAGCAATAAAGGCTCTATGCGATGTGCGCTCACTCTTACTCCCTAAGAACTTGCCTTGACCGAACGGAGGCGAAAGTACCTTCGACTCGCTGCCGCCGAGACTGGTCGGCGCTGATGTCGATGGCGCCAAATCTCGCCTGGAGCTCCGAAGATGCCCGCCGCGACCCCTGCGAAACGCCGTTGGCTCAAGAGGAAGCAGATCGTATTCGCGAACTGCAGTGCACCGTAGGGCCAGAGGCGAATTGGATAGCGAATCCATGCGAGGAGCGCGGCGTTCTGAATGGTACCCGAGGTGATCTCCGAACTGGCGTGATGAGAGAGCGAGGTGTCATGGAATACGCGCAGATCTCCACATCGCAGTATGTGCCAACCGGCGCCATGTAACTGAAGAGAGAGATCGCGCTCCTCGAACCCGTAGGGTACTTTGCGATCAACGTGACCTACAAGGGTGCGGTAGATGTCCACTCGTAGGCCATACCCGCAACCGACATACTCAGCGACAAGCTGACTCCCCTTGTTGCGCTCCGGTTCGGGCTGGCCACGATGAAAAATGGTCGCAGCAAGACAGGCGACCTGCGCATTGCCCAAGAAGCGCTCCTCGATCGCCGCAAAAAAGTCTCTGTCGATGGGCCATGAATCGTCGTCGAAAGAAACGAAGTAGGGAAACCTTGCTGCGGAGACGCAGCGTCCCCGCCCCCCCCCTGGTCCAACGCGACCCTCTGCAGTAAGGACTCTTACCTCGGGGAATCGGGCTACAAGCTCTTGCGGGAGCGCTCCCGCCTCACCATCGATGTGGACTACCACCTCCCCAGGCGGCGGGGAGCAGGCGAGTACCCGCTCAAGGCACTGCACCACACGATCGCCGCGCCCGAAGGTGGGAATTCCCACAGTAATCGGAGCTCCCTTCACTGAGACTCCGAGTGCGTAGAAAGGATGTCCCGAATCGCTCGAGCTTCCCCCCTCAACCGGGCTCCGAGCGTGGCCCTCCCCCCCGCGGCCCGTAGCGCAGAAAGGTGAGAGAAGAGCATCCAAATGCCAAACTTGGCACGGTCCCGCCAACCGTGTCGACCAAGGACCCGCGTCATGACGTAGTAGCGATTCGCCAACAGCATCCGCGCCGTCTCGCGCGGATCGTCTTTATGGGATCCGGGTTGTGAGTCGTGATAGATGCGAGCAGTGCGTGCATTGGCCAATCTCCAATCCCTGCCTACAATCAACGACAAGGTCAGGTCTTCCATGATTGAGTACCCGGTGAACTGCGCAGAAAAGAGTTGCTCCGGAAGAGCCTCTCTCCGATACAGAGTACACGTCAGGTTGAGCCATTCCACGGCGACAACGTCCGGAAGGCCTTCGCTGTCTGACGGCAAGAGGTTCACCGCCGGGCCGAGGACGCAGCCGGCATACGAGGCTCGCGCCCCCCCTGCCATCAGTCCGAACATCCAAAGACTCATGGCACTGGGAGCTCCGTATTGCTGATTTGTGATCATCGCGCTGACACCGCCCAGTCGCCCGTCACTCTGCAATGCTGTCCACAAGCGCGCCACGCATTCAACTTCGAAGTGAATGTCATCGTCAAAGAACCAGACCACTGGTTGTGTGGATGCTTCCACTCCCTGATTGCGCTGCACGGCTGCACCGCAGGTGGTTGCATTGATCCATCTCACCATGCAGTTTCCAAGAGCTCGGTTACCGAACTCGCGGAGGAGCTCTCGGGTCTCTGGCCCGGCGGAAGCGTCGACAACAATCAGCTCGGCGGGGAAAACCCTCTGGCGTTCCAGTGATGCGAGCGTCCTCCGGAGGACTTCGCTGCGGTCCTTCGTCGGGACAACGGCGCTCATCGGAAGTGTCTTCATGAGAACGTTCTGTTCTCATCAACGAGGCGCACGGACGTCATCCCCCCTTGTTGCTAGCAAGCACTTGCAGAACCGATTCATATGCGCTGACACTTTTCGTCGGTCCAAAGTGCTCGACCGCTCTTCGGCGCAGACAGGCGCCGATCTCCTTGGCTTCCGAGGGGTGACACAAGCACCAGACCAACCGCTCAGCCAGGGCAGTTGAATCCCTCGGCGGGACCAGGAGCTTCGCTCCTTGAGGACCGAGAAGGTGTGGAAAAACTCCCACCGAAGTAGCTACAACCGGGACTCCGCACGCCATCGCTTCAAGGACGACCAATCCGAAAGGCTCTTCCCATGACGGGACACAGACGATGTCGGACGCGGCAAGGTACTCTTCCGGGTACTGCGTCGCCGCGAAGCACAGGGTCTGCGCGCGGCAACCTGCGTCGAGCTCGGAAAGTTGGCTGTTTAGCTCGAGGTGATAGTGCGCCGCGGGCTCGCCTACAAGCACCAAGGTAGCCGCATCCACCTCAGCGCGTACTTGGCCGAATGCGCTGAGGAGGTCGCCAACCCCCTTCTCAGGACAAAAACGCCCCAGGAATGCGATGCACTTGCCATCCGCAGGGAGCCCTAGCCGAGCTCGGAGGGCCGGCCGGTCCATTGAAGGTGAGAATCGCCTTGTATCGACCCAGTTCGGAACAACCGAAAGGCGATCCGCTGCCCAGCCTGCTCTTCGCCATGTGGCGGCCGTGTGCTCGGACGGAGCTACTCCGAATCCGGTTCTCCGGAGTGTGAGACGAAAGCGATTTGAGCGGGGCGAAAACGGCAAGCCCAGGTGAAAACAGAACTGCACGCCCGAAATCCAGCTAACCAGCGCCGCGGATTCGAGGCATCCGACGTTTGCGCTGAACGCTGCATCGATCCGGTTCTCCTCGAGAACTTGCTTAACCCGATTTGCAGCCATGAGTGTTTGACCGGGCGAGCGTAGCGAGACGCCCGGAAGGTCCCTGCGAATAATTCTCTCGCAAAACCGGGCGTAGCGTTCAATCATCGGCCCGGCTGAGTCGTGAAGAAGAATTAGGTGGTGGCCTCTCGCTGCCAGTTCCATGCTCAGCGAAACCGCTACGGTCTCTGAACCCCCAACATAGCTGGGGTGGGGTTCAAGGGCCAGGAGCCTCATCGGCGTTGCTCCGGTTGCAGTCGCGGCAAATTGGCGACCTTGGACTCAGTTCGACTCGGTGTTAGCCAGTTCGGGCGGCCCTGCGGCTGTCCACCACACATTCTCTTCCGGGAGGGCGCCGCCAAGCTCAAAAACCTCGCCGTCCACCTTATGTGGCGTATAGCCCTCAGCGAGAAGGTGACCAAAGCAGCGGTCCAGGTCCGAAGCGCTGGAAGCGACACGCTCGCTATGCTCCATAATAATGTTCTGGGGACGATAGGCAGCCGAAAGGTTTAGCCCAGCGAGGACTTCGAGTTCCGAACCCTCGACATCGATCTTCATAAGGCGAATCGGACCGACTCCCAGGCTGAGCAGTAGCTCGCCAATCGGAATTGCCACGACGAAATGGCCACCAGCGACCCGCGCCTGGAGGCCGGGGGAGACCCTTGTCGCGCCCAGGTTGGCTGGCGGTGGCACCTCAAGAACTGCCAAAGATCGCTTCGCTTGGATGGCCGCGCTCACCACGGTAGCTGACGTGAGGCCGTTCCTCTCCAAGTTGTCCTGCAGCTTGACCAGTGCGGTGGGGGAGGCGTCTATCGCGACAACCCAGGACTCAGAGTTGGCTGCGATTGAGCAGGTGTACAACCCGAAGTTGCAGCCGACATCAATAAAGGTTCCGCCAGCGTTCATCAATCTAGTAGCCAGCTCGAGCGACTGAGGCTCGTAGGAGCCGCCGACGCAGATCGAGTGGCCGATGTAGTCCCGGACGTCAACCCGCAAACGAACGCCCGCCGCATTGCGCACCGGCATACCCCGAGGAAAGCAGCCTGAAGCGAGAGCGGAGAAGAGCCGAAGCTTCGCGGGATGGTCTGGAAAGTGGCGCGCATAGCCCAAAATAATCCTTGGCAGCCACCCTTCGCCGCGCCAGTGATATATCCACTCAGACGACATCAAACTCGCTCCTAAGGTCCAAGAGCCCTCGATCCCTGGAGGCATAGGGAGCCAGTTCCGATCTTGGAGCGGACCGAAGAATTTCGAGCGACGTCAAGTCGTAGACGTCCGAACGCAGGTCGCCGCACGCCACGAATAGTCCGATGGAATAAACACCCTCGACTAGCGGAAGGTCAAAGACTCGTCCTCGAAATCGCAAGGGTTCCGTGGGCGAGACGCGATGAGTCGATTGAGCCATTCTGAGGTCGACGATCGCGACACGCACTCCGAGATTCGAGTAGATAAGAACGGACAACTCGGTCATTCGGAGAGGCTCCGCAGAGGTGAACTCAATGGCAAAAGCTACTCCGCAGCCTGCCGTTGCGGGATTCGGCTCAATTGCCAATTTTTCGAGGGTCAGAGAATCCGAGAGCTTCCGCCTTAAAAGTGCATTTCCAACTACTGAAGGAGCGCCCTTTGCGACGTAGGTTTCGACCACTGAGTTGATGCTACCCTCCGCTACAAGGCCGCCTGCGTGAAGCAATATTCCTCGGCTGCAGAGTGTTTGAACAGCTGCCATGTTGTGGCTCACAAAAAGTACCGTCCTGCCGTCGCGCGCCACTTCTGACATCCTACCCAAGCACTTCCTCTGAAACTCGCCATCTCCCACCGCCAACACCTCGTCAACGATGAAGATTTCTGGGTCCAGGTGCGCTGCGACCGCGAAGGCGAGCCGGACATACATCCCGGACGAATAGCGCTTGACAGGGGTGTCGAGGAACTTCTCCACCTCGGCAAAGGCTACGATTTCGTCGAACTTGCGGCGGATCTCGGCGCGGCTCATGCCGAGGATCGCACCGTTCAAGTAGATGTTCTCGCGGCCAGAGAGCTCGGGGTGGAATCCGGTGCCTACCTCGAGCAGGCTCGCTACGCGACCGCTGATTTGCACGCGCCCGACAGTTGGCTCGGTAATCCGGCTAAGAACCTTCAGCAAGGTCGACTTGCCGGCGCCGTTCCGTCCGATGATGCCGACCACCTCGCCGCGGTGGATCTCGAAGTCGAGATCGGAGAGCGCCCAGACCTCCTCCAGCTCGTCGCCCTGGATGATCGGCCGGCCGTGGGCGAGATCACCGGCCTTGCGGGCGAAAGTCCTCACACCGCGGGCGATCGAGTCGCGCAGGGACGAGTAGCGCTCGCGCTGCGTCTCGTGGCCGATGACATACCTCTTGCCCAGGCCTTCGGCGCGGATCACGACGTCGGACATGTCAGATCAGATCCGCGAAGCTGCGCTCGGTGGCGCGGAAACGCGAGATCCCGAGCCAGAGAAAGAAGGCGATGACGAGGAGGCTCAAGGCGAAGCCCGGCAGGTAGAGCGGACTCTCCCCGCCGAGGATCGACCAGCGGAAACCGTCGATGATGCCGACCATCGGGTTCAGGCTGTAGAGCAGGCGGTATTCGGCCGGGATCACCGAACTCGAGAAGCCGACCGGGCAGACGTAGAGGCCGATCTGCACCAGGAATGGGATCAGGTAGCGGAAGTCCCGGTATTTGAGGTTCAGCGCGGCGATCCAGAGCCCCGGCCCGATGCTGGCGAGAAGCGCCAGGGCGACGAACGCCGGCAGCAACAGGATCGGCCAGCCCGGAGCGAAGCGGTACCAGATCATGACCGCGACGAGAATGCTGAGGCTGACCAGGAAGTCGATCAGCGCGGTCACCACGGTCGCGACCGGAATGATCATGCGTGGGAAGTACACCTTGCCGACGAGCTGCGAGCTCGCGATCATGCTGTCGGCGGCGCCGGTCAACGCCGACGAGAAGAGCGTCCAGGGGAGCATGCCGGCGAAGACCAGCAGCGCATAGGGGGCGTTGCCCTCGCTGGGGAGCTTGGCAAGCTTGCCGAAGACCACCGTGAAAATGACCATGGTGAGGAACGGCCGCACGACTGCCCAGGCGACGCCGATGAAGGTCTGCTTGTAACGCACTGAAACGTCGCGCCAGGCGAGGATCAGAAAGAGGTCGCGATAGCGCCAGAGATCGCGCCAATAATGCTGCTCGGCGCGACCAGCTTCGAGGACGAGGGTGACTTCGTTCATTTCCCTGCCGCTGATTCTTTCAGGCCATGCCCGGCAGCGATACCCCGAACGCTTCGAGAACCAGGATGGCCAACCGCCGTGTCTGGACCCCCACCCGGCTCGGACTCCTGCGCTTCGGGTCGTATTCCAGCCAATCCGCGATTGGCAGCTGAAATCCGCTCTTGGGTCTGGAGAAGAGCTGCGCGGGTAACTCCGGCGCTACGGCCTGGACCAGCGCCGCCTTACCTTGGGTTCTGGCCGGTTCGAAGTCGAGGTGCTCCATCCCGGCGCGCAGCCAGGCGTCGACCAGGGGGACGCGGATCTCGACGCCGTGGGCCATACCGGCCCAGTCGCTGTCGCGCAGCAGCTGGTGGCGGAGGTAGAGCGAAGATTCGAGCCGGTGCACCGTGCGCCAGGGGTCGCGCAGCAGGTGGGTCGGATCGCCGAGCACCGCTTCGCTCAGCTGCTCCCAGGCGCCCAGGGGGGCGTCGTAGGGGCGGATTCCGGCAGGAGCGGCCTCGGCGAGGCCGGCGCGCTCGAGCATCGCGTCGACCTCGTGCGGCAGGAAGACCGCCCGGCGCAGGGCGTAGGCGCCGGCGAAGCTGTCGGCGTAGCGCAGAACGCTGGCGAGCTTCGGGGTCTCCGGCGCCAGCCGGCGGGCAAGGTGGGGCCAGGCGGCAGCCAGGCCGGGAATCCGCCGCAGGCCGGTGGCCCGCCGGCGCCAGTTGGGAACGTCCCGGAACGAGCTGTAACCGCCGAAGAGCTCGTCGCCGCCGAGACCGGAGAGGGCGACCTTGAGCCCCTCCTCCTTCGCGAGGCGCGCCACGAGCCAGGCGTTGAAGCCGTCGGTCGACGGCAGGTCCATCGCCTGGAGCATCTCCGGCAGGCGCTCGCGGACCTCGCCACCGTCGATCTCGCGCACCACGTGGCGGAGGCCCAGCGCCGCGGCGGTGGCGCGGGCGAGCGGCTCCTCGTCGGCGGCGGTGCCGCGGGCTTCGGCCCAGGTGAGGGTGAGCGCGGTGAGCGGCTCGGCCTCCTGGCGTGCCTCACGCACGGCCAACGCCGCGACCAGGGCCGAGTCGAGGCCGGCCGACAGGAAGATGCCGACCGGCACGTCGGAGACCAGGTGGGCGCGCACGCTGGCGGCGAGGGCCTCCGCGGCGGCGGCGGGCGCGGATTCGAAGACCATCCGGGGGACCGTTTCGATGACGAACGAGCCGTCGCCAGTCACCTTCGCCCAGTGTCCCGCCGGCAGGGCGCGGATCGATTTCCGGAGGCTGAGCGGCTCCGGCACCGCTCCCCAGGAGAGAAGGCCGGCGACCGCCGCCGGATCGACCTCGAGCGACAGTCCGCCGCCCGCCTCGAGCGCCTTCGCCTGCGAGGCGAAGCGCAGCTGGCCGCCGTCGAGCGAATAGAAGAGCGGCTTGATGCCGTAGGCGTCGCGCGCCAGGACGAGCTCGCAGGCGAGGTCGTCCCAGATCGCCAGGGCGAACATGCCGCGCAGTTTCGCCAGCGCCCGCGGGCCTTCGCGGCGCCAGAGCTCGAGGAGGACTTCGGTGTCGGAGCGGCTGTGCAGCCGGACTCCCTGATTTGCGAGCTCCGCCGCCAGCTCGCGGAAGTTGTAGATCTCGCCATTGAAGACGAGGATGAAGCGGCCGTCGGCGGAGGACATCGGCTGCGCGCCGGCGGGCGAAAGGTCGAGGATCGAAAGGCGGCGGTGGGCAAGCAGCAGTCGGCCGTCGGGGGAGCTCCACAGCCCTTCGCCGTCGGGTCCGCGCGGCGCGAGCGCGGCGTGGATGCGCGCGAGTTCGTTTCGATCCGGCGCGGACGCCAAAGGCGTCCTTCTGAAAATCCCGCTGATGCCGCACATCGTCAGCCCCCGACCAGCTCGTCGACGACCGGCTGGAAGCGGCGCTCGAAGGCGTGGGCGGTGAACTCGCGCTCGTAGCGCCGCCGGCCGGCCTCGCCCATCGTGCGGGCCTTCTCGGGGTTCCCCAGGAGATCGACCAACGCGTCACCGAGCGCCGCGGAGTCGTTCTGCGGCACGAGACGCCCGGTCTCGCCGTCGACGATGATCTCGGCCGGGGCGGTGCCCTGGAGCGCGATGCACGGCTTTCCGGCCGCCATCGCCTCCGGGTAGACCAGGCCGAACCCTTCGAGCAGTGACGGCATGGCGAAGACCGCCGCCCGGCGATAGAGCTCGCCGAGAGTCGCCGGGTCGATCTGGCCGGTGAAGTAGACCGCCGCGTCGCAGGCGGAGCCCGAGCCCTCGCCGCAGGCGAGCTCCAGGGAGACTGCCTTGGCGCGCAGGCGGGCGAGGTCGCTGCCCGAGCCGGCGATTACCAGCCGGGCTCCGGGCAGCCGCCGCCGGACCTCAGGCCAGACCTCCAGCAGCTCATCGTGCCCTTTGTAGCGGTCCATGCCGGCGGTCCGCCCGACGATCAGGGCGTAGTTCTCACCGGCGCCAGCGAGGGCTGCGCGGTCGAACGGCCCGACGAGGACGACCGGCTCGATCCCCAGCAGGACGATCCGCATCTGGTACTTCGCGGGCAGATACTCGCGGGCGCGTTCGGCGGTGTAGGCGGAGTTCGCGACCAGGAAGGTGGCGTTTTCGAGCACCTGCAGGCGGTCGCGCGACAGCTGCCGCCAGATCTCGATGCCGTGGAGCTGAATGGCGTAGCGCGGCAGCAAGGCGCGCGGCACCAGCGCCAGCGAGCGCGCCGGGCCGACGTGGTCGAAGTACAGGGCCGTCTGGCGGCGGGAGAGGGTGAGCCGCGCGACCATCAGGCGACAGACCAGGGCCGCCGTGAGCCAGGCGCGCGAGCCGCCGAACGAGGCGTAGCCGTCGGTCGCGACGCTGCCGTCGAGCGGCGGAAGGTGCAGGCCACGGAAGGCCAGGCGGTGGCGCGCGCAGTGGCGGCGGAGCGAGGCGCCGATGAGGCGGCCGAGATGGGCCGTGCCGCCGCCGTCCTCGTTCATGCCGGAGGAGATGTGGAGGACGTCGGTGATCATCGGGGCTCGGCTGATTCTATGCGCGCGGCGGGACGGGGGACGGGGACACGAAGACGGCTCCGCCGCCATCCTGTCCCCGGGGGGAGGGCTTCAGTCAGAGCTCGAACGGACGATCGAAGTGCTGGTCTGGCCCACGCTGGCCGTGCTTCTTTACCCAGGCCCCGGACCAGCGGGTCAGAAACGCCAGGTACTCCTCGAAGGGCAAAGGAAAGGCGTAACGCAGGTCGTCGAGCGCACGAGAGTCTTCGGCGGTCACCGGCAGCGAGAATTCAAGCCACTCAGACGGGGAGTCCGAGTGCCCGGCGGTAGTCCTCGAGCTCATAGCGAACAAGATAGCCCGAAACGATCGACGAATCTACCAACCCCTTGAGGAGCAAGGCCCGCACGTCCTCGAGGTCGATCGCCTGCCGGTCCGGATTCTGCTTCAATGCGAAGAGCTTCATGGCGACGAGGTGCTCGGGGTGAACGACGGCGACGGACGTTTCGTCGAAAACCGACTGTTGCGTCGCGCGCGCGAAGAGGGCGCTCGCGGTCGACTCCGCGACGAACAGGAGGTCGATGCGCTCGGTTCCTTCCGCACGAAGGTGGTTGGAGAACCCCTCGGAACGGCGAATCGTCTTGAAACCCGACCGCTCGAGTGCAACGACGGCGGCGTCCGCATCCCCTGTCGCCACGACGAAGTCGAGGTCCAGAGTCGCACGTTGGATGCCATAGGCGGCGACGGCCACGCCTCCGGCCAAAGCGAATCGAACCCCGTCACTCTCGAAGGCTGACTTGGCTTCGGCAAGCACGGAAGAGAAGTTCACGCTGGAAAGATAATGGAAAAACCTCGTGCGCGGGAGGGCGGCGGGGCGACAGAGGACCGGGGGGCGAAGGACGGGGACACGCAGGCGGCTGCGCCGACATCCTGTCCCCGAAACGGCATCAGGTCCCCGGGAAGGGCGTCTTGCCCCCGAAAGCTTTCAGGGCACGATCGCCGACCAGATCGTGAGGCCTTGCGACTCGAAGCCGTCGCCGAAGATCCAGGCGGGGTCGAGCTCGCGGGTGAGGTAGAACATGCCGGCGTCGGCGTTGCCGGAGACGTCCTTGGCGGGCACGCCGATGGCGATCTCCGCCGTGCCGGTGCCGTCCGCGACCCCGTCGATGTCGTAGGCCGCGAGCACCGAGCCGAAGCCGTCGTTGGTCGAGTTCGAGCCGCCGAGGAAGGCCTGGGAGAAGTTGACGCCACGCGCCGGATCGGGATTCAGCCCTCCCGCCTCTCCCCAGACCAGGTAGACGAAGCCGGTGTCGTTGCCGCCCTCTCCCGGGGCGCCGATCACCAGGTCGTCGAAGCCGTCGCCGTCGAGGTCGCCGCCGGCGAGCGCCGCGCCGAAGCGCTCCTGCGCGCCGAAGGTCTGGCCGGTGAAGGAGTCCTCGGCGAGGATGCGGAAGTTCGGATTCGTGCTCAGGCCGAGTCCCGAGCCAAAGGCGACATAGACCCGGCCCGCCTGGTTGACGCCGTCCTCGTCGTGCTCGGGGGCGCCGATCGCGAGATCGAGGAAGGCGTCGCCGTTGAAGTCTCCGACCGCGAGCGCGGCGCCGAAGTGCGAATCGCTCGCGTTCCCCGCCAGGCCGAAATCGCTCTGCTCGAAGCGATCCAGGCGATCGAACGCGGAGCCGTCGTACGTCGCGACCTCGAAGCGCCCAGAACCGCCGGTGCCGCCGGCGCTCGCGCCGGGCGCGCCGAAGACCACCTGGCGCTCGGGCAGGAGGTCGAAACGGCCGATCGCCACCGCGGAACCCTGCTCGTCGCCGCCCGCCTCGTCGCCGGCGAAGCCGACCTGGAGCGTCGCGATGGGCTGCGGAATCGAGATCCCGTCGCCCTGGAAAACCTGGACGCGCCCCGGCCGAGCGAGCCCCGACTCGGCGCGCGAGCCGGGAATCCCGATCACGATCGCGGGAGCTCCGTTGTTGGTGATCTTCCCGATCGCCAGGGCGTGGCCGAAGTACATGCCCGGGTGGCAGTTGGGAGCATTGGGGGCCTCGAAGACGACGCGAGCGGCGACTCCGAGCCCATCCGCCGAACCCCGCAGGTAGTGGACCACACCGACGTCGGCACAGTTGGGCGTGAGGCAGTCGCAGAGGCTGTTCGGCCTCGACTGGAAGGGGGCTCCGACCACCAGATCGTCGAAGCCGTCGGAGTTCGTGTCTCCCGCCGCCAGACTGAATCCGAAGCCGGCGTCGGCGCCCTCCGTGTCGGTGAGCTGCTGCATGCCCTCGGTGCCGTAGCCGAGACCGGAGCCGTAGAAGATGAAGACGCGCCCGTCTCCGGCGTCCTGCCCCGGTGCGCCAACCGCGAGGTCGACCCGGTCATCGCCGTCGAAGTCGCCGAAGGCGATCGAGCGGCCGAACTGGCCGTCGTCCTCCGAGGTGTCGAGAACCCCAGGACTGTCGAGATGGGCGCAGAAGGTGTTGGCGTCTCCCGGTTGGCAGGCCGTGAGCGGCGGCGCGACGAGAAGCACTCCGACCATGAAACCGCAGCCAGTCCAACCGATCCGGCTCTTGCGCCGCCGCTGTCGCATTCCACAACCCCCGAAGACAGGAACTCGGTGAGACCGCTCACCGCGAGGGGAATGCTGTCGGCTCCTGGGCGCGCTCGAAAGTGACCCGAGGCAGTGCCGTTTCCCTGACGAAAGTCAGGCTTGACAAGGGGACGGGCGGAGGCGACACGAAGCCGGCTGCGCCGCCATCCTGTCCCTGGAAAGGAAGGTGCGGACGGGGGCTGTAGAATAGGCCTCGAGGTGACCTGATGACTATCGCAGTCAAGGCGATCTATGAGCATGGCGTCTTCAGGCCCGTGGAACCTGTCCAGCTGAAGGAGGCCACCGAGGTCGAGGTGCTCTTGCCCACAAGTGTGGCTGAGACTTCCGACGATCCCACCGGCTGGGTAGCCATGCGCGAGTTCATCGCCCTGGCCCGAGACGCCGGACCCACCAACGCGTCCGTGGACCACGACACAATCCTTTACCGCCGGTGATCTTCGTCGACACGAGTTTCCTGGTCGCGCTGCTGCTACCGAAGGACGCCAACCATTCCCGAGCCGTGCAGGCTATCGAGGACCTAGCCCGCATTTCTCACCAGCGTTCGTCGCGAGGCGTCGCAGATGCCTGTGACTGCAAGGCGTCGCGACCGAGGCCCGCGCAGACGTACTTTCAGTACGTCGAGCAGGCCGACCGAGCGCAACGCAGCAGGCGCGGGCAGCTGGGGCGCCGCAGCAGAAGGTTGGTGAGAAATGCGGGCTAGGACAGGTCCGCCTCGCCGACGTACTCCTGACCACGAACAACGTCGTCCTGGAGACCATCACGGTAGCCCTCTATGAGGGCTCGAACAGGGTGGCGGTGCGCGCGGGTGAGCTGCTCTATGGAGGCAGCATGGTCAGCCTGTATCGCACCACGGCCGAGGACGAGGCGGAGGCCTTCGCCCATTTCCGCCGTCACCACGACAAGGAGTACAGCGCCGTGGACTGCCTGAGCTTCGTGGTCATGCTCAAGCGCGGAATCACCGAGGCCTTCGCGTTCGACGAGGACTTCTCGCATCATTTTGTGATGCGACCGGGACCGAACCGCAAGTAAGAAGGAAAAAAGGCCCGCGCGAGGGAAACAGCACGGGCTACGCGGGACGGGGACACGAAGGCGGCTAGGCCGGCATCCTGTCCCCGGAAGAGGCTTCAGGGGCGCGAACGGGAGACTTCGACCGGGTCGTCGTCGAGGATGCCGATGACGGCCAATGCGCTGCCGGCGGCTGCCGCCGGCCACCAGGCGGCGACGACGCAGGCGCGGCACCGATCGTCGGCGCGCAGCACGTTCTGCGGGTCACGACGCGTGGTGATGCCGGTGCACTCCCAGTGGAAGACTTCTTCTGGCTCCACGCATCCAGCGCGCTAAGGGCGCGAGTGTTGTTCGAAGCCAATCCTCGTAACGGAACCCTTGGGTGCACCCGGGATTGCCTTGCAGAGATCAGGTGCAAGCTTCACGAGATCTGCAAGACGATTGGATGCGGACGCGACGAGCACTACGGCAACCGTGAAGCTTGGGAGATGCTGCTGGAACGACAGATTTCGATCCACCGTGATCAGGACGTCGAATGCCGACTGGGAGAGAGCCAACAGCTCGCCATTCTTTATCCCGGCCCAGCCCATTCCCGCCACAGTCTGAACCGTGAAACCCTCGAGGTGTTTCGCAAGGCGGTGGTCGACGCATTCGTCGAGCAAAACTCTCAAGCCGCTTCAGCCACGGCAAGGGTCGCGCCGCGTTCGAGGAAAGCGATGACCCTTTGCCTGGGCACCGAGGGAAAGCCCGCGAGGAAATCGTCGATCGTTTCCCCGGCTTCAAGGTAGTCCAGCAAGGTCTGAACCGGCACGCGGGTGCCGGGAAACACCGGTGTTCCACCCATGACGTCCGGAGCAGAAGAGACGGTAGGTTCTGCCATGGCAATACCTTACCCAGATTGACTCGCATTGTCCAAGCTGGCGACTGGGCCCGGTTTGTTTCCCCGAACGCACCGCGATTGCCCCCCAGGGTGCGCTCTGTGTGCCCGGCTTGCACTTCCTTACTTTATATGCATAGCATATGCATATGGAGATCGAGTGGGATTCGGACATGGCCGATTCGAATCTCAAGAAACATGGAGTCAGTTTCGAAGAAGCCGCGACCGCCCTGCTCGATCCGATGGCTTTGGCCCAGGAGGATGCAGCCCCGGAAAAGGAGGCCAAATACCATGCGTAAACCGTACGACTTCTCGAAGGCCAAGCGTGCCAAGGATGTCCCACACCTCGCCCGACTCCAGGCAGAGGCAAAGGGCAAAACTCGGATTACGATCATGCTGGATAACGACCTGCTGATGACTTTCCGAGCCAAGGCCGAAGCAGAAGGTATTGGCTATCAGACTCTCATCAATCAAAAGCTGCGTGGCGTCGCCGGTACTTCTCCGGTGGATGAGGCCACTTTGCGTAGAGTCTTGAGGGAAGAGCTCAAGGTCGGTTGAGCGCTACTGGCGCCTGGACCCCTGGGGACACAATCCGGGGGCGAATAGGCTGCGGGCTACGGCTGGATCAGCTCGACGGTCGGGAAGTACCGGCGCACGCGGCGCGGATCGCGGGTCAGGAGGCGATGGCCGGCGACCGCGGCGTGCGCGGCGATGAGGAAGTCGGGCAACGGCGCCGACTTCCCTCCGCCCGCCCGCCGGTAGCGCAGGAACACCTTGCCGGCGAGGAAAGCTGCTTCCCAGGGCAGCGCCTCACGGCGGAATATCGCGGCCGGAAGAGCCGCTTCGAGCTCTTCGATGGTGGTGAAACGAACTGAAACCTCGGCGTAGATGATCGGATCGATGACCAGTGGCGCGGCGTCAGCGGCGGCGGCGAGAGCAGCAGCCGATCGGTCTCCCCACTCCGGATCGACCGTCAGGACATCGAGGAGAACGCTCGAATCGACGAGAACGGCGCTCACTTCGCGGGCTTCGGCTCGCCGCGTGTCAGCGCCAGGATCTGATCGGTCGTCATCCGGACATCGCCCCGGCCGAGCATCCGGGCCACAACGGCGGCGCCGCGCCCGCCGCCTTTCGGGCCACGCGCGCTGCGCACGCGCAGAGCGTTGCCGGCGATCTCGAATTCGACCTCCGTCCCGGGGAGGAGGCCGAGGCGCTCGCGCAGCGCGATCGGAATCGTGACCTGCCCCTTGCTGGTGATCTGCATGGTAAGAATCTCCCTGGTAAGAGTAATACAAATTCGCAGGCTAGGTTTCGCTTTGCTCAACGCATCCTGCGAATTTGGGGTCGTACGACTTGCGAGCGGGGCGTTGTGCGGGTCCGGGGAGCACGAAAAAACCCGCGCGCGGGAAGGCGGCACGGGCTACGTGGGACGGGGACACGAAGGCGGCTGCGCCGCCATCCTGTCTCCGGAAGAGGCTTCAGGGGCGCGAACGGGAGACTTCGACCGGGGCGTCGTCGAGGATGCCGATGACGGCCAAGGCGCTGCCGGCGGCTGCCGCCGGCCACCAGGCGGCGACGACGCAGGCGCGGCAGCGATCGTCGGCGCGCAGCACGTTCTGCGGGTCACGGCGCGTGGTGATGCCGGTGCACTCCCAGTGGAAAACCTCTTCGTTCTTCTGCCAGGCGGCGGTCTCGCCGATCGTCAGGTTCTTGGCGAAGCCCGCCTGCTGCGGGGTGAGGTTGACCTTGCAGTCCGACTTGACCTCGACCGGACGCATCTCGGAGCGCCCGAGGAGCTTGCCCGAGCTGTCGACCACGGCGACGAAATACTCGCCGGCTTCGGTCTTCAGGCCGTCGAGCCAGGTCTGCAGCGTCGGGTTGTCGAGGTTCTGCAGCCAGACGCGCTTCTCGCCCTTGCCGAGGGCGGCGCGCTCCTGGATCAGTTTCTTGTCGAGGTCGTCGTTCGGATTGCGCGCCGTCGAGCTCTCTTTGGCGCGCCACCACTCGGCCCACGGCTTGCCGGTGTTGTCGATCTTCTGACCTTCGTAGCTGTAGTTCTCGAGCTTCTGCTTGGGGAACTTGCTGTCGGTCGGCACCGGGAAGGTGGACCAATAGCCACTACCGCCTGCGGGCTCCATCTGGATGTAGTAGAAGTCCTCGACTTCGACGTTCATCCGGCGGAAGTAGAGGCGGGTGCTCGCACCGGCGACCTCGGGGCTGACGGTCGCGTTCAGCACGGCGTTGCCCTTCTGCGGCAGGCAGGCAAGAGGTCCAAGTGTGACGGAGGTCTGCTGCGCGGCGGCCGGGGCCACGGCCACGGCCAACGCCACTGTGAAGACTCCGAACACCGCTGATCGCGCTGAATGCATACAAATCTCCCGGATTACTCGCAGGAAGCGTATGGCATTCACCGAATCAGGTCAAGGAGCGGCGGCGCGGATCTTCGCCAGGTAGCTCTCGACGAACGGCAGCCGCGGGAGCTTTTCGAGCCCGGTCGCGGCCACCGCGGCGGCGGCGGAGCGATCTCCCGCCTCGTAGAGACAGACCGCGTAATAGAAACGCTGCGTCGGGTCGGTAGGACCTTTGCGCTCCGGTGTCGAGCGCCGGAAATAGTCGGCGCCGGTCGTCCACAGTCCGGCGCGGTAGGCGATCTCGCCGGCGAGGAGCTGCAGGTCGCCGCGCGCCGGCAGGCGATCGGCCACCGGCTGCACGAGCGCCAGCCCCTGGCGCAGCTCGTCGCGGTTCTCGACCGTCTTCAGCATGCTCTGGGCGGTGGCGACCACGCGCTCTTCCTCGGCGGTCAGTTTGGCGCTGGCCGGCTTCGACGGACTCGGAGCGCTGGGCGGACTCGGAGCGCTCGGCGAGCTAAGCGGCGCGGTTTCTTCCTTCACCGATTCTTTCTTCTCCGGTTTCTCCGCGATCTGCTTCTTCGCGGTGGCTCCCGGGGTTCCCGGGGTCCCCGGGGTTGCCGCGGGCGCCGGGGCCGGCTCCGCCTTCGCCGGCGCGGACTTGGCCGCCGGCCGCTGCGGAATCCGCGCCATCGCTTTGCGCACCGCGGGCGCGTCGGCGGCGGGGCGGGTGACCTGGGCGGCGAACGCCCGCGCGGCGTCGGCGGCGCCGGAACGGTCCAGGCCGACCAGGCAGGTGAGATGGGCCTCGGCGAGGAGCGCGTCGGCGGTCACGGTGGCGCAGGCGGCGAGCGGCACGACCGCCTCTGCGCAGCGCTTGAGCCGCGCGAGCGCCCGCCCGCGCAGGCACCCGGCGCTCCCTTGTTCCGCGGCGTCGGGCACGCCTTCGAGGCGGACGAGCACCTTGGCCGCGCGGTCGTTCGCCGCCTCGTCCGCGGCGAGAAGGACCTTCCAGCGTGCGACGGCGGGCTCGGCCGCCGCGCGCTTCTCGAGCTCGCGGGTGCGCTCGCGCGGCGCCAGGTCCGCGAGGTCGACCGCGCTCTTGCGGGCAAGGAGCGGCGCGAAGGCCGGCAACGAGCGCAGGAGCTCGGGCGTGACCCATTCGAGGGCGCGCGCCTCGAACGCCCGGCGCTCGTCGGCGGAGAGTGCGCCGACGGCAGCGGCATAGGGCGCGAAGCGCTCTTCGACCTCGGCGAGACGGGAGAAGGTGGCGACGAACGCTTCGCGGTCGCCGAGCACCGATTCCGCGACACCCAGCCGGACGAGACCCTCGGCGAGGATCACCGGCTGCTCGAGGAAGCCGAAGCAGGCGAGGCGGAAGCTCTTCCTGGCCGCCAGCGCGTCGCCGCGCAGCATCTCGGCGCGGCCATCGCGCAGGAGAGAGAGGTAGAAGGCGTCGGGCGCCGCCGGCGCGCGCGGCGGCTCCTGCGCCAGAACCGGACCCGCGAGGAAACTGAGCGAGAGGAGCGAGAGGAGCGACAGGAGCGACAGGCGCGCCGCGAGCGATGGAAGCGGTGGCAGCGGTGGGCGCCGGACGAGCTTCGCGGGGAGCATCGAGATCGTCGAGATCGTCGAGATCGTCGAGATCATGGAGATCATGGAGATCATCGGGCGGCCCCGGGGAGCGCCTGCGGTGTCGCAGGAAGTGCCGCATGAAGTGTGGGCGCAGTGTTCGGGAGCGCCTGGTTCTCGATTACGGCGCGCGGGTTGGTCTCCGTCAGCTCGGCGGCGAGAGCTTCGCCGAGCTCGCGGGCCAACGCCTTGCGGGCTTGGGCGAGGCCGGGCGGACGCCAGTCGGGGCGGTGCGAGTCGCTGGCCACGAACTGCACGCAGCCGGCGCGCAGCAGCTCCCAGGCCCGCTCCTTCGCCCCCTTGCCGAACTCGCCGGTGACGCTCATGGCGGTCACCTGGAAGAGCGCCCCGGCCTCGACCAGGCGGGCCAGCGGGTCGTCGTCGCTCTCCCAGAAGCACGGCACGACCTCCGGGTGGGCGACGATCGGTGCCCAGCCCTCGGCGAGGAGCTCGCGCACGATCTCCACCGGATCCGGCCCGAGTCCGGAGGGCTCGAACTCGAGCAGCAGGTAGCGCGAGCCGGCGAGGGCAAGCACTCCCGAACGGCCGGGCTTCGCGAGGTCGGCGAGGAGCTCCGAGTCGACCCGCACCTCGCCGCCGAGCAGCAGCCGCGGCAAGCCGCCGCGCTCGTTGCGCGGCAACCGGCACTCCACCTCCGCCAGCCGGTCGGCGAGGCGCCGGGCGTCGTCGTTGCCCCATTCGTCGCGGCGCTGGTGCGGCGTCGCGACGAGCGCGCTGCAGCCGTCGGCGGCGGCGAGGCGCGCCATCTCGAGCGCCTGCTCGAGAGTCTGGGCGCCGTCATCGACTCCCGGCAGGAGGTGCGAATGAAGATCGATCACAGTGCCGCCACTTCTTTCTTCTTGCCCGCCTTGGACTTGGAATCGGCCGCCGGGATGCCCATACCGCCCGGATCCGTCTCCGCCTGCTGCGCCAGGCCGTAGGCTTCGCCCATCCCGTCATTGCCGTAGGAGGTGCCGTACGAGCCGCTGTAGCCGCTGCGGTAGCGCCCCTCGACCCCCTGGTGGCGGTTGAGGACGACGCCCAGAAGCTTCACTTCGGCCTGCAGCAGGCGGTCGCGGCAGGTCTTGGCGTCGCGCTTCTGGACGTAGCCGGCACGCAGGCAGAGGACGACGCCGTCCGACTGCGCGCCGATCAGGATGCCGTCGGTCACCGCGAGGGTCGGCGCCGAGTCGATGATGACGATGTCGAACTGGCTGCGGACGAACTTCAGGAACTCTCCCATGCGCTCCGACGACAGGAGCTCCGACGGGTTGGGCGGGATCGGACCCGACGGGGTGAGGAAGAGGTTCTCGATGTCGCAGCGGAAGATGATCTTGTCGGCTTCGGCACCGTGGGTCAGGAAGCTCACCAGGCCGACCTTGTTGGCGGTGTGGAAGACCTCGTGCTGGCGAGGCTTCCGGAGGTCGCCATCGACCAGCAGGACCTTCTTGCCCAACTGCGCCAGGACGACCGCGAGGTTGCCGGCGGTCGAGGTCTTGCCCTCGGAGGGCACCGCCGAGGTGACGACGATCACCTTGAGCTGGCGCGCCGAGGAGAGGAGCAGTGCGGTGCGCAGGTTCCGGTAGGCCTCGGCCACCGCGAGGCGCGGGCGCAGATGCGGCAGGAGCTCGATCTGCACGTCGCCCTCGCTCGAACGCTTGCGCACCCGCGCCGCCCTGGTCACCGCCTTGGCGGTGCTCGCCACGGTCGGCGCCTTCTGCCCGTAGCCGTAACCGTAGCCGTAGCCGTAGCGGCCCAGAAGGTGCGAGGTCCGCGATTCGTTCGAGATGTCCGGCACCACCGCCAGCACCGGCAGCCCGAGCAGGCGTTCGACCTCCTCGGTGCTCTTCAACGTCCGGTCCATGTAGTGCAGCAGGAAGACCAGGCCGAGCCCGAGGAAGAAGCCCAAGCCCAGGCCCATCGTGATGCTGCGCCGCAGGGAGGGGCGGAACGGCCCGCCGGGGACGAGGGCGCGGTCGACGATGCGGACGTTCGACTCCCCCGTCGCCTGCAGGCGCGAGGTGACGTCGGTCTCGGACTGCTTGCGCACCAGCTCGTCGAGGAGGGCGCGGCGGGTCGAGATCTCGACCTGCAGGTTGTTGTATTCGACCGCCGCCGAGTTCATCTGGCGGTTCTCGGCCTTGATCTGGTTCAACTGGGCGACGAGGGCGTATTCGCGGCGCTGCAGCGTCTGCACTTCGCCGCGGGCGGAGTCGCGGGCCTGCAGCAGGGCGTTGGCGGCGACGGTCTTCAAGTTCCTCTGCGCCTGCTCGATCTTGCCCTTGAGCTCGATCATCGCCGGCCATTCCGGCTTGTAGGTGTTCAACTTGGTGGCGTACTCGCGCTCCATCTCGAGGAGCTGCGAGCGCTGCTCGGCGAGCAGCGGATCGGCGAGGACGTCTCCGGCGCGGTCGCCGGTCGCCGACTGCAGCTCGTTCAGCCGCGCCTCGCGGTTGATGCGCTCGGAGACGGCGGAGATGTACTCCTGGTTCAAAGCCTCGAGACGCCGCAGGGTGACGTTCGTCGCCGGGTCGACCGAGACGATGTCCGAGCGCAGGCTGTAGGCCTGGAGTTGGTTCTCCTTGTCCTGGATCTCCTGCTTCAGCGTCTCGATGTGCGAGGCGATGAAGGTCGAGGTCTTGCCGGCGACCCGCGTCCGGTTCTCGATTCCCCAGTCGATGTAGGAATCGGCGAAACCGTTGGCGACCTTGGCGGCGAGCACCGGCGAGCGTGAGCGGAAGGCGATCTCGACCAGCTGGGTGGTGCGGATCGGGTTGACCTCGAGGCCGCCCTGGAGGGCGCCGGCGAGGCCGCCGATCGCCGCTTCGTCGTCGGCGGCGGTGAAGGTGCCGGAGGCCTTCGAGGCGTCGCGCGCCGCGGCGCCGGGATTGAACTCGGGGTCGGCCTGCAGCCCCAGGTCGAGCACCACCCGCTCGGCGAGCCCGCGGCTGGTGAGCAGCCGGTACTGCGTCGGGTAGTACTCCAGGTTGAACCAGTTGTCCATCCAGGTGTCCTGCACCGCTTTGAGCGGCAGCGACACCCGGCGCTCGATCTGGATCATCGTCGCGGCGCGGTACTCCTTCGGCGTCACGGCATACTGCAGCAGCGAGAGGGAGAGGGCGGCGGCAGTGACCAGGACGACCAGCCGCCAGCGCGCGGTGACGACGCGGATGTAGTCGGAGAGATGGAACTCGCTCTCCGGCTCGGCAAAATCGGGCGCCGGAGGAGACGGATCGGGGAAACCGGGGTTCTGCGGGCTCGGGCTCACGGGATCGGGCTCACGGGATCGGACTCACGGCACTTGACGCACGGGATGGGACTCACGGGAGCGAATCTCAAAGCAGCGATTCCTTGATGACCAGCACGTCGCCGTCGGCGAGGGAGAGGTCGGGTTCTTTGCCGGCGAGGATCTTCTTGTAGTCGACTTCGACCTCTTCCTGGAGCGATTCGCCCTTGCGGCGCTTGATCGACATCCGCTTCGAGGCGCGGTCGGTGAGGCCGCCGGCGCGGGCGATGACCGACAGCACGGTGATGCGGTCGGTGCTCTTGAACTGGATGGCGCCGGGGGTCAGGACCTCGCCGAGGCAGAAGACCGTCACCTCGACGGTGACCGGCACGTTGATCAGGTCGTTAGCGAAAATCGGAATGTTGGCCCGCGGGTCGCCGCGCACGAAGAGATCCTCGATGCGGATCGCCACCTGGTCGGAGAGGCCGTTTTCGGCGCGGCGCAGGACGTAGAGGGTGTCGGCGTGCGAGTCGGAGAGGCCGCCGGCGGCGGCGAGCGCCTCGATCAGCGTCCAGCGGCCGGGGAAGGCGAGATTGCCCGGGGTGCGCACGGCGCCGACGACCAGGATCGGACGTGAGCGCGCCTCGCGGACCTCGACCGAAACGGTCGCCCGATTGACGTATTTCGCCTCGAGGAGAGCCTTCAGCTGCTCCGCGAAGCCGGCCTCGGTGAGTCCTTCGGCCGGCACCTCGCCGATGAGCGGCAGATTGACCTTGCCGTTCTCGGCCACCCGGACCTCGACGTTCAACTCCGGCACCTCATAGACCTTGATGGCGATCTGGTCTTTGGGGCCGAGGCGGTAGCTCACCGTCGTCCCGGCGGGCAGAACCTGGGCGTAGGCCGGCACCGCCGACACCGCCGCCACCGCCACCGCCGCCAGCAGCAGGAGAGCGAGGGGGCCGAGGATGCCACCGCCATTGCGGGAGTTGTGCGCCGAAGGCGCTTGCCGGGACCGCATCAGAACCCAAGATTATACGGGCATCGGGGCCAGCCCATGAGATGGCCCCGCCGCCAACCGCTGTCGCTCAGTACCAGGTGCCCTGGCCGAAGCCGAAACCGAGATTGGCGAGGAGCTGGGTGATCTTCTGGCCGGGCAGGCCGCTCTGCGGGGGCGGGGTGATCCTGGACTCCTGGTAGCCGACCCGCAGGTCCATCTGCCATGGCAGCTCGATCGCGAGCTCGGCGCCGTAGCTCGCGACGTCGTCGACCCGCTCGGCGGCGCCCGGAGCTTCTGGCTCCACCTGGTAGCGATGGCTGCCGCTCTCGCCGTAGAGGTTGAGGCGCAGCCGCCAGCCGAGGCCGATGTCGACCCCGGCGCCGACGAACTGGTCGACGTAGCCGGAGGCTTCGTCGACGAGCAGCGAATAGGCGAGCTGGCGCGAGGCATAGAGGCGGGCGGTGAAGGCCTCGCGCGGCATCCACTCGATGCGCGCGCCGCCGGTCGAGCTCTCGAAGTCGGAGAACTCCGAACCGTCCTTGGCGCTGAGCGTGTTCTCCTGGTAGAGCAGGTCGATCCGCAGCTTCGGCCGCTCGTAGCCGGTCTCGACGTACCAGAAGTCGCCGCTGTTCGAGCGGTCGAGCGCCTCGGCGGCGAAGTCGCTCTCGGCGTAGCCGACGCCGGCGCCGATGTGCAGCTTCTCGCTCGGGTAGTAGCGCACGCCGCCGCGGTAGGCGAGGTCGTCGCGATCGAGATCGTCGAGGAAGTCGGCGAGGAGCGGGTCCTCGACGTCGTCCACCAGGCTCCGCACCGACCTGTCGGCGCCCTCCGCGAAGAGCGTCAGGCGGCGCAGGATCGGCACCTCGACCTGGATCTCGAGGATCTCGTTGCGCGTGGTGTAGCGCTGCAGGATCTCGCCGGTGGCGAAATCGAAGTCCTCGAGGCGCTCGGCGGTGACGGTGATCGCCAGGCGGTTGAAGTAGGTGAACGAGCCGATGCCGAAGCGCTGGTTGACGCGGCGCTCTTCGGCGCGCTCCTGCCACCAGATGTACTCCGGCAGGACGTAGGCGGCGAAGGTGGTCTTGCCGCCGACCGGCAGGTAGGCGTTGAGGCCGGCGCCGACGCGGGCGGTCAGTTCGGACTCGGAGGCAGTGGAGCCAGTGGAGTCGCCGGACCGGTCGACCCAGGCGAGATCGGAGATCCAGAAGGCGGGATCGAGCCGCACCGGACCGGCGTGCCAGCGCGCCTCTTCGACCGCTTTCTCGAGCGCCTCCTGGCGGCCGAAAGCCGCCTCGGCGGCGCCGCCCGCCGGCGTATACTGCCGCACTTGTGCCGCAAGCGGTGAGGTTGTCCCCAGCGTCTGAAGGCCCGCGAGCGCGGCGAAGACGGCCAGCGCTCGACGCGCGCGCGCGCGCCCGTTCCTGCTCCCTGGTTCAGGCGTTCGATGCAGTCGCGGCATTTGCCGGATGATACGACACGTCCGGCCCAGCGCTCTGGCGCTCGCGGCGCTCCTCGTCGCGGCGCCGTTGCCGTTCGCGAGCGTCGCTCCGGGGCCGGCGACCTGGCTCCTGCTCGCGACGCTCGCGGCGCTCGTTCTGGCGCTGTGGACGCCGGAGGAACCGGACGCCCGACGCGCCCTGCCGAGTGAGCTCGCCCTCGCCACCGCGGCGCTCGCGGCGATCGCGCTCCTCGGCGGACTGCAGTCGATGCCGCTGCCGGCGGCGGTCACCGGTCTTCTCGCCCCCGAAACGCTCCGGCTGACGCAGCAGGCGCACGGGCTCGCCGGGCCCCGCGCCGGGCTATCGGCCGAGGGCGATCGCAGCAGCTTCGTCGCGCTCTCGCTCGCGCCGGCGGCGAGCCGCTCGGCGGCGCTCGACTGGCTCCTGCCGGCGGCCGGATTCCTCGCCGCCGCCTGGATCGGCTCGTCGCGCCGGGTGCGGCGCACGCTCGGCGGCGCGCTCCTCCTCGCGGCGACGGTGCAGGTGGTGATCGGTGTCGCCCAGTGGATCTCGCGCTCGCACACGCTCTGGGGAGTGACGATCCTCGACGTGGGGACGCGGCTGCGCGGCAGCTTCGTCAACCCGAATCATCTGGCGCTCTTCCTCGAGATCGCGCTGGCGGCGGCCTTCGCCTGGCTCTGGTGGGCGGTGCGCCGTGTCTACCTCGACGGCGGGCACGCCGAGCAGCGCCTGCTCACCGTCGGGCCGCCGGCGTTCCTCTTCCTGCTCCTCTTCGGCGGCCTCGTGCTGACCGGATCGCGCGCCGCGTTGGTGTCGGCGCTCGTCGCCATGAGCGTTCAAGGCCTGGTGATCGGCAACCGCCGGGGTCGCAAGTGGCTGCTGGCCGGCGGTCTCGCGGTTGGGCTCGCCGGGGCCGCGGCGGTCGCCCTGCTGGGTGCGGAGGGAACGTTCTCGCGCCTGGCCGCAAGCTCGACCGACGAGCTCAGCGGCGGCTACCGCGTCGAGGCGGCGGGCGCGACCTTCGACCTCTTCCAGCTCTTTCCGCTCACCGGCTCGGGCCTGGGAACCTTCGAGGCCGCCTTCCCGTTGGTGCAGCCGCCGACCATCCCCGGCTTCTGGCGCCACGCGCACGCCGACTGGATCGAGTTCCTCGCCACGACTGGACTCCTCGGAGCGCTGCTCCTCGGGGGTGGAATCCTCTTCTATGGCAGGCGACTCAGGCAGGTGATCCGCCACGGCGAGCGCTCGGAGGGCCGTGCCGCCGGCCTCGCCGCCCTCGGCGCGCTGGTCGCGGTGGCCATCCACTCCTCTGCTGACTTCGGCCTCACCATGCCCGCCAACGCCTTCGCCCTCGCCGTCGTCGCCGGCGCCGCCGCCGCGACGCGGTTGGAGAAGCAGCCGTAACTCCGGCGACGCGTGAAGACCGCAAGCGCCTTCGCCGCCGAACGGCAGCGAAGGCGGAGTGAAGGCGCCGGGCTAGGAGCCCGGGAGAGTGGAAGGAGCGCCTTCCATCCCTTCCATCCCTTCCATCGCCGGGCCGCCTTCGTCGCCACCCTTGGGGAGCTCTTCGACGAACCAGCGGCCGTCGATCTTGACGAAGGTGAAGGCGTCGGCGCCGACCGTGCCGGTCGCCCTGTCGCCCTCGATCTTCAGGTTCTGGAGGCCGCCGTCGGGGATCTTGACCGGGCCGGCGTCCTTCGACTCCTCACCCGGCATCGCCTTCATCACCGCCATGGCGTCGTTCAGGAAGGCGCCTTGATCGAGGTTGGCGAAGAGCTTCTCCATCTCCTCCTGCGTCGGCTCCGGCTTCTCCGGCTCGCCCTCCTTGGGCATCGCCGGCAGGCCGTACTTCTTGACCAGGTTGTCGTAGGCCGTCTTCATGCCGGCGATGCCCTCTTTCGCCTTCGCCTTCTGCTCTTCGGCCTTCTTCTTGTCCTCGGCCGACATCTCGCTGCCGGAGCCACCGGCGATGCCGGCCATGCCTTCGGCCATCGCCCCGCCCATCTCGGCACCCATCTCGGCGAAGGCGACCATCATCGTCGCGCCCATGTACATCGCCATCGCCATCTCGGTGCGGTTCTTCGGCGTGAGGCAGGCGGCGATCTCGCCGAAGTCCTCCTTGGTGGCTGCCGCCTTCATGCGGGCGACGAGCAGTTCGGGGGTCTCGGCGCCCGGCAGCGCCTTCGCGGCGGCCGGAGCCGGCGCGGCCTCGCCTTTGGCTTGCTCGACCTGCGGCTTGTTGCAGCCCATCGTGGAGACGAGCGGCACGAAGCCCACCAGAGCCGCCGCCGCGAGCGCCAACGAACGCGATTTCATCCAGTTCATCGAATTTCTCCTGTAGTAGATGACCGCCGCGAGTCCTCTCGCAGCCTGTGCTCATCCGTCCATTACGCAATCGGCGCGCGAAAAGGGACGCCGCCGGAATTTGCTCTCCGGAACCGCCGGCTCCTCAGCCGCCCAGCAGACCGACGACTTCGCCGTTCACCCAGTCCATCTTCTCGGCCTGCGGCTGCGCCGGGAGCCCCGGCATGCGGATGATCTCGCCCAGCAGCGGCACGACGAAACCGGCCCCGGCCGAGAGGACGATGCGCCGGACGGTGATGTCGAAGTCGCGCGGCCGGTTGACCAGTGTGGGATCGTCCGACAGCGAGTTCTGGGTCTTGGCGACGCAGATCGGCAGGGCGCCGTAGCCCAGCGCGACGATCTGCTTCAGATCGCGCGTCGCCGCCTTGGCGAAGGAGACCGAGCGCGCGCCGTAGATCTTCGTGGCGATGGTCTCGATCTTCTCCGGAATCGACAGGTTCCAGTCGTAGAGCGGCGTGTACGGCGCCTCCGCGAGCTTCGCCTGGGCGACGACCGCGCGGGCGAGCTCGCGGCCACCCTCGCCTCCGAGGGCGAAGACATCGGCCAGGGCACAGGGCACGTCGAGCGCATCACAGGCGTCCTTCACCACCGCCAGCTCCTCTGCCGAGTCGGTCGCGAAGCGGTTCATCGCCACGACCGGCGTGCGACCGAAGATGCGGATGTTCTCGATGTGCTTGCGGAGGTTGTCCATCCCACGCGCGACCGCGGACGGGTCCGGATCGGCGAGCTTCTCCTTGGGGATTCCGCCGTGGCGCTTGAGGGCACGCACGGTGGCGACCAGAACGACCGCGGCGACGTCGAGCTGGGCGTAACGCGCCTTGATATCGAGGAACTTCTCGGCCCCGAGGTCGGCGCCGAAGCCGGCCTCGGTCACTACCCAGTCGGCATGGGCGAGCGCCATCTTGGTGGCGATCACCGAGTTGCAGCCGTGGGCGATATTGGCGAACGGACCGCCGTGGACGAACGCCGGGACGCCCTCGAGGCTCTGCACGAGGTTCGGCATCACGGCGTCCTTGAGCAACAGGACGAGCGCCCCGACCGCTTTCAGGTCGGCCGCGGTGACCGCCGTGCCGTCGGCGCGCAGGGCGACGATCAGGCGCGCGAGACGGGCACGCAGATCGGCTTCGTCCTCGGCGAGGCAGAGCAGGGCCATGATCTCGGAGGCCGGCGTGATGTCGAAGCCGGTCTCGCGCGGCACCCCTTCGCCGGCGCCACCGAGGCCGATGATCACGTCGCGGAGCGCGCGGTCGTTCAGGTCGATGACGCGGCGCCAGAGGACGCGGCGCGCGTCGATACCGAGGGCGTTGCCCTGCTGCAGATGATTGTCGACCAGCGAGGCGAGGAGGTTGTTCGCCGAAGTGATGGCGTGAAAGTCGCCGGTGAAATGCAGGTTGATGTCGCCGGCGGGCACGACGATCGACTTGCCGCCGCCGGTGGCGCCGCCCTTCAGGCCGAAGGTCGGCCCGAGCGACGGTTCACGAAGCGCCAGCGCGACGCTGTCGCCGTTTCTCGCCATGCCCTGCGCGAGGCCGATCGAGATCGTCGTCTTGCCCTCCCCGGCCGAGGTCGGGGTGAGCGCCGTCACCAGGATCAATTTGCCCGGAGCGCGCTTCGCGAGGCCGGCCTCGCGCGCCGCCAGCCGGACCTTGGCCTTGTCGTCGCCGTAGGGAATCAGATGCTCCCGCGCGATCCCGAGATCGCGCGCCACTTCAATCACCGGACGCACTGCACCAGTCCCACTCATTTTCATCTCCTAGAGGATTCAGCCCATGCCGATTCGCTGCTCCCCAGGAACGGGGGCGCCGACCATTTTCCCTTATTTCTCCCGATTTCCCCCCATTTTCCAATCCTCACTCGAGGTAGCCGAGGCTGCGCAGGCGCAGCAGATCCTCTTCGGGCAGCACACTTGCCAGCTCTGCCGACTCCGCCCGCCCGGTCGCGAGCCGGGCTGCGGCGCGGTCGAGACGCACGTAGCGCGCGAGGAGCGCGGCATCGTCTGCGGACCAGGTCGAGGAATCGAGGCTCAAGGGGCGCGGCCGCTGCTCGCCGGGGTCGCTGGCGAGATCGAAGACGACGAGCTTCTCCATCCGGCTGCGGTCGACCCGGAGCGGAGCGGCGAGAAGCTTGCGGCCGTCCGCGATCATGCCGCGCCCGACGAAAGGCAGATTGCGGCCCTGGAATTTCTCCAGCTCGCCGGAGAACTCCTCGAGCAGCACCGCGCGACTGGCCGGCGGCGCGTTCCTGGCCCAGAGCGGCCGCAGGCTCTCCCCCTGCAGGCTCATCCCGCGCGGCGTCAGCCCGAGAACGTCGAGCAGCGTCGGGACAATATCGATCAGCCCGCCCAATTCATGCACCGTGCGCCCCTGGGGGATCCCCGGACCGAGCCAGAGCAGCGGAATGTGGACCTGCTCCTGGTGGAGCCTTCTGCCGTGCCCGGTGCCACCGTGCTCGAGAAACTCCTCGCCGTGATCCGCGGTCACGATGAGGTGCGTCTTGCGCAGCCCGCCAGCGCGATCGAGGCGGTCGAGGAACTCGCCAAGGTCGCGGTCGGTGCCGCGAATCTCGGCGTCGTAGAGGGCGACGAACTGGGCGAGGTCCCGCGGGTTCTTCCGGAGCCGGGGAATGCGCCCGAAGTCGCGGCTGCTGCCGCGGATGATGCCGGTGTAGCCAGCGTCGACGAAAAGCGCGGCATCCGCCGGAGCGGGAGTGTAGGGGCTGTGCGGGTCGAGGAGATGGATGTAGGCGAAATATGGCGCGTCGCGCTCCTCGAGGAGCACAGCCAGCGCCTTGTCGAGCACCCGGTCGTCGGTGGCGCTCGCGAGCGCGTCGGCGGGGCCGATCGCATCCGTATCCATGTCCGGCCGGTAGAGCTCGAAGAAGCGATCGAAGCCCTGCTCGAAGCCGAACTGCGGATGGACCTGGGGATTGGCGACGAAGGCGAGGGTCTGGTAGCCCGCCTCCTGCAGAACCTCGGGCAGCGTCGTGAGCGACCGCGGCAGGACATCGGCCGACGAGATCAGGCCGTGCGCTCTCGGCATCAGCGAGGTCAGCAGCGTCGCCACGGAGGTCCGGGTCCAGGAGGAATGGGAGTGGAAGCGGTCGAAGTAGGTGCCGCGTTGCGCGTACTCCTCCAGGCGGGGCGACGTCGGCCGCTCGTAGCCCGCGAGGCTCAGGTGATCGGCGCGCAGCGTGTCGACGACGATGAGGATGACGTTGTCGCGCGCCTCGCGCGCGCATCCCGCGACGGACAAGAGGAGCGCCAGGATCGCCGCCACCGCCACGAGGCCCCCCTTCCGCAGGAAATGGGCAGACAGGGGACCGCCCCCATTCTTGGAGAAATCGGGGACTTCCATCCTTTTATGGGACCACTCGCTCGGTGGCGCCGTAGAGGTTCAGGCTGCCCGGCTTGACGAACGTGGCGAGGGTGAGGCCGAAGCGCTCGGCGAGGCTGACGGCGATCGACGAGGCGGCGCCGACCGAGGCGAGGAGCGGAATCCCGGCGACGATCGCCTTCTGCGCGATCTCGAAGCCGAGGCGGCCGGAGACCACGAGCACCGTTTCGGAGAGCGGCAGCAGCCCGCGCCCGAGCGCCCAGCCGATGAGCTTGTCGACCGCATTGTGGCGGCCGATATCTTCGCGCACGGCGAGGAGCACGCCGGCGCTGTCGAAGAGCGCCGCGCCGTGCAGCCCGCCGGTGGCGGCGAAGACCGGCTGCACCGCGCGCAGGCGGTCGGGCAGGGTCTCGAGCAGGGCGCGCTCGATGCGCAGCCCGGAGACTACGACCGGCGCCTGAATCGCCAGATCGGCGATCGAGCTCTTGCCGCAGACCCCGCAGCTCGCCGAGGCGTAGAAGGTGCGTTCCGGGATCCGCTGGCGCGAATCGCCCGGCACCTCGTCAGGCGACACCTCGTCAGGCGCCTCGCCGGACACTTCGTCGCCGGCGCCGCGGGCGTCGCGCGCGACGGCCGAGGCCAGCTCGACCGCCATGACGTTCTCGCAGTCGCCTTCGAGCAGCGACTCCGGATGGGCGAGCGCGAGGATCTCCCCGGCGCCCCGCACCAGCCCTTCGCTGTAGAGGAATCCGGCGACGAGCTCCTCGTCGTGCCCGGGGGTCCGCATCAGGACGGTGAACGCCTGCTGACCCAGGCGGATCTCGAGCGGCGCCTCGAGCGCCAGGCGGTCGATCTCGTCGTGGAGGCGGCCGTCGCGCAGGCGCCGGACAGGGGTCTCCGCCCAGGGTCGGTCGGGGGGGGTTCGATGGGGCGGAGACACGGCCCGCATGTTAGCCTTTTCGCCATGTCCAAGAATGACCGTTTGACGGTGCCTCTCGTCCGCGACCGCAAGGGCGAAGCGTTGCGCCCAGCGACCTGGGACGAAGCGCTGGACCGCGCGGCCTCCGGCTTCCGAGCCGTGGTGGCCGACAAGGGTCCCCGAGCCTACGGCATGTTCAGCTGCTCGAAGACGACCAACGAGATGAACTTCATCGCCCAGAAGTTCACCCGCGTCGCGATCGGCTCGAACAACGTCGACAGCTGCAACCGCACTTGACACGCTCCTAGCGTCGCCGGTCTGGCGACGGTGTTCGGCGTGGGAGGCGGCACGAGCTCCTACCAGGAGGTCGAGGAGACGGACTGCGTCCTTCTGTGGGGATCGAACGCCCGCGAGACGCATCCGATCTTCTTCCATCACCTGTTGAAGGGCGTGCACCGCGGGGCGAAGCTCATCGTGATCGATCCGCGCCGGACGACCTCGGCGCAATGGGCCGACATCTGGGCCGGCCTGGACATCGGCTCGGACATCGCGCTCTCGAATGCGATCGCGCACGAGATCCTCGCCGCCGGCCTCGAGCACCGCGAGTTCATCGAGCATGCGACGAGCGGCTTCGAAGAGTTCCGGCAGCACGTCGCCACGTGGACACCTGAGCGCGGCGAACAGGAAACCGGCGTCCCGGCGGCGGTCATCCGCGAGATCGCCCACATGTTCGCCAGCGCCCCGCGCGCCATGATCTGTTGGACCCTGGGCATCACCGAGCACCACAACGCGGTCGACAACGTCCTCGCTCTCATCAACCTGGCGCTGCTCTGCGGCCATGTCGGCCGCTACGGCTCGGGGTTGAATCCCCTGCGCGGCCAGAACAACGTGCAGGGCGGCGGCGACATGGGAGCGATCCCGGACCGGCTCACCGGTTTTCAGCACGTCGAGAATGCGCCGCTGCGCGCCGCATTCGAGCGCGTCTGGGGCGTCTCGCTGCCGCCGAAAAAGGGCCTGCATCTCTCCGGGATGTTCGACGCCATGGAGCACGGCGAGATGAAGGCGCTCTACGTCATCGGCGAGAACCCGATGCGCAGCGAAGCCGATCAGGTGCGCACCCGGCGGCTCCTCGAGGGACTCGACTGCCTGGTGGTGCAGGACATCTCGCTCACTGCCACCGCCGAGGTCGCCGACGTGGTCTTTCCGGCTGCCGCCGGCTGGTGCGAGTCCGAGGGCACGGTGACCTCGAGCGAACGCCGCGTGCAGCGGGTGCGGATGGCGATTCCGCCCCCCGCCGGCGCGCGCGACGACCTCGACATCCTGTTCGATCTCGCGCGCCGCCTGGGGCACGACTGGGGACGACCCGACTCGGAGACCATCTGGAACGAGGTGCGCAGCCTCTCGCCGGTGCACGCCGGCATGAGCTACGCCCGCCTCGAGAAAGAAGACGGCCTGCAGTGGCCGTGCTACGACGAGAGGCATCCAGGGGAGCTTTTCTTGCACAGCCGCCTCTGGGAGCGGCCCGTCCTCGAGCCGCGCGCGCCGTTCCACGTCCTGCACGACGAGCCGCCGGTCGATCTCCTCGACGCCGACTTCCCGTTCCGCCTGACCACCGGGCGCCGCCTGGCCGAGTACAACACCGGCGTGCAGACCGGCAGCTACGCCTCACCGACGCGGCGCGGCGAGACGCTCGACCTCTCACCCGAGGATGCCGCGCGCCTCGAGGTCAGGAACGGCGACCTCGTTCGTGTCACATCGCGGCGCGGCAGTCTCGAGACACCGATCCACATCGATCCGGCGCTGCGTCCCGGGCTGACCTTCATGACCTTCCACTTCCCGGAAGAGGTGGCGACCAACCTCCTGACCATCGACGCCACCGACCCGGTCTCCGGCACCGCCGAGTTCAAGGCGGCGGCGATCCGCATCGAGCCGCTGCGGCGATCGGCGGCGGCCGAGAGTGCCAGGAACGCCGTGCCCGTGAGGCGCGCCTAGATGGACATTCACGTCCACGGCGCCGCAGCGACGGAAGAAGAGCGTGAGGCGGTCGACCTGCTGCTCGGCGCCGCCACCTCCGGCTGGGAGGGCGCCTCCCGCGACATCGCGCGCGACGGGCGTTCGGCGCACGGCGGGAGGGCCTCGCGCGAGCAGCGCGACCTCCTGCTGCCCGCCCTGCACGCCGTCCAGGATCGCGTCGGCTGGGTGAGCGAAGGCGCGATCAACTACATCTGCCAGCGGCTGACGGTACCGCCGGCCGACGCCTGGGGAGTGGTGACCTTCTACCATCTCTTCGCCACCGAGCCGCGGCCGCTCGCGGTGGCCCATGTCTGCGACGACCTCGCCTGCCGCTTGCGCGGCGCCGAGAGGATCTGCGACCAGCTCGAGGGCGAGCTCGGTCCGGCCGGTCGGCCGCAGCGCCTCGGCGACGGCACCTGGATGCGCAGTCCCTGCCTCGGGCTTTGTGAGCGCGCCCCCGCGGCGCTCGTCGTCCACGCCGGACCGGTGCGCGAGACGGCGACCTTCGGACCGGTCGGCGACGCGCTGACGATCGCCCGCGCGCTCGAAGGCGACACCACCGAGCTCTTCACCGCTCCCGCGGTGCGGCTCGCGGCGCTCCGGCGCTCGGTGCCGCAGGCGGGGAGTGCCGGGCTCAGACTCCTGGCGCGGGTCGGCGCCGTCGATCCGGGGAGCCTCGACGCCTATCGCCAATCCGGCGGCTACCGCGCGCTCGCGCGGGCGATCGAGCTCGGACCGGCGGGAGTCATCGCCGAGCTCACCGCCTCGAAGCTGGTCGGGCGCGGCGGCGCCGCCTTTCCGGCGGGGCGCAAGTGGGAGGCGGTGGCGCGCGCCGCGGAGACGAAGCGCTATGTGATCTGCAACGCCGACGAGTCGGAGCCCGGCACCTTCAAGGACCGCCTGCTGCTGGAGGAGGATCCGTTCGCGATCGTCGAGGCGATGACGATCGCCGGTTTCGCCTGCGGCGCCGACTCTGGCATCGTCTATCTGCGCGGCGAGTACCCGCTGGCCGAGTTTCGCCTGCGGCAGGCGCTGGTCGCGGCGCGCGGCAGACGCCTGCTCGGCGCGGAGGTCGATCTCACCGGCGCCGGCGGGGGCTTCCGCTTCGACATCGAGATCCGCCGCGGGGCCGGCGCCTACATCTGCGGCGAGGAGACGGCTCTCTTCAACTCGATCGAGGGCAAGCGCGGCGAGCCGCGCTCGAAGCCGCCGTTCCCGGTGGAGGTCGGCGTCTTCGGCAAGCCGACACTGGTCAACAACGTCGAGACCCTGGCGAACGTCCTATGGATCGTGCTCGAGGGCGGCGAGAAGTTCCGCGCCATCGGCACCGCCGAGTCTTCGGGCACGAAGCTCTTCTGTCTCTCCGGCGAAGTGAACCGCCCGGGACTCTACGAAGTGCCTTTCGGCAGCACTCTGGGCGACCTGCTCGAGCTCGCCGGCGGCGTCCTGGGCGGCAGGCCTTTGCGCGCCGTGCTCCTCGGCGGCGCCGCCGGAAGTTTCGTCGGCCCCGACCAGCTCGCGCTGCCACTCACTTTCGAGGCCACCCGCGCCGCCGGCAGCGCGCTCGGCTCCGGAGTCGTGCTGGTCTACAGCGAGTCGGCCGATCTCGGCGACGCGCTGGTGCGGATCGCCGAGTTCTTCCGTCACGAATCGTGCGGTCAGTGCGTCCCCTGCCGCGTCGGCACGGTGCGCCAGGCGGAGCTCCTCGGGCGCCTGCGGCGCCGCACCCCGCTGGGCGATCGCGCGCAGGAGATGGCGCTCTTCGCCGAGCTCGCCCAGGCGATGCGCGACGCCTCGATCTGCGGCCTCGGCCAGACCGCCTCGACCGCCATCGCCTCGGGCCTCGCGCTGTTCGATCCGTTTCAACCTGCACCCTCCCAGGCGGAGCCCTCATGACCACCGATCCGATCTGGTTCACGCCGCCGCCGCGTTCGCCGCGGGTTCCTGAGGCGCCGACGCGCCCGCAGCCGAAGTCCGTCGCGATCGAGATCGACGGCCGGGCGATCGAGGTCGAGGCGGGGGCGACGCTCCTCGACGCCTGCCGCGGCGCCGGCATCGACGTCCCGACGCTGTGCTATCTCGACACCCTGACGCCGGCGAACGCCTGCCGCCTCTGCGTCGTCGAGGTCGAGGGGGCGCGGGTCCTCGCGCCGGCGTGCTCGCGCCGTGCCGAGGCGGGGATGAAAGTGCACACGCAGTCGGAGCGCGTCCGCCTGTCGCGCAAGCTCGTGCTCGAGCTCCTCGGCTCGTCGGTCGACCTCTCGACCGCGCCCGGGCTCGACGAGCTGATGCGCGAGTACGGCGCGGTACCCGGAAGATTCGGCACTGAGGCGCAGAGGGTCGAGTCGGGCGTCAAGATCGACAACGAGCTCTACGTCCGCGACTACGGCAAGTGCGTGCTCTGTTACAAGTGCGTCGAGGCCTGCGGCCACGACGCGCAGAACACCTTCGCCATCGCCGCCGCCGGCCGCGGCTTCGACGCCCACATCTCGACCGAACGCAACGTCCCCCTGCCGACCTCGGCCTGCGTCTACTGCGGCAACTGCATCGCCGTCTGTCCGACCGGCGCGCTCATGGCGAGCCACGAGTTCGACCTGCGCCAGGCCGGAAACTGGCGGGAGGCCGAGCAGACGCAGACCGACACCATCTGCGGCTACTGCGGCGTCGGCTGCACGCTGACCCTGCACGTCCAGGACGAGCGCATCGTCAAGGCGACCTCGCCGCTCGAGAACTCGGTCACCCAGGGCAATCTCTGCGTCAAGGGACGCTTCGGCTTCGAGTTCGTGCAGATCGGCCGCGAGCCCCGCTACCCGAACGAAGGGTAGATCCGCCGGCCGGGGCCTTTCGGCGGTAGGCTATGGGGCATGCCGCTCCCTCCCCTCCACCCGCGCTCGCGGCGGCTGGCCGCCCTCGGCCGGACGCTCCGGGGAGCTTTCGTCGCCTTCTATCTCTTCGGCTCGCTCCTCGCGATCAACCTCCTGCAAACCGTGAGCCTCGTGCTGCGGCCGTTTTCGCGCCGTTCGTTCCGCCAGGTGAACCGCTGGTCGGCCGACCGCTTCTGGGACTGGTGCGCCCGGACGACGCTCTCGCTGCACCACACCAAGGTGGTGATCAGCGGCGACGAGCTGCCACAGGGCGAGAACGCAGTGGTGATCGCCAACCACCAGACGATGACCGATGTGCAGGCGCTCTTCCTGCTGGCGCGCAAGTCGCATCGGCTCGGCGACCTCAAGTGGTTCGTCAAGAGCTCGCTCAAGTACGTGCCGGGCATCGGCTGGGGGATGGCCTTCCTCGACTGCCTGTTCGTGAAACGCGACTGGACGGCCGACCGCAGGCGCATCGACCGGGTGTTCAACCGGGTGATCTCCGCCCACGTACCGCTCTGGCTGGTCTCCTTCTCGGAGGGCACCCGCCTTTCGGCCGAGAAGCTCGCCCGCGCCCGGCGCTACGCCGCCGAGCATGCGTTGGCGCTGCCGCGCCACGTCCTGCTGCCACGCGCCCGAGGGTTCGTCGCCTCGGTCACCGGGCTGCAGGGTCACATCGCCGCCGTCTACGACGTCACCATCGGCTATGTCGATGGCCTGCCCTCCCTCTGGCAGTGGGCCAAGGGCGAGATGCGCGAGGTGCATCTGCACGTGCGGCGCTACGCCGTCGACGAGCTGCCGGCCGCCCCCGAGGCGCTCGCCGAGTGGCTGCGCGAGCGCTTCGAGGAGAAGGACGCGCGGCTCGACCGCTTCTACGCCGCCGGCTCGCTCGCCTGAGCATGCAGGAAGGGCCCATGCGGGCGCTGCAACTCCTCGCCCTCTGCTCCTGCCTCCCAGCTGTCCTCGCCGACACCCCGGCGCACGCCGCAGCGAGCCGCGCGGATCGCATTCTGGTTCGCGTCGCACCCGGCCGGACGCTGCCCGAAACCCTGGCAAGCGCGGCCGGAGCGCGTCACCTGTTCGGCAACTGGTGGCGCTTGGCCGTCCTTCCTGGCGATGCAGCCGCTCCGCTCCTCGCGCTCCTCACGCGCCTCGAGAACAGCGGCAGCGTGGAGCTCGTCGCCGAAGACGTCATCCAGCGCCTGAACTTCGGCGGCGAGAACCTGCTGCCGCGCCCGGCGCCGTCGAACGGAGCCGGGGCGTCGCTGGTGGCGGACGACCCGCTCCTCGTGCAGCAGTGGCATCACCGGCAGATCGGCGCCGAGGCGGCCTGGCTGCGTGCGACCGGAGAAGGGGTGGTCGTGGCGGTCATCGACAGCGGTGTCAGGGTGGGTAGCGGTGACGGTCTCTGCCATCCGCTCGCCGGCGAGTACGACGCAGTGCTCGATCATGCCGGTCCGGGCACCGCCGTCGACCGTCTGGGTCACGGCACCTTCGTCGCCGGAGTCATCGCGCAGTGCACCGGCAACGGCACGGGCGGCGCCGGACTCGCGCCCGGCGCCTCGATTCTCGCCATCCGCGCCTGCACCGACGACTCCGAGTGCGCTTCGTCCGACGTCGCGGCGGCGATCGACTGGGCGACGACGCACGGCGCCCGGGTGATCAACCTCTCGCTCGGCATGGCGTGCGGTGCCACCGACTGGCCGGAGTGCTCGACGGCGATCGAGAACGACGCCCTCGCCCGCGCCGTCGCCGCCGGAGTCATCATCGTGGCGAACTCCGGCAATGGCCACGAGGATCACCTCGGCTTTCCGGCCAACCACCCCGAGGTCCTCGGCGTCGGTGGTGTCGAGGCGCGATTGCTGAAGACGAGCTACTCCTCCTGGGGCACGGCGCTGTCGGTGATGGCGCCGGCGGGCGAACCGAATGTCGACACCGACGGCGACGGTTTCGAAGACGAGATCCTGCAGGAGACGCTGCGGCGCGTCTGCGTCCTCGGCGGCGGCAACTCCCTCGTCTACTGCCGCTGGTCGGGAACCTCCTTCGCCGCGCCGCACGTCGTCGCCACCGCCGCCCTCCTGCTCGAGGAGCACCCCGGGGCGTCGCGCGATCAGGTGCGGCGCGCCATCGAGGAGTCGGCGCTCGACCGTGGTGCTCCCGGTTTCGACGCCCTCTATGGCCACGGAGTCGTGCAGGCCGATGCGGCGCTCACGCGGCTCGACGCCATCGTGGCGGCCGAAGGCGGAGGTTGCGTCGCCGCGCCCGAGCTCCTCTGTCTGCTGCAGAACCGCTTCGCGGTCGAGGTGAGCTGGACCAACTACCAGGGCATGTCGGGGGATGGCATTGCCCGGCCGCTGACGACCGACTCGGGGCTCTTCTGGTTCTTCGCGCCGGAGAACCTCGAGCTGCTGGTCAAGATGGTCGACGGCTGCGCCTTCAACGGCCACTATTGGGTCTACGCCGCGGCGACGACCGACGTCGAATACCATCTCCGGATCACCGAGAGCGCAACCGGCGCCTACCGCACCTTCGACAACACCCTCGGCACCGCTTCCCCCGCCTTCACCTCGATCGACGCCTTTCCCTGCGGCGAGTGAGCTCGCAGGGAGTCGCCGTCGACTCCTGGGTCATCGCCGAGGAGTTCTCGACGGGCGCTCACTCCTAGCTCGTATACTTTTTTGATGGCCGACTCCGGACCACCGATGCGTGATTCCCAGGAGGCGCCCCCGGCCCACACTCCAAGGCGATCTCCCTCAGGACTGACTCGAAACGCAAGGCCCGCAGCTATGGTGCTGCTGGTGAGCTGCCTCGTGTCCACTCTCGTGCTCAAGGCCTGGCGCGGGAGCCTGGAGTCGTCCATCTGGATGGATGAGGTGTTCTCGCTGGAGCTCGCGACGAAGCCTTTGCCGGAGCTCGTGGACCTCGCAGCTCAGGATGTTCATCCTCCGATGTACTACCTGGCCCTCCATAGCTGGCTCGGCATATGGGAAGCCATGGGAGTGGATCCTTCCATCCTCGTTGCCCGAGCTCTCAACATTGTCGCGTGGGCGCTCCTTGTTCTCGCAGCTTTCCTTGCCATGAGGAAGCGGTCTTTGCCGATCGAAGCGGCTGTCGGCTGCACCTTGGTCGGGCTCCTCCCGGGCGCTGTGCAGTTGACTCAGGATGCCAGAAGCTACGGCATGGCGCTGCTGGGCACCACGTTGGCGTTCTTGGTGGTCGCTCTGGATCTGACCGCCAGGACAAGCAGTCGCCGCCCACGTTGGGTTCTGTGGTTCACCTTCGCCGCGGCGGCGCTGCTTGCCACCTCGTCCCATCACCTTTCGTGGCTGCTCCTGGCTGCAATGTTGATGGGATGGCTGGTCTCTTCTGTGCTTCTGGATGGGGTTCAACCAAAGAGCTGGGTGGCGCCGATCACCGCTATCGCTGCAGTCGCACTACTGTCTGCACCCTGGCTCCTCAAGCTTTCAAATCAGGCGACGTCGCTCACCGAGTCAGCGCCGACTTGGATGACTGCGCCGACAGCGGAGAACTTCGCTCGAGTCTTCGCCGTTTGGATTCCGTTGGGGCGAGATGGCGGATCCCTTCTTGCTGCATTTCCATGGCTCTGGCTAGCTCTGGGTTGCTGCTGGGCTTCGATTCCAGTGCTCGTGCTCGGACTTCGCAGAGATCGCGATAGGCGCCTGTTTGTCGCTGGCATCGCAGGTATGGCGGTCGCCTTCCTCTACACGGCCTCGCTCTGGAGCTTGTCGAGGTTCGCTGGTGTTCCTGTATTCCATGGCCCGCGATACCCATTGCTTGTCTCAGGAATCTGGGCCAGCGCCATCTGGCTACTCGCAGCCTCTACCACGCGAAGTCCCTCTTCTCTTAGATCTGCGGCGCCTTGGATTGCGACCTTCCCGTGGATTGCGTGCGGACTCGCGAGTCTGTTCCTTACAACGCTAATCGAGTCTCGCTCTGCTGGATCCATCAACGCGGTCATCGCCGCTGACAAGAGGCTTCATGGTGGCTTCTACTACACCCCAAGCGAGCTGGGTCCGTTCTTCAGGAAGACGCTTGTCGCGGCGGGTGCAGCTGCTATTCCAGAATCCCCCTGCCTGAGCGTGGGACCCGACTCCAACGCAGTCCTGGTTCTCAGCCGGTGGAGGGGACTCGACACCCCCGAGTCGCTCCTCTTTCATTCAGCCGTTCAGCAAGGACAGCTCGGAGAGGTGAGTCGCGAGCCGGTTCCGACGCGAACGAAGGACTTCGAGCTGATCCACATGGAGGACAGTTCGTGGCAAGCTCGACTTGCAGAAACCGTTTGTGCTGCGGCGATTCGGCTCCAGCAGGACGCTCAATCTGCCGACTCAACGGTGTCTGCCGACCTCGGCGCCCAGCGTTTCGGCGAAGGTTGGTCCTATCTGGAGTTCGACCGGAAATTGCGTCCGTTTCGGTGGACGAATCAGCGCATTGCAAAACTACGCTTTCGAAGCGCGCTTTCCCCTGGCCCGCACGTCCTGGGCCTGGCTGGGCGCCTCAGAGTCGGCGAGACGATGAGAATCGCGATTCCGTCAGCCGGCTTCGAGTCCACATTGGCGGTTTCTGGACGCGACTTTGACCTCTCCATTCCGTTCGACGTCCCTGGAGGAGCCGACGCACCCACAATCGTCGTCCTCGAGGCTCCGGTCGAAATCGTGCAGCCATCCAGCGCTCTCTCTTACCCGCGGACACTCGGCATCTTGATTCGCCACGCGAATCTCAAAGAAGCTGGCGAGTAAGTTCTCGCGCGGCGGATCCAGCGGCACGCAGCCTGAAGCCGCGGTTCTTCCCTGCCGCTCAGTTCTCTTCGACGTCGACGAGTATTCCGAGAAGATCGGTCGTGGAGAGGATGCCGACGACCTTCCTGTCGCGGGTGACCAACAGGCGATGGATGCGGGCGTCGATCATCTTGGCGGCGACCTTGCCGATCGGCATCTCTTCGTCGACGGCGAGGACCGACGGAGTCATGATCTCGCTCACCGTTTCGTCCGATTCGGCGACGCGCAGGCCGGCGATGTCCTCGGCATTGAAGCGCTCTTCCCAACTGCGCAGGTAGTAATCGGAGTCGGTGTGGGTGAGGACGGCCTCGTCGCGGCCGGTGAGCGAGCGGGCGACGTCGGAGAGTGAGACCACGCCGACCAGCCGACCCTCGGCATCCTCGACCGGAACGCCGGAGATCTCGTTCTCGACCAGGAACTCGGCGAGCTCGGCGACCGTCATGTCGTCGCGCACCTTGAGAATCTCTGAGTTCATCACGTCTTTGGCGGTCAGTTCTCGCATGGCCTCCTCCGTGCCGACGCCAAGGAGATCGCGTCCGCCGGCGGCTCGAAGCTACGCCTCGCCACCCCCCCCGCACACCGCCCGTTCGGGCTGGAAGAAATCGGTGACAGTTACCGAGAAATCGGTGACAGTTACCGAATTTTCCGGCTGCACCGGCCGCCATCGGCGGAGAAATCGGCGGAGAAATCGGTAACGGTCACCGATTTGGCGAGAGTAGACTTTCGGGGTGGGAGCGGAGACGATCGTGCTCTTCGACGGGGTCTGCAACCTGTGCACGGGAGCGGTGCAGTTTCTGCTGCGGCGCGACCGCGCAGGCCGCTTCCGCTTCGCGGCGCTCGACTCCTCCGCCGGTCAGGCGCTGCTCCGGCAGCACGGTCTGCAGGGCGACACCCTCGAGACGATCGTGGTCCTCGAGGCCGGCCGGGCGCGGGTCCGGAGCGCCGCGGCCCTGCACCTCGCCCGCCGCCTCCCCTGGCCGTGGCCGCTGCTCGCGGTCTTCACTCTTCTGCCGCGGCCGCTGCGCGACGCGCTCTACGCCTTCGTCGCCCGCCATCGCTACCGCTGGTTCGGCCGCACCGAGAGCTGCATGCTGCCGACTCCGGAGACGGCGGAGCGCTTCCTCGACTGAGCCCGGGTGAAGCCGGGCGGGGCGATCGGCGCGCCCGGATCAGAACAACGTGTAAATGAACGGTGCCGAGGCCTGGCCGGTGGCGATCAGGAGCGCGATGAGGCCGAGGACGATGAGCAGCGGCACGATCCACCACGCCTTGTGCTCGCGCGCGAAGGCGACGAAATCGCTGAGCAGCGTGCCGACGTAGCCGAGTCTTCCCATGCGGGGATTTTACCCCGCTAGTCGAGCGCGAACTCCTGGCGCCAGTTGCCGTCGTCCGCGCGCGGCGGCTGCTGCTCCTTCTCGAGCAGCAGGTCGCCGAGCACCAGGTCGTCGACTCCTGAGCGCATGAAGCAGCGGTAGGCATCTTCCGGCGTGCAGACGATCGGTTCGCCGCGGACGTTGAAGCTGGTGTTGATCAGCACCGGACAGCCAGTCGCCGCCTCGAAGGCGGTGAGCAGGGCGTGAAAGCGCGGCTGGGTCGCCGGCGAAACGGTCTGCACGCGCGCCGAAAAGTCGACGTGGGTGATCGCCGGCAGGTCGGAGCGCGGCCGGTTCACCCACTCGACCAGCGGCAGATCGCGCTCGTCGCCCCGCTTCGGCAAGCAGCGCGCAGGCTTCACCTCGGCGACCAGCAGCATGTAGGGCGAGGGCCGGTCGAGCTCGAAGACTTCAGCGGCGCGCTCCTCGAGCACCGCCGGTGCGAACGGCCGGAAGCTCTCGCGATACTTGATCTTCAAGTTCATCACTGACTGCATCCGCGGCGATCGCGGGTCGCCGACGATCGAGCGGTTGCCGAGCGAGCGCGGACCGAACTCCATCCGCCCCTGGACGAGTCCGACGACGCGCTCGGCGGCGATCCGCCGGGCGATCTCCGCCGCCCACTCCCCCGGCGCGAGCCGGCGATAGGGATAGCCGCGGGCGTCGAGGAAGGCGGCGGTCTCCTCGTCCGGAAACTCCGGCCCGAGAAAAGCGCCCTGCATTCCGTCGCCGCCGGGCAACGTCCGCTGGGCGGGGCGCGGACGCGCCCCTTCCTTTCCAGACACTCCCATGTAGTGGAAGGCGAGCGCGGCGCCGACCGCGCCGCCGGCATCGCCGGCCGCGGGTTGGATCCAGATGTCGTCGAAGAGACCCGAGCGCAGCAGAGCGCCGTTCGCCACGCAGTTGAGCGCCACGCCGCCGGCGAGACAGAGGTTGGGTTTGCCGGTGAGCTCTCTGGCGTGGCGGGCGGCGCGCAGCACGATCTCCTCGGTCACCGCTTGAATCGAACGCGCGAGGTCCATCTCGCGCCGGGTGATCGGCGACTCCGGCGAGCGCGCCGGTCCGTCGAAGAGCTCCGCGAAGCGGCGGTTCGTCATTCTCCAGCCGGCGACATAGTCGAAGTACGAGAGATCGAGCCGGAACGAGCCGTCGGCCTTCAAGTCCACGAGGTGGTCGAGGATGCGCTGGCGGTAGACCGGCTCGCCGTAAGGTGCCAAGCCCATCAGCTTGTACTCGCCGGAGTTGACGCGAAAACCGGTGAAGGAGGTGAACGCCGAGTAGAGCAGGCCCAGCGAGTGCGGAAAGCGCATCTCCTCGATCAGGCGCACGCGACCGCCTTCGCCGACCCCGACCGTCGTCGTCGACCACTCGCCCACGCCGTCGAGGGTGAGGATCGCGGCCTCGTCGAACGGCGAGGGATAGAAAGCGCTCGCGGCGTGCGATTCGTGATGCTCAGCGAAATGGACCGGCGGCGGCTTGGCGATCCCCAGCTGCCGCAGCTCGCCCTCGATCTCCGGCGCGACCCAGAGCCGGTCCTTGAGCCAGAGCGGCATCGCCTGCAGGAATTGCGACAGGCCGCGCGGGGCGACCGAGAAATACGATTCGAGGAGGCGGTGGAACTTGAGGATCGGCTTGTCGTAGAAGACGACCGCGTCGATCTGCGGCGACGCGCCCGAGGGCGCGGCAGCCGCACCCTCGGCGAGGCAGTAGCGCGCGGCGTTCCGGGGAAAGGCGGCGTCGTGCTTCTTGCGCGTGAAGCGCTCCTCCTGCGCCGCGGCGACGATCACTCCGTCCTCCACCAGGCAGGCGGCGGAGTCGTGGTAGAAGGCGGAGAGGCCGAGGATGCGCACCGCGTCGGGTCTCAGAACGCTCTCTCGTAGGAGGACTTCGCGCGGGGAGCATCGTTTCGCCGGTGCCAGTAGCTCGCGGCACCTCTGTCGAACCAGCGCTCGAGCTTGTCGCGCCGTCCTCCACGCAGGAGCCGGCCGAACGGCACGAAGAAGAGCCAATAGACAGGGGTCAACAGGACGATCGCGAACAGTCTGCCGATGCCGTGCCCGAGATGCGCGAGACCGCGTCCGATCGCCGAGTACAGGCCGTCCGGCGAAGCGAGCGCCGCGAACAGGACGACGCCCGCGCCGACCCAGGCGACGCGCGCGAGAATCGTCGCGCCGAAGGTGAACAGGACGCCGCCGACCGCCGCTCCGGCGAGCGCGCGGACCGTGCCCTCCCGCCGCAGCGCACGCCGCCGATCGCGCCGGGCGACGGCGGCGAACGCTGGCGTGGCTTCACGCCAGCGCCAGACCGCGGCGGCTGCAGCCGGGCTACCCGAGCGCAGCCGCGGTGGAGTCGGCAGTTTTTCGGACATAGGGGTCATAGCGCCGGCAGAAGCCGACGATCGAGGAATCCTAGCAATTCGGATTCCTTCGCTGATGCCCGTGGAGCTGCAGCGGGCGATATCGTCGTTCCTGCCATGAGCCCCGCTCCTTCGTCCGAGCCGGATCCGATCGCCGGCGCCCGACCCCCGGCCGGAGGTCGTCCGCGGCTCTGGGCACAGCGGCTGACCCTCCTCTCCGTGATCACCCTCTTCGTGCTCGGTCTGCTCGAGCTGCTGCTGCATTTCCGCCCGGAGGTTTTCGGCGAGCAGCGCGCGAACGAGATTTTTTCGCGCTACGACACCAAGCCCGGGGGGATCTACGTCCGCGAGAAGCGCACCAGGATGCGCTTCATGTGGCCGGACTTCGCCACCGAGAACTACTGGAACGGCTACCGCTGGCGGCACGCCACCGACGCGCGCGGCTTTCGCAATCCTCCGGGCACGCCGGCCGAGGTGCTCCTGCTCGGCGATTCGCTGATCTACGGCCACGGCGTCGAGGAGGCGGAGACCGTGGCGCATTTCCTGCGCGCAGGCGATGGGAGCGGCGGCGTCGGCGCCTACAACATGGGCCGCCAGGGCGCCGCGCTCTACGACGAATACGTGCTGCTGCGCACCTGGCTGCCGGAGCTCACCCCACGCAGCGTCGTGCTGTTCGTCTTCCTCAACGACTTCGACGATCTCGAGGTCTATCGCACCGCAGGCGAGATCGAAGCGATGCCGGAGATCGACCAGCTCGACTACCCGGGCGTGCGGGAGTGGAACCGCAGGCTGCCGGAGCGCCTCCCCAACCGGCTGCGGCGCTGGGTCTGGCGCCGGCCGTCACTGCGTCTGCTGCTCTCCGCCGCGAAAGAGCTGCAGTCCCTGGCGCTCACGACCCCCGCCTGGGCGGCCGACCTTGCGCCCGACCCGTCGCTCGATTTTCCGGCCGACCCGCCGTTTCTCGCCCCCCTTGTCGACCCCGACCGCCGGGCGCGCCTCGCGAGCTACTACACCCGGATCCTCGGCGATCTCGCGTCGCGCTGTCGTGCACGCGATATCGACTTGCGCATCGTCTACCTTGGCGCGGGCGCCGACCCGAAGACTTACGGAGCGGCCCAGGAGAGCGCCGTCGACCTGGTGCGCGGCGCCGCCGGCGAGAGCGGCTCGCCCTTTTTCGACAGCCGGGAGCACTTCTCCGGGTGCGGGGAGTGCTTCCTGCCGCGCGACGGCCACTTCACTTCCGTTGGCCACCAGCGCCTGGCGCGATTCGTCGCCGGAACGGTCCTTTCTCCGGACTCACACGGGCGCTACGGGCGCTAGTCGCTGCCCCGAGCGGCGATCCGCAGCGCCGCGTAGCGCGCCGCGCCCAGGAGGGCGGTCTGCTCGTTGAGGAGAACGCGTACCGGCATCGCTTCGAGCAGCGGGCGCATGCGGTCTTTCGCCCGGAAGGCTTCGAGGAAGGCACCCTGGCGCATCCAGGCGAGGTTCTTCGGGGCGATCCCGCCGCCGATGTAAAGGCCGCCGGTCGCCATCGTCTTGAGCGCCAGGTTCCCGGCCTCCGCGCCGTAGAGCCGCACGAAGAGCTCGAGCGTCTGCACGCAGAGCGCGCTCTCGCCGCTCGCCGCGTGCTGCGAGATCGCCGCGGCCGGGTCGCCGGACGAGAAATCCACGGTCCACGACTCGGGCTCGTCCCCCCTCGCCGTCGCGGCGTCGAGCAGAAAGCGATAGATGTTCGCCAGGCCCGGGCCGGAGACGACCCGCTCCCAACCGACGCGCTCGTGCTGGCGCAGGAGAAAACGCAGCAGAGCGATCTCGAGCTCATCGCGGGGTGCGAAGTCGGCATGTCCGCCCTCGCTCGCGAAAGGCCGATGGGTCGCGCCGTCCCAGAAGAGCCCGGCTTCGCCGAGTCCGGTGCCGGCGGCGATCACGGCGCGATGGCCCTGGGCGCCGGGGGCTCCCGCCTGGAGCTCGAAGATCTCCCGCGGTTGCAGCAGGTCGATGCCGAAACCGAGCGCTTCGAGATCGTTCAGCAGCGGGACCTCGCTCAAGCCCAGAAAGCCGGCGATCCCGGCGCCGTCCACCGTCCAGGGTAGATTCGTCGCGGTGCAGCGGTTCGCGCGCACCGGCCCGGCGATGCCCAGGCAAGCGGCCATGACCCTGGGCCGGTGTCGGGCGCAGAAATCCTGCAGGAGGTCGCCGAACTGGGCGTAGTCGCGGCTGTTGAACCTCTCCACGAGCGCCGCCTCAGGGCGCAATCCCGGCGCAATCCCACGCCGGACGGCGAACAGCGCCAGCGTCGCCTGGGTACCCCCGATGTCGCCGGCGAGAATCATCGCGCCAACCCTACCAATTGCGGCGACGTTTCCGGGCGCTGCAGGCAGCCGAAACCCTCGTGAAACAGCGTTTTTTTCGTCCAAACCTCGGGTTGACATGCGACTCCGGCGGCCTTAAGGTTGGCTCTCGGAAACCTTTCGAATGCTTCCAGTCGGATCCCGCTTCTGCGCAAGGAAGGGTCGGCCGGCAATCTCCCGGCCGATGGCCACACCTGGTACGCCGAGGCACTGTCGTCTTTTCAAGGAGGAGCACCGATGAGAACCCGTCGTCCCCGCACGCCGTGGCAGGCTTTGCGCCCGCTCGCAGCCCTCACCGCCATCGCCCTGCTGGCCTGTCTCGCCGCGCCGGTCGCGGCGCAGGAGCTCAGCTTCGTCGAGATCGGAGCTACGTCCGAAATTAAGGGCGCTCCGACCACCGAAGGCAAGAGCGCTCCCGCCGGCCAGCCCCGCCAGATGCAACCCCTCGGCCGCTCGGCCGACGCCCCGCTCGGCCAGGGCTTCGTCGCCGAAGTGGAGCCCAACGGCACCTTCGGCCAGGCGACGCCACTCGGCGGCAGCAACGTGGCCGGCTTAGGCAAGGTGTTCCCGAACGGCGACCTCGACTTCTGGTCGTTCAGCGCCGCCGCGGGCGACAAAGTTTACGCAGCGGTGATGACCAGCTTCGGCTCGTCAGGCTCGACCGACAGCCAGCTGCGGCTCTTCGCGAGCGACGGTACGACGGAGATCGAGTTCGACGAGGACGACGGATCCATGGGCGGACTTTCGTCCTCGATCGCCAACGCGACGATTCCCTCTGCCGGCACCTACTTTCTCCGCGTCAACCATTTCAGCGCCACCGGCCAGCTCAGGCCCTACGAGCTCCACTTCCGGCTGCAGAGCGGCGCTCCGACGCCTGAAGTCGAGTCGAACGACACGCAGGCGACGGCGAACGTCCTGCCCGCCAACGGTTGGGTCAGCGGCACGCGCGACCCAGCACTGGCCACTGAGCAGGACTGGTACAGCATGACCCTCAACGCTGGCGATACGGTCTACCTCTCCCTCGATCTCGACCCCGAGCGTGATGTCACGACCTGGAACGGCCGTCTCGGCTTCGGGCTCTTCGGCGACGCCGGCAACCAGATCCTGGTCGTCGACGACGGTGGAGCAGTCGATACCATCGACTCTGAAGCGTTCTTCATGACCGTCAAGACGGCGGGGACCTATTACGCCTTCGTCGACTCCGCCACCGCCGCCACGGGCGGTCCGACGGCGACCTACACCCTGAGCGTCAGCGTTCACCCGGCGACGGACGAAGGGGTGAACTGCACGACCTACACCTCGGTCGACCCGCCGCAGGGGATCGGTCCCGGCGCGACACTCACGAGCTCGACGATCACCGTCCCGGGCAACCCGCGGATCGCCGACGTCGACGTCTCGATCACGCTCGACCACGTCAAGATGGGCGACATCGATACCCAGTTGCGCTCTCCAGCCGGCAACAACAACGCGCTGTTCAACGACATCGGCGCAACCGCCACCGGCGGCCAGACCCAGATGGACATCGTCTTCGACGACGAAGCCGGAGTCACCCCGCTCTTCACGGTGCTCAAGGGGATTCGGGTCACGCCTGAGTCTGCCTACCGCTTGGACTGGTTCGATGGCGAGGATGCGGGCGGTGTCTGGACCCTCGACCTGCGCGACGACGTGGCCGACGCCAACGGCGGTAACCTCACTTCCTGGAGCCTGCGTATCTGCGAGGCGCCGCCGGTGCCGGTCTGCGGTCCCGGCTTCCAACCGGTCACCGTTTTTGCCACCGACTTCGAGGCGAACGACGGCGGCTTCACCCATTCCGGCACCGCGGATGAGTGGGAATACGGCCTGCCTGCGACCCTGGCCACAACCACGACCAACCCGGTCGCCGACATCACCACGTGCAGCAGCGGCACCGCCTGCTGGAAGACCGATCTCGACAACACCTACGAGATCTCGAGCAGTCAAGACCTCGTCTCGCCGCCGATCAACTTGGCCGGGCTCACCGGGCCGGTGGTGGTCTCCTGGGCGCAGCGCTACCAGATGGAGAACGTCACCTTCGACCGCTTCGACGTCACCCTCGAGGAGTCCCCTGTCCCGACGACGTCAGTGCGGCTCTTCGATTGGATTGGCGCGACGATGACCGCCGGCGTTGGCAGCCCGACGACCAACATCGGAGAGAGCGCCGGTTGGGGCCGCTTCACGCGGCGCGCGGACAGCATGGCTGGCCTCAACACCGCGCTGCGATTCCACCTCGACAGCGACAGCTCGCTCAACTTCGCCGGTGCGGCGATCGATGACGTCTCCGTCATCGCTTGCGAACCCATCCCGATTCCGACGATCAGCCTGGCCAAGACGGTCGGCCTGGTCGCCGCCACTTGCGGCGTCGACGAGACGCTGACGGTTCCGTTCGGCACGCCGGTCACCTATTGCTACACGGTGACCAACACCGGCAGCGTGACGCTCAACTACCACACCCTGGTCGACGATCAGCTCGGGACGGTGCTCGACACCTTCCCGTACGTCCTCGGGCCGGGAGCCTCGGCATTCGTCACCGTCGACAACGTGCCCCTCACCGCGACGACGACCAACATCGCGACCTGGACGGCTTACGAGAACGTCACCGCTTCGAGCTCGACCACCTGCAGCGCGCCGGCGCTGGCGATTCCGGACAGCAATCCGACCGGCGTCAACGACGCCATCGTGATCGCCACCAGCGGCACCCTGACCGACCTCAATGTGTCGGTCGACTCCACCCACAGCTGGGTCGGTGATCTCGTCTTCTCGATCACCGACGGCGCCACCACAGCCGCGATCTTCGATCAGCCGGGCGTGCCGGCTTCGACCTTCGGCTGCAGCAGCAACGACGTCGACGCCGTGCTCGACGACGCCGGCGCGACGCCGGTCGAGAACGAGTGCGCCCCAGGCCCGCCGGCCATCGTCGGGACCTTCAGCCCCAACAATCCGCTCGCGGGCTTCAACGGAGCTCCGTTCGCGGGAACCTGGACGATGACGGCCAGTGACCTCGTCGGCGGTGACACCGGCACCCTCAACGAGTGGTGCCTGATCGCCAGCTATTTCGAGGGCGTGAACGCGGCTTCGGACACCGATTCCGTGACGGTCACGGTGCTGCCGCAGACCTTGCCCGACATCGCGGTCTCTCCGAGCAGCCTGTCGAGCTTCCAGGCGGTGGACACCCAGGTCGACCTGACGCTCGACATCACCAACAACGGTGACGCCAACCTCGACTGGACGATCACCGAGGACGCCGGACGGGTGGCGAATCGCGTCGTGGCGCAGG
>JANNGS010000051.1:0-153356 GCA_031403995.1 Thermoanaerobaculia bacterium
GGGCCGCCGCCAACACGGGGCTGTGGGACTCGTACGTCAACGCCCTGGCGATCGATTCCACGACGCCCGCCACGCTCTACGCCGGGACTTACTTCGGAGGGGTCTTCAAGTCCACCGACTCCGGCGGCACCTGGGCCGCCGTCAACACGGGACTGACGAACCTGAACGTCAATACCCTGGCGCTGAAGCCCTCAGGGGCGACGCTCTACGCGGGGATTGCGGGCGGCAGCGTGTGGCAATTGACAATGATCTCGATCTTCTCCGCTGGCTTCGAGGCCGGCGACGCCTGCACCTGGAGCACGGCGGTGGGCGGCGGTTGTCCGTAGAGTCTGTCTGCGGCACCTCGGCTGCGGGCGGGTGCAAAGGATGCCCGAAGCGCAGCGAAACGCGTCCTTCGGGTGGCTCGTGACCGCGCCTCCGTGCGCTTGCGGACCAGCGAGACGGCATCGCGGAACGCATTCACTTATTCGATCAGCAACGGATTGTCGAACCGCTGCGCGAAGCTCACGGTGAAGACCCGCGTCGCGCCTCGGGTCGTCGATCGACGAGAGTTCGTCATCGCTGTGGCGTCGTCACGATCGCGGCCTTTCGCTGCGCTCAACGCATCCTGCGCGCTGCACGGAGAATTGGCGAGGTCGACCTTGCATCCGGTAGAATGTGACCATGTCCAGAGCCGTCGAAGTCCTCTATCAGCGGGCTGCAGAGCTCAGTGCTGACGATCGTGCCGAGTTGGCCGGGCTGCTGCTCGAGAATCTGGATGAGCGGCGCGATCCCGACGCCGAAGAGGCATGGGCCAGAGAGATCGAACGACGGATGGCGGAGTATCAGGCAGGCCACGTTCCTACGATTCCGTGGCAGGAACTTCGGGCACGTCTTCACCGTTCTGACCGATGAGGTCGCTGAGCTTCTTCGAGCAAGCCGCCGAAGAGATTGAGCAAGAACGCCAGTGGTACCGCGAGCGCAGCGTCGTCGCAGAAGCCGCTTTTCAGCGCGAATTGGACCGCGCGGTTGAGTCGGTTCTCGAAGCGGCGACTCGTTGGCCGCAATACATCGCCGGAACCCGCCGATACTTGTTTTCCACCTTCCCTTTCTCGTTCATCTACTTTGTCGAAGGCGAGAGTGTCTTCGTCGTGGCGCTCGCGCATCAGAGCCGACGTCCCGGCTATTGGCGCGAACGCCTGCCCTGAACGGCGGCCCAACTCGGCGCGGCAGCGGACTTCGGGCGGCGTTCTACGCATCTTGCGCGCTCGCCGCAGAGGCGGAAGGTCGCGGAACGGTTCGCGGCGGTCGCTGAGGTGCGGATCACCTCCCCTACAGCGACAGGCGCAATGCCGGACGCAGCCAGCACCCGCGCAAGCTGCCCCGAAAGGCGGGGAGTCGTCTCGCCTGGAGCTGCCCCGATTCAGTGGGCTGTTGATTAAGTTTGTGATTTCCGCTGTCGGGCGGGTGAGAGCTGTGGGAAACGCGCAGCGTTTATGGTCTTGTTCATGCACCCGCGCTGGGGCGACGCGTGAGCGGGTCGGAGGCGAAGCGCAACTGCCGCGAGGTCGGCTTCGAGTGGCGGTTGGCCATTCTGGCGCCGCCACTCGGCGGCGGTTAGGGCCTGTGGCTCTAGGCTTGCCACACTAGCGCCACACCCAGAATGGGGGTCCGGCGGCGATGTTGCCGCCCAGCGGCGCGTTTGCTGTGGCGCGTGAGCCGCTAGTAGACTCCACCTGCAAGAGCGGCAAGGGAGCCGGGCGCAGGGTAGGAAACCTCCGCTCAAGGTCGGGGGTTCGACTCCTCCCAGCCGCACCAGGTCCACTCGGCGGCGGACGCGGCGGACCTGGACGCAGTCCCATCGCACACAGAAAGGCCTCGGACTCATGGACTCGGCTCATCGGGAAGATCTGAAACGGAACGAACTGGATGAGGCCCTCGGGAAGGGCATCCACTATGCGGAGGATCACAAGCGGATGCTCATCTGGGGCGTCGGCGGAGTGGTCGGCGTGGCGCTGCTCGTCGCCGGTATCTTCTTGTGGATCGGGAGCCGCAAGGATGGCGCCAACGAGATGTTGGGGAAGGCCCTGCGGGTGGATAGCGCCGAAGTGGTCGCGACCGGCGCCAACCCCGGGGACCCTGTCCGTCCCACGTTCGCCTCCGAATCGGCGCGCCGCGCCCGGGCCAAAGAGCTCTTCGCCGAGCTCGACGAGCGCTACGGCTCCACGGCGACCGGGCGGGTGGCAAAGCTCTACCTGGCGCAGATAGCGATCGTCGAGAACGACACGGAGAAGGCGAAGCAGCTTTGGCGGGCGTTCCTCGACGCCGAACCGTCCGGTGCGCTCGCCGCCACGGCGCGGGTCAATCTCTACAAGCTCGATCGCGAACAGGGCCGCGGCGCGGAACTGATCGGGGAGCTCCAGAAGATGATCGAGCAGGCCGACAAGCCGCTACCCGCCGACGTCATCCTCTATCAGCTCGCGCTCACTTATCAGGCCCTCGGCAAGAGCGACGACGCGAAGGCCTCCTGGCGTCGCATCGTGGATGAGTACCCACAGTCGCCCTATGTCGCCGACGCCCAGCGGGAGGCCGGACCGGCTCCCAAAGGGACCTGACCCGGAGCGATCCTGAGCGCCTACGGGGTCCTGTCGCGATTGCGCGCCGGGGAGCCGCTCCGGCGCGGCGACCTCAGCGAGGTCGCGCAAGCCGCAGCCGACGGCAGCTGGAGTGATGCGCAGCTCGCCGCGTTTCTGATGGGAGTCGCCATCCGGGGTTTGGATGTCGAGCTTACGCGCGAGCTCACCGCGGGCATGCTCGACTCCGGCGAGCGGTGGAATCTGGCGCGCGAGCGGCCCAATCTGTTGGACAAGCACTCCACCGGCGGGGTGGGCGACAAGGCGAGCCTGCTCCTCGCGCCGCTGCTCGCCGCCGCGGGCGCGCCGGTCGTCATGCTGACCGGCCGAGGGCTCGGACACACCGCGGGGACGGCGGACAAGCTGGAGGCGATCCCGGGATTCCGCCAGGAGCTGGACCGCGGGCGTGCGGTGCAGCTGCTCGACTGCTGCGGGATCGCGCTCGGAATCGCCACCGCCGGCATCGCGCCAGCCGACCGCAAGCTCTACGCGCTTCGCGACCGGACCGCGACGGTCGACTCGCTCCCTCTGATCGTCGCCTCCATCCTGTCCAAGAAGCTCGCCACCGGCGCGGCGGCGATCGTGTTCGACGTCAAGGTCGGCGATGCGGCCTTCCTGCCGCGCATCGAACAGGCGAGAGAGCTCGCCAGGCTACTCGCCGGGATCTCGTCGGAGCTCGGGATGAAGGCCGAAGCGCTGTTGACCGACATGAACCAGCCGCTCGGCGACTGGGCCGGGCACGCGAGCGAGATCCGCGAAGTGCTCGATTGTCTCGCCGGGGGCGGGCCGCGCGAGACGATCGACCTCACCCTCGCCCTGGCGCTCTCGCTGGGTCGGCAGATCGGCGCCGGCTGGTCGGAGTCGAGTCTGCGCGGACTGCTCGGGTCGGGGGCGGCACGCGAGCGTTTCGTGCGCTGGGCGGTTGCGCAGGGGGCGACGGAGCGCTGGTTCGATCGCCCCGACCTGCCTTTGGCGCCGGTGGAAATCGTGATCCAGGCTCCGCGATCCGGCTTCGTGGCTGCGGTTCGGACCCGGGAGCTCGGCTTGCTGCTGGCCGAGGCGGGGGGGGCGCGGCGCTCCATCGGATCGGAGCTCGACCTCGGCATCGCACTCCACTACCGCACGCGTCTCGGTCGGCGAGTGGAGGCGGGAGAGGAGCTGGCGCGAGTCTACCTGCGCGCGGACAACCCGAACCTGGCGGAACGATTCCGCGGCTGCTTCGAGATCGGCGAGACGGGAACCGCTCCGGACCTCATCGTCGAGCGCATCGCGACCGCCTGACCTGGCGTCCGCCTGACCGGCTGCCTCTCCTAGTGCAGCTCGACGTCGCTCTCGTCGGCGGACCATCGCAGCCGCAAACCGCCGCCGGGCAGGGCAGCCAACGCCGGCCGGGAAATGGCGTCCGTTTCGACGGTCCCCTGCCGCAGGACGCGGCCGGTGGCATCGAGCTCGAGGACGCCCCAACCGCGCGGGCGGGCGTGGACGAAGGTCAACCAGGTCGGGCTGTCCGCACCCGTACCCGCGGCGCGCGCGAGGTGCGGTTCGGTCGCACCGGCCGGGCCGGCCCAGGTGGGCTCGCTCCAGTCCCCGCCATCGAAGCGCGTGATCACGATGCGGTATTCATGGCCGTCGTACCGGCTCCAGGTGGCGAGGGCTCCGCCGCGGACGGCGACGACCGCCGGCGTGACATCCGGCACGCCGTTGTCGGCGCCGATCGCTCGCGCCGCGCTCCACCGCCCGTGGACGAATCGTGCTGTGACGATCTCGTCGTCGTGGCCGTCGAAGCGGCTCCAGACCAGAAGTCTCGACCCGTCGGCGAGGGTCGTGGCGGCGAGCGCCAACTGGCTGCCTGGCGCCGGCTCGGCCAGGTCGCCCGGTTCCGACCAGCGCATGCCGTCCCAGGCAGCGTGGCGAACGGCGTAACTCTGCCGGTTCGCGCCTTCGAGCCAGACGAGACCTTCGAGGTCGCCGCCGACCGAGGTCAGGGGTACGGCGTTCTCGCGCACGCCGCCTGCGCCCGAGGCGGGCGCCGGGAGAGCATGCAGCCCTTGCTCGTCGACCAGCGCGAGAAAGAGGTCGCGGTGTTCCTGGCCGGCGCCGCGCGCGCTCAAGAAGGAGGTCGTGCGCAGCGCGAAGAGCTCCTCCACGACGACGTCCGCGGGTAGCGTGACCTGCCGTTCGCCGCGCGGCGTCGCGACGAGATAGGCCCTGGCGGAGCCGCTGGCGTGGGTGGGCGGAGGGATCTCGGCGGAGGCCCGGAGGGTGGTTCCGCCAGCGCTCCAGAAGCCGCTGTCGGAAGCCCGCACCCCGCCGGCGGCGAGCAGCAGAAATAGGTACGAGCTCAGGGATGCGGTCCGGGTGGGCATGGCAGAGCGGCATCGTAGGTGCCGCCCGGGAAAGAGTCAAATGGCGCCGCAAGCGCGCGTCGGGAGCGTCAGAGCAGCGACCGGCAGCGCCGGAGGCGCTAGCGGTTGCTATCATGCTGGACGTGCGCGCGACCATTCTCGCGGTTGGCTCCGAGCTGCTCTCCACCGAGCGGCTGGACAGCAACTCGCTCCGCCTGACGGCGCTGCTCGAGCGCCACGGCGTCGAGTTGGTGAAGAAGAGCGTGATCGGCGACCTCGAACCGGAGATCGCCCGCGAGATGCGCTCTCTCTGGGCGTCGAGCGACCTCGTCCTGGTGAGTGGGGGACTGGGTCCGACCGCGGACGACCTGACCCGCGAAGCGGCGGCCGCTGCACTCGACGTCGGGTTGGTCCCGAACGCCTCTGTTCTGGAGCAGATCGAGCGCCGTTTCGCCGCCATGGGCAGGAAGCTCTCCCCGAACAACCGCAAGCAGGCGGAGATCCTGGCGGGAGCGCAGGTTCTCGACAACCCCAACGGCACCGCTCCAGGGCAGCTCTTCGAGCGCGACGGCAAGGCACTCTTTCTCTTTCCCGGGGTTCCATTCGAGCTCGACCAGATGGCCGCGCAGTGCCTGGTGCCCTGGCTCGAGAGGCGCTCGGCGGGCACCGCCCGCGAGACCTGGACGATCAAGGTCGCCATGCGGCCGGAGTCCGAGGTCGACCAGTCGCTCGGCCCGGCCTACGAGGAGTTCGGACGGGAGTGGATCACCGTCCTCGCCGGCGCGGGCGAGGTGCGTGTGCTGCTCACCGCGGTCGGTGCCGACGGCGAGCGTCTGGAGCGCCTCTCCGCCATGCGCGCGCGAACCCTGGTCCTCCTGGGTGAGGCCGTCTTCGGCGAGGGCGCCGGGACTTCTCTCGAGTCGGTTGTCGCGGCTCTGCTGGCGGAAGCCGGTTGGACCCTCGCCACGGCGGAATCCTGCACCGGCGGCCTGGTGGCCGAGCGCATCACCCGGGTGCCGGGTGCGAGCACGGTCTTCGTCGGTGGCGTCGTCGCCTACTCGAACGAGCTGAAGTGCGCCCTGCTCGATGTCGACCCGGCGCTGATCGATCGCGAGGGGGCGGTCTCGGAGGCGGTGGCGCGGGCGATGGCGGTCGGGGTCTGCCGGCAGCTGGGGAGCGATCTCGGCGTGAGCCTCACCGGCATCGCCGGTCCGGGCGGGGGCTCGGAGGAGAAGCCGGTGGGGACCATCCACCTGGCAGTCGCCGGGCCCGGGGACGGGCCGGTCGAGCACCGCATGGCGCGTTTCCCCGGCAACCGTGAGCGGATCCGGATCTTTGCCTCGCAGATGGCGCTCGAGATGCTGCGCCGGCGACTGATCGTCCTCCGTTCTGCCGCCGCCCTGCAGGTGGCGCCTTGAATCCGCGCTGGGTTGGGCTCGTCGGCGCCTCCTACTTGCTGGGATCACTCTCTTTCAGCCTCGCGGTCGTCTGGATCCTGCAACGCGCCGACGTGCGCAAGCTGGGCAGCGGGAATGCCGGCGCCACCAACGTCTTGCGTGCCGCCGGGCGCTGGCCGGCGCTGCTCGTCCTGTTGCTGGACATCGCCAAGGGAATCCTTCCGGTACGCGTGGCGCGCGCCTTCGGTGCGCCCTCCGAGGTGGTCGCGGCGGCCGCCTTCGCCGTCGTCGTCGGGCACGTCTTCCCGCTCTTTTTCGGCTTTCGCGGCGGCAAGGGCGTCGCCACCGGCTTCGGCGCGTTGATCGCGCTCCTGCCGCTCGCGGCCTCGGCCTCACTGGCGGTCTTCGCGCTCACCGTCGTGGCGACGCGCTACGTCTCGCTCGGCTCGGTGCTGTCGGCCGCGGCCTTCCCAGTGCTGGCGGTGCTCTTTTCCCGCTTCGGCTGGTCGCCCGCCATGTCGAGCAGCGCGCTGGCATTGGCCTGCGCCTGCGCCGGCCTGGTCGTTTTCCGGCACGCCGGAAACCTGCAGCGCCTTTTCGCCGGGACCGAACGACGTCTCGGAGAGGGTCGAAGGTAGGAGCTCATGGCTCCAACGGCGCAGATCGGAATTCTCGGAGCAGGCTCCTTCGGCACTGCGCTCGCCGTCCACGCGGCGCGCGCCGACCATCGCGCGACGCTCTGGGTCCGCCGCGAAGAGGCCGCAGCGGAGATCGCCGCAGCGCGCGAGAACCGGCGCTACCTTCCGGGAGTGACCCTGCCCGACGCTCTGGCGATCACCCATGACTTGGCGGAGCTCGGCGAGTGTTCTCCGATCGTCGTCGCGGCGCCCTCGCACGGCTATCGCGCCGTTCTGCGGGAGCTTCTCGCGGTGCGCAGGTCGCGCGCCCCGCTCATCGTCGTTTCGGCGACCAAGGGGATCGAGGCGGAGACGCTCGCCCGCATGAGCCGGGTTTCCGCCGAAGAGTGCGAGCGCGCCGGGACTCCGGCGCGATTTGCCGCCCTTTCCGGCCCCACCTTCGCCGCCGAGTTGGCGCGCGCCGTGCCTTCGGCGGCGGTTGTCGCGAGCGCCGACGTGGCACTGGCGGCGGAGCTGCGCGAGACCCTGGCGAGCCCGACGCTGCGTCTCTATTCCTCGGCCGATGTCGTGGGTGTGGAGCTCGCGGGCGCGGCGAAGAACGTCATCGCCATCGGCGCCGGCGTGGTCTCGGGACTGGGCATGGGACACAACACCCTCGCCGCCCTGATCACCCGCGGTCTGCACGAGATCACCCGCCTGGGTCTCGCCTACGGCGGCGATCCGAAGACCTTTTCGGGCCTCGCCGGGTTGGGCGACCTCGTCCTCACCTGCACCGGGGGCCTGTCGCGCAACCGCCGCACCGGCGTCGATCTCGCCCAGGGCAAGAGCCTGCAGCAGATTCTCGAGGAGACGACCGAGGTGGCGGAGGGCGTGCGGAACTCGCGGGTCATCCTGCAGCTGGCGCGCGCCGTCGACGTCGAGATGCCGATCAGCGAGCAGATGGTCGCGGTGATGTACGAGGGGAAGCCGGCAAAGGTGGCGCTGCGCGAGCTGATGACCCGCGATCTCAAGCACGAGGCCGTTCTCTAGGGAGTAGACTCTCGCATGTCAACCCACCAGACCGTCCTCATTCTCGATTTCGGGAGTCAGTTCACGCAGCTCATCGCACGACGCCTGCGTGAGCACCGGGTTTACTGCGAAGTGCATCCGTTCTCGCTGGGGGCCGAAGAGATCCGCCGCCGGGAGCCGATCGGTATCGTGTTGTCGGGCGGCCCGCAAAGTGTCTACGACACCGCCGCGCCGCATGCCGAACGCGAGCTCCTCGAGCTCGGCATCCCGGTGCTCGGCATTTGCTACGGAATGCAGCTCGTGGCGCACCTGCTCGACGGCAAGGTCGAGCGGGCCGAGCGCCGGGAGTACGGCAGGGCGGAGGTCCAGGTGGCAGCGCCCGGGCTCCTGTTCGCCGGCCTCGACGCGAGGGAAACGGTCTGGATGAGCCACGGCGACCATGTCACGCGTCTGCCGGCCGGATTCGCCCAGACCGCGCGCACTTCGAACGCGGCGATCGTGGGCATGGAGGACCGGACGCGCGGGATCTACTGCATCCAGTTTCATCCCGAGGTCTCGCACACGGTCCACGGTGGTGCGGTGCTGCACAATTTTCTCTTCAAGGCCTGCGGCGCCACCGGCGACTGGACGATGGCCTCCTATCTCGACGAGGCCGCGACGACGATCCGCGAGCGCACGCGGGGCGAGAAGGTGCTCTGCGGGATCTCCGGCGGCGTCGACTCGGCGGTGACCGCGGCGCTGCTCAAACGCGCCATCGGCGACGACCTGGTATCGGTGTTCGTCGACACCGGCCTGCTGCGCAAGGGGGAACGCTCCCAGGTCGAGGCCAGCCTGACCGACGGTCTGGGGATTCCGATCGTGACCGCCGACGCCGGCGCCGACTTCCTCGGTGCGCTTTCGGGGGTGACCGATCCCGAGGCCAAGCGCAAGGCGATCGGCCGGGTCTTCATCGATGTCTTTCAGCGCGAGGCGCGCAAGTTCTCGGGGGTGAAGTTCCTCGCCCAGGGGACGCTCTATCCGGATGTCATCGAGTCGACATCGGTGCGCGGGCCGTCGGCAGTCATCAAATCACACCACAATGTCGGCGGCCTTCCGGAGCACCTCGGCTTTGAGCTCGTCGAGCCGCTGCGCTGGCTCTTCAAGGACGAGGTGCGCCAGTTGGGGCGCGAGCTCGGCCTGCCGGAAGAGTTCATCGGGCGCCATCCCTTCCCCGGTCCGGGTCTCGCGGTGCGGATTCTCGGCGAGGTCACGGCCGACAAGGTCGCGCTGCTGCAGGAGGCCGACGCCATCTTCATGGGTGAGCTGCGCGAGAGCGGCTGGTACGAGAAGGTGTCGCAGGCTTTCGCGGTCCTGTTGCCGGTCAAGGCGGTCGGCGTCATGGGCGACTTCCGCACCTACGAGAACGTCCTCGCTTTGCGCTCGGTCGAGACCCACGACTTCATGACCGCCGACTGGAGCCATCTGCCCTACGAGCTTCTGGGGCGGGTGGCGAACCGGATCGTCAACGAGGTGCGCGGCATCAACCGCGTGGTCTACGACGTCACCTCGAAGCCCCCCGGGACGATCGAGTGGGAGTAGGCTAGAGCGGGCAGCAGAGGCGATCACCAGAGAACGGGCTTTCAGTAAAGGAAGAACTCGGGGGCGGGTTTGATCGAGTTGACGGGTGGGTCGCTGTCGCTGGAGGAGTTCGCTGCGGTCGCTGCCGGCGGGGAGCATGTCGTACTGACCGGTGCGGCGCGGGAGCGCGTCGCGGCGGCGCGAGCGGTGATCGAGCGCGCGGTCGCCTCCGGCGAGGCGGTTTACGGGGTCAATACCGGCTTCGGGAATCTGGCCAACGTCCGCATCGCCGACGCCGATCTCGAGGTGCTGCAGGAACGCCTGGTTCTCTCGCATGCCGCCGGGGTGGGGGAGCCGCTGCCGGACGCCGCTGTGCGCGGCATGCTGCTCTTGCGGGCGAACACGCTGGCGAAGGGGCACTCGGGCGTGCGCCCGCTGCTCATCGACAAGCTGCTGGCGCTCCTCAACCACGATCTGCTGCCCGAGGTGCCGAGCCGCGGCTCGGTGGGTGCGAGCGGCGATCTCGCGCCGCTGGCGCATCTTGCGCTGCCGCTTCTCGGCCGCGGCCAGGTGCGCCGCGCGGGCCGCTTCGTCCCCTCTTCCGAGGCGCTGCGCGACGCCGGCCTGACGCCGGTCCGCCTCGCTCCGCGCGAAGGGCTCGGACTGGTCAACGGCACCCAGGCGATGACCTCTCTCCTGGCGCTCGCGGTCCTCGAGTCCCGCCGGTTGGTGCGTATCGCCGACCTCGTCGGCGCGCTTTCGACCGAAGCCCTGCGCGGCACCGACGCCGCCTTCGACCCGCGCATCCACGCCGTCCGTCCGCATCCGGGTCAGATCGCCAGCGCGCGCAACCTCAGGGGCCTCATGCAGGGCTCCGGCATCCGCGATTCCCACCGTTCCGGCGACAAGCGCGTGCAGGACCCCTATTCGCTGCGCTGCATGCCGCAGGTCCACGGCGCCGTGCGCGACACGTTGGACGATGTCGAGCGCCGGCTTCTCATCGAGATGAACTCGGCGACCGACAATCCGCTGGTCTTCGCTGCCGACGACGAAGCGCTGTCAGGCGGGAACTTCCACGGCGAGCCGATGGCGCTCGCCGCCGACTTTCTCGCCATCGCGCTGGCCGAGCTGGGTTCGATCTCGGAACGGCGAACCGAAAAGCTCACCAACGACACGTTCTCGGGCCTGCCGCCCTTCCTGGTCGCGAACGCAGGCCTCAACTCGGGTTTCATGATGGCGCAAGTGACCGCCGCGGCGCTGGTGTCGGAGAACAAGGTGCTCGCCCATCCGGCGAGCGTCGATTCGATTCCGACCTCCGCGGACAAGGAAGACCACGTCTCGATGGGAATGTGGGCCGCGCTCAAGTGCCGTCAGGTCGTCGCGAACGTGCGCCAAATCCTCGCCATCGAGCTCCTGGCCGCGGCGCAGGGCGTTGATCTCCTGCGGCCGCTGGGTTCGAGCGTCCGGCTCGAAGCGGTCCATCACTGGGTGCGGGAATCTGTCGCTGCCTGGGACGAGGATCGCGAGATGGCGCCGGATCTGGCCGCCGCGGAGCGGCTGCTCGCGACCGGCTCGATCCCCGGCCTGGCAGGGCTGGAGTAGGACGGAGACCGTCGTGGTTCACCCACCCTGGGACTTCGTCTTCGTCGCCGTCCTGGCTGCGGCGGCGACGATCGCGGTCGCGCGTCGGGCGGCTCTGCGGAGAAGCCGCAACCTCGCCTTCCTGCTCCTCCTTGCGGGGCTGGGGCTCGGCTGGCTCTATGTCGAGGCTGCCGGGAAGCGCGCGGCGAAAGATCTCGAGCGCCTGATCTCCGCCATGGCTCCGACCTACGCGCGCGAGCTCGAGCTCATGGGGCACGCGAACCTCGACCTGCGAACCCCGCCCGACGACGCGCGTTACCTGGCGATGATCGATGCCGAGAAGCGATGGCTCGCGAGCAACAGGAACGTCAGTGACATCTACACCTTTCGCAAGCTCGCAGACGGCGCGGTCGTGCTGATGGTCGACTCCGAGACGGACTACGATCGCGATGGAGCATTCTCCGGCGTGCGCGAGAGCCGCACCGCCATCGGAGAGGCCTATCCGCACCAGGTTCCCGAGCTGGATCGCGCCTTCGAGGACGAGATCTCGTTCGACAAGTCCGCCACATCGGACCGCTGGGGTACCTGGATCTCGAGCTTCACGCCGATGCACGACGCCGCGGGTGGGGTCGAGGCCGTGCTCGGCGTCGACTATGACGCCTACCTTTTCATCAAGGCGATCGCCCGCGGCCGGCTCGATGCACTGGCGGTTCTCTCCGCGGTGCTGGCGGTCATCCTGACCGGGCTGGTGTCGGTCTCCCGTCTGCGCCGGGCAACCGCCGAGGCCGAGCTGCGCAACACGGAGTTGGCGGCGGTGCGCGACGCTGCCCTCGCCGCCAGCCGCACCAAGTCGCAGTTCCTGGCCAGCGTGAGCCACGAGCTACGTACTCCGCTGCACGTCTTTCTGGGCATGAACGAGTTGTTGCTGACCTCGTCACTCGACGAGCGCCAGCGGCGCCACTGCGAGACGGCGCAGCGCTCGGCGGAGGGGCTGTTGGGCATGGTCGACGATCTGCTCGAGTTCGCCCAGCTCGAGGCGGGCAGGGCGCCGATGGAAGAGGTGACCTTTCCTCTCGGCGCGGTGCTGATCGCCGCGGTCGAACGGCATCGCATCGCCGCCGAGCACAAGCAGCTGCGGCTGCATGTCGCAGAGGGCCTCGACGGAAGCCTGCAAGTGATCGGCGACGACCGACGCCTGCGCCAGATCCTCCGTCATCTGCTGAGCAACGCGGTGAAGTTCACCGACACGGGCGAGATCCGCGTGCGTCCGGTCGTCGAGCGCTCGTCCTACGGGCGGATCGAGCTCCTGGTGGAGGTCGAAGACACCGGCATCGGTATCGCACCCGAGCAGCGCGATGCGGTATTCCAGCGCTTCAGCCAGATCGACCCATCGAACACGCGCCGCCACGGCGGCACCGGAATCGGCCTGGCGCTGTCGCGCAAGCTCGCCGAACAGATGGGAGGGGCGATCGAGTTCGAGTCCGAGCCGCAGCGCGGGAGCGTCTTCCGGTTGCGCCTGCCCTTCCGCACGGCCCCCACTTCCTCGGCCGACAGGCCGATGCACCAGGCCCTCAAGGGGGCTTGAGGCAATGGTGATTCCCGAACAGGAGCTCGCATTCGAGTTCATCCGCTCCTCGGGCCCGGGAGGGCAGAACGTCAACAAGGTCGCGACCGCGGTGCGGCTGCGCTTCGATGTGCGCGGCTCGACGGCGCTTGCCGACGAGGTCAAGGTCCGACTTCTCGTGCTGGCAGGCCGCAGGGCCACCAAGGAAGGGGAGATCGTCCTGCTTGGCCAGCGCCATCGTACCCAGGAGAAAAACCGCCAGGACGTCGTCGAGCGGCTCGAAGAGCTCGTCCTTAGGGCGCTGGTCGCCCCGCGCAAGCGCCGCGCGACCCGCCCCACTCGCGCCGCCGGAGTCCGGCGGTTGCGCGCCAAGCGACTGCAGTCCGACCGCAAACGCGGGCGCAGCGACGCCGCGTCCGATGACTGAGCCCCTGCGCGGGTTGCGGCTCTGCGATTAGAATCCGCGCATGAGCGAAACCCCTCGCGGAACGAGCCGCCTCGTCCGCGCCCCCCGCGGCAGCGCCATCACCTGCAAGGGTTGGCTGCAGGAAGCGGCACTGCGCATGCTGATGAACAACCTCGACCCGGAGGTCGCCGAGCGGCCGGACGAGCTGGTCGTCTACGGCGGGTCGGGAAAGGCGGCGAGAAACTGGGACTGCTTCGATGCCATCGTCGCCGCCTTGCGCCGCCTGGACGATGACGAGACCCTGCTGGTGCAATCCGGCAAACCGGTGGCGATCTTCAAGAGCCACGCGGATGCTCCACGAGTGTTGATCGCCAACTCGAATCTGGTGCCGCGATGGGCGACCATCGACGAGTTTCGCCGCCTCGAAGGGCTGGGCCTGACGATGTACGGCCAGATGACCGCCGGCTCGTGGATCTACATCGGAACTCAAGGGATTCTTCAGGGAACCTTCGAGACGCTGGCCGAGCTTGCCCGCCGCCACTTCGGGGGCAGCCTCGCCGGCCGCCTGACGGTGACTGCGGGACTGGGTGGCATGGGTGGGGCCCAGCCGCTCGCAGTGACGATGAACGAAGGCGTCTGCCTGGTGGCGGAGGTCGATCGCACACGTATCGAGAAGCGGCTGGAGAAGCGCTATCTCGACTTTTGGGCACCGTCCCTCGACGCCGGCCTGGCGCGCGCGCGCCAGGCGCTTGCGCGGCGGGAGGCGGTGTCGATCGGGGTCGAGGTGAATGCGGTCCACCTGCTCGAACGCCTGCTCGCCGAGGAGATTCTCCCGGACGTCGTCACCGACCAGACCTCGGCGCACGACAACCTGCACGGCTACGTGCCGCATGAGATCTCCTACGCCGAGGCCCTGAGCCTGCGCGCCACCTCGCCCGGGGAGTACGTCGATCGGGCGATGGCGTCGATGGCGGCGCATGTGCGGGCCATGCTGGAGCTCCAGCGCCGCGGCGCCGTGACTTTCGACTACGGCAACAATCTGCGCGGACAGGCCCGCGACGCCGGAGTCGCGGCGGCGTTCGACATCGGCGGCTTCGTGCCGATGTTCATCCGGCCGCTTTTTTGCGCGGGCAAGGGCCCCTTCCGCTGGGCGGTCCTGTCCGGCGATCCGGCGGACCTGCGGGTGACCGACGAAGCGATCCTGGAGCTGTTCCCCGGCGACCGCAAGCTTGAGCGCTGGATTCGCATGGCGCAGCAGCGGGTGGAGTTTCAGGGATTGCCGGCCCGCATCTGCTGGCTGGGCTATGGTGAGCGCGATCGGGCCGGCCTGGCATTCAACGAACTGGTGGCCTCCGGCAAGGTCTCCGCTCCGATCGTCATCGGGCGCGACCACCTTGACTGCGGCTCGGTCGCCTCTCCCTTCCGGGAGACCGAGGCGATGCGGGACGGCTCCGACGCGATCGCCGATTGGCCGATCCTGAACGCGCTCATCAACGGCGTCAACGGCGCGACTTGGGTCTCGTTCCACCACGGAGGCGGGGTGGGCATCGGCAATTCACTGCACGCCGGAATGGTCATCGTGGCCGATGGCTCGACCGCAGCCGCGACCCGCATTGCGCGCGTGCTGGCGAGCGATCCCGGAATGGGAGTCGCGCGGCATGCCGACGCCGGATATCCGGAAGCGCTCGCCTGCGCCGCCGCGCTCGGTGTCGATCTCCCGATGCTCGCGTTGCGGGATGGCGCTCGTCCAGAGGTGAGCTAGTGCCGCGACACGAACGCTGGTGAAGAGTGCGGGCTAGCCACGCCGCCGCGCGCGCCAGGCTCGCTGCGGCGGGAGCCGCCAAACGGCCCGACATTGCAGAGCTCGCTCTGCTGCTCGTGCCCGGCGCGGCACTCCTCGCCGGCCGACCGCTGTTCACGCTCGTCGCTCTCGCGGCGTGGCTGATCTGGATCTGGCGCTGGGCGCCGCCGCCGCGGGAGCGCTGGTTGCTGGTCTTGTGCGGTGGCGTGGCGGCCTTGATTCTGGCGGCGACCGCCGCCCATGACCTTCTCCGCTCGAGCGCGGAGGAGCCCTCCGACGCCACCCTTGCGGCCGAGTACCGGGCCTACTGGGACGAGCTTGAGGCGAGCGCCGAACAGGCTCTCGCCATGCTGCCGCGCCCGCCGCTCGAACCGGCGGCGCAGCTCGAAGCTTTCGCAAGACTCAGTCAACTGGCGAAGGAGTCGCGCCTTCCTGGACTGACGTTGCTGCTGCTCGACTCCGACCGCCAACCGGTCGCCTGGGGAGGCGCCGGGCTGTTGCACGACCTCGGCCCACCGGGTGCCGAAGGTATCCCCGCGATGCCGGCGATGCCGGCGCCGCCTGCGATGCCGGGAGACACCGGAGCCTCGCGGCGATTCCTGCAGAGCGCGGCCTCGGCGACCGCCCTCGTCCTGCGCCCGCTGGCCGGACGCGATGGCAGCCGCTTTCAGCTGGTGTGCGGCGAGAGCCGGTCGCGGCGCGCCATGGCGCCGCTCCTGGGTGGGCGTCCCGAGAGCGGCGCTCGCCTCGCGCCGAACACCGCGACCGCGGCGGCGGCAGGAGCCGCGGACTGGCTGTGGGGCTTCGGCGTCGTCGAGCCCCTGCCGGGGGGCTCTGCCGTTCCTGTGGCGTGGGAGAGCCGTGCGCTGCGCTCTCCCGGGCTCCCGCCACTCGTTCTCGCCGCCGGTTGGGAGAGCGCTGGGCAGGCGCCGCGAAGCGGCGGCGAGCAGGCCGCCGTACTGATCGGTCTCGGACTCTTCGGTCTCGCCGCCCTGCGTGGCTTCGCCCTGGCGGTACTCGCAGGGACGGTGCTGAAGCGTCCCTTGCGGATCTTCGAGGTCGCGGCCATGGCGCTCTCCGGCGTCGCCGTGCTGGGTCTGGGTCTCGCCGTGCCCGCCGCCGAGCTCTCGCTGCTCCTCGCCGGGCTGGCTCTTGCAGGTCTCGGCTGGTTCGTGGTCTGGAGTCGCGGCAGAAAAGGGAGCGCGACTCCCTGGACTCGGGCGGCTGAAGTGGGCGCCCTGTGCACCCTTCCGGGGATCACCCTGCTGGCCCGTTTCTGGCCGGTGGAAGCCCTCGACCTCGGGGCGGACTTCACGCTCGCGGGAGCCGCCGGGGCGGCCCGGCTGGGGCTTGCCGCAGCTCTCTTCGGTGTCCTGATCCTGGCGGCGCAGAGCTCCGAGTCGGCTGCCGCTCCAGGGCGGCTTCGGCTGGCTCTTGCCCTGCCGCTGATTCTGCTGGCCGCGGCCGGTCACGATCATGGGCTGTGGGCGCTGCTGCCGCTCGCTGGCGGCACGTGGCTCGCGATGCACTCGCTGCACTGGGCTTCCGGGCGTGCCGCTGCCGGGTTGACGGCGCTCCTGCTCCTGGCCGTGGCGATCTCGGCCACCGCCTGGGAGACCGGATACCGGCTGCGCTCGCTGGCGTCGCTCACCGGGTCTCTCGCCTCGCTGGCGCCGCCCGGACCGGCGCGCCGGGCCGCCGTCGCTGCCGAGGTCGAGGCGTTCTTCGATGCTCTGGACCTCGCGGACGTGGCGCCGGAGGCTTTGCCGCGCACTGAGGAGAGCGACCTCGCGTACGTGCTCTGGCGCGGTTCGCCCCTGGCGCGACTCGATGCGATCTCGGCGCTGGTGATCGAGCGGCCGGGAATGCCACCCTCGAGCTTCTCCTACGGCCTGCCGCTGACCGACGAGCTCGACCTCGATCTCGCACCGGCCCGCTGGAGCGGCCTGGCGCCGCCCGCCTGGCGAGACGAACGGATCGAGGGGCGTTATCCGCTGGTGGGTGGGGGCCGGGCGGTGGGGGATGTGCGCTTCTGGATGGTGCCGCGTCCTGGATTTGGCGCCGACGCCGCAGCGCCCGGCGATCTCGCCGCCGCGCTCCTGCGTGGCGGACCGGCGGGTTACCGCGCGGGATCGAGCGGATTTCCCGGGCCCGACCCGGCGCCCGTGCTCTACTCGCCCGAAGGCGAGATCCTCGCCTCTCCCTGGCGCGAGGCGACACCAGCGCTCGCCCAGGTGCGCGCGGTCGTCGCCGCGAACGCCTCGAACGCCGCCGGCGCCGCTGGCGGGCGCGGCGGGGAAAGCGGCGCGAAGATCGCCACGCCGGAGGGCCGTGCCCGTGTCCTGCTGCGCGAGAGTGGCGCCGGCGCCGTGGCGCTCTTCTCGCGCGAGCTCGCGCCGGCGGCGGCGCTCGAGCGCGTCGGGGTGCACGCCGCGGGGGCCGTGTTCGCGGCGGCGACGCTCTGCGCTCTCGGCTTCCTGCTCGCCCTGCCCCGCGGGACAGCGCGCGATCTCTTCGCGCGCATGACGCGCTCCTACGCCAACCGGCTGATCCTCCTCTTCTCGCTCCTGCTGCTCGTTCCGCTGGCTCTGCTCTATGGGCTGCTCTCGCGAACTCTCGAGAGTCGCGTCGCGCGCGAGCAACGTTCGGCCGCCGAGTCGGCGCTCTCGTCCGCCCAGCGCGTGTTGGGAGAATACGTTCTCACTCTCGAGCCCGGATTTGGTCTGGGCACGGCGATCGACGACGAGATTCTGGTCTGGCTCTCCCGGGTCATCGGGCACGACGTGAGCCTCTACTGGGGGAGCGAGGTCTACGCATCGAGCAAACGGGAGCTTTTCGCTGCCGGGCTCCTGCCACGGCGGATTCCCGGTGAGGTCTGGCCGCGCATGGCGCTCGGTGGCGAAAACGAGGCGTCTCGCACGGCACGAACCGGCAGCGCCGAGTATCTGGAGCTCTACGCGCCGCTCGCCGTGCCGGGCTTCGACTCCCGACAGACGCGCCTGTTTCTTTCGATGCCCCTCCTGGCGCAGCAGGAGGAGGCGACGGCGGAGACGGCGCTCATCCGCCGCCGGACGCTGCTCGCCACGTTCGCGGTCTTTCTCCTGCTCGCCGCGCTCGGGACGCGATTGGCGCGCGCGTTCACCCGACCGATCATGGAGATCGTGGCGGGCACGCAGAGGATCGCCGGGGGCGCCGCCGCGCTCGGCGTCAAGTCCTCGGTGCTGGAGCTCGCGGCGCTCGCCGAGGCGATCGATCGCATGGCGCGCAAGATCGCCGAGGGCCGCGACCAGCTCGTGCGCGAGAAGCGGCTGGTCGAAGGAATCATCGAGAACGTCACCTCCGGCGTGGTCTATCTCGATCAGGCCGGCCGGGTTCTCCTCGCCAATCGCGTGGCGCGCCAGCTCCTCGAGGTAGCTCCAGGCGATCGTATTGCAGACCGTCTCGCCAGCCGCCCCGAGCTCGCGGAGGCCAGGCGATTCGTCTCCGTTCCGCGCCACGAGCTTGCCCAGTCCACCATCCGGCTCGGCGGGCATGAGAGTGCCGAGGGCAAGGAGCGCGACTGGTCGCTCGTTTGGGTGCCGCTCGCCGGCGAAAGCGAGCCGGCGGCCCTGTTCGTGGTCGAAGACATCTCGGAAGTTCTGCGGGCCCAGCGCCTCGAGGCCTGGGCGGCGATGGCCCAGATCATCGCCCACGAAATCAAGAATCCGCTCACTCCCATCCGGCTCTCCACCGAGCACCTGAAAGAGGTTTGGCGGCGCGATCGCGCCCATTTCGAAGTCGTTTTCGAACGCTGCACGGAGAACATATTGCGCCAGGTCGAGGAGTTGCGCGACATCGCGACGGAGTTCTCCACCTTTAGTCACATCCCGAAGTCGGTGCGGGTTCCCGGCGACCTGGCGGAGACCGTGCGGGAGATCGTCGATGGCTATCGGGCCGCTCCGCCTCCAGGAGTCGAGATCGAGCTGCAGGCCGGGGAGGACAGCCTTCCGGCGCGTTTCGACGCCAGGCTCCTCGGGCGCGCGCTGCGCAACCTGCTCGAGAACGCGGTCCGGGTCTCGGCCGGCGGCGGAAAGGTCACCATCGGCGCCCGCCGGGTAGGCGACTCAGCGGAGATCCGGGTGTCCGACCGTGGTCCCGGAGTGCCGCCAGAAATGCTGGCGCGCATCTTCGAACCGTACTTCTCGACGCAGGTCGGCGGCACGGGCCTGGGGCTCTCGATCGCGCGCCGGGTGGCCGAAGAACACGGCGGTTCGATCTCGGCACGCAACCTCGACGCCGGCGGGCTCGAGGTCGCGATTACAATTCCCCTGTTATGACCCCTCTGCGGATCTGTCTGCCCGTGTTGTGCGTGTTCTCCGGCCTCGCTGGCGGGTGCCTGGGAGGTTCGCGACCCGAGAAGCCGAGCGGAGCCGCGCTCTGGCTGACCCGCGATTCCGGAGCGCTCGGCGCGGCCGCGCAGAGCCGGCTGAGCGAGCTCGGCGCCAGGGAGATTTTTCTCGACGCCGCCGAGCTCGACTGGAACGGCGGGGTCCGGTTGCACAGGATCGAAGCGCCCGCGATTCCTCGACGGACTCCGACGACCCTCGTCGTTTCGGGCCGCTGGTTGTCGGGCGATCGGCCGCCGGAGCAGCTCGCGACCGCGCTGCTTTCAGAGCTGAGCGGGTTGCGAATCGCCGCCGAACAGGACGGCCTGCTGGTGACGGGGTTCCATTTCGAAGTCGAGCCCGGAGCGAATGCCGAGAGTTACGGACACACACTGAAGCGACTGCGCTCCGGCCTCGGCAACAGCACCTACCTGTCCGCCGGCCTCGATCGCCGGGCGCTCGAGGGTCCGGACGCGCAGGCCATCGCCGACGGGGTCGACTTCTTCGTCTGCATGATCTACGGCCAGCGGCCCGGCGAAGCCGAGGACCCGACGGCCTGGGACCTGCAGTCCGTCGAGAAGAACTTCCGTCGACTCGAGGCGCTGGGTCGCCCCTACTTCATCGGCGCCGTGACGCTGGGCACGGCGACCTGGCGCGGCAAGAGCGGCGAAGCCAGGGAAACCTCGACGGCGTTCGCTCTCGGCGAGCTGGTCCAGGCGCGCAATCTCGAGCTCAAGCCGGGCTTCAGCCTGCAGGGAATCGATCGCCAGGTGTGGGAATTCGTGGCGCGGGGACCGGCGCGAGCGGGGGAGTGGAGTCTCGCCACCGGCGACTCGATCCGGGTGGTTCGTACGGCGACGCCTTTCCTCGAGGAGCTGCGCCGCCGCATCGGAGCCGCGGAGTCGCCCCACCGGTTGGGTGAGATTTTCTATCGGCTGCGGCGCGAGAACGAGCGTCTTTCGTTGTCCGTCGACAACCTCGCCGACGTGCTGGCTCCGGACGCGGCCGCTCCAGCGCTCGAGCTCGCAGTCGAGAAGGTCTCCACTTCGGAGCGCCGCTGGCTGGTGAAGGTGCGACTCGCGAACCGGAGCTCGGAGAGCACGGACCTCGCCTACTTCGACAGCAACTTCGTGCAGCTCGAGGTCGCAGGTGCGACGATCGGCGGCGTCGAGGCCGGAGAGTTCCAGCGCTTCGAGCTTCTGGTCGACGGAGAAAAGGGCACGATGCGGGCGTATCGCGAGGCGAATACGGTGCGGTTCTTCCTGCCGCTGGTGGAGGAGCATGAGGAAGCCGCGAGCGGGACCATCGAGCTCAAGCTGGCACAGCGGACACCGGCGATCACCGTCTCCGCGAACTTCCTCCTCGCCGACGGCAAGTCCCTGACGGTAGAGCCGCGCGAATGGCAGTTCGAGACCCCTTGAGCGCTCTCTACCGGCTTCTGCGGGAGCTCGCTGGCGAGCCTTTCCGGGAGCTGCTCCACGGGCTGGATGCAGTTCTGCGCTCGGGTTGGCGCTCGCTCCTTCTGGTCGGCGCCGGTTTGCTCGCCGGATGGTGGCTCTACGTTCCGGCGCACGAGCTTCTGCACGCTCTGGGTTGCTGGGCCGCAGGGGGAGAGATCTCGCGCCTCGAGATCGATCCGATTTACGGCGCACGCTGGATCGCTGTGGTCTTTCCTTTCGTCATTCCGGGTGGTGGGTATGCCGGGCGGCTCGCCGGATTCGATACCCGTGGCAGCGACTGGATCTATTTTGCGACCGACCTGGCGCCGTTCGCCCTGGCGCTCTGGCCGGGCTTCTGGTGGCTGCGCCGGGCGGCGCGCGCCGGACACGCCGTCGCCTACGGAGCGGCATTGCCAGCGGCCTTCGCGCCGCTCCTCTCGCTGACCGGCGACGCTTACGAGATGGGCTCGCTGGTGGTCGTGCACCTGCCCTTCTGGCTGGGCCAGCGCGGGCTGATCGGGGATGACCTGGTGGCGAAGGTGGCGGAGGTCGCGCAGCTCCCGCAGCTCCCTGATGCCTCCCTGGGTGCCGGCGTCGCGGTCGGCGCCTTGCTGGGTCTCGTGTGGGCGCTGTCGTGGATGCTCCTCGCCCGCCGCCTGGCTTGCTGGCTCGGCGAGCTGCCGCTTCCGGAGCGCCCGCCGGGTGCCATCGCGCCGTTGGGATCGGGCTAGGATGAAGATCACCGCAGGTGGAACGGGAGTCGGGGAGAGTATGAGCCGCATGAAGTCGATTTCGTCCAGCTTCTCCGGGGTCGTGCTTGTTCTCGGGGTTCTCGCCGGTTGCGCCTCGTCGCAGGCGAGACCGGCCGACGGGGACTCCGACCCCCGCCGAGCTCCGGCGGCGTCGGCGATCGCCGCGAAGACCGCCGGTCTCGCGGCGCGCCCGGGACTGCTGGATCTTTTCGTGGACGCCGACCTCGGCAAGGTGCTGGTCCGGCTTCCGCCGGCGCGCGGCACCCGGCGGACGATCGGCGAGTACATCTACTACGAGGGCATCGTCTCCGGGCTCGGATCGAATCCGGTCGGGCTCGACCGCGGGCAGGTCGGAGAGCCGCAGATTCTGCGCCTCCGCGAGCTCGGAGGCCGGGTGCTCTTCGAGCTCGTCAACCTGCGATTCCGGGCGTTGACCGAATCCATCGACGAGCTGCAGGCGGTCGAGGAGTCGTTCGCCAGTTCCGTGATCTGGAGCGCCGAAATTGCCGCGCGCGACGCCGACGGCGGCTCGTTGATCGATCTCGGTCCGTTTCTCCTGCGGGATGCGCACGGCATCGCCGACCGGCTGAGCGAGAGTAGCCAGGGAGGATTCGTCTTCGACCGCGAAAAGAGCGCCATCGACGTCGCCCGTTGTCTCGCCTTTCCGGACAACCTCGAGTTCGAGTCGCTCGTCACCTTCACCAGCGCCAAGCCCGGCGATGAGGTGCGCGGGGTCGCCGTCGAGCCTCGTGCACTCTCCTTCGTCCAGCATCAATCGCTCGTTCGCCTGCCCGACGGCGGCTACACTCCGCGCGAGTTCGACCCGCGGATGGGTTCTTTCGCCATTCACTTCCAGGACTACGCCGCCCCCCTGGCGCGTTCGATCGAACGCCGCTGGATCGTGCGCCACCGGCTGCAGAAGATCGACCCTGGTGCCGAGCACGGGGCGGTGCGCAAGCCGATCGTCTACTACGTCGACCGAGCGGCGCCGGAGCCGGTCCGCACCGCGCTGCTCGAGGGCGCCGGCTGGTGGGTCGAGGCGTTCGAGGCGGCGGGCTTCAAGGACGGGTTTCGCGTCGAGCTGCTGCCCGAGGGTGCCGATGCGCTCGATCTGCGCTACAACGTGATCCAGTGGGTCCACCGCGCGACCCGCGGCTGGTCCTACGGTGGGGGAGTCATCGACCCGCGCACCGGCGAGCAGCTCAAAGGGCACGTTTCGCTCGGCTCGCTGCGGGTGCGGCAGGACCGGCTGCTCTTCGAGGGACTGGCGGGGGCCGCGAAGAGCGGCACCGGCTTGCCGGACGACCCTGTCGTGCTCGCGCTGGCGCGGATCCGCCAACTCGCTGCGCACGAGGTCGGGCACGCTCTCGGGTTCTCGCACAACTTCGCCGCCAGCGTCTACGGCCGCGCTTCGGTCATGGACTATCCCGCGCCGCTGGTGCGGATCACCGGCCAGGGCGAGCTCGATTTCTCGCAGGCCTACGGCGTCGGAGTCGGGGAGTGGGACGTGCACGCGACGCGCTGGGCCTACGCGCAATTTCCGCCGGGCACCGCCGAGCCGGACGCCCTCGACGCGATCGTGCAGTCCGGACTGCGCAGCAACCTCTACTTCCTCACCGACCAGGACGCTCGCCCGGCGGGAGCCGCCAATCCCCGTGCGAGCCTCTGGGACAATGGCGACGATCCGGTCGCGGCGCTCGAGCTGACGATGCGGGTGCGGCGCATCGCACTGGCGCGGTTCGGCGAAGCGAACCTGCCCCCCGGAGAGCCGCTCGCCCTGCTCGAGGAGACTCTCGTCCCGGTCTATTTTCACCATCGATTCCAGCTCCAGGCGGCGGCCAAGGTGCTGGGCGGGCTCGACTACCGTTACGCTTTGAACGGCGACGCCGTTCCCGGTGCCCAGGCCCGCCCGGTGTCGCCGGAGCGCCAGCGACGGGCGCTCGCGGTCATGCTCGAGACGCTCAACCCGTCGGTGCTCGATCTGCCCGACGAGATCCTGCGCAAGCTCCTGCCGCGGCCGCACGGCTACGAAGTGAATCGCGAGATGTTCTCCTCGAAGACCGCTCCCGCGTTCGATTCTCTGGGAGCCGCGGCGACCGCCGCCGACATGACGATCCGACTGCTGCTGCAGCCAGCGCGCGCGTCGCGCATGGTCGACTACCACCGCCGGAACGCGGCGCAGCCCGATTTCAACGAGTTGCTCGCCGCGCTGGTCGACAAGGTCTTCCTCGACAGCGCCCTGCTCGAGCCGCGGGAGGTCGAAGTCGCCCGTGTCGTGCAGCGGGTGCTGGTCGACCGCCTGATCGAGCTCTCGGGAAACGTAGCCGCCGCGGCCTGGGTACGGGCGCGCGCCGACGGTGCCCTGGCCGATCTTCTCCAGCGCATGGATCAGCTCGTGGCGCTCGACCCGGAGGAGAAGGCGCACTTCTCGGCAGTGACCGCCGAAATCGGCAGACATCTGGCGCGCCCCGCCGCGCCGACGCCGTCGACGCGCCTCGCGCCCACCGAACCGCCGGGGGAGCCGATCGGCAGTACGCCAGGCGATGTACCTCTCGGCGGCGAATTCTCCACTGCGGAGCTGGCGGACGATTGCGATTTCTCACCGCCGCGCTGATCGGCACCGCTATCGGGGCCGCGCTCGCTTGCGGACCGCCGGGATCGTCGGCTTCGGACGGGGCGGCGAACGGGGCGGCGGTCGGCGCCGCACCCGCCGCCGCCGCGACGTCCGAGGTCCGCCTCACGCTCGAGGTCGTGGCCACCTATCCCCACGACCCGGCGGCGTTCACGCAGGGGCTGCTCTGGCATCGCGGCAGGCTCTACGAGAGCACCGGCATGTACGGCACTTCTTCGCTGCGCGAAGTCGAGCTCGCCACCGGCCGGATCGTGCGCCGCCTGGATCTTGCGCCCGATCAGTTCGCCGAGGGACTGGCGCTCGCCGGCGGGCACCTCTTTCAGCTCAGTTATCAGAGCGAGCACGGTTGGGTATGGGACGTCGAGACCTTCACGCAGGTGCGCGAGTTCGGCTATCGCGGCGAGGGCTGGGGACTCACCTTCGACGGCTCCGAGCTCATCCAGAGCGACGGCAGCGCGCGCCTGACGTTCCGCTCTCCGGTTGATTTCTCGCTGCTGCGCGAGCTCTCCGTGGTGCGCGCCGGCAGGCCGCAGTTCTATCTCAACGAGCTCGAGTGGGTGAACGGCGAAATCTGGGCGAACGTCTGGCAGAGTGACGAGATCCTGCGCATCGACCCGCGCACCGGCGTGGTCACCGGATCGGTCGACGCCTCGCAGCTCCTCTCTCCCGAAGAGCGTCGACGCACGGACGTTCTGAACGGCATCGCGTGGGATTCCGAGCGCGGACTCTTCCTGCTCACCGGCAAGTACTGGCCGAAGCTGTTCGCAGTGGCGATCCGTTCCCCGGCGCCCGCGGTCCCCTGAGGCGTCAGCCGCTCGCGGTCGCAGGGTCTGCCGCCGCGCTCTGCAACAGATCGGCGAGCAGGCGGATGCGCCTTGCCAGGGAGGCCACTTCGACGAACTCCTCGCGCGTGTGCATGCCGCCGCCGACGGGTCCGAGTCCGTCGAGGACCGGGATCCGTCCGGGATCCGGGAGGAAGTTCGGGAAAGAGATGCCTCCGCGATCCTCTTCGCGCTCGAGCCTCCAGCCGGCCTCGGCGGCGAGGCGAACCGCTAGGTCGGCGTGGGCGCGCGGCAGGCGGGCGGGGTCGACCGGCGCGATCGAAGCCTCGCAGCTCCAGTCCATCGCGACCTCGTGTCGGGCGGCGGTCGCACCCGCCAGCGCCGACAGTTCGTGCGCCAGGGTCTCCGCCTCTTCGGCCCGGAGAAATCGCGCCTCGCCCTCGGCCACAGCGCGATCGGGCACGACGTTGCGCTGATGTGCGGTGCCGAGGAGCGTCGTGGCGCCCGCCGCCAGCGAGTCGACGAAGCTCTGTCCTCCGGCGACCAGGCGGGCGACATTGACCGTTGGCCCGCCCTGCGGGCGCGACAACGCTGCTGCGCGCTCGATCCACTCGGCGATCGCGACGGCCGCCGACCGTCCCTGCCAGAAGGCGAGGCCGGAGTGGGACGTTCGGCCGCGCACATCGAGGCGCCAGTGGAACATCCCCCGCCGCCCGGTGACCAGCGTCTCGCCGCCGGCGGTGGGTTCGCCCGGCTCGAGCACCCAGAGCGCCCGGGCTGCGCTGCCGGCGGTGGCGACGGCGCGCCGGGAGATCGCTCCTCCGACCTCTTCGTCGGGCACCAGCACGAGGCGCAACGCCGGCCGGCGACCGCCGCGCAGCGCGACAAGGTCGAGCGCCTTCAGGAAAGCTACGATGCCGCCTTTCATGTCGATCGCTCCGGTGGCGATCAGGCGCCCGTCCGCGAGGCGTGGTGTCGCGGCGGGAAGCACGGTGTCGAAGTGCCCGACGAGCAGAATCGGGAGGCGGGGGTCCTCCTCCGGCCCGCTGGCGCGCCCGACCGCTTCGACCACCGGCAGCAGGACGCCATGCTCATCGGGTTCCGCGCGGACCGCGACTGCGAGGTCGCGCGCACGAAGCTCCCCGGCGAGGGATTCGGACATCCGATGCAGCGCTTGTGGGTCGTCGCTGGGCGAGCTCGTCGCCGCCAAGCGGGTGAGCAAAGCGACGGCATCCTGCAGGAGCTCCTGTGGCAGGCCCCCGGCTTCGGCTCCGGTATGCGTCGGCTGCGGCGTCATGGCGCCTAGCCTATCGCCGAGAGTCGCCTTGTCTCCGTCGATTGCGGCCGATACACTGGCTCGCCGCCGAGGGTTAGGAGAGCGATGACCAGGACGGAAATTGCAGCGGAAGGACGTCGGGGGAGCCGGCGAAAGGGCTGGTCGCGTGTCCTCGCTGCCTGCGCGGCGTCTGGAGTTGTCTTCGGAGCCAGCGGCGCCAGCGGGGCCAGCGGAGCGAGCGGCGCCAGCGGCGGTGCCGTGGCGGACGTGCTGGCCGAGCGCCCGGCGATGCCCACGGCACGCGAGGTGGAGAGCGCGGTAGCCGCGGTCTACCCCGCGCTGGTGAACATCTCGGCGGTGTCGCGCGACTATTCCGAGGGTCGGGCGGTGCGATTTCCCAGCGCCGGGAGCGGCGTGCTGGTCTCCGACCAAGGGCACGTGCTGACGAACTTCCATGTCGCCGGAAACAGCTCGCGCATTCGCTGCACGCTCACCGACGGGCGGATCCTCGACGCCGATGTCGTTGCGCACGACCCGCTGACCGACCTTTCGGTCCTCCGCTTGCGGGCGGCGGCGGAGAAGCGCCCAGGTGGAACGGCCTCCTCCGGCGACTCCCGCGAGAGCAAGGTGCCGCCGGGCCTGCGGCCGGCGAGGCTCGCCGTCGATGCCGTGGTCGCGATCGGCGACCCGGTCCTGGCCCTCGGCAATCCATTCGCCCTCTCCTCTTCGGTGACGCTCGGGATCGTCTCGAACGCCCATCGGGTGTTTACCGATTTCACCGGTTCCGAGCTCTCGGACATGGAGCTGGACGGGGGCGAGGCGACCGGTTGGCTGACCCAGTGGATTCAGCACGACGCTCTGATCCTGCCCGGCAACTCCGGCGGACCGCTGGTCAATCTGGCGGGAGAGGTGATCGGCATCAACGAGCTTGGCGGAGGAGGCATCGGTTTCGCCATTCCCGCCCGGGTTGCCGCCGATGTCCTGCGCCACGCACTCGCCGACGGCGTCGTGCGCCGCAGCTTTCTCGGCTTTGCCGCGTTGCCGGTCGCCAAGCTGGGGCGGCAAAACGGCGCGCTCATCTCTTCCGTCACGCCGGGCGGGCCGGCCGAAACGGCGGGGCTCGCGGCGGGCGACATCCTGCTGGCGTTGAACGGGGAAAAGGTCGAGGCGCGATTCTTCGAGCAGATCCCGGAGCTCTACCGGCGCGTCGCGGAGCTGCCGATCGGCGCTGCCGTGGCGCTCTCGATCGAGCGCCAGGGCGAGCCGCGCGAGATCGCCGTCCGCAGCGTAGAGATGGAGCCCTTGCGGGGCAAGAAGGGCGAAGTGCGGGCGCTCGGAATCTCGGCCGAAGAGCTCACCGGACCGTTGGCGCTGGCGCGCAATCTGAGCGTCCGCGAGGGGCTTCTGGTGACCGGCCTGCGACCGGGGCAGGCAGCCGCCACGGCGCGACCCCAGGTTCAGGAGGGCGACGTTCTGCTCGCCGTCGACGGTCGGCCCGTGCGGACTCTCGCGGCGCTGGAGGAGCGGCTCGCCTCTTCCGGCAGCGCCGGCATCGTCCTCGAGCTGCTGCGCGGCGACCAGCGGCTGCTCGCCCTCGCCCGCCTGCCCCAGGCGCGCAACGGCCGCTGGGGGGGCGAGCTGCCCAGGGCGTGGTTGGGCCTGCTCACCCAGGTGGTGACGCCGGAGCTCGCGACGGCGCTCGGGCAGCCGGACGTGCGCGGATTCCGCGTCACCGAGGTCTACTCGTGGACGAACGCGGAGAAGGCAGGAGTGGAAGTGGGCGACCTGCTCGTCGCCATCGATGGCGAGCTCATGACCGCCTCTCGTCCGCAGGACGCAGACGATCTTCGGCGGGCCGTCGAGGCGCGCAGGATCGGCGAGACGATGCGCCTCGGGATCGTGCGCGGCGGCAGCGAACGGGAGATCGCCGTCCAGCTCGAGTCCCGGCCGGCGGCCTCCGAGGAGACGCGGCGATCGAAGCAGGAAGAGTTCGAGTTCGCGGTGCGCGAGCTGACGTTGCTGGATCGCAGCGATCGGCACTGGCCGCTGCTTCAAGGCGGCGTGCTGGTCGCCGACGTCACGAGCGGTGGTTGGGCGCATATGGCGGGCCTGCGCATCGACGACCTCATCCTCTCGCTGAACGGCGGCGTGGTCGGTGATGTCGCGGGCTTCGAGCGCCGGCTGGCGGAGATTTCGGCGGCGCGCGCCCCGTTGGTCGAGGTCTTCGTTCGCCGCGGCGCCGGTACCCATTTCGTCTTCATCGAGCCCGAGTGGCCGGAAGGAAAGAGCCAGTGAACCCACCGAACCGGATTCCCATCGCAGTCCGTGTCGCCGCCTGTGCAGTCGCCGGGATCGTCGCCGGAGCCGCGGTGTCCGATGCGGCGCCGCGTCAGCCCTCCTACGAGGATCTGCTCGCCAGAATCTCGCCGGCGATCGTCAGCGTCAAGGTCGTCCTCAAGACCGAGTTCAACATGGGCGACGCGATGCAGGAGCAGGAGTCGGTTCTCGATGCGCTCGGCGCGGTGGTCGATCCGGGCGGTCTCATCCTGCTCTGGAACTCCCAGCTCTCGGCCACACGCCTGATGGATGCCGTGCGCCAGATGGGCGAGGGCGAGGACTTCAAGCTCAAGATGACACCGACCGACTTTCGTGTGACGTTCGCCGGCGACGTCCGGGAACATCGGGCGTTTCTCGCCGGTTCCGACTCCGAGCTCGACCTTGCATTCCTGCAGCTCGAAGAGCGGCCCTCGCGCGCGCTCGCCAGCATCGAGTTCGGGCGCTCGCGCCCGGCCCGCATAGGCGATACGGTCTTCGGCGTATCACGTCTCTCGCCGGCATTCGACCGGGCGGCATTCCTGGAAAGCGGCCGGATCGCCGGCCGGATCACCAAGCCTGCGAGCGCCTTCATTCTCGATGCATCTCCGGCCCTGCTGGGTTTGCCGGTCTTCGATTCCGAGGGGCATGCCGTCGGTGCAGTCGCGACGGTACTGTCGCGGACTTCCGAACCGGCGGCGCAAGGCGGCGACATGATGAGCTATTTCGCGCTCGGCCGCGGGCGGATGGAGAGCGGGCCCCTCGGGGTCTTTCTCCTGCCGGGAGAACGGGTCGAGGATCTCGTCGCGACCGCCCGATTGCGCGCCAGGGAGCTGCTCGAGGAGAGGCGGTCTGAGGGTCCAGAGGGGCCAAAAGGGCCAGAGGGCCCGCCCGCGAACTGAGGAGATGTCCGGCGCTGGCTGCGCTCAGCTCCGCGAGCGCCGGCGCTTGGCCTGCTCGAGCATCGACTTCGCTGGCGCCGACTCCGGGAAACGCCCGACATAAGATTCCAGATGCGCGATGGCCGCGTCCGTCGGACCCGGGCGGAGCATCTCGGCGATTGCCTGCAGGAAGCGCCGGTGCGCCTCTTCGCTGTTGGGCTCGAACTTCAGCCAGTCCTGCATCACCTGCACGGCCTCGGCCGGCTTGCTCTCCGCCAGATAGACCTTTCCGAGGTTCGAATAGGTTATCCAGTCGGGCCGAATGGCGAGCGACTTGCGGAAAGTGGCGATGGCGTCCTCTTTCTCGCCCAGGAAGTACTGGCTCATGGCGCGGTAGGTCCAGGCCAGGTGGTGCTGCGAGTCCAGCGCGAGGGCAGCGTCGAGCGCCGTGATCGCCTCGCGGTAGCTCTTCTGCTTGTAGAGCGACTTGCCGAGCTCGAACTGGACCTGCGGATTCTCCGGCAGGTTGGAGGCGGCCTGCGCCGCAACCGCATTCACCCGATCGAGCAGGGCCTCCCGATTCTGCTGCGCCTGCGCGTCGGGTTGGTTGGCGAGCTCGCTCGCCGCCTTGCGGCTGGTCTGCAGAACGGCCTGCGAGAAAACCGGATCGAGCTTGGCGTAGGGGTCGAGCTGTGCCAGCTCCAAGGCGCGCGCGAAGAGGTCGGCAGCCTCTGTCCAGCGCTCCGCCTTGAGCGCCAGGTTGCCCAGCATGTAGTAGGCCATGTGGTGCGGCGCGAGGTCGTTGACGCGCTGCCAGATCCTGCGTTCGTTCTCCCATCGACGAGCCGCGGTTCCGGCAGCGAGCGCGAGCAGCACGCCAAGCGCCAGGAGCGCCGACGCCGCGAGCCACCGCCCGGCGAGTTGCGCCCTGAAGAGCGATCCCGAGGTTGCGCGAGCCACCGGCCGGCGCAGGATCGGAACCAGTCCCGCGGCCAGCGCGGCAGCGAGAAAGAGGATGGGCAGATACACGTAACGGTCGGAGGCGATCGTGGTGCGGAAGCGGCCAGCGGCGACGTTGGGAATGAGCAGGGCGAACCAGGCGACGACTCCGAGCAGCACGCCGCGATGCCCACGGCGCCAGGCCCAGGCGCCGCCGCCGAGCGCCGCGACGAGGAATGCGAGGACGAGCGCCGAGCGCCAGCCGAGCAGATCTCCCATGGCGGCGGGAGAGTAGAGGATCGCGAGATTCGCCGGTGCAATCGCGTTGGCAGTCATGAGCGCGACCGCTTCGGGAAGAAAGCCGAGAACCTCGGACCACGGTCGCTGCAGGGGGCTCGCGGCGGCGTGCGCCACCGTCGCGCGATAGTTCACGTAGGTCAGCAATGCGGTGAGGGCGAAGAGCGGCACTTTCTCGAGGATCGCGCGCCGATCGATCCGCCGATGGCGCCAGAGATCGAGCACGAACGGAACGACCACCATCGCTGGCGAGACCTTGGCGAGCAGGGATAGGCCCAAGGCGATCTGCGAGCTCCAGAGCGCCGCCCGGCCGGGGCGGTCGAGGTGCCTGAGATAGAGCAGGACGCCCACCAGCAACCACAGCGCAGCGACCAGCGAATTGCGGCAGATCGCCCAGCGCACCGTTTCCACCAGTACCGGATGAACCGCGAACAGAAGACTGCCTGCGATCGCCGCCAGCCAGGAGTCGGTCAGGCGAAACAGCACGAACAGCAACAGCGCGACGATGACGAGGTGCAGCAGAACCGAGTGCGCGTGAAAGCCCGCGAGGTTCCAGCCGAAGAGCGCATGGTCCAGGGCCACCGAGAGAGTGAAGAGTGGTTGATACAGGCTGTAGTGCGTGCTGGTGAAGATCGTCACCAACGCCGCCAGCTTCTCCTCGCCCGCGAGCGCATTCACCTGCGGGCTGCTGCGGATCAGCGTCTCGTTGTCGTAGCGAATCCAGTAGTTTCCTGGTGTCGGGAGGTAGACGGCGAGTGCCGCCGTCACGACGAGAAGGAGCGCCAGCAGGGCGTGAACCCGGCGGAGCGAAGCAACTCCGGATGAGCGAACCTGGCTCGTGGGCATGAGAAACGACTCCCGAAGGCTCCCTGAGTCCGCTCTGGATGAGCGGCCGATGCGCCGGTCTACTTGTTGCCCGGGACTGCGAGCGCCTCGACCTTCAAGATGCGGGCCCAGGCGGCGCGCAGGCTCGCCGGCAGGTCGAGATCGGGGAAATGGTCACGCACCTGTTCCCGGCTGGTGAAGCTCCAGATGTCTTCCCAATCGGCGTAGCGCAGCAGGTGGGAGATCGCCCAGGCCCGCCTCTCCGGGGGGCCTTCGAGCAACAGGAGACGTAACTCCTCTGCGGTAACCGGCTGGCCAGGGAAGAAGTAGAGCTTGGTGCCGCGCTCGGTTTCCCGTGAGTCGGTGCCGGAAGCAGCCATTCTGAAATGAGTATAGCGGCAACGCTTCCCGACGCAACGCTTGACGCGCCGATGGGGCTTCGGTAAATTGAACGTGTTTGGCTGTGCAGGCGGGCATAACTCAGCTGGTAGAGTGCAAGCTTCCCAAGCTTGATGTCGCGGGTTCGAGCCCCGTTGCCCGCTCCATGAACTTCCGGTCAGGCGCTCCAGGGTTCGCCCTCGCGGCCCCCCCTGGGGGGGAGCCCTCCAGGACCGAGTCGGATCCATTTCGAGCGCTGCCGGTCGAGCGATGTCGTGCGATGCGGTGCCCGCCTCGACGGCGGAGAAAGGCAGATCCGTGGCGCAAACCTCCGTGATCGCCGCCGGCACCGAGCTCCGCGGCAGCCTGACATGCGGCTCCGATCTGCATCTCGAGGGGCGCTTCACCGGCGAGATCGTCGTTCGAGGCGGGGTGACGATCGCTGCCGGTGCGCGCGTCGAGGGCCCGCTACGGGGGCGCACAGTCGCCGTCAGCGGCGAGGTGCACGGTGCGGTGCAGGCAGAGGAGTGGATCGAGGTCCGGCGTGGGGGGTCGGTTGCCGGCGACCTCTCCTCAGGCTGCGTGGTGCTCGCCGAAGGCTCCGATCTCCACGGGCGGATCGACGTCGTCGACTGATCAGGGGACCGTGCCGTCGATCGGTACGACGAGCAGCGGTGCCTTGGGGCTGTCGGTGTAGATCTTCAGCTTCCCGCGGAGCGCTCCCTTGGGCATCGTCGCCGGGTCGAATGCGAGCCTGACTTTGTACTCGCGTCCGATCGTCCGGGTCTCGATGACGGCCGGAGGGAATCCCTGGAGGTCGTGCTCCACTTTGGTCACGTGGATGGGCTCGGTAGAGAAGGTCTGCACGATGAAGACCTGGTTGCGCTTCTCGGTGAGCTTGATCTCGCCGGCGCTCACCTTGTCCGGCGTGACCGCGACGACCGGGCGCATGAACCCTGAAAGCGGAATGGGCACGATCTTCTGCTTGGGATGATTGACGTGGATGAGAAGCGTGCCGACGATGGCGCCGACCGGGGCGTCGTCGCCGAGGGTGAGATCCACGCTCCAGGTGCGCGGGCTCCCGGGCTCTTTCGTGGCGACGGCGATGGCGGATGTGATGCCGGGCGGCGGCGTACTGGTTCGCAGAACTTCGAAATCCTGGCGGTCATTGGCCGCGAGCAGCTGCGAGATCGTGCCGCGTTTCTCGTGCTGTACGGCGATCCACCGCGCATAGCCCGGTTTGGCGGCAACGTACTCCGTCGACAGGATCTTCAGCTCGAGGACGAACTCCGGCGTCGCCGGGTCGTTGGTTCGCAGGACGATCTGCTTGAGCAGGGCGCCGGGCTTCTCGTAGAGCAGCGGCACACGGACGCGAAATTCGCCCGCCTCGCCGGCCGCCAGAGTGGTCGGCCGGGCGACGATCTCGAGGTTCGGCGGCTCGACGACTTCGCCGATCGTGAGCGGCGCGCCGCCGGAGTTGCGGATCTTGAAGGTGTGCTCAACCATCTGGTCGCGCGCGACCTCGCCGGTTGTGTGGACGCGCTCCTCGGTAGTCAATTTGGGCGGTAGAATCCCTTCGCCCTGCGCGCGAGCAGGCGCTGAGGCAGGCACCAGGAGCGCAGCCAGGCAGAGCAGCGCTGTCCTCAAGAGCCGAGGAGCGAGCGCGGGCGAAGCCGCTGGGTGGCGCGGTACCGGTCGGCGGGCGGTGGATGGCGGCATGAAGTTGCTCTCCTGGGAACTGGTGTAGATCGTGCAAAACGCTGGAACGATGCCAAACTGTCATCTGCCACCGAGCAACTGTGTCAAAATCTCCGCCAGCAGCAGACGCTTGCCCTCTCCTGCACCCCACATGCCATGATCCGCACGGTCCGAATGATTCGAACGATCCGAACTCTGCCTGCGCTCTTGCTCTCGTTCTGCCTGATGCCGGGCCTGGCGTTCGGCCAGACCCAGGCTCCGAGCGCTGCCGTCGCGCCCGCCGGTGTGCCGCAGGCGCCGGCGGCACAGCCGCTAGCCGCCCCCCCGAACCCCGAACAGGCGCTGCGCGACGAAGTGGTGGCCGCGACGCAGCCGCCGGACGGCGAATGGCTCATCGACGCCGAAGGCCGGCAGTATTTCATTCGCAAGCACCCCAAGCACAGGGCCTACAAGCTCCTCGGGAATTCGCGCGTGCGGGTGATCTATGGCGCCGAATATGATGTCGCTGGCGAGGATCCCGAGAACATCTGGCTCAAGATCTACCGTCTGAGCGAAAAGGTGCCGGAGCGAACGCCTATCGATCCCGGAGCGACGCCGGCGGAGCTCGCAGCTTCGGCCGCGACTTTTCTAGCGCCGATCGCGACGGTGGACCGAGTGCATCTCGGGCCCTTCGGTGCGGGCCTGCCGGCGCGTGCTCTGTGGCGCAACGGCTTCGATCTCGCCGACTTCAACGGCGACGGCCAGATCGACTTCGTGCACGGTCCGACGCGGCGCGGTGGAGATCAACCGAAGATCTTCCTGGGCGACGGCCACGGCACGTGGCGTCCGTACAAGGCCACCGTGCCGCCGGGCCTGCTCGACTACGGTGACGTCAAGGTCGCCGACTTCAACGGCGATGGCAAGGTAGACCTGGCTGCGGCGAGCCACCTTCGCGGCGTGCTGGTTTTCGTCGGCGACGGCGCAGGCAAGTTCTCTTCGTGGCGAGAAGGGCTGGATTTCGTGATTCCGAAGTCGGGATACGACGGCTCGGGCTTCGCGTCGCGGCGAATCGAAGTGCTCGACTGGAACCAGGACGGCAAGCCCGATCTCCTCGCCTTGAGTGAAGGGCCGCAGATCACCCTCATGGAGGGCGACAAAGCACCGAAGGTCGCCGGCGCCGCAGGCGATCTGGGCAATTTCGGGCCGAAGCTCTATCTCAATCAAGGAGACGGCTCCTGGGTGACCGTGAAGGAGGCCGGTCCGCGGCAGGAGATCTTCGGCGACGATCTGGCCGTCGCCGATTTCGACGCTGATGGGAGGCCCGACTTCCTGACCTCCACCAACGCCATGGGAAGAAAGGACCTGCTCTACCTGCAGGGACCCACCGTCGGCGGTCCGTGGCTGTCGCAGGAGCTGCCGCTCCGGCCGCGTGCCTACGTGAACGCCGTCGCGGTAGGCGATTTCGACGGCAACCGGCGGCCCGACATCGCCGCCACCTACACCAGCTTCGAGCTCGGAGTGAGCCGCGTCGGCGTGGATCTCTATCTGGCCCGCCGCGACGGTTCCTGGGAACGCCGCCCGGTCTTCGTCCGGGACGGGCGCAGCGGCATCTCCGCCCTCGACGCCGGAGATGTCGACGGTGACAAGCGCCTGGATCTGGTGGGTACCGACCACGAAGGCCTCCTGCTGCTCTTCCTGGGCGACGGACAGGGCGGTTTCGTGCGCGAGGAGAGCCCCGAGGCGCAGCAACCGCACGGCAACTGTCGCGGTTACGGTGTGAAGCTCGCCGACATCGATCGGGACGGCCGGGCGGAGATCGTCGCCTCCTACGCCGGTGAGGGCAACGCCCTGTTCGATCCGACCCGCTGCACGAGCCAGGGAGGGGTCTCGGCCTGGACCCCGAAAGTCGCCAAATAAATGTTGACAAAGCATCAAAATTGTCCTAGATTCCTTTCAAACCTGCCGGAGGGACCTGGCTTTTGGAGCCGAACAGGTCTGATTTCATAGGTTTCAGGGTAGTATCCAAGGTAGGATTCAAGAAGTTCTGATCAACGCAGTTCTATAAGGAGAAGAAGAGATGAAGAGATTGTTGCTTGCGTGTCTGTTGGTGGTACTCGCCGCGCCCGCTTTCGCCGTCATCGGGACGGTGGATGATGTCCCGGCTGCGACGCTGCTGCTGCCGTATTTCGAAGTGGATCTCGACAGCTCGGACGGCATCAACACGTTGATGTCGATCAACAACGCTTCGGCGACCGCGGTTCTCGCGCACGTCGTGGTGTGGTCGGACCTGTCGGACCACGTTCTCGACTTCAACGTCTATCTCACCGGCTATGACGTGCAGACGATCAGCCTGCGCGACATCTTCGTCGGCGGCAACCTGCCGCGCACGGCAGATGACGGCAACGATCCGGCCGACACCATCAGCCCCCAGGGCCCGGCGTCGTACGACGATGCCTTCGCCTCCTGCGACCCGTTCCTTCCCTACACCAACCCGGCGCTGAACGCGACCTACATCGAGCACGTGCAGAACCTGCTCACGGGTCAGGGTTCGGACAGCTTCGGTTGGGACGGCCAGTGCAGCGGCGTCGATCACGGCGATCGCATCGCCCGTGGCTACATCACGGTCGACACGGTCAACGAGTGCTCGCTGGAGTTCCCGGAAGATACCGGCTACTTCATCAGTGGCGGCACGGGCACGGCGTCGAACCAGAACGTCATCTGGGGCGACTACTTCTACGTCAACCCGGGCCAGAACTTCGCCCAGGGCGAGACGCTGGTGCACATCGAAGCTGATGCCATCCTGGGTGTCGCTGACTACACCTTCTATTATCGCTACGTGGCTGGCGCCGACAACCGTGAAGGTCTCGGTAACGTGTTCGCCGTTCGTTACCTGAACGGTGGCGGCTTCGACGGCGGCACGGATCTGCTCGTCTGGCGCGATTCGAAGGAGAATGGCGACGACGTTCCGTTCGATTGCGGTGACTATCCGTCGCAGTATCCGCTCGGTCAGCATCAGGTTGTCGTGTTCGACGAACATGAGAACTTCGAAGTTCCGGAAGGCTGCACGATCTCTCCCTGCGAGCCTGGCGAAGAGACCACCCCGTTCCCCTGGGAGGCCCAGCGCGTCCATGTGGGCGGCGGTTCGCTTCCGACCAGCGAAGACTTCGGTTGGATGTACCTCAACCTGAACTTCGACGCTGGCGCGACTTTCCCGGCCGGCTATGAGTGGCTCATGCAGAACTGGGTGACGGTGACGATGGATGCCGAAGGTCGCTTCAGTGTCGGCTTCGATGCCATCCAGCTCGGCAACGTGACCGCGGTTGCGACCGCGCCGGACGATTGCATCTACACCTTCGATGATGGCGGCCCGGTTCTTCCCTGCCCGATCGACTGAAGGTGAAGGCGGACGGGGCGTCTGACGCTCCGATCCGACAGATTCAACGGTAGTGAATCCGGGCTCGTCTCTCCAGCGATGGAGCGGCGGGCCCGTTTTCTATTGCTCAATCTATTGCTTGTATCTTCTGCTTGTAGCGAGTGCTTCTATTCGCTCGCGCCCGGAAGCGCCGGCTCGGCTCCGGCGAGGGCGAACCAGAGCGCCAGCATGTCGTCGGCGAGCGGTGCTTCGAATCGCATCCCGTCCCTGGTTCGCGGGTGCTCGAAGGCGAGCCTCCAGGAGTGCAGCGCCGGCCGCGGGAAGCTCCGCACGGTCCGTCCCGGCCCGCTCGCGAGCTCGCGATGCCGGGCCTCGCCGTAGGTCGCGTCACCCACGATGGGATGCCGGAGATGCTTGAGGTGGACGCGAATCTGATGCGTCCGGCCGGTCAGGAGCTCGAGCTCGAGCAGCGCCAGCCCGGCGGCGGAAGCGAGCGTGCGGTAGCGGGTGATGGCGGGCCGGCCGTCGCTGCGCACGGTCATGCGCTTGCGCTCGGAGGCGTGCCGCCCGATCGGCGCCTCGATCGTCCCCTGGGGAGATCTGGGCGTGCCGTGCACGATGGCGAGATAGCGTTTGCCCACCCGGCGCGAGGCGAAGTCCGCCGTCAGCGCGCGGTAGGCTTCGACCGTGCGAGCCACCACCATCGCTCCGCTGGTGCCCTTGTCCAGGCGGTGGACGATCCCGGGCCGTCCCGGCCCGCCGACGCCGGCAATCTCGGGGAAGCGGGCGAGCAGCCGATGCGCCAGGGTGCCGGTGGACTGTCCGGCGCCGGGGTGCACCGTGAGGCCGGCCGGCTTGTCGAGAACGATCAGATCGTCATCGCAGTAGAGGAGGGACAGCTCGCCCGCTTCGGGCACGACCCGCGACTCGCTCCTTTCGGGTGGATCCCAGGCGATCCGGTCTCCGGCCCGCAGCGCCTGTCCCGGCTTCGGCAGCGGGAGACCGTTCAGGGTCAGGTGACCGGCGCGGATCCACTCCTGGATCTGGTTTCGCGGCAGGTCGAGATGGCTGGCGACGGCGCGATCGAGGCGGGTGCCCACCTCGCCCTCGCCGACGCACCAGGTGCCGGAGGTCACGGTCGGCGGCGAAACGAGTCGAGGAGGATCACGACCAGGCCGACCGAGATCGCGCTGTCGGCGACGTTGAAGTCGGGCCAGCGATAGCTGCCGAGATAGACGGCGATGAAGTCGGTGACCGCGCCGCTGGCGACCCGGTCGAGGAGATTCCCGACCGCTCCGCCCATCACCAGGGCGAGCGCGGCGAGCAGGCCGTGGTCCTTCGCCGGAGTGCGATGAAAGAGCATCGCGATCAGTCCGAGCGCCACCAGGCCGACGAGCGCGAGCAGCCAGGAGCCCCCATTCCGGCCGCCGTTGGCGAACATGCCGAAGGCGACGCCGGTATTGCGGACATGAGAGATATGGAGGAGGCCGGGCACAATCTCGTGCGAGCTCTGTTCGGGCAGGTGGGTCTCGATGAGCCACTTCGACCCCTGATCGAGGGCGAGGACGGCGAGCGCGAGGAGCAGGAAGGGGGCTTTTCGCCCGCGCGATGCCGGTGCGGCGTCCGCCGGCAAGACAGCCGATTCGGTCATGGCGGGACACCCTCGAGAACGACGACGGCCACGGCGCTTGCGCCGTCGTGACTGATCGACAGCCAGAGATTCCGGACGCCGAGCGCGTCCGCGCGGCGCCGCGCCTCGCCGTGCAGCTGGAGCGCTGGGGCGCCCGAGGCCTGGCGGAGAACCTCGATCTGGCGAAAGCCCACGCCCTCAGCCCAGCCGGTGCCGAGTGCCTTCATCGCCGCCTCCTTGGCCGCGAAGAGCCCGGCGACATGGGCCGCCCTGCTCGCTGCGCCGACGCCGGCCCGGACCTCTCCGTCGAGAAAGACACGCCGCAGAAACGCCTCGCCATGGCGCTCCAGCAGGCGCTCGATGCGCCGGCGGTCGACCAGGTCGAGGCCGAGACCCAGGACCTGCGTCATGAGGTCTGCCAGAGTCGCAAGAGGGCATGGAATTGCGGTCCGCCGGCGACAGGATCCTCGAACCAGCGGATCGCCGCCAGGCCCCAGGCGCCGCAATCGACGATCTGGCGGGCGTTGCTCGCGTCGACGCCGCCGAGGGCGAGGACCGGCAGGCCGGTGGCGACCGCCGCGGTGAGCGCGCGGAGCCCGCGTGGCGCGATCTGTCCGGCCTTCGAAGGGGTCGCGAAGACCGGTCCGAAGAGTGCGAAATCGGCCCCTTGCTCGCGGGCGAGGCGAATCTCCTCCACGCTGTGCGTCGACCGCCCGATCAGCAGAGGCCTGCCGGCTAGAGCGTCGAGCGCGCGGCGGACCGGGGCGATGGGGAGACCCGAAGCGGGCAGCTGGACGCCCTGCGCGCCGGCCGCGAGAACGATGTCCGGCCGGGCGTTGACCAGGATGGCGAGCGTTTCGGGCGCGGCGGAGCGCGCCTCGGTGGTCAGGGCGAGGAGCTCGAGGTCGCTGCACCCCTTGCGGCGCACCTGCAGCCCGTCGACGCCGGCGGCTGCGAGAGCAGCGCACCAGCGCCGCCAGGCGGCGCCCGGAACGACTGCCGGGCTACTGATGGCGAGCAGGCGCGGAATCTTCAAGTGCGTAGCCGGTGTTGCGACGCAGAAACAGATCGAGGTCGTGGAGACCCCAGACCAGGTGGAGAAGCCCGAAAGCGGAGATCACGGCACGCGCCCAGGAGGTGAGAACGAGCTCGCGCAGGGCCCCGAACGGAAGCATCAGCGCGGCGTGATTCCAGGCTTCGAACCAGGGTGACAACAAGAGAAAGAGGCCCGCCTCCACGCAGTAGACGAGGAAGACTCCGCGGAAGAGCGCATCAGCACGCATGGGCGAGTGGATTGTAGTCCACCCGCCCAGCCTGCAACCGGTTTCGGACCGTTCCTACCGCCTGCCGTCGTCCTTCTTTGGCGGCGGCGGGGGGGAGCTCTGGCCCGAGCGTGAGCTGCTCTTCGAGCCCGACGACGACTGCGCCTTGGCGGAAGGCTGCGACCCCGAGGAGCTCTTGCCCGACGGCTGCGAGCGGACCGAGGGCTGAGACCCTGGCGACCGCTGGGAGCCTTGCGCCGGCTGCGCCGGCCGGTAGGTCTGCGACCGTTGCTGAGGCTGCGACTTCACCGCCGGCTGGTACGGCTGCGACCGTTGCTGAGGCTGCGACTTCACTGACGGCTGGTACGGCTGTGAACGCCGCTGCGGCTGTGACTTCACTGACGGCTGGTAGGGCTGCAGACGTTGCTGAGGCTGTGACTTCACTGACGGCTGGTACGGCTGCGGACGTTGCTGAGGCTGTGACTTCACTGACGGCTGGTACGGCTGCGAGCGCTGCTGGGGCTGCGACTTCACCGCCGGCTGGTACGGCTGTGAGCGTTGCTGCGGCTGTGACTTCACCGACGGCTCATATGGTTGCGACCTCTGCGACGGACTGCGGGTTGTCGCTTTGCTCTCCGGCGCAGAGCGCGGCGACGGTGAACTCGTCGAAGGAGCCCGCGGCGAAGCGCCCTTCGAGCCGCTGTACGACGGGGGCTCCTGCGAACGGCCTGCAGTTGCGGGCGCCGCAGGCGACCCTGGCGCCTTGGTCTCCGCGCCAGGTGACGGCCGTCGGACGCTGCCGACGACGCGCTGTACCGGGGCGCTTTCGCCACCGCGCTCTTTCCACAGCTGGCGGCTTTCGCCCGCTGGCATCGATCCCTTGGAACGGCCGGGGCCGGTGGGCTCGTAGGTCTTCGCCACCGGCGCCTGAGGCGCGACCCGCGGTGCCCCTGCCTTCGCGGACGAACCCTTGTCGGCCGAGTCTCCGCCCCGGTTCGTCGCGCTGCCCTTGGCGCGCGCTCCGCTGCCGCCGATCCCCACGTTCGCGGCGCTTCCTCCGCTCCCTCCGCTCCCTCCGATTGCCCCCTTGGTCGCACTCGCGCCCCGGGAATCGATCTGCGGCGCCCCCTTGGGAGCCGTCGCGCGCCCCTTGTCGAGCCGCACGCCAGAGGTCGCACCGGGATTCTCCCGGGCGCCCTTGCCCGCACCGGAGGCCGGCGGCTGCTGGACGCCGGCGCTGCGCTCGGCCTTGTCATCGCCAGCGATCCCCTTCTGGCGCCAGGTCGGAGTCTCGGCGACCTTCGGCGCCTTGCCGATGTCGCGGATCACGCCGCGCTCCTTGCCGGCAGGCGGAACAACAACCTTCGCGACCTCGGTCGGCAGCTTCCCTTTGCGCCCGACGAACTCGGTCACGTCGGCGAGGTCGCCGCCCGACTTCGGCTGATGCCGCTTGCCGATCTGGTGCAGGAGGTCCTCGGTCCGGTCGGTGCGATCGAGACGCTCCGGCCGGAAGTCGCGCGTGTCGGTCGTCAGAAGGCCGCGGGGCGGTTCGTGGTGACCGGAGTCACGCTCCATGTCCCGGCCCCGGCGCATGTGGCCGCGGAATCGGCGGTCGCGGAAGCAGTGCACCGGCGCGAAGTTCCAGTCCGAGTAGATGCCCCAGCCGCCGCCCGCCCAGCCGTAGACGCCGTAGCGGAAGCCGGTGCTGTACCAGGGGTCGTAGAAGTGGCTGTAGTAGCCCATCGGGACCCAGCCGGCATAGCCGCTGGTCCAGTTCCAGTAGACCCATGCCGGGGAGTAGAGCGCTCCAGGCCGCCAGGCCCAGCCGTAGCCCGGCAGGCTGCACCAGCGGCCGTAGTGGTAAGGCACCCAGCCCCAGGGCTCGTAGGAGACCCAGGTATATCCGCTCGGGGTCCAGCCCCACCGCCCTTGCCAGTAGGGGCGCCAACCCTCTGAGACGTAGGGCCGCCAGTAGGAGACGTCTTCGACCTCGATCCAGTCGCCGGCCTCGTCGAGCGGGGCCGCATCGTAGGCGAGATGGGGCTCGACATAGCTTGCGCTGCGCGAGGTGCGCGCGGCCCGCTCGGCGAGCACGCCACTCCAGCGCTCGAGCGCGTCGGGTTCGTCGGCCGCGCTGATCTCGAGGTTCGCCGAGCGGTCGCCCAGGGCGACGATCGACTCCTCGACGCGCACGACGGAAGAGCCGCGATCGGTGACGACCTCGGCGAACCCGCGGCGGGTAACCACCCGTGTCCAGCCTGCGCCGTCGCTCCCAACGCCGGTTTCGATCCGGTACTCGCCGGGCTCCTGAACATAGACCGTGGCGTTCGAGGTGATGACGCGGGGGAGCTCGTCCCCGAGCGCTTCGTCGGCGACCGCGAGGAGCAGCTCGCCGCTTTCGAGCCGGAGGACGGTCACGCGCTCCTCCCGGTCGCCCGAGAAGGCGAGGCGCTCCAGGATGAGGCTGCTGTCGGCGTCGAGGAAGAGGCGATTGCGGTCGGAGAGAGCCAACTCGAGCCGCGAGCCCGAATCGACCCGCACCTGGTCGCCGGTGAGCAGCGGTTGGTTGCTCTCCAGCGGCTCGCCGATTCCCTGCGCGGCCGCGGCAACCGTCGCCGAGCCCTCCAACGTGCGCAGGTACGAATAGCTCGCGCGCTCGTCGGCGATCGGTGCGGTCACCTCGGCGGCATCGAGAGGGGCCAGAGGGGCCACAGGGGCGGCGCCGGCCTGGAAAGTCTCGCCGGATTGGGCGAAACCGGCGGCCGGAGCCGCGAGGGAAACGGTGAGCAGGAGCGTGCCTGCCAGCACCCAGCCGAATCGGGTCGAACCCGGTCGAATCAGCATTCTGTCGGTCATCTTTCTCCTCCTTGTTACCCTGCTGGGGGAAGACATAGCAAGCTGCGGGCCAGCCTCCTTTCGCGCCCGGTCTGGCGCGCCGGCGAGCTTCGGCGGAGCTCGCCGCGGGGGCGACAGGTGCAGCCCGGCGCTGGTAGACTCCCGCCCGGAAACGCTGACAATGTTGAAGAGACTTTTCGGCAAGGGTAGCCCCGTGCCAGCGACCCACGAGCTCTCGATCGAGGACCTGGTCGTCCTCGAGCGCTACGAGGAGGCGATCGAGCGGCTCGAGAAGAAGACGCTGGACAATTCCAACGACCTGCATTCCCACCTGCGCCTGGCGGAGGTCTACGCCCAGGTCGGCAAAGGCGCCAAGGCGCTCGACGAGTATCTCTACGTCGCCGATATGTACACCGACGACGGCTTTTACGACAAGGCGCTGGCGCAGCTCAGCAAGGTGGCCCGCCTCGCTCCGGCGGACGACACGGTGCGCGCCAGGATGCAGCGCATCCAGCGCCTGAAGGCGCTGGAGCACAGCCGCGTCCTGGCGATCGAGGGCCTGGTGCAGGCGCAGAGCGGTCAGGATCCGCTGGCGCGCACGTCGCCGGTGGAGGTCGAGCGCATCTGGCAGGGGCTCGCCAGCACCTCGGTCGTCGAGCGGCTCTCGGGCGACCAGCTGAAGCGCCTGTTCGCGGGCTGCGAGCTCTGGACCGGCGAGGCGGGCCGCGAAATCGCTGCCCGCGGCAGTCGCGACGAGTTCCTGCTCATTCTGATCACCGGCGCCGCCGAGGCGCTGTACACCGCCGCCAACGGCCAGCGTTTCCAGCTGCGGAGCTTCGCGCCGGGAGACCTCTTCGGCGAGGGTTCCCTCCTGGAGCACAAGCCGTGGCCGGCGGACTACCGGGTGACGGAACGCGCGAAGTTCGTCAAGGTGGGGGTGCTCGGCCTCGAAGGGGCGCTCACCGGCAACCCTGATCCGCGCTCGCTGCTCGACGCCCTGCGGTCGCAGCGCTGCGACCAGGCGGTCGCCTCCGCGGTCGAAAAGCTCGAGGCCGCGTCTGGCGCATGACCTTGCGGCCGATCCTTCTCTTCCCAGACCCGATTCTGCGTCAGAAGACCGAAGAGGTCGCCGTGTTCGACGGTTCGCTCGCGCGCCTGGTTGCGGATCTCGCGGAGACGATGTACGACGCCCCGGGAGTCGGATTGGCCGCGCCGCAGGTGGGCGATCTGCGGCGGGTCGCGGTGGTCAACATCGATCCTGCGGGGCCGCGCTCGGAGTTGCATGTGCTGGTGAATCCACGTGTGGTCGCGTGGGTCGGCGCCGAGACCGACGTCGAGGGGTGCCTGTCGATACCCGGCTTCACCGAGCGGGTCGAACGCCCGCTCGCGGTCCGGGTTGCGGCGCAGCGACTCTCCGGCGAGGCCTTCGAGATCGAGACCGAGGGGTTCTTCGCCCGCGTCCTCTGTCACGAGATCGATCACCTGGAGGGCATCCTGTTCATCGACCACCTGCGGGGTTTGCGGCGCCAGCTCGCGATGCGCAAGCTCGGCAAGCTCGGCTATGCGAGAGAGTCGATGGCGTAGGCTCGGTCTGCCGGGGATTGTGCAGGGCATCAGGTCCGGGATCACGAAAGGAGCCGCGTGAATCGCAGCGAGGTGAAGTTCTTCAACACGCTCGGCCGCAGACTTGCTCCGTTCGAGCCGCTCGCGCCGGGAAAGGTCGGTATCTACACCTGCGGACCGACGGTCTACAACACGGTCCATATCGGCAACCTCCGGACCTTCCTGTTCGAGGACCTTCTCTGCCGGAGTCTGCGTTTCCTCGGTTTCGAGGTTACGCAGATCATGAACTTGACCGACGTCGACGACAAGACGATCCGCGGCGCTTTCGAGAAAGGCCTCGCGCTCGATGTCTATACGGCGCCTTTCATCGCCTCGTTCGAGGCCGATCTCGCGACGCTCAACGTCGTTCCGGCGGCGGCCTATCCGCGAGCCACGCACTACATCGACGGGATGCAGGCGATCATCGCCAAACTGCTCGCGGCGGGCTGCGCCTATGAAAGCGACGGCTCGGTCTGGTTCCGTATCGCCGCCGACGCCGACTACGGCAAGCTCTCCGGTTTCAAGCTCGAGGAGGCCCGGGTGGGGGAGCGGGTCGCCAACGACGAGTACGAGACCGAGGATGTGCGTGACTTCGTGCTGTGGAAGGGGGCCAAGCCCGGCGAGCCTTACTGGCCGTCGCCCTGGGGCCCCGGCCGGCCCGGCTGGCACATCGAGTGCTCGGCGATGAGCGCGGCCTTCCTCGGCGAGACGTTCGACATCCACTGCGGCGGGGTCGACAACCTCTTCCCGCACCACGAAAACGAGATCGCCCAGAGCGAGTCGGCGAACGGCGTGCCGTTCGTGCGCTATTGGCTGCACTCGGAGCACCTGATCGTCGACGGCCAGAAGATGTCGAAGTCGCTGGGCAACTTCTACACTGTCGGAGACCTGCTGGCGCGCGGCATCTCGCCGCGCGCCCTGCGCTACCTGCTGATTTCGGTCCACTACCGGCAGAAGCTCAACTTCACCTTCGCCGGGCTCGACGGAGCGCGCGCAGCGTTGATCCGGCTCGATGATTTCGTCGATCGCGTCGCCCATGCGGTCGCGTCGCCGCAGAAGGAAGAAAAGCTTTCGGTAAAGGTAGAGACCTTGCTGGCTGGGTTCTCGGCGGGTCTGGCGGACGACTTGAATGTCTCGGCGGCGCTCGCTTCGCTGTTCGATTTCGTGCGCGAGGTGAACGGGATGATCGATCGCCGGGAGCTCGGTGCCGGCGACCCGGAGCGGGTGCTCGTTGCGTTGAGGCAGGTGGATTCTGCTCTCGGGGTCATCTTCATGCCGTGGGGCACGGTGGCCGCTTCCGGAGCCGACGCCTCGCCTTCCGATGCCGAGATCGAGGCCGCGATCGCGGCGCGGGTTGCGGCGCGCGCGGCGCGCAATTTCGCCGAGTCGGACCGCATCCGCGACGATCTCGCGGCGCGCGGGGTGGTGCTCGAGGACTCGCCGCAGGGGACACGCTGGAAGCGGCGCTGAGACAATGAGCTCCGGCCTCAAGGGCTTCGGCGACCTGCCGCACACGCACGCGCGGGGGGCGGCGGGAGAGGATGCTGCGGAGGGTTTCTTGCGCATGTCCGGCTACCGGATCGTGGCGCGGAACGTGCGGACGAAGGTCGGGGAGCTCGATTTCGTGGCGCTCGACGGCGAGACGCTCTGTTTCATCGAGATCAAGGCCCGGGCGACCGCCGAGTTCGGCCGGGCGATCGAGGCGGTCGGGCCGCAGAAGCAGCGCCGCCTCGCCAAGGCCGCCCTCCTCTTCCTGGCCAGGAACCGTTCGGCGCGCCCCTGCCGCTTCGACGTCCTCGGCCTCGATCGCGGGCGCGACGGCGCCTGGAGCTTCACCCTGGTGAAGAACGCCTTCGACGCGCCGGTGCTCTCGCCTTGACAGCCCGCGCGGCCGTTCGCTATCGTCCACAGGCCCGAGCGGGAATAGCTCAGTGGTAGAGCACAACCTTGCCAAGGTTGGGGTCGCGGGTTCAAGTCCCGTTTCCCGCTCCAATTTTTGAGCTTCAAGAAGGCCGCTTTTGGGCGGCCTTCGCTTTTCGGGCGACGTAGCCAAGTGGTAAGGCAAGGGTCTGCAAAACCCTCATTCGCCGGTTCGACTCCGGCCGTCGCCTCCACAGTTCCCCCCTCGCAAGTCCAACTCCCGGCAGCGTTTGACCCCGATCCGTCCCCGATCGATGACGCCCGTCTGTTCGATCTAAGCTCAGCGATCCTGATTCCCCTAGAATCCCCTCCAGCCGGAGTGGCGGAATGGCAGACGCAGGGGACTTAAAATCCTCCGTCCCGAAAGGGGCGTCCCGGTTCGACCCCGGGCTCCGGCACCAGATGGACTCTGCCGCTGAGAATCGGCGCGCCACCAGAAGACGAGCCTGGGCAATCGAGGAGAATTGGGGACAGCCCGCTCTCCTCTGGCTGGGCTAGTTACTCGGTAGCATCTTCGGGTGCAGCGGCCGGCAGGAGTGCGCGCAGCTTCGGCATCAGAGCGGGGATTTCGAAGGACGTCACGTCCCAGACGAGATCAAAGTCGACAGTCAGGTAGTCGTGCACGATCTTGTGGCGCATGCCGACTATCTCGGACCATGGAATCTCGGGGTGTGCGGTACGGAAGGCCGGAGAGACTCGCCTGGCAGCCTCGCCCAGAGTTTGCACCAGGTGCGTGAGAGCGAGCCGCACATCCTCGTCGAAGTCGTAGGCGGAGCGATCCAGTCGACTGGCTCGATCGTCGATCCTCGCAGCCACATCGACCATCTGGCCGACATAGATGAGATCGTCATGCTGCATATTGAACTTGAGCCTCGGCGAGGACGCGGTCGCGGAGTCTTGGATGCAGATACTTGCGCGGCACGAGATCGATCCGTCGGCCGCCGAAGAGCGCCGAGAGTTCCTGTTCCAGCTGGAAATAGCGGAACCCGAGGGTGACACCGGGCTCGAACTCGACGAGCAGATCGACATCGCTCGCCGGGCCGAAGTCCGGGCGCAGCGCCGAGCCGAAGAGCGCCAACTCGCGGATTCCCCAGCGCCTGCAAAGTCCAGCGAGTTGGGCGGGGTCTGCAGCCAACGGGCGGTCGGGAGCTTGCACGGCCATTGGCAAAGTGTAACTGAACTCAGCGAACCAGGGTGCGGTGCGGGGAGCACTGGGCCAACTGCCGGCCAGAATCAGCGCCGAGGCTTCTCCTGCGGGTCGCTCCAGGCGTGGAGTCCGACACCGATCCTTCTCGATTCAGTCTGACGCGCCATACCAATGTATGGTGAAATACCCAGAACCATGCTACGTTGAGAGGGCGGCCATGCTGTCCTTCGGGTGGAATCCGGACAAGAACCTCGAGAACCGGAAGAAGAACGACGTCTCGTTCGCGGAAGCGCAGTTTGCATTTGCCGATGCGCGGCGTGTCGCCGCCGAGGGCCTCGAGCACAGCACTCGGGAGAAGCGCTACTTCTGCTTCGGGCTCGTGGCGCGCGGCGTTGTGACGGTCCGATTTACCTACCGTAGCGGAAAGATTCGGATCATCGGCGCCGGTTTCTGGCGCAAGGGAAAGGCGATCTATGAACACGAAAACCAGGTACACGAATGAACCGATCGGAGAGTATCGGGTCGTGCCGGACTTTCTGCCGCCGCCGGAGCAACTGGCGTTTCGGGACGAGGGGGTCAAAGTCACGATCGCGCTCAGCAAGCGCAGTGTCGACTTCTTCAAGTCGCACGCGGCCAAGAATCGCACGCAGTACCAGCGCATGATCCGGCAGCTCCTCGATGCCTATGTGGACGCCTATGCGCCCCCTCCGGCTCGGCGCACCGCCAGTTCGCCCCGCAAACCCGCTGCCCGCTAGCGCGTCTTGGGAGCGATCGTGCGCGTCGCGGTGACCGATCGAGGTGCCGGCCGAATCTCAAGCTGCTCGAGTTCAGACACCCACAACCCGGCTCGCACCTGTTTCGTTTCTGATCGAGAGTCACTAGGATGGACCGCCTCGAAGGCAGGAGCGCCGCGGTGACCCGGGAATCGAAACGTTTGGCGTGACGACACCAAGGAGAACGACATGGGCGACAAGGGCGGCAAGAAAGACAAAGCGAAGAACGACAAGCAGAAGAAGCAGAGCGGCCAGGACAGCAAGAAGAAGGACAAGAAGAAGTAGAGAGGACTCGCGCTGGTCGACTCGGCAGTGAGGCAGAGGCAAGCCCGATCGAGCTGCCAGCGCGCTTTCAAGTGCCTCAACGAACCGGCGAAACCAGGCCATGAGCCATCCTCTGCTGCTAGTTTCCAGGCGACGAACCACCCGCATGGTGACGGCATGCACGAGCGCGCTGCACCCTGTCTGGCTGCTCCAAGTCCTGGCTGCGGCGATGGTGCTGACGACCGCCGCGACCGCCGCACTCGCTGGGGGTTCACTTGCTCTCGGTGGCCGGGAGGGCTCTGACCTGCCGAAGAGCTCCGGCTTGCTCGCCCAGGGAGCCGACGGGAAGCTGCTCATCGCGAGTGGGGCGCGAATCAGGCATGAGGCGGGCTCGCTCGAGAAACTGGGCTCCTTCTTCGTCGGCCTCGGCTATGGCGCCGAGGCGTTCGACAGCGCCGCGTTGTGCGTGCTGCGTTTTTCGCCACGCGGGGTTCTCGACGCCGGATTTGGCAAGGGGGGAGCCGTCGTGACACCGCTGCTCCCGCCACGCAATCGCGACCGGGCCACCGTGACGGCCCTGCTCCAGGACGGCATGGGCCGGGCGACCGTCGTCGGCTGGCGCTACCTGTCGACCGCTCTGGACGCGAATGTCCCTGTCATCACTTCCGCGCGGTACACCGCTGCGGGCGAGCTCGATGCGAGCTTTGGCGAGCGCGGCATCGTCACGACGAGAGTCGATCAGGCGGCCGTCACGCAAGCGTTCGCGGCGACTCTGGATCGCGATGGACGCCTGCTCGTCGCCGGATATAGCGGCGGCAGCAAGCTCCGCAATCCCCGTGGATCGTTCGACGACTGGCCGATTCGAGCCATCCTGCTGCGCTATACCCCGAAGGGTGGTTTGGATACGTCCTTCGGCGACGGCGGCATCGCCTCCTACCTCCTCGAACCGAGCGGAAAGGATGGACGCCAGGGGCGGGATTTTCTTCTCTACGACTACGACCACATCAAGACGGCGGGGCTGATTCTCGATCCTCTCGGCCGGTCGGTGGTCGCGGTATCGGGCGGCGAAGGTCCCGGAGTCCTGTTGCGCTACACGCCGGAGGGGAGGCTGGATCCTTCGTTTGGGAGCACAGGCGTCGTCCGAACGCCCATGGGCGAAGGCTCCGGTATCTCGACGCTCCTATGGGATTCCGCGGGACGGCTGCTTGCCGTCGGCACAAGCGCCGACAGCATGGTCCTTGGTCGCTATTCCGCCGACGGCGTACCGGACTCCACCTTCGGTGAACGCGGGACGCGAAGGACTCCGATCGGCGCCGGCATGCGCGTCTCCGCCGCGCTGCGAGATGGCGATCGCCATCTACTCGTGGTGGCATCGGGCGGTAGCGGCGTTCAGCTTGCGCGCTTCGACGCCGAAGGCCTGCCCGACAAGAGCTTTGGATCGAACGGCGTGATCCACACGGCCCCTGACAAGAGACTTGCGACGGCGGCCGGCCTGACGATCGACGACGAAGGTGTACCTACCGTCGCAGCGCTCAGCGACGACGGGATCTTCCTCGTGCGCTACGACCGCGCGGGGCCAGTCGACCTGAGTTTCCGCTCGCTGACGAAGGCACGTCCGTAAGGTTCAGCCGGACTCTTCTGGGCCAGGGGCGCGGCCACGTCTACCAGGCCTGGGACTACGCCAACTGCTGCGGCGACAACTGGTTCAACCGCTCGGCCGATGGCGGCGCCACCTGGGCGGCACCCGTTCCACTGCTCGGCGATCCCTACTGGGGAACGCTGGCGATTGCCCCCGCTGGCGGGCTCTTCGCCGACGGCTTCGAGACCGGCGACACGACCGCCTGGTCGTTCACCGCCCCCTGACCGTGCCGGCAGGGCGGCGCGGAGGCCTCGACCGAGGGTTCTTGCCTGGCTCACTTCGCCGCCGGAACGGCGGACCACGGCGCGCCTGTGGACCGGGTTTGACTTCGAGACGAACGGAGCGTACCTTCAGTTCGAGCATTCGAGAGCCGGGACGGGCGCCGCGACGCGAAGCACGTCGATCCATTCGGGGGGGCTTCGCTTGCGACGGTTCGCTCCGGGTTCGCTGCCCATCATGACCCGGAGGCAACCATGAACGAAGGGAGCCGCAGCACCCGCCGCGCCAGTCTCGCCGTCCTCGCGCTGGCCGCCTTCTTCGCGACTTTGGGAAACGCCACCACCACTGCGGAATTCGCGCAGGTCTGGCAGATGGCGACGGATGCGCCGTTCGCGTTCACCCGCGCCGATAGCGAGTACTCCGTCGATACTGGTCTGGTCTACTTCCTGGGCGGCCGCCTGTTCGACGGGTCGACGGATGGGACGATCTGGTCCTTCGACCCCGTGACCGGCGTCTACGCCGACACCGGCGCCGCCATGCCTGTCCCGATCTCCAACTACGAGATCGCCCGCCTCATCGACGGCAGCGGCGACGAGGTTCTGGTCGTCTTCGGCGGCCGCACCGCCGCCGGCACGGTGACCGCGACCGTCCAGGGCTACTACCCGGTCGGCAACACGACGGTCACCTTCGCGAGCGATCCGTATCCGGTGGCGACCTCGCCGGGCGGCGTCGCCGTCGCGGCCAACAAGGCCTACGTCTTCGGCGGATTCGACGCCGTCACGGCGCTCGCTGCGACCCACATCTTCGACATTGCCGCCACCGCCGGGGCACGCTGGACCGCCGGGCCGGCGCTGGGCCTCGCGCGGAGCTACATCGCCACCGCGGTCGTCGACGGCTTCGTCTATGCGATCGGCGGCGACTCCTGGGACGGCGCCGCCCTGCACGCGGTGTCGATCGCCGAGAGACTGGACACGGCGAGCCCGGTGGCGTGGGACGACGCTGGAGTCGCCGACATGCCGCCGGTCGGCCCCGGCCCCGACTTCGGCTGCGATGAGACGAAGGCGTTCGGCTTCGACACCGCGGCGCCCTTCACGCTGGCCGGCAAGATCGTCGTCGCCGGCTGCGGCCAGTGGCCCAACGAGATCGCCCAGTCGATGATCTACGACGTCGCCCTGAACTCGTGGGACACCGGTTTCCCGGCCTTCAACCTCACCCGGCGCAACCACGCCGCCGCGCTGGTCCCGACCGGGCCCGGCGGCGGGGGAAATCCCGGCATGTGGATCTGGGGCGGGCGGCAGCTCGCCGATACGACGGTGCTCGCGACACCGGAGTTCTTCGACCTCCAGTCCTTCCTGATCTTCGCCGACGGTTTCGAGACCAACGACACGACCGCCTGGTCGTTGACCGTCCCCTGATCGCTTCGGCACGCGGCATTCCACCCGGGCTCCGGCACCAGGTCGAAAAAACAAGCAGGGACCGCTCTCGCGAACGGCCCCTCTTGAGTCTGCCACCACCCGAGCGTCGTCGGGAGGCGACTTCGATATTCGGCTTCTACTTCGCGGCCGGCACGTAGCTCAGGTCGGGACGGAAGTGGATGAGCTCGCTGTAGAGCCGTTCGGTGCTGCCGCGGAGGTCGTCGAGCACCTCGGTCGCCTGGCGCGCGCCCATCGACTCGGACAGCGCCACGGACATGGTCTTTTCAGGCGGAGCGAAGGCCGCGTAGCTGTCCCGGCCGATCGAGAGGACGTAATGCGGTCCGTCGCCGCCGCTCGCCAGCCGGTACCAGTTCGAGTAGACCGGCCAGTTGATCTTGGTGAGCTCGGCCGCGATCGTTTCGAGGGCGTCCTCGAAGCGCGGCACGTCGGCGAGGCGGACGTAGTAATGAGTCAACTGCAAGTACTTGGCCGGTCCGGTCGCATCCGGCTTCGCGCGGCTGGCCTTCCCCATATGGATCCAGAAGCCGTTGGAGCTCGACGCAGTGGCGGGCCCGGAGGTCTTGGCCAAGTCGGCGGCGTCGAGCGCGTCGAACGCTTCGCGGCCGTCGAAGTCCTTCCAGTAGTGGTCGAAAGTCCCGGTCAGGAAAGCGCCGGCGCGGTCACCGTTGATCACCTCCCAGGTGTACCAGGTGAAGGTGTCTTTCTGCGCCTTGTGGAACTCCATGTGGCGCTTGCGCCCTTCGGCCCAGGCCGCCGCGGCGCCCGGTTTGACGGACCAGGAGGCGACCTCGCAGACGTCAGGGCTCTTCTGGGCCAGGACCGGCGCCACGCTGAGTAGAGCGGCGCCTACGACAACGCACATTGCCTTACGCATGATTGCAACCCCCCTTGGGAAATGGACGCCTACGCTACGCCCAACCGGGCTGCGCTGCAACTGTGAAATCCGGCAGCCCTGAGGAGCGGAGATTCGGGGGACGGTCAATCCTCCCCGGCACGGGCGCGGATTCTTCTCTCACGCAGAAAGAAGTACTCGTTCAGCGGCCGGTCGTCGCGGAGCGCCATGACCCTCGGCCGGTTCAGCTTTTCGAGCGCGATCTCGCTTTCGAGTACAGGCCGGAACTGCTCCGCGGCTGTTGCCGCCGGGCCCCACTCCAGGAGGTCGGCAACCGCCGTCGGTGGCAGCCGGGCCGCAAGTTGTTCAGCCGTCAGGCTCTCGATGGGCTCCTGGCTGGCGAGAATGTGGAGTCCCCAACCTTCGATCGAACCGAACAGTCGAACGTGACGGAAGTTCCTCGCCACCGCAGCGATGGCTGCGGACTTGAGGCGCCCATCGCCGGCCGGAATCCACTGCTGCAGAATGCCGTGGGGTGCCAGACGCTGTCGTGCCTGGGCGTAGAACTCCATCGAATACAGCAGACTGGATCCCGCCGCGTAAACCGGCGGCGGGGGATCGATGATGATCACGTCGTAGGAGTCGGTCGAGCGTGCCAGGAAGCGCCGGCCGTCGTCGACCACGATCCGCGCCAGCGGCGAGGCAAACAGCCGGTGCGCATCGGCGTGAAAGAAGGGCTGCAGGTCGACGACACTGGGAATCAACTCGACGGCGGTCGCGGGAGCTTGCCACGACAAGGCGGAGCGCAGGGTCGTCCCCATTCCCAGGCAGATGACCAACGTCCCACGAGTGGGTGGCGAAGCGCGAAAGGCGAGCGGCAGGTGCGCCATCATCTTGGTGATCGGCGTCAGGAACGTCATGCCCACGCCGTTGACGAGCAGCCTCTTCTGCATCCCGGAACCGGCAGCGGTCACGGTGGCGGTGGAGTCTCGCCGCACCATCGCCCCGGGCGCAGTCGAGTCGAAGCCGTGCGTCGCCACGGCGGCGATAGGCGCGATCGCCGCCATAGCTATGATCGCCGCGATCGCTGCGATCGGTGCTGAGGAGAGCCAGCGGCGATGAAGCACGGCAGTACTCGCGACGAGCAGCAGCGCCAACAGAGCGAGTGCCCACTGCTCACCGAGGAGCGGCAGGAGCAGGAAGCCGGCGAGCAGCGGGCCGAGAATGCAGCCGATGACGTTGACGGCATAGGCAAAACCGGCCGCTCGCGGGCGCCCACCGGAGTAGCGGTCCACGAGCAGCGGCGTGACGAAACCGGTGGCAGCGCTGAACGGCGCGATACCCAGGAGCACTCGTGCGATGGCGTCGAAGCTGAAGAGGCCGAAGAGCGATCCGTCGACGCCGAGCGTGAGTCGCGGGTCAGCGGCCGCCAGCGGCAGCACCGCCAGCACGGGCAGGGCGATCCAGGTCCGGCGCTCCCACTTGGGCAGCGTTTTCGCGTCGAGGGCGCGATAGAGGAGGCTGCCGCAGAAGGTCGCGACGAGATAGACCGCCAGCAGGGCAGCGAAGGCGTAGACCATGGTGCTGAGAAACGGCGTGAACTGCCGTACCCACACGACTTCGGCCGCCATGCTGACGAGTCCGGTGGAGAACAATGCGCCCAGGAGCGGCCGCGAGCCGTCGGCTTTACCCTGGAGATCGCCATCGGCAGCGACCGGACTTGAGGAGTCGCGACGCCAACTGAACGCAGCCGCGAGCGCTGCAACGAGAAAATTCAGGCCTGCTGCGAGCTTGAGTGTGCCGATGAAGCCGAAAAGCTCGATCAGGACGAACGCCGAAACCAGTGTCCCGAGCGCCGCGCCAGCAACATTGGCGGCGTAGAGGTAGCTGAAGGATCTGAGCGATGCGAGCCGTCGACCGGCGCCCGGGCTCTCTTCCACTGCCCGCATCGCCAGCGGGATCGTGGCGCCCATCGCGACACAGAACGGCAGGAGGACGACTGCGAGCCAGGCACCGGCAAGAGTGAAATGAGCGGCCGACGCCCAGCCGGCGCCGAGACGCCCGAGCCAGCGTCCGCCCGCTGCGAGCCCGAACGGCACGATCCAGGCCGACAAGCCGATCCAGAGTTCGGCGCCGGCGTAAGCGCGCAGCGCCGCGGCCGGGCTCTTGCGCGAGCGCCGAAGCCACACCCCGGCCCCCCAACTGCCGGCGGCAAGCCCGGCCATGAACACCGAGAGAACGATGGAGACGATCGCGGTGTTGACGCCGAAGCTCGCCATGGCGAGCCGCAGCCAGACCACCTGGTAGACCAGGCTGCAGAAGCCGGAGGACAGAAAGAAGAGGAAGAGCGCGATCCGGAGTGGCTTCATCCCACCGCACCCGCCATCGCCTCCCGGAGGGCCGCGACGAGCTCGTCGACGTCGGCCTCGCTGGTCGCCCAGCTGGTCATCCAGCGCACCTCGCGGGGAGAGTGATTCCAGAAGGAGAAGTGGAAGGTCCGCTGCAGGTGCTCGGTCACGGCGGGCGGCAGGACGGCGAAGACGGCGCTCGCCTGCACCACCTGGGTGATCTCGACGCCGGGAATCGTCCGCACCCCGGCGGCCAGGCGCTGCGCCATGGTGTTGGCGTGCTGCGCATTCTGCAGCCAGAGGTCGTTCTCGCCGAGGGCGAGGAACTGCGCCGCGAGGTAGCGCATCTTGGAGGCGAGCTGCATCGATTGCTTGCGCAGGAAGAGCATCTCGCCGGCGAGCTTCGGGTCGAAGACCACGACGGCCTCGGCCCCCATGGCGCCGTTCTTGGTGGCGCCGAACGAGAGGATGTCGACTCCGGCGTCCCTGGTGAAGGCCCGGAGGGGGAGTCCGAGGGCGGCGGCCGCGTTGGCGATCCGGGCGCCGTCCATGTGCACGCGCAGCCCGAGCTCGTGCGCCGTACCGCAGAGGGCGGTGAGCTCTTCGAAACTGTAGACCGTGCCGTACTCGGTCACCTGGGTGAGCGACACCACCGCCGGCTGCACGTGATGAAAGTCGCCGGCGCCGCTCATCGAGGAACGCAGCATCGCCGGGGTCAGCTTGCCGTCGGGTGTCGGCACGGCGATGAGCTTGCATCCCGTGAGGAGCTCCGGCGCGCCGCATTCGTCCACCTGGATGTGCGCCTGTGCCGAGCAGATCACCGCCTGCCAGGGCCGGGTCATCGCGCGCAGGGAGACCACGTTGGCGCCGGTACCGTTCCAGGCGAGGAAGACCGCGGTCTCGGGCCCGAACTGCTCCCGGAACCAGGCGGTGGCGCGCGCGGTCCAGGGGTCCTGGCCGTAGGCGGGGCTCGGACCGCGGTTGGCGGCCGATAGGGCTTCGAGCACCGCGGGGTGCACCGGCGCGGTGTTGTCGCTGGCAAATTCGCGTGGCAGGCTCATCCGGACTCGGTTCCCTCAGGTCGGTGGGTCGGAGACATCGCCCCTTTGGAGCCCCCGGACGTTACCATCCGGATCCGCAATCCTCGCCCCGCCCAGCGGGACGGGGCGCGCAACCCGCAGGGGGAGTTACCGTGCGGGCATGGCCCCCAGGATCGAATCCGCCCACTGGCCGTTCCACGGACGCTCCCCTTGGCTGCTCACGGTCGCGATGTTCGGTGTCGCCGGCTTCCTTTCTGTCGCCGCCGTCGCCGCCGTCGTCGCCATCGTCATCGATGATCCGGCACCGGCCGCGCGCGACGAGTGCGTGGTGGCGACCATCGCTTCCGGTGAGGAGGCGCCGGCCGAGCGCCTGCGCGCGCTCGCCGGCGCCGACTATTGGGTCGAGGCCGACCACGATCTTCTGCTGTGCTCGCGCGGCGGTGCGCTCGCCGTCGGCGAGCTGGGCGCCGCGGCGAGCGCCGCCGGTGCACTCGCCGTCGCGGGCTTCTCCGGCGTCGCTCCCGAGCGGCTCGCTTTCCTCAAGGTGACGCCCGACCTGCACGCCGAAGAGCTCGGCCGCGTGCTGGCGCGCGGCGGACGCTGGGTGGTGGTGGAGCTCACCTCCGGGCTGCCGCCCGCGCCCCTCGACAAGGTCCGCGTGGGGCCAGCTCTCTTCCCCTTCGAGCCCAACCGGGTCCTTGCCCGGCGCTGGTCGCAGCGCCAGCACGGCGTGGGCGAGGCGCTCACCGACCCCCAGATCGCCGCCATGCTCGACGAGATCGACCGCGACCGCTGGTTCGCCGACGTCTCCACCCTCGCGGCGTGGAATCGTTGGACCCGCGGCTCGCAGGTCCTCTCGGCGCGCGACTGGCTGGTGGCACAGTTCGCGGCGCTCGACGGCGTCTCGGTGACCACTGCGGACTTCTGGGTGCCGCCGAACAGCTACCCGGGAGCTTGGGCCTATAACGTGATCGCGACCCTGCCCGGCACGGTCCGGCCGGATGAGTGGTACGTCGTCGGCGGGCACTACGATTCGACGTCGAACGATCCGTCGGTGGCGGCGCCCGGCGCCGACGACAACGCCTCGGGCTGCGCCGGCACGCTCGAGCTGGCGCGCCTGTTCGCGGCCCACCCGCCGGATGCGACGATCCTCTTCATCTGTTTCTCGGGCGAGGAGCAGGGGCTCTACGGCAGCGAGGACTACGTCGCTGACCTCGTCGCGGCGGGCGACCTCGCGAAAGTCCAGGGAGCCTACGTCCTCGACATGATCGCTTTCACGGCGAGCGTGCAGCTCGACTGCATCCTGGAGACCGAGTCGTTCGCGCAGCCCTGGCTCGACCACTTCGCGGACGCTGCCGCCGATTTCACGACCCTGGGTATCGTGATGGAGTACGGCGTCTGCTGCTCCGACCACGCGCCGTTTCTCTGGCAGAGCAGTCCGGCCGTATTGGCGATCGAGGCCGACTATCCCTCCAACCCGAACTACCACACCATGAACGACCTCCCTGGTTACCTGAGCCCGCTGCTGGCGGAGCAGATCCTGCGCATGGGGGGCGGCGCGCTGCTGCGGCTGGCGGGCTCGACGGCGATCTTCGTCGACGGGTTCGAGTCAGCAGCCACGCTGCGCTGGAGCTTCACCGCTCCCTGACCGTCCTTGCGGTTTCACCGCCGTGGTAAGTTGCGCTCCACCACCCTGGAGGGAGAGGCGATGAACATGCGGCGGATGCTGGCGGCAGGGGCGTTGTTGACGATGGCGGGCGCGGCGGTTGCGTTCGCCGGGGCGCCGCAGGCGAAGGTCGACCGGGCGGCGGAGGAGGCGGCGCTCAAGGCTCTGGACAAGGCCTGGGCGGAGGCGGCCGGCCGCAAGGATCTCGATGCCACGGTCGCCTTCATGGCCGACGACGGCGAGACGCTGGCGCCCAACGAGCCGGTGGCGCGCACCCAGGAGGCGATCCGCGCCTCGTGGAACGGGCTCATGCAGCTGCCCGACGCCAGGATCTACTGGGAGGCCGAGCGCGCCCAAGTGGCCGAGAGCGGCGAGCTGGGCTACACCAGCGGCTTCTACACCTTGACCTTCACCGGTCCCGACGGCAAGACGGTGACCGACAACGGCAAGTACCTCGAGGTGTGGAAGAAGGTGGATGGCAAGTGGAAGTGCCTGTCGGACGCCTACAACAGCAGCGTCCCCCTGCCCTAGGCAGCGCGCCATCCGCGCCCCTGGCGAGCCGGTGACAATCGGCTTCGCCGGGGCGTCTCTTCGGCTAGGATAGCTGTGTCCATGCTCGAGGTTCTCCAACACCCGAAGTCGATGCCGCAGAGCGAGGAGTCGGAGCGCGCCGTGCTGGCGGCGGTGCTGCTCGATCCGCGCCTGCTGCCGTCGGTCTCCGGGCGGCTCAAGGCGGAGGATTTCCACGCCGAGCGCCACCGGCTGATCTACGGCGTGATGCTCGAGCTGCAGGAGAATCAGGTCTCGATCGACCTGCGCACGGTGCAGGCGAAGCTCGAGCAGAAGGCGGCCCTCGAGAGTGCCGGCGGCCTGGCCTACCTCGCGGGCCTGGACGTCGACCTCCCGGACCTCGGTCGCTTCGAGCACTACGTCGAGATCGTCAAGGAGCGCTCGGTCCGGCGGCGGCTGATCGATGTCTGTCGCGACATCACCCGCGATTGCCTGGACGGCGGCGTCGACGCCCAGAAGGCGCTGGATCGTGCCGAGTCGGCCGTCATGGCGCTCGGCGAGGAGGCGGTTCGGCGCGGCTTCGTGCCGTTCGATCGCATCATCGAAGAGACCCTGGAGATGCTCGAGGAGCACCCGGGAACGGCGTTGACCGGTGTCCCGTCGGGTTTCGTCGACTACGACCGCCTGACCCACGGCCTCGGCAAGGGGACCCTGATCATCATCGGCGGCCGGCCGGGCATGGGGAAGACCAGTTTCGCGCTCAATATCGCCTCGCACGTGGCCATCCGCGAGAAGAAGACGGTGGGGATCTTCTCGCTCGAGATGGGGCAGCAGGAGTTGGCGCTGCGCATCCTCTGCGCCGAGGCCGACGTCTTCTTTTCGCGCATCCGGTCGGGGCACCTGTCGCAGCAGCAGTGGGTGAAGGTCGTGCAGAAGATGGCCGAGATCGGCAAGGCGCCGATGTTCATCGACGATTCGGCCGCCCCGACCCTGCTCGAGGTTGCCTCCAAGGCGCGGCGGTTGAAGGCCGAGAAGGGCCTGGAAGTGCTGGTCGTCGACTACCTGCAGCTCATGCAGGCGGGGGGACGTTTCGAGAACCGCAACCTCGAGATCTCGGCGATCACGCGGTCGTTCAAACAGCTCGCCAAGGAGCTCGACATCCCGATCATCCTGCTGTCGCAGCTCTCGCGCGCCTCGGAGAAGCGCGGCGGCGACCACCGCCCGGTGCTCTCGGATCTGCGCGAGTCGGGCTCGATCGAGCAGGACGCCGACCTCGTGGCGTTCATCTATCGTGACGAGATCTACAACAAGGAAGATCCGTCGGTGCGCGGTCTGGCCGAGCTCATCATCGCCAAACACAGGAACGGCGAGACCGCCACGATCAATCTGGTCTTCAAGGGCGAGACGACGCGATTCCATAGCTACGATTCGAGCCACGCCGGGAGTGACGTTGGCTGAAGGCCCGGGCGGCGCGCCGACCCTCCGCCGAGCCTGGGTCGAGATCGATCTTCAAGCCCTCCGGCGCAACTTCCGCCGACTCGCCGGGCGCGTAGCGCCGGCGAAGATCCTGGCGGTCGTCAAGGCCGACGCCTACGGCCACGGCGCTGTCGCCGTGGCACGAGCGCTCGAGGCCGAAGGCGGAGAGCGCCTCGCCGGCTTCGCCGTCGCCACCGCCGAAGAGGCGATCGAGCTGCGAAACGCCGGCGTCCAAGCGCAGATGATCGTTCTCTCGCCACTTCCGGACGAAGCAGCTCCGGTCCTGCGGAACCACCGGCTGACCCCCGTCATCAGCAGTATCGAGAGCCTCGGCGCTCTGAAAGCTTTCAGTAAAGGGAGTGGGTGGACTGCGCCTCTCCACCTCAAGTTCGATACCGGAATGACGCGCCTGGGCATCGATGCCCGAGAGGCCTCTTCCTTGTTCGAGCTTCTTCGTTCTTCGCCGGAGCTGCGCCTGGAAGGGGTCATGTCGCATCTCGCCGAGGCCGAGACGCCGGAGTCGGAGTCGAACGGGCAGCAGCAAAGGCGCTTCGACGAGGTCCTGGCGCTGCTCTCTCCCGCGGAGCGCGCGGCGGTCGCCGTGCACCTCGCGAACAGTGCCGGGGCTCTTCATCTTTCCGCGGCGCGGTTCGACTGGGTGCGGCTGGGGATCGCGCTCTATGGCTACGACTCGGCCGGGCGGCTCTCGGCGGATCTCGAGCCGGTGCTCTCGGTCGAGGCCGAGATCGTTCAGGTGAAGGAGATTCCGCCGGGAACGCGGGTCGGCTATGGCGGGCGGTGGGTCGCCGCGCGCCCGAGCCGGATCGGCATCGTGCCGGTCGGCTACGCCGACGGCTACTCATGGCGGCTCGGCAATCGCGCCGAGGCCCTCGTCGCCGGCCAGCGCGTACCGGTCGTCGGCTCCGTGAGCATGGACCTCCTGGCGGTCGACGTCACCGGCGTCCCTGCCCAGGTCGGTTCTCGAGTCACCCTTCTCGGATGCCAGGGCGCCGAAGCGATTTCGGCGGTGGAGCTCGCCGCGGAGGTCGGGACCATTCCTTACCAGCTGCTCTGTCTTTTCGGCCTGCGCTTGCCGCGACGCATCGTCGAAGACACGGCGCGAGACACCCCGGCGCAGGACAGAGTGTTGCCGGTCGAATCGGCGCCATGACGACGCGCTCCGTGCCGCTCGAGGGCTACTTCACCGAGATGGGGCGGTTCTTCCAGATCCTCGGGCGAACCTTCGCCTGGACCTTCCGTCCGCCCTACGACTTCAAGCAGCTGACGCGGCAGATGGTGCGCATCGGCGTCGACTCGCTGCCGGTCGTCCTGCTGACGGCGCTGTTCACCGGCATGGTGATGGCGCTGCAGACGTTCTCGACCCTGAAGCGCTTCAACGCCGAGGGCTTCGTCGGCTCGCTGGTGGCGCTCTCGATGGTGCGGGAGCTGGCCCCGGTGATCTCCTCGCTGCTCATCGCCGGACGCTGCGGCTCGGCGATGGGGGCGGAGCTCGGCACGATGCGGGTCACCGAACAGATCGATGCCCTCGAGGTGCTGGCCACCGATCCGGTTCACTACCTGGTCGTTCCGCGGGTCTGGGCCACGGTGTTCATGCTGCCGCTGCTCATCGTGGTCGCCGACGTGATCGGGATCACCGGCGGATATCTCATCTCGGTGGTCTATTTCGGTGCGAATCCGGTGACCTATGTCGAGAACACCTTCCGCTTCATGGATCTCGCAGACCTTTCCTCGGGGCTGATCAAGGCGGCGGTCTTCGGCTTGATCATCGCCGTGGTCGGCTGCCAGAAGGGGTACTTCACCCGCGGCGGAGCCGAAGGGGTTGGCCGGGCGACGACCCGCGCCGTCGTCCTGGCCTCGATCGCGATCCTGATCTCCGATTTCTTTCTCACCAAGATCCTGTACTGATCATGTCCTCGGCGAGTGCAGCTGCGGCGATTCCAGGGAGCTCGAAAGCTCCGCTGGCGATCAAAATAGACCTGCAGGAGGTCTCGAAGTCCTTCGGCGACAAGAAGGTCCTCGACGAGCTCGACCTCGCCATCTACGAGGGCGAGTCGGTCGTCATCCTCGGTGGCTCGGGGAGCGGCAAGAGCGTGCTGCTCAAGCACATGATCGGCCTCCTGCGTCCCGACGCGGGCCGCGTCGTGGTCGACGGCACCGATATCGCGACGCTCGATGCGCGCGCCATCACCGGCTTTCGCCGACGCTTCGGCATGTCGTTCCAGGAGGGGGCGCTCTTCGACTCGATGTCGGTCTGGGAGAACGTCGCCTTCGCGCTGCGGCGCGCCAACCGCCCGAAGGACGAGATCGCCGCGCGCGTCGCCGAGTGCCTGGAGCTGGTTCACCTCGAGGGGGCCGAGCAGAAGATGCCGGCCGAGCTCTCCGGCGGAATGCGGCGCCGGGTCGGATTCGCGCGCGCCATCGCTTTCGAGCCCAAGATCCTGCTCTTCGACGAGCCGACGACCGGCCTCGACCCGGTGATGAAGGCGGTGATCGACCAGCTGATCCTCGAGCTCCAGGAGAAGCTCGGGTCGACGGCGGTCTCGATCACCCACGACATGGACAGCGCTTTCCGGATTGCCGAGCGCATCGCCATGCTGCACCAGGGGAAGATCATCGCCTATGCGCCACCTGCTGAATTCCGCGCTTCGCCGGATCCGCGGGTGCAGCAGTTCATTCAGGGACTGGCCTCGGGACCGCTCACCGATTGAGTCGCGAGGCGCCGGGAACGAAGGAGCACGGAATGTCGAATGTGCCACAGGTAGTCAAAGTCGGGGTCTTCATGACTGTCTGCCTCGTTCTCCTCGGCTGGCTCGTCCTGCGCGTCGAGGACTGGAAGCTCTGGGGGCCCAAGGGCACCCGCGTCGACGCGATCTTCGACTCGATCGTCGGACTGGACGACAAGGCGGCGGTGCGGCTCGCTGGGGTTCGGGTCGGGCGCGTGGACGGCATCCGGCTCGAGGGCAGGAGGGCGCGTGTCTCCCTCCTCCTCGACCAGCCGATCGCCTTCGTCGAAGGCAGCTACGCCGCGATCGCCAATCAAGGGTTGCTCGGCGACAAGTTCATCGAGCTGCGGTTGGGCGCCGAGGGTGCCGCTCTCCTGCCTCCGGGAACGGTTCTGCCCGGCAAGACCCCGGTCTCGTTCGACGACGCGATGGCGAAGATCGACGGCATCGCCGATTCGATCCAGGGGTTTATGGGAGGGGTGGGAGGGGTGGGCGGAACGGGTGGAGCGGGAGGCGCCGGCGGTGGGATCTCGGCCCTCATCGCAAGCATCCAGGCGACCTCGGAGGAGTTGCGTGCCCTGATCGGCGAGAACCGGTCGAGTCTCGACGGTACGGTGCGGAACTTCGAGCGCTTCAGCGCGACCCTGGCCGAACAGCTTCCTCGCCTCACCGAGCAGATCGCACAGATGCTGAAGCAGGTGGACAGCGTCGTGACGGAGAACCGCACCAACTTCAAGGACTCGATCGCCAACATCAAGGAAGTCAGCGAGCGGGTGCAAACCTCGGTCGACAACCTGAACGAGATCACCACCAAGATCGCGAGCGGCGAGGGGACTCTCGGCAAACTGGTCAACAGCGAGGAGGCGCACGACCAGCTGATGAGCGCGCTCGGCAGCGTGGAGGAGGGTGTGGGCGCGCTGGGCGCCACGCTCGGTCGGGTGAACGACCTGAAGCTCGAGCTCGGACTCGACGGCGCCTACATCTCGGAGCTCGAGGACTACAGATCGGCCTTCCGTCTCGATCTCCTGCCACACGGCGACCAGAGCCCGCGGTTCTATCGCTTCGAGCTGGTGTCGGATCCGCGGGGTCGAATCAGTGAGAAGAACGAAGTCGTCACGGTGACGCGTCCGGACGGCTCGGTGGAGACGACGGTCACGGACAAGTTGACCACCGAGACGCGGCGCAACAACTGGTCGGCCCTCTTCGGCTTCCCGTTCGCCGACCGGCGGGGTTCCCTGTGGGCCGGGATCGTCGAGAATTCGGCCGGAGTGCAGGTCGACTACACCTTTCTTCAGAAGCGGTTGGCGGTTTCGTTCGAAGCGTTCAGTTTCGGCCGCGAGCGCGACCTGGATCCGCACCTGCGCCTCACCGGGCAGTGGACCTTCCTGCGCAACCTCTACATCAAGGCGGGCTATGACGATCCGCTGGTCGAAGAGTACCGCTCACCGTTCGTCGGCGTCGGCATCCGCTGGTCCGACGACGATCTCAAGTACCTGATGGGCTCGGTCCCCAGCTTCTGATGGCCCAGCGCACCTTGTACGCCTGCCAGAGCTGCGGCTACCAGTCGACGAAGTGGCTGGGGCGCTGCCCCGAATGCGGCACCTGGTCGTCGTTCGTCGAGGAGGTCCGCGAGGCGCCGAGGCGCTCCGCCAAGCCGGGGGAACGCGGCGGCGGCACGCCGCTTTTGCCGGTTCCCTTGGCCGAGATCGATCAGGAGCAGGTCCTGCGGACGCCCTCCGGGATTCCGGCCCTCGACCGCGTGCTCGGCGGCGGGGTGGTCGCGGGCGGCACGGTGCTCCTCGCCGGGGAGCCGGGCATCGGCAAGTCGACGCTGCTCCTCCAACTCGCCGACCGTCTCGCCGGGCAGAAGCGCAAGGTCCTCTACGCCAGCGCCGAGGAGTCGCCGCGTCAACTCCGTCTGCGCGCGGAGCGCCTGGGGTGCGCTTCGAGCGCCGTGCTGGTGGTGGGGGAGACGCGCCTCGAATCGGTGCTCGACGCCGCGCGCGCGGCGGAGCCGGCGGCGCTCCTCGTCGACTCGATCCAGGCGATCGCCAGTGACGAGCTGGAGAGCCCGCCAGGCTCCATCGGGCAGGTGCGCCACTGCGCCAACCGGCTGGCCGACTTCGCCAAGCGCTCCGAGGCGACGCTCTTCCTCGTCGGGCACGTGACCAAGGAGGGGACGATCGCCGGCCCGAAATCGCTCGAGCACCTGGTCGACACGGTGCTCAACTTCGAGGGCGAGCGCGAGTCGGACTACCGGATCCTGCGCGCGACGAAGAACCGCTTCGGTCCGACCGGCGAGATCGCCATGTTCGAGATGCGCGAGTCGGGTCTCGAGCCGGTGCTCGATCCGTCGCAGGTCCTGCTCGCGCGCCGCCGCCGCGGAGCTCCCGGTTCGGCGGTTCTGCCGACCCTCTCCGGAGCGCGCCCGCTGCTCGTCGAGACCCAGGCGCTGGTGAACCCGACCAACTTCCCGTCGCCGCGGCGCATGAGCGTCGGCCTCGACAGCAACCGCGTGATCCTCCTCGTCGCCGTCCTCGAGCGCTTCGCCAAGCTCGGCCTCGCCGACCGCGACGTCTTCTTGAACGTTGTCGGCGGCCTGGCGCTCAAGGAGCCCGCCGCCGACCTCGCTGTGGCTGCGGCGCTCATCTCCGCCTACCGCGGTGTCGCGCTCCCGCCTGACGCCGTCTTCTTCGGCGAGATCGGCCTGCTGGGCGAAGTCCGCCCGGTGAGCCAGGCGGAAGCCCGCCTGCGCGAAGCGGCCGCCCACGGCTTCCAGCAGGCCTATCTGCCGCGCGTCGAAGGCCTCGCCAAACGCATCGACATGCAGCTCACCCAGATTTCCACCCTCGAAGAGCTCGCCGACCAACTGCCCGGCTGACCGGCAAGGGGGTGGCCGGAAGCAAACGGCACGGGCGTTCGGCGCGGTCGGCCAAGCCGTGCTTGGCGCGCCGTTCGACTGTGCTACGTTCCTGCGGCTCGAAAATTGGAAATGCAGGTCGGGGACTCTGAACGGTTCAGCCGCTTGTCGAAAGTCTACAGACGGGGAGTCGAGGATGTCGATATCTTGCCGGGCTCCCGAAGCACGAAGGCTTGCCATCTCTTCGCGGTCTACGAAAGGACTTCGCAATGAAGGTATGCAGGAGCCTCGTCGTCTTGGCAGCTCTCGCCGCTGTCTGTGTTCCCCCAATCTCGCCGTTGGCGGCCCAGGTCGTTCCGGAGCTGGCGTTCAGTTTCGAGGAAAGCGTGATCTATCTCGAAGACGCGACTCCCGGCGGAGAGGTCGTGTGGTTCTCGATCGCAAGCGAGTCTTCGGACTACGCGTCGACGACGGTGCCGCGCTTCAGCGTCAGTTCCGCGGACGCGCTCGGCAGCGCTAACTTCGAGCTTCCGGATGGAGTTCCGCCCCATTCGATCTGGGCGGCCGTGGACCTGACGACCGGCGCCTATGCCCTGGCGGCGCCAGGTGACTATCCGCTGCGCCTGGCTGCTTTTCCTTCCGATGCCCTGAAGGTTGGCAAGAACGACCAGGTTGACCAGCTGGCGATCCAGCGTTCGGACCTGCACATTCTGGTCACGCGTTCCCGTGTCGGGGCGTGGGTCGGGAGATTCAGCGAGGGGGCTCCCGACGACACCGACGGCGCCGCGGACGGAGTCCTCACGGCTGAGCTCGTCGGCTTCCGGGCATTGGGGGAGAGTCCGGTCGCCCCAGACGCCTACGCTGACGGTGATCTCGTCATCGCCATCGATCCGATCAACATGGAAGTGATGATTCTCCGGGTGCAGGAATGAGCGCCACCATCGTGAGTCGATCTCTCCGACGGACCGGATTCGTGCTTTTCGCGCTGTTCGTCACCTGCTTGCCGATCTCGGCGCAACAGCATCCGAACCTGGTCCGCGGCTTTGACCCGGAAAAGGTCTATCAGTTCCGCGATTTCGACAACCTCAACCTGCTCAACGGCAACGTCGTTCTGACGATTCCGATCGGTGGCAGCTATCCCGTCGGGGGATTCGGCGCCGCCGGCTTCTCGTACGGGCTGACCATGGTCTACAACTCCAAGGTCTGGGACTTCAAGAACGAGATCTTCTTCGATCCGCCGGAAGGGAATCGCTGGGCGACGAAGTCGCTGCCGAACCGGCGCTCGAATGCAGGGATGGGCTGGAGCCTTTCACTCGGGCAACTGCTGGCGACCACCGACCCGACGAACGATTCGGGGCACATTCTCTACGTCGCTCCCGACGGCTCGGAGCATACGTTCCCCGGCAAGCTGCACGAGTCGGATCCGGCCGACACCGCGAAGTACACCCGCGACGGCTCGTACCTGCGCCTCTCACCCTTTGCCGGCGGCTATCGCGTCGAGTCTCCGGACGGCTCCTTCCGGGAGTTCGACAGCAGCTACAAGTTGACGAAGGTCAGCGACCGGACCGGCAATCAGCTGGCCGTTACCTATCCGGACTCACTGACCTGGAGGTTGACCGACAGCCAGGGGCGGATACAGACGGTGACGTTCAGGAACGAGACGTACGATCTGCAAGCCGTGAAGTTCGTCGATTTCGTCACCCTCACCTCCTTCGCTGGAACTCCAGCTGCCGTCTACGACTTCACTTACACTCAGCGAACAACCGAGCGCCACTGCCTCAGTGATCGCGAGGCGAACTCCGGAACTGCCTCGGTGCCGATGCTCACCAGCGTGACCCTGCCCGACGGCTCGCTCTGGGCGCTGGACTACTATCTCGACGATGTCTTTCCATCGCCGACCTGTCGCATGGGGGCGGTGAAGTCGGTGACCCTTCCAACCCTGGGCAAGGTCGAGTATGACTACGTGGATTGGCACCTGCCCGTCGGCACCTGTCCTGTTCCGGTTCCGCCACCTGGCGGCAGCCTAGACGGGTACGACGTATACGCGAGCGCCTCGCCGGGAGTTGGCATCCGCCGGGAGAAGACCGCCACCGGGACGACTATCGGGACGACGACCTACAGCCCGACGCTCTCTCCGCAGCCGGCGCGGCCGACGAACTGGTGTCCAAATTCTTCATGGCCACTGCCAGGTAACGAGGAGCTCACGGTTACAGTAATCGATCCGCTCGGTGACCAGACCAAGTATTTTTTCTCGGTCTGGCCGGAGATGTTCTACACCTCCGAGCACGGCTTCGTGCGCACCGAGCACGGGCTGCCGATCACGCACATGCAGACTGACGGAGCCACTCCGCCTCGCTTGCTGTCGCAGCAGACCTTCGACTGCAATGCCGGCGGCACGGGGTGCTCGGCGGCGAAGCGCAGCGAATACGTGCGCTACGAGCGCGACGACGGCACTTGCGGTGAGCAGGGAAACGGCAAGTGCACCAAGGCCAACTGGCGCGTCGCATCGACGAAGACGGTGTACAACGACGATGTCGTCAACAACGTCGCGAAGTTCGCCGCCGTCGACTACTCGTCCTTCGACGGCCTCGGCCACTACCGGCAGTCGGTCACCACGGGCAACTTCGGAGCGGGCAACAATCGCGCCGCCTTCACGAACTACAACCCAGACCAGGGAACCTATCCGGGAGCGTTCACGATGTTCCCAGTCGGCTCCAACTGGGTGCTCAATACCTTCGCCGATCAGTACGTGTCGGAAAGCAGTGTCGTCGCGAGGATCCACTATTGCTTCGATACGTTCGACCCGACGGTGGACCCCGCTACGGCGAAGGGACTTCTCCTTCGAAAGCGGGTCCTGGTCGGCGCCGAGCCGGGTGCAAACGACGTGGTGACTCTTTACTCGCACGATGCGAACGGCAACGTACGGGCCGAGGGATGGTACGGCGGCGACTCGCAAAGCGTCGGGACCGGAACGAACCTTTGCGGGATCTCGCTCCCCACGGCCAAGTACGCTGTCGACAATGTCTTCGAGTTCGGTTCGCTGAAGACACGTCAGCACACGAACGCCGGCTTCTTCGACGTCAACAACACCTTGAGTGCCAGTGTGACTGGCGTCGACTTCGGAACCGGGTTGGTGAAGACGAGCCGGGATTCCGCACTGGTATACACCCAGTATGAGTACGACAGCATGGGCCGCGTGACCTGGATCAAGCCGGTTCAGGATGCGTGGACGAGCTACACCTACCATGGGGCGGTACCCGCGACCCAGACGACCGCTGCCATCCTGGCGTCGGCGACCATTCGGCAATATCCCAATGGCTTACAGAACGGCCAACTGACCGACGAAGAGATCCTCTTCGACGACTTCGGCAGGGTCGTCAAGGAGCGGCGCCGGATGCCTGACGGCACCTGGAGCAAGCGCAGCACGATCTACGACGTGGCGGGCCACAAGACGGACGTCTCGCAATGGGAGCCGGACGCCGCGGCGCACGTGGGATGGAATAGGTATCGCAACTTCGATCCATTCGGGCGGCCCACGACGCTGATCCCTCCGGAAGGCTCTTCGCACCAGACGACGCTCTCCTATCTGGGCGCCCGGGTCGTCAATCGCACGGTGAAGGTCGGGACGAACCCCGGCGGGGGCGAGACCGACTCGTTGACCTCCGAGATCTACGATCGCCAGGGGCGGCTCCTCCGCGTTACCGAGCCCTCGGGATCTGCCGGGGCGGACATTGCGACGATCTACGGCTACGATATCGGTGGAAGGCTGAAGTCGGCTTCGACGACCGAGGGCGGCTCGACTCAGGTACGGACGTTTACCTACGACAATCGCGGCTTCCTGACGAGCGACTGTCATCCGGAGAAGGGAGGTGCGTCTGCGAACGGCTGCGTGACCTACGCGGCGATCGATGCGCGCGGACACGCCGGCCGCAAGACGGACGGACCGAACGACCTGGAGTTGCTCTATGACGAGGCGGAACGCCTGAGGCAGGTCAACGATCAGTCCTCGGGCAGGGCGCTCAAGATCTTCACCTTCGGCACGGGAACGGGAGCGACGGACCGCTCGCGCGGCAAGGTGAAGAAGGCCGAGCGCTACAACTACGTCCTTTTCGGTACCACGCCCTACACGGTGAGGATCGACGAGACCTACACCTACGGCGGAGAGATGGGCCGCGTCTCCCAAAAGGCTTCGGCGAACTTCGCCTGGGCGACTTGGACGCCGCCGAATCCACTGCCGACGACACCCAACGAGTCGTTCTCTCAGGCGTGGACGGCCTACGACGACCTGGGAGCGGTCACCAATATGACTTATCCGGCCTGCACGCATGCCGCCTGCACGGGTGCGCCGGCGGCAGGGAGGGCGGTGACGTTTGCCTATAGCAACGGACGATTGACGGGAGTTCCTGGGTTCGCCTCCAGCTTGACTTATCACCGGAACGGCATGGTGAATGGCATCATGCATGCCAACGGCGTCGTTGTGACCCAGGCGAAAGATTCGGTGTCGAATTTGCGGCCGGCGTCGATCACAACCTCAGGGGTTGCGGCTGGAAACAACTGGTCGTCCGGTGCCTATTCCTACGATGGCGTCGGGAACATCAAGGCAATCGGCACCTCGGCCTTCTTGTACGACAAGGTGAGCCGCCTGGTCGCTGCGACGGTCTTCGACGGTCTCGCGGGGGCTGGTACGTCGAAGTCGCAGAGTTACACCTTCGACGCTTTCGGCAATATCCAGGCGTTGGGGACGTTGAGCACGCCAACGTCGGCCGCGAAGAACCGGCTCACCAGCGCTACCTACGATCTGGCCGGGAATCTCACCGCCTGGAACGGGCAGACTTACGAGTACGGTCCGTTCAACGAGATGAAGCACTTCTGTGCGTCGACTCCGTGTCCGGGAGCGGCGGGGCAAGAGTGGCTCTATCTCTACACGGCAGACGACGAACGGATCTGGTCGTTCAAAGTCGGCGGGGGTACCGGCCGCTGGACGCTGCGCGGTCTCGACGGCAAGGTGCTGAGGGAGTTCGGATCGTCACCGTGGGCGATCAACGAGGACTACATCTACCGCGACGGCCAGCTCCTCGCCGGCGCCCAGTCCGGGCGCTACTTCCACCCCGACCACCTCGGCACCCCCCGTCTGGTCACCGACGCCGGCGCCGCAAAGGTCGCGTACCACGTCTACCTCCCATTCGGTGAGGAGTTCACCGGAGTCAACCAGGACACGACAAAACTCAAATTCACCAGCCACGAACGCGACCTCGGCAACCCCACCAGCAACGCCGACGATCTCGACTACATGCATGCGCGATTCCATTCGCCACTTACCGGGAGAATGCTGAGTGTGGATTCTGCTCACGGAAGCCGACAGCGGCCGCAAAGTTGGAATCGCTACGCCTATGCGAGCGGCAACCCTGTGAGTCGCGTTGATCCAGACGGACATGTTGACCGGCAGTTCTCTGAAGAGTTTGCGAGGGACAAGGCGCTGCAGGCACGTATAACCACTGGACCGGACAAGATGCGCCACTCTCAGCTCTTCTTGGGGCCGCTCCTTTTGACGACAGCGCCCGCACTGGCGACTGGCGCCAAACCGGCTGTGCTGATCGCCACTCTCGGATCGGAGTTGGTAGGCATGATCTCGGGCGCTATCTCGGACTCCAAGAGCGCCTTGCGAGGTGCGATTGTGGGCGGTGTGTTCGGCGCCCTGGAAGGTCGACTTCCAGGAGGTCTTGTCTCGACACCATTGAAGTCTGCCGTGGCTTCAGCGGCCACAGACGCTGCGAGTGGCGATCCTGTCAATATGCAGGCTGCTGGTATCGCTGCCTTGGCGACGGCGCCTGTCGGCCTTCTTGAGAGTGTCGCGCGCGCTCTTCCCAGCCTGCCTCTCGCGACTGCAAGCCAGGTACTTCAGGGGAGCCAGACGCTCGCAGTTGGAGCAGCAAAGGGGCTGTCTGATGCCTCCAGCAGGCCTACTTGCGGTGCCGCCGTGGCCCCCGCTTGTCCGCAACTGCCGAACTAGAATTGGACTTCGATGAACTCTTCCGATCCGCTTCCGGGTTCCGCACGGCCCATTGTGGTCCGGTACTCATGGGGAGTATTGCTGTCGCAGGTTCTTCTCATACCTGTTTCGGCTTATCTCTTCTGGCGCATGGGTTACTTCGAAGCTACCTGGCTGCGCGTGGTAGCTGCAGCTGGCTACGGCGCATGTCTTCTCTTTCTCGCGAGCCCGGTCAGCTTCGTGATCGCAGATGAGCGGATCGCGGTGAGCTGGCTCTGGAGAAGAACGAAGACCTGGAGTTCCTCGGAGCTGAAGCTCCGGCCGTGCCGAACTGTGCTGGGTTTTGTAGCGGCCGCACAGGAGATCGTCCTTCCGTCCGGGGGAATCCTCTACGTCTGGCCGCAACTACTCGATGATGATGATGTTCTGCGAGCAGCAATCGGCGAGGGCTCGTCTGACGCGACCCGACAGTAGAACGGTACCTTCCAGCTTCGACGAGTGATGTTCTCGTGGAGAGGCGGGCGCTGTACTTTGGCATTTCGTGGCAAATGCATAGGGTCTAAAGGGCAATGCCGATGACCATTCGAGATGAAACAGAAGACGGGAAAGCCATCGAGGAGAAGGCGGACGGTAGGATTCGAAGGGCCCGGCGCGGGACGCCGGGCTCTTTTTCGATGCGACGTTGACGAGGTGGGCGTCGAGCCGGAGGCGAGTGCAAGAAGGCGATGCGGCGGGCGAAGTCGGTCAGCTTGGCGGCGCTAGCGCGAGGTGCCGGGCCAGATGAGGTCGGGGGCGGGGCAGGCGGGGCGGCCGAGGAGGTAGCCCTGGGCGTAGTCGACGCCGGCTTCGACGGCGGCCTCGAACTCCGCGGGAGTCTCGATGCCTTCGGCGACCGTCTTGGCCTTCATCTCCTTGCACAGCGAGACGATCGAGCACAGCAGCCGGAACGGGCGGTTCCCGGGGGCGCAGCCGAGAATCAGCTCGCGGTCGAGCTTGACGATCTCCGGCTGCAGATCGGCGATGTACTTCAGATTCGAGAAGCCGGCGCCGAGGTCGTCGATGGCGAGCGAGACCCCTTTCTGGCGGATCTCCGCCAGCACGCTGTGGCACTGCGTGAAGTACTTGATCGGCACCGACTCGGTGATCTCCAGGGTGATCGGATGACGGTGGCGGAACATCGGATCGTCGGGGCGCACGAGCCAGCCGTGGTCGAACTCGTGCGGCTCGATGTTGAGGAAGAGTGGGTAGTGCGGGCACAGCCGCACCGCCTGGTCGCGATGCAGCCTTCCGAGCTCGGCGACACGACCCGCCTGGACCGCCGCCTCGAAGATCTCCGGCGTGCTCTTGAACAGTGGATTCGAGTTGCGCGCCAGCGCCTCGTAGGCGAGGATTCGGCGCTTGTGGATGTCGGCGATCGGCTGGAAGACGATGCCGACATTCGCCCCGTCGACGATCTCGTGAATGGCGCGAATCTTCTCTGCGGTGAGCATGCCCTAGGCGCATCCTACCCGAGGAATCAGAGTCGCGGCGCACGCCCGGTCAAACGGCGAAAAGCCTCGACGTAGCGCTCGCGCGTGCCCTGGACGACCTCCGCCGGCAGTTGCGGGGGCGTCGATTCGTGATCCCAGCCCGAGGCGTCGAGCCAGTTGCGCACGAACTGCTTGTCGAACGAGGCCGGCTCCGCTCCCGGGCTCCAGGCCGTCGCCTCCCAGTAGCGCGACGAGTCGGGGGTCAAAGCTTCGTCGATCAGGATGATCTCGCCGGCGATCGTGCCGAACTCGAACTTGGTGTCGGCAAGCAGCAGGCCCACCGATTCCGCGTGCTGCGCGCCGGCGCGGTAGAGAGCGAGGGTCAGGTCCCGCAGGCGGCTCGCGGTGGCCGCTCCGACGCCGGCTTCGAGGGTGGCGAAGCCGACGTTCTCATCGTGACCCGACTCCGCCTTGGTGGCGGGGGTGAAGATCGGCGCCGTGAGACGGCTCGCGCGCTCGAGACCCGGGGGGAGCGCGATGCCGCAGGCGGTACCTGCGGCGCGATACTCCTTGAAGGCGCTGCCGGCGAGAAAACCGCGCGCCACGCACTCGAAGGGCAGGACTTGCGCCTTGCGCACGAGGACCGCCCGTCCTTCGAGCTCGGCGGCATGGCGGCGAAGCTCCGCCGGGAAGTCGCCGACTTCGGTGGCCAGGAGGTGGTTCGGGACGATCCCGGAGAGGCGCTCCATCCAGAAGTTGGTGAGCTGGGTGAGGATCTTGCCCTTGCCGGGAATCGCCGGCCGCAGGATGTGGTCGTAGGCCGAAAGACGGTCTGTCGCCACCAGCAAGAGGTGGTCGCCGAGGTCGTAGATGTCGCGGACCTTGCCGCGCCGGGGTGCCGGCAGGCCGGGAAGGTCGGTCTGCCAGACGGAGCCGTTGTCGCCGGTGCTCACAGTTTGTGCTCTCCTTGCTAGCGGTTCGCCTTGGCCATCAATGGCTCAGTGCGGAGTTGAATTCACGTTCGATCAGCTCCATCAGGCTGCCGCGCAGCTCGACCAGGGTGTTGTCCCCCCAGAGCGATGCGTCGACGATCTCATAGACCGGCAGCCGGTCGAGGCCCTTCAAGTGCGCGACGCCGAGTTTGCGGATCCCGACCAGGAGGCTCCCTCCGGCGGTGTCGACCTTGAGCGCGACATAGGTGCGCTCGCCGTCCAACAGACGGAAGATCCGGCTGCTGACCGACTCCTTCTCGAGGCGCTGGATGAAGTCGAGGGTCGCGACGATGCCCTCGTTCACCAGCGAGCCATTCGGATTGATGTAGGAGTAGAAACTGCGCGACTCCTCGAGCTTGTTGACGACGTCGAGGTTCTGATGGGTCATCGGGGCGAAGAAGCGGTTCACCACCGGCTCCGGGTAACCGAGCGTGATGAGCAGCGTCTTGATCTCGTCGATCTCGCGTGAAGCCTTGCCCGAGGTCAGCCGCGTCAGCTCGACGACGCCGTGACCGAAGAACTCGTAGCGGTCGCCGCCCTCCTCCTTGCCGCCGATCTGGATCGGCAGGAGCCGGTACTGGCCGTGGTTGAGCGCGATGCGCAGGCCGTTCGAGAACGGAAAGCCCTTCGCGAGAGCTTCGCGATAGGCGCGCTGGATCTGCATCGCCAGGACGAGGAGGTGATGGGCTTCGCGGCTCGAGTAGAAGGCGCCGTCACCAAGGTACTTCTCGAGCTTGGCCTTGTGCTGGGAAGCGAGCCGGTTCACCCGGCGCTGAAAGCGGAAGAGCATGCGGAAAGAACGGTCCTGCTCGAGCACGCCGGAGCGACGCAGGAGCGAGACCGTCTCGGTGAAGTCGGAGATGTCGTAGATCAGGCCGAAGCGGGCGACGAGGGGATCGACGACCCAGGGTGCCATGAAGTCGAGCGGACGCGTACTGGCCGACAGCGGCACCGGCGTCGTGGCGCCGCTGACGCGGGCCGAAAAACGCTCTCGTCCGAGCACGTGGTCATCGTCGCGATCGACGCCGACGATGCTGCGTCGCAGGGCGTTGAAGAGCTCGAACTCCTTGAGCTTCACCAACAGGCTTTCCCAGACCTGGATCCAGGCCGGAGGCAGCAGATTCTCCGGGTCGTAGGTCGGACGGCCGGCGAGGAAGGTCAGGTAGCCGGGACGGTTGAGATGGAGCCGCGGCTCCTGGCCCGGCTCTTCGCCGAGCAGGCGGGAGAGCTGCAACAGCTCCTTGTCGTGGCGCAGCAGCTCCGAGTACCACTCGTGCACCCGCATCAGGCGCAACCGGAAGTCGCGGCCGTCGAGCCTGAGGCAGCCGGAAAAATAGCCGGCGAGCTCGGCGAGGTTGGGGCTGATGTGGTCCTCGGTGAAGATCAGAATGTTGTCCTTCATCCGGGTGAGGAGGATGGGGAAGATCTGCTGCTCGACCTCTTCGGTGTCGGTGGAGAGGCGGTTGACCAGGTCGTAGGTGAGATTGGAGAGCCGGTCGAGGGCGCGATGGTAGACCCGGTAGCGGAACTCGTCGCCGTTGTTCTTGGCCCATACCAGATCGCGTCGCAGCAGGCGCTTCGTCGTCTCCTTGAAGCCCCTGGCAATGGCGCCCGAATGGTAGAGCCAGAAGATTCCAGGGAAGCTCCGTCCGTAGCTCGCCGTGATCGAGTTCTCGGTGGCCCGGGTGAGCAGCAGACGGTAGCGCTCCCAGGCGCCGCCGAAGGCGGACGAGTCGAAGGCGATGCGCTGCAGGGTGGCGTACTCGACCTCCTCCTCCTGCGCCAGGTAGCCGTCGAAGGCGCGGTCGAGCGCCGCGAGCTCGGGCGTCAGGAGAACCGGATAGCCGAATAGCGGCGTTGCGGTTTCGTCTTCCTGAAAGATCTTCTGCTGCGCCGGGAGAATCTGCTCGGCATCCGGCACCAGCCGGCGAAGCTCTTCGGAGCTTCTGCCGAGGAAGTTGAACGGGCCGGAAAGCTGCTGCAGAGCGGGAAGCATCGCTTGATTGCTACAATATCGCGGCTGCCCCTTCGGCGGCTCGGCCATGAACCCAAACTTCCCCTCCCCTCCCGAGCCCGGCGCCACGGGCTCCCCGGAATCGACCCTCGACTGCTCCGTGCTCGTGCCGGTTCTCGACGAGGAGGGAACGGTGCTCGAGCTCGCCCGCCGGGTGAAGGCGGCGCTCGCCCCCCTGGGGCTCTCCTACGAGATCATCTTCGTCGACGACGGCTCGCGCGATGCGACCTGCGCGCGGGTGCGAGAGGCGCGGGGGATCGACCCGAACGTCAAGCTGGTGCGGCTGCGACGGAATTTCGGCAAGGCGGCCGCCCTGACGGCGGGGTTCGACATCGCTGCCGGTCGCCTGATCGTCACCCTCGACGGAGACCTGCAGGACGACCCGGAAGAGATTCCGCGCATGCTCGAGACCCTGGAAAAGGGCGGTTTCGATCTCGTCTCGGGCTGGAAGCAGGAACGCAAGGATCCGCTGACGAAGACCCTGCCTTCGCTGCTCTTCAACTGGGCCACCCGCAAGGTCGCACAGGTCGACCTGCACGATTTCAACTGCGGCTTCAAGGTCTATCGCCGCGAGGTGCTGGAAGAGGTGCCGATCTACGGTGAGCTGCACCGCTACATACCGGTCCTCGCCAGCCGCCGCGGTTTCGCCGTCGGCGAGCTCGCGGTACGCCACCACCCGCGGCGCCACGGGATCAGCAAGTATGGCTGGGACCGTTTCTACAAGGGTCTGCTCGATCTCCTCACCGTGCTGTTCATCACCAAGTACACGCGTCGCCCGCTTCACCTGTTCGGTGCGATGGGGCTGGCGGGTCTCGGCTCGGGGCTGCTGATCAACTGCTACCTCGCGGTGCGCTGGTTTCTCGGAGACTCGTTGTCGAACCGGCCGCTGCTGCTCCTCGGTTCGCTTCTCATGCTGATCGGACTGCAGGTGCTGATGACCGGCCTGCTGGCGGAGATGATGACCCACAAGACCTTCCGCCGCAGCGACAGCTATTCGGTCAAGGAGCTGCTCGATTAGCGCTGTAGCCACTATCGGGGCCGCCTCCGATCGCCGCGCCCTCGCCATCCTCTTCCTCACCCAGACCTATCCGCGGCGGGCGCACGACAGCGCCGGCCCGTTCATCCGCGACCTGGCGCGCGCCCTGGTGCGCGCTGGCGACCGGGTTCGAGTGCTGGCGCCGCACGCCGCGGGGCTTGCCCCGTCGTGGAGCGAAGAGGGCGTCGAAGTACGCACCTTCCGCTACGCCCCCGAGCGCTGGGAGCTCCTGGGCTACGGCCGCTCGCTGCACGCCGACGAGCGCATGGCAGGCGCCGCCGCGGCGGTCGCGCCGTTCTATCTTCTCGGCGCCCGGCGGGCCTTGCGCGGCGCACTCGCCGAGGGAGGGTGGGACGTCGTGCAGGCCCATTGGGTCGTGCCCAATCTCTTCGCCGCCGCCTTCTGTGGCGGACGCATGCCGCTGCTCGTCGGGCTCCACGGCAGCGACGTCTTCATGGCGGAGAAGGGCCTCGTGCGTCCATTCGTGCGCAGAGCCCTGCGCCGCGTGGACGGCCTGACGAGCTGCTCGCCCGAGCTCGCCGCCCGGGTGCAGGAGATCGGATTTCCCGCCGAGCGCTCGCAGGTCATTCCCTACGGCGTCGACAGCGACCTCTTCGCGCCCGACGCCGAGCGCCGTGGCCTCTGGCGGAAACGACTGGGGATTCCACCCGACGCCCCGATGCTCCTCGGCGTCGGCCGGATGGCGACCAAGAAAGGCTTTCACCTGCTGCTCGAGGCGCTTCCTGCGCTCTTCGCGTCGGTGCCCGAGGCCCACCTCGTGCTCGCCGGCGGCGGCGATCGCCTGGAGGAGTTCCGGCGGGGAGCGGCGGCCCTCGCCGACCGGGTGCATTTTCCCGGCGCCGTCCTGCACGACACTCTGCCCGATCTCTATCGCGCCGCCGACCTCTTCGTGCTGCCGGCCGTGCACGACGCCAAGGGGAATGTGGACGGTCTGCCGAACGTGATCCTGGAGGCGATGGCGAGCGGCCTGCCGGTGGTCGGATCGCGGGTCTCCGGGCTGCCCACGGCGATCGCGGAGGGGGTCAACGGCTGGCTGGTGAAGGAGGGGAGCGTCGCCGACCTCACCCGGGCCCTGCAGGAGGCGCTCGCCGACCGCTCGCGCCTCGAGCGCTTCGGTGGCGCGGCGCGCGCGCGTGCGCGCCGCGAGTTCTCCTGGGACAGCGTCGCCGCGCGTTATCGCGCGGCCTATGTCGCGGCCGTCGACCGATTTTCGGAGGCCCGCTAGGGCGCCCGGAGCATGACCTCGACCGGTTTGCCGGCGCGTAGGACCGACAGCTGGATCGGAATCTCTCCGGAGCTCGCGAGCATCGAGCTCAGCGCGGACGGCTGGGTCAACGGGCGGCCGCCGGCGCGCAGGACCAGATCGTCGACCAGCAGGCCGGAGAGCTCGGCGAGCCCGCCGGGGACGACCGACTCGACCAGCAGGCCGCGAATGCCGAGCGGCGGATAGTCGACTGCGACGAGCTCGGCGCCGAGCTCCGGCGGCTTTGGGCGCGCCAGCGCCGGTCGCGGCGGCTGTGCCGCGTTCGCCGCCGGCCTTGGCGCTGCGGCTGCTGTCCCGCCGCGCTTCGAACCCTCTTTCCTCTTCGCCGCCTCCTGGCGCTGCGCCTCGAGCCGGGCGAGGGCGGCCGCCGATTCGGTCGCTGCTGGGTCGAGCTCGATTGCCCGGCTGAAGGCGGTCTCGGCTTCCGGATAGCGCCGCTGCGCGAGGTAGACCGTGCCGAGGTTGTGCACGATATCGGCGCGATCGGGCGCGACGGCGACCGCTTTCTCCAGGCTCTGCGCCGCCTCTGGCAGCCGTCCCGAAGCCTGCTGGGAGAGACCGAGGAGCGCCCACGCGCTGCCCTCATCTGGGCGCATGCGGACAGCGACCTCGGAAGCGCCGATCGCCTGGCCGAAATTCCTCGCGTCGAGAGCGGACTGGGCGAGGTCCATCGCCGCCTGATAGCCCGCCCCGGTGGAGTTCGACGGGTCGAGCTCGATCGCCTTGCCGAGGCTGGTCGCCATGCCAGGGAGATTGCCGAGTCCGCGCTGGGCGCTGGCGAACTCTTGCCAGAGCGTGGGCGACCCGGGGTGCGCCTGGGTGGCTTCGAGCAGTACCGCCACCGCCTCCATCCAGCGTTCGGCGTCGATGCAGGCCCGGCCGAGCTCGGACGCGATTTCGGCGTCGCTCCGGTCGAGCTCGTGAGCGGTTCGCAGGGCATCCAGCCCGGCGCTTCCGAGCCCGAGCTTCTGCCGGGCGAGTCCGAGGTTGAACCAGACGCGGGGGTCACGGCCGTTGAGCCGTGATGCCTCGTCGAGCGCCTGGGCGGAATCCTCGAACTGTGCGCGTTCGAAGTAGATCACTCCGATGTTGTTGAGCGTCTGCGCCTTGAGCTCGCGCGGCAGCTTGTCAGGGGCGCTGCGCTCGAGCGCGAGCACGCGCTCGAAGCCCGCCAGCGCAACGTCGGTGCGTGCGTCCCTGAGGTCGACCTGTGCCAGGGCGAAGATCGCGCGCAGCGAACCGGGAGCGAGGGAGAGGCTCTCTTCGATCCGGCTCCGCGCCGTGGCGGTGTCGCCGTTCGTCAGGGCATCGACTCCCTGCTTGAGCAGGCGCGCAGCGCGGCGCCCGCGTTCCTGTGTCGCGTCGCGCTGGGCGTTCTGGACCAGCGCCATGAACTCGGGGCTGTAGATCTCGGCCCGCGGCTCATAAGCGGGATCCTCGACCAGCGTCGCGGTCAGCTCCCGGCTGGCGGCCTCCGCATCGTCGAGCTGGAAGTCGAGCCAAGCCGCGGTGACGCGCAGGCGTGAGCGCTCCGCCAGCGCGGGATGCGCTTCGGCGAGCTCGCGGTAGAGACCGAGGGCGCGCGGCAGGTCGCCGTCCATGAAGGCCTGCTCGGCCGCGAGCTCCTGGCTCGCCAGCGGATCGGCTGCGGTATCGCCCGTCCCGGGGGGGGGTACGGCAGTTGGCGAGGCCTCCGGCGTGTCGATCAGGTCCTCACTGGTCACGCCTCCGGGTGGTGTGGGAGGTGAGGTCTGCGCCGCAGCTGGGAGCGAAAGCGCCAGGAAGAGAAGCAGAAACCGGGTTGCCGGAAACGGGAGGAGAGACGGCGCGCGCATCGAGAATGGACCGCTGCCACTCTAGCAGAGCGTCCATCTGCCGGGTGCCGGAAGACTCTCGGGACCGGTGCGCTCCTCAGTTCGGCAAGATCGACTTCTCCGCCAGGCGCAGCGGGCTGCGTCCGTCGAGGTCGAAGGTCAGAATCGACTCGCTCTCGGCGCGAATGACGACAGTCTCCTTGCGCAGCACCGGCGACGCCGGATCTGGGGCGGCGACGATCTCGACGGTGTGCGGACCTGGCGCGAGCCAGCGTCCACGCAGCGGTGTGGCGACGGCGAGCGCGCCGTCCAGCCGGACGAACGCCTGCCGGGCATTGATGTGGGGTTGGACGGACAGCCGGCCCGGCCGTTCGATCGGCGAGACGATCCGGCGGCTCTCACCCTCCTTGATCCGGACCGACATCTCCGTGGCGTGGGCGTAGACGGGAGTGGCGATCGCGAACTTGAGCTTGTAGGTTCCCGGTGCGAGCTCGAGCCGCCGTTCACGATCGAGAGTCCAGATCTTGGTGCCCAGGCGCAGGGTCATCGCCGAGTCCCAGGCCGGAGCGACCGTCAGAAAGCCGGGCTGCGGGGGCGGAGGCGGCGCTACCGCCTCAGCGGCGGCCGGAGCGGCGGCGGAGGGCGCCAGCGGCTCGGCTTTCGCGGTGACAGCGGGAGACTCGGAGGACGGAGGAAGCGCGACGGTCGAAGGATTCGCCGCTGCTGGAGGAGCCATCGCAGACGCGGTGGTGCCGGTGGCATGCGCAGGCTCCGCCGCCGGCATCGCCGCCATCGGTCGGGTCTCCTGCCAGTAGCGCCAGCCACCCCAGACGGCAGCGGCAGCGAGGGCGAAAAAGAACAGTCCGCGGGTGAGCGACCTGCCGGCCGAGGACTTGCGCTCGAAGGCGAGGGTGGCGAGTCCCTCGCTCGGCGCATGCGGCACGACCTGGCGCGAGTCGAGCTCGATGTCGCCGACGCTCATCGGCCGCGACGATGCGGCGGTGCGCGCGGTGTTTGAAGATGGCGCAGAAGGCGCAGAGGATGAGGCGGGCGGCGCCGTCGTGGAAGCGGTCCGGGCGGTCACCTGCGCCGTCGCATGTTCGTCGGGCGGGTGCGGCGGGCGGCGGTGGGCGAGCGCTTCGATGTCGTGCAGCAGCTCCGAGCAGCCAGGGTAGCGCTTTGAGGGCTCCTTCTCGAGGCAGCGGCGCACGATCCGTTCGAGCTCCGGTGGGCAGTCGGGCGACTTCTCGCGCAACAGCGGCGGCTCTTCGTTGAGGATCTTGTAGAAGACGGCCGAGATCTCGGCGCCCTGAAAGGGGCGCTCCAGAGCGAAGAGCTCGAAGGCCAGGACGCCGAACGAGAAGAGATCGGTGCGGGCGTCGAAAGCGCCGCCGCGGATCTGCTCGGGAGCGAGGTAGGCGGCAGTCCCGAGCGTGATTCCGGCCTGGGTCAGCGCCTCCTGGTGCTGGGCGAGCTTGGCGATGCCGAAATCCATGATCTTGGCGGTGTCGTCTTCGAGGATCCGGATGTTCGCCGGCTTGATGTCGCGATGCACGACGCCGCGCGAGTGCGCATACTGCAGCCCGCGGGCGATCTGCACCAGGTAGAGGAGCTTCTCGGGCAGGCTCAGGAATTCGCGGCGCTTGATCTTGCGATCGAGATCCTCGCCGGAGAGGTATTCCTGGACGAGGTAGGGGACGCCGTCCTTGAATCCGAAATCGTAGACCGTGACGATGTTGCGGTGGTGGAGGTTGCCGGCGATCTCGGCCTCGCGCATGAAGCGCTCGCGTGTCTCGGTCTCCTCCGAGGTGCAGGTCTTGATCGCCACATGGCGCTTGATGAAGGGATCGTAAGCCTTGTAGACGACGCCAAAGCCGCCAACGCCTATCTTTTCAAGGACTTGGTACTTGTCCAGAGTCTCCATGAGCGCGCCTCGAAGCGTAGCACGGGGGGCGCGGTCAGGGCGCGATGGCGAGGCGGGAGGCGAGGAACTCCCACAACCGGTCGACCTCGGCCGCACTCAGTCCGTCGAAGCCCGTGCCAGCGGCTGTGGCAGCCCATGCAGCGCCCGACGTGATCGCAGCGACCTCCGCGCGGCGAAGAGTCTCACGGGGCATCGGGTTCCGGGGGGCCTGCGGGACCTGCGCGATCGGAGCGGGCGAGACGCCTGCGAGGAAGAGCTGTCCCGCAGCGACGGCGGTCGGAAAGCGCATGCGCTCGCGCTCGCGCCGCACGGCCTCCGCCGTCGGGTCTCCGAGGCGGGTGAGCCACCAGGTTCTCGCGGGCTCGACGAGCGTGGGAAGGAGATCGTGCTGGCGCAGAGGGTCGGGATCCCCGCCCAGGTCGATGGCGGCGGCGAAGCGCCCGCTGCGTTCGACCAGCGCGGTGGCAACGATGGCCCCGGGCCACGGGCCTTCACCCAACACCGCGATGCGCAGCGGATCGACGCCGCGGCGCGCGAGCTCGGAGCGCCCGGCATCGAGGTCCTCGAGGCCGGCCTCGACGAGGCGTCCGTCGGCGGCGTGGCGGAAGGTGCGGCCGAAGCCTCGCGCGCCGCGCAGCCGGAGACGCAGGACCGCGACGCCGCGGTTGGCGAGAAACTGCAGGAAGGGATGGAACTCCATCCAAGCCGGCGCACGCGTGTCGTCTTCGATCCACAGCAGCGCCGGTGGAGCGCCGGTCGTGCGGCGAGGCCACCAGAGCTCGGCCGGAAGACCCGCGGCCCCGACGATCGGAACGGCGACCGGAACCGGATCGACGAGATCCTCGGCGGCGATCGTCGGTGCCAGGCCGAAGGTGAGGGGATGAGCGACGGCCTCCGGGTCGAGATGTTCGGCGAAAACCAGGTCGCGCGGAAACCTGGCGCTGGCGACCTCGTAGAGCACGCCCTCCGCCGCCTCGCCGGGAATCGCGCGTACGAGCCACGTATCGCGGGGCATGGGAAGGGGACCGGCCTCGGCGCCGGTCGCGGTGTCGAAGAGGGCGGCCTCTCTCCTGCCACCGCAGCTCCATTGCAGGGCATGGATGGCAACGGTGGGTCCGGCGTCGAAGTGCGTGACCTCGCAGCCGGGGCGCCGCCGTCGCGAACGCTCGCCGCTGTCGGGATTCAGAATCTCGAGCTGCAGGGTGTCGTCGCCTTCGTCGGAGAAGAGGAAGAGCAGGCCGCCGTCGACGGAGAAACGCTGGGGCAGAAATCGGGCGTCCCGGTCGACAGGCAGAAGCAGTCTCGTCTCGCCGCGAGTGCGGTCGTGCAGCAGGACCTCGGTGCTGTCCGGATCGAGCTCGCGCACGAGTGCGAAGCGATCGCCGCGCGGGGCGACCGCCGCGATACGGAAGCCGGCTGGCGGGATGTAGAGAGTCTGGGGCTGGGAGGCGGGGGGCGCGAATCGCAGGTTCCGGTTGCGCAAGGCGAGCCGACGGGCGGCCTCGGGCGAGTCGACGGCGCTTCCCTGGCTGGCGAGGAAGTCACTCAGATCGAAGCGTCGGGGTTGCAGGGTAGGTGCGGGCGAGTCGCTGCGCGCCGGCTCCAACTTGCGGCAACCGCCGCCCGCCATCCACAGCGCGCCCGCGAGAAGCAGCACAGAAGCCCCGCCGCGGTGCCGGTATACTGCCTTCATGAGCGACCGCAAGTACAAGCAGAGCGGGTACCAGGATTCCGGTTCATCGCCGCGCGACTCTTCCCGCCCTCACGGCGAGCGGCCGTCCGGCGCAGCGCGGGCGCCGAGAGATCCGCGCGACACCCCGCGCGGCCGCGGCCTCGGCGCGCCGACGGCGAGCGCCTTCCGCTGCGCCAGTTGTGGCGAGCTCCAGAGCCTCGCCGCCGCCACCGGCCTCACCGCGCGATGCACCGGCTGCGGCTCCGATCTGCACACCTGCACCAACTGCGCCCATTTCGATCCCGGAGCGGCGGCGCAGTGCAGGAAACCGCAGGTGGAGCTCGTCTCCAGGAAGTCGACCGCGAACAGTTGCCCCGAGTTCGAGCCCCGCGAGCGGCAGGAGTTCGCCGCCGAAAAGGCCGCGCCGGCCGCGAAGGATCCGCGCGCCGCATTCGACGCGCTCTTCAAGTAGCGCTCCAAAACACCTCGGCAGGATCCGCACCGCTTCGATCAGCCCCCGATGTAGGACATCTCGACTCGGCTGGGCAGACCTCGCGTCGCCTGCGAGCGCAGCTCCGAGTAGCGGTCGGAGCGCGCGCGCCAGATCGCGGCGATGGTCTCCGTCAGTTGCTCGTCGGTCGCGCCATCGCGCAGCGGAGCCTTGATGTCGCTGCCCTGCGAGGCGAAGAGACAGGTGAAGATCTTGCCGTCCGCCGACAGGCGGGCGCGGACGCAATCGCCGCAAAAGGGCTGCGACACCGACGAGATGATGCCGATCTCGCCCGAGCCGTCGCGGCGGCGGTAGCGTTTGGCGACCTCGCCGTGCGCCGACGGCGCGACCGGATCGAGCGCGGTCTGGCCGGCACTGGCGTCGGCGGCGGTGATCCGCCGGAGAATCTCGGCCGCCGGGACCACATCTTCCAGCCGCCAGCCGTTCGACACGCCGACGTCCATGTATTCGATGAAGCGCAGGATATGAGCGCTGGCGCCGAACTTCCGCATCAGGTCGACGATCGCATCCTCATTCACGCCGCGGCGCACCACCGCGTTGATCTTGATCGATTCGAAGCCTGCCGACTCGGCGGCCGCGATGCCCGCGAGCACTTCCTCGGGCCCGAACTCGGCGTCGTTCATGCGCCGGAAAACGACCGGGTCGAGCGTGTCCAGGCTGACTGTGAGGCGCGTGAGGCCGGCCTCCCGCAGCTCCGCGGCCTGGACGCGAAGAAGGGACCCGTTGGTGGTGAGGGCAATCGGAACTCCGAGCGGCACGAGGCGCCGGATGAGCGCTGGAAGGTCGCGGCGCAGGAGCGGCTCGCCACCGGTCAGGCGAAGCTTGCGCACGCCGAGCCCGACGAAGATCCGCGCCAGGCGCTCGATCTCCTCGAAGCTCAGCAGTTCGGCGCGCGCCAGGAACGGATGCTCCGGGCCGTAGATGGCGCGCGGCATGCAGTAGACGCAGCGAAAGTTGCAGCGATCGGTGACCGAAATGCGGAGATCGCGGAGCGGACGTCCGAGAAGATCCCCGGCAGGGGCGTCGAGGACCGGCAAGCTTGGGTGCCCCGACTGGATCGGCTGGCTTGCGGCGCTCGAACTGTCGGGATCGCGGGACACGAGCCCGATTCTACGCTCTGCAGGGGCGCAGTCTCACCCGGTCCAGCATTCGAGCCCGCCCGGATGGGGTCTCCGCGAGCCCTCTCTGAGCGATTTCACTACGGCTTCCACGGACTTCCCTGAATTCCCGAACTTCCCGGACTTCCAGGCAGCCGCGCGGTCGCGTCGGCGAGATCGCGCATTCTCTCGGCCGCGCCGTCCGGCACATCCTCGTGGCGCACCCGCCAGGTCCAGTTGCCGCCCTCCCTGCCGGGAGTGTTCATACGCGACTCGCTGCCCAGATCGAGCACGTCCTGCAGCGGCAGGATCGCGAGCTCGGCCACCGAGCCGTAGGCGGCGCGGATCATCGCCGCAGTGATGGTCTCCGGGGTCGCTCCCAGATAGGTCAGGACGCGTCGGCGCTCGTCTTCTCCCAAGGTCGCGAACCAGCCACGCGTCGTGTCGTTGTCATGCGTCCCGGTGTAGACGGCGGATCTCGGTTGGTGTCGATGTGGACTGTGGTCGCTGTCGACAGCGCCGAAGCCGAATTGCAGGACGCGCATTCCCGGCAGGTCGAGCCTCTGCCGCAACGAGTGCACACGGGAATCGATTTCGCCCAGGTCCTCGGCGAGAAGCGGCAGGCCGCCGAGGGCTTCGCGGACGGCCTGAAAAAACGCTTCACCCGGGCCTCTGACCCACCTGCCGCGCCGCGCGGTCGAGTTGCGCTCGGGAATCCTCCAGTAGGCCACGAAGCCGCGAAAATGATCGAGCCGCAGGACGTGGGCGATCTCGAGCTGCGCCCGGAGGCGGGCGATCCACCAGCTGAAGCCCCCCGCCTGCAGCACGTCCCAGCGATAAAGAGGATTCCCCCAACGCTGGCCATCGACGCTGAAATAGTCGGGTGGAACGCCGGCGACGGCGTGCAGGCGTCCGTCTGCGGCGAGATCGAAGAGCGCGCTGTTCGCCCAGGTGTCCGCGCTGTCGGGCGCGACGTAGATCGGGACATCGCCGAGAATCCGGATGCCGCGGCTCTCGGCGGCGCGGCGCACAGCCGACCATTGGTGGAAGAACAGGAACTGGCAGAACCGCGCGAAGCGAATTTCGTCGGCGAGGGTCGCCGACCTCCGGCGCAGCGCTTGCGGATCCCGCCCGCGCAGGGCGGGTTCCCAGTCGAGCCAAGAGGCGCCTGCGTGTTCCCGCTTGAGACTGATGTAGAGGGCCCAGTCGTCGAGCCAGGCGGCGCGGCGTTCCTTCGTGGCGAAGTGGTCGAGCTCTTGCACGAGCTCCGGGAAACCGCCCGCAGTGAAGCGCTCCCAGGCCAGGCGAAGGAGCTGCTCCTTGCACGCGACCGCGGCGGCGTAGTCGACACCTGACGTGGGTAGCCCTTCCCAGGGTGCGAGGGCTTCCGCCGGGAGGAGTCCGTCCGCAACGAGGGCTTCGGGAGAGATCAGCAGGGGGTTGCCGGCGAAGGCGGAGAGCGAGTTGTAGGGGGAATCGCCCAGGCCGGTGGGGCCGAGAGGCAGGACCTGCCAGACCGTGAAACCGGCCGCGACCATCCAATCGAGCATCGCGATCGCCGCCGGTCCGATATCGCCGATCGGGAACCGGCCGGGAAGGCTCGTCGGATGAAGGAGCAGGCCGGCGGCGCGCGCGCGGCGCGCGGCAGCTCCGGCCTGTCCCTTCCTGCTCACTCGCGCTCGAGGTAGGTGTAACCGGAAAGACCCTGCTCGTAGACGCGCAGGAGATTGCGCGACTCTTCGAGGGTGATGCGCTTGCTGCGCAGGGCGATCTCGGAAAATCGGCGGACGTTCGCCACGAGATCGTCACTGTCGTAGCTCACGTACTTGAGCACGTCGGCCACGGTATCGCCGGCGAGAACGTGATCGATGTGGTACCCGCCCTCCTCGCCGAGCGAAACGTGCAGGGTGTTGGTGTCGCCGAAGAGGTTGTGCAGGTCGCCGAGGATCTCCTGATAGGCGCCGACCAGGAAGACGCCGAGATAGTAGACGTCCGAGCTCACCGGGTGGAGCTCGAGCACGTCCTTGACGTCGCGGCGATCGATGAAGTGGTCGATCTTGCCGTCGGAATCGCAGGTGATGTCGGCGAGAACGCCGCGCCGCACCGGCTCTTCGTTGAGGCGGTGGATCGGCACACCGGAAAGAGCTGGTCGATGGCCCAGGAATCGGGCAGCGACTGGAAGATCGAGAAGTTGCAGAAATAGGTGTCGGCGAGCGCCCGCTCGAGCCCGGCGAGCTCTTCGGGAATCTCGGGCATCTCGCGCACGAGGCGCAGGATCTTGAGCGCGATGGCCCAGAAGATGTCCTCGGCGAGAACCCGCTGCACCAGCGTCACGTGATTGAGATTGAACAGGCTCAGCACTTCGTCGCGATAGCCCACGGCGTCGTGGTAGGCCTCGAGGAGGTTCTTGCGCGATACCTCGCGGAAGGTGTCGAGGAGGTAGCGCACCGGTCCCGGAGTGCCTTCAGGGAGAACGTCGGGGAGCGCGCCGACGGTGAACTCGCCGACTCCGAGGACGTCCACGATCAGCGCGGCATGGTGGGCGACGAGGGCGCGCCCGGATTCGGAGACCAGGATCGGGTGCGGCACGTTGTCGGCGTCGCAGAGCTCCATCGTGCCGAAGACGATGTCGTTGGCGTACTCCTGCATCGTGTAGTTCATCGACGACGAGAAGTTGGTCTGCGAGCCGTCGTAATCAATGCCGAGGCCGCCGCCGACGTCGAGGTAGCGCAGCGGCGCCCCGAGCTTCGAGAGCTCGACGTAGGTCCGTCCGGCCTCGCGCAGCGCCTCCTTGACGTTGCGGATGGAGGAGATCTGGCTGCCGAGATGAAAGTGCAGCAGCTCGAGGCAATCGAGCAGGTTCTTCTCGCGCAGGAAGCGCATCGCCTGGAAGAGGCCGCGCACTCCCAGCCCGAACTTGGAGCGGTCGCCGGCGGAGGCCTCCCAATGGCCCGCTCCGCGCGCCGATAGGCGGGCGCGGACTCCGATCGAGGGCCGGACGCCGGTGCGCTCGGCCACCTCGGCGATGAGCTCGAGCTCGGAGAACTTCTCGACCACGAGGATGACGTGACGGCCGAGCTTCGAACCGAGGAGCGCCGTCTCGATGTACTCCTCGTCCTTGTAGCCATTGCAAATGACCAGCGCGTCCTCGTCCTCGAGCATGCCGAGGACCGCCAGGAGCTCGGGCTTCGAGCCGGCCTCGAGACCGAAGTGGTACGGCCGGCCAGCCGCGAGCAGGCGCTCCACGACGTATTTCTCCTGGTTCACCTTGATCGGAAAGACGCCGCGGTAGGTACCCTGGTAGCCGTACTCGGAGATCGCGCGCAGGAAGGCCTCGTTGAGCTCGACGACGCGGGCCTTGAGAATCTGGGAGAAGCGGATGAGCAGCGGCGCACCGATGCCGCGTTGCCGGACCTCGTCCACGAGGTCCTTCATGTCGACCGACGGCGCCCCGATGCCTCCGGGCTGGACCACGAGGTTGCCCTTCTCGTTGGCCGAGAAGTAGCCGTTGCCCCACTGCCGGATGTTGTACAGGTCGAGGGAGTCCTCGAACGTCCATTTGCGAGAATTCAGAGTCGTCAATCCACTTCTCCCAGGTGCCTGCGAGGCTTCGTCCAGCCGAAAGGCCGGCGAAACTTTAACATCTTCCTTTCGCCCGCCGGCGAGGAAAATCCGGCGGACGCGCGATCAGGGAGTGCCGGTGAGGACGCGGATCTCGCCGGTGGCGGGATTGGCGACGAGCGCGGCGGCGGAGTAGCGGAAGTTCGCCGCGCCGAAGGTGGCCTTGAACGGCGCCGGTCGAGCGGCGAGGTTGCGGAAGAGTTCGGCGAGGGAACGCAGCCGCGCGGCTCCGGCGCCCAGCTCGAGCACGCCCGAACCGACGTAGGCACCGCCGGCGTCGAGGAGATCGAAACCGACCGAGCCGGTCGCGCCATCGGGATTGGCGACCACGAGCGTCGCGGGCGAGCCTGCGCTGTGCGGGATGGCCAGGATCTGCTTCGCGGCGGAGCTCCAGTTCGCCTCCCGGATCCCGTTGACTGTCGCGGCTTCGCTGCCGTTGGGATCGGCCGCCGAGCGCACGACCACGCGGGCGGAGAGGAACGCCGGGGAGCTCTGGGGAAAGGCGTAGAAAGTGGCTCGCAACGCGCCTCTTCCAGAGCCGACTCCGAAAGTCGTCGAGAGACAATCGCGGAAGGTCGTGGTGCTCTGCACCGAAAGGACGAAGCGCAGCACCGGCGGCGGCTCGTCGTAGGCGATCTCGGGCAGGAAGGTGACTTCGGCGACGGCGAAGTCGAAGCTGGAGTTGATCAGCACGAGGTCGGAGACGATCTGGCCGTCGTTCGATTCGACGGCCACCGGGAGGAGCGAAGAATCGATTTCCCAGGCGGGCTCGGCTCCCGCAACGACGACCTCGACGGAGTCCTCAGCGACGGCGCCCTCGGCCGTGTGTCCACGCACGCTGACGGTGTAGGTTCCCGGATGCAGGTAGATGTAGAAGACGTTCAGAGCGTCGGGGGGCGCGGTGAGCGCGTATCCACCGTCGCCAAAATCCCACTCGATGTGCACGAAGTGGTCCAGGGCATTGCCGTCGATGCCGAAATTGTACAGAGTCGCGGGCGCCAGAGGGCTGGGCGGCGCCACGATCTCGATGGCCGGGGTGTCCACGAGCGGCAGCAACGTTTCGAGAAAGAGGCCGGCCATTTCTATGTAGCCGTCGGTATTCGGGTGTCCTACTGGATCGATGAGTACGGGATCGTAGTAATAGTAATTGTCGAAAAGGTCCGGCAGGCTCTCGAACAGGAGAAAAGTGTCGACCACGGCGCGATGGGCCTCCTCGCCCATCGTCCGGATCGCCTGTGCCAGAGCCGACGTCCCCGAGTTGTCGGCATCGACGGGGGCGGTGGGGATCCGGGGGATCACCGACACGTGGACGGCGATCATGCCGAGCGCCTCGGCGCGCCCCGCCATCTCGTCGAGGTTGAAGCGGATCGACTCGATGCTGACGCGCTGGGAGATGTCGTTTGTTCCTTCCATCAGCAGGAGGTAGTCGCCGCCGCCGGCGAGCACCGAGTCGATGCGGGAGAGGCCGGTCGAAGTGGTCTCCCCGCCTTCGCCATAAGACTCGACGACGGCGTCATAACCCTCTTGACGAAGCCAACGCTGCAGCCGCAGCGTGTAGCCTCCTCCCAGACTCGAGGTGTCGCCGTAGCCCTCCGTGATGCTGTCGCCGAAAGCCAGGAAGACGACCTCCTGCGCCGGCGCGGCGGAGGCCAGCGAACCGGCCACGCCGAAGGCGAGCAGCAGGGTGGACAAGAGGCGGCAGGGCATGGGATTTGGGGGCCCCGCGCGGGGCACATAAGTCTAGGGATCCGGGCCGAGGAGTGTCAATGCCGGGCACGCGCTAGAATCCTCTGGACGTGAGCGCTCCCAGTGCAGAGAACCTTCCGCGCGGCATCACCGCAGAGGAGGCCGCCGCCATCCGCAGCGCGGTCGCTGCCGCCGAGCGCCAGACCGGCGGAGAGATCGTGGCGCTGGCGCTCGAGAGCGCCGACGACTATCCGGTCGCCTACTGGAAAGGCGCGGCGCTTGGCGGACTCGCCACCGCGGCGGCGGCCGCCGCAGTCGACCAGTTCAGGCCGCTGTGGCTCTCCCGCCCCGCCTGGATGCTGCTCTTCGTCGCCTGCGGGCTGCTGGCCGGGGCCATGGGAGCGCGGTTCATCGCCCCCCTGCGGCGCTGGCTTTGCGGCCCAGCCCTGCTCGACCGCCGCCTGGAGCAGCGGGCGCGGGAGGCCTTTCTCGCCCACGCGGTTTTCGATACCCGTGATCGCACCGGAATCCTGGTGGCGGTTGCGGCGTTCGAGCACCGGGTGGTGGTCATCGCGGACCAGGGCATCCACGCCGTCGTCCCGGCCGGAACCTGGGAGCGCCTGGCGAGCGAGACCGCGGCGATCGTGCGCGAGTCGGGACCCGGAGCAGGGCTGCTGCAGGCGGTCCGTCAGGCCGGAGAGCTGCTCGTCGCGCACGGCTTGACCCGCCGAGGCGACGACCACAACGAGCTCCCCGACGGCGTCCGAGGGGAGTTTCCTTAAACCGAGGCCTGCCGCCGAAGCCTGCAGGGGGGGCGACCTTCTAGCCGTCCGCAGGGAACGCGCCGCGTGTTAATCTGAATCCTCGAAATTCCTGAAGTTCCCAGAATCCAAGCACCGGCCAAGGAGTCGCAGATCATGAACCAGCCCCTCACACCAGAATCGGCCCCCAAGAAGGGCATGTCGACGTTCGTCAAAGTTCTGCTCGGCTGCGGCGTCCTCCTGCTGCTCGGCATCGGCAGCTGCGTCGTCGTCTCCGGCTACTTCCTCAAGAAGGGCGTGGGCAAGATCTCCGACTTCGCCAAGGAGATGGAAGCGAATCCGGATGCCGCTGCGGTCCGCGCGGCGGAGCTCGCCATGCGGCTGAACCCCGAAGTCGATGTCGTTTCGTCCGACCCGGCCGCCGGGACCCTCACGGTGCGCGACAAGAAGACCGGCAAAGAGGTCACCTTCAACCTCGAGGACATCAAAGCGGGACGATTCTCGATCACCGCGGACGGCGAGACGACGAACGTCGACATCGATGCCACAGAGGACAATGGCGGCCAGATGAAGGTCGTTACCGATCAGGGCACGGCGGTCTTCGGTGCCGGCGCGCAGCAGGCTCCGGACTGGATCCCGAACTACCCCGGCGGGCGCACGGAGGGACTGGCGAACATCGAAGCCAAGGGGGAGAAGAGCGGAACTTTCACCCTGCGCACCGCGGATACGCCCGACACCGTTCTGTCGTTCTACGAAGCGAAGCTGAAGGCCGCTGGCTTCGAGGTGCAGAAGGCGAGTCTGTCGTACAACGGCGCGCCCAGCGGCACCCTCAACGCCACCGCCGAGAGGCGCCAGCTCTCGATCACCGCCGCGGCCCAGGACGGCGAAACCCAGGCCCTCGTGACGTACAACGAGAAGCCCTGAGCCGCGAGCCCTGAGCCTCTTCGCGCGGCAAACCAGCGGTTCGGTCGTCTGCGCCTCCTGTGGGCGACTGGTCGGCGTCAAGGACGAGCGCTGTCTCAACTGCGGCAAGCGCAACCCTTCGCTGTGGGGGTTCGCACCGCTCCTGCGCCGCCTCGGCGCCGACCTCGGCTTCGTCCGGCTGCTCATCGGCGGCTGTTCGATCCTGTTCATCGTCAGCGTCGTGCTTTCGCCGGGCGCGCTGCAGCCGAAAGGGATGTTGCAACTCTTCGCCCCCGACACCCGGACGCTCTTCCTCCTCGGGGCGAGCGGGGCGCTGCCGGTCTACGGGCTCGGACACGTCTGGACGCTGCTCAGCGCTTCCTGGCTGCACGGCGGGCTGCTGCACATCTTCTTCAACATGATGTGGGTGCGCCAACTCGCCGGGCCGGTGGCCGAGCTCTTCGGCGCCGGGCGGATGATCCTCATCTGGACCGCCGCTTCGATCGTCGGCTTCGGGTTGAGCTCCACCGCGAGCGCCTTCCTGCCGGCGATTCCGATCCTCGGCTCGCACGCCCCGTTCACCGTCGGCGCCTCGGCCTCGATCTTCGGTCTGCTGGGAGCGCTCGTCTGCTACGGCCGGCGAACCGGGCAGCGCGCCATGCATCAGCAGGTCTGGACCTGGGCGGTGGTGATGTTCCTCTTCGGCGCCATCATGCCGGGGGTCGACAACTTTGCGCACCTCGGAGGTTTTCTGGGCGGATTCGGCGCCGCGCGGGCTCTCGATCCGTTGCAACCCGAGCGCTCGCAACACATGCTGTGGGCGCTCGTCTGCCTCGCCTTGACGGCGCTCTCGATCGTGCTGTCGATCGTGACCGGCGCGCAGCTCCTGCGCGCCATCGAGGGCTCGTGAGCGAAAAGCCGGCAAAACCGAAGCTGAAGCTCGAATCGGTCTGGCGCGAGGCCAAGACGCTGGTCTGGCAGCAGCGCCGGCGGCTCGGCTGGGCGCTGCTGTTGATGCTGATCGGCAGGCTCGCCGGTCTCGTCCTGCCGGCGTCGTCGAAGTTTCTGATCGACGACGTCCTGGGTAAGGGTGAGCGTGGACTGCTCGTGCCACTGGCGCTGGCGGCCGGAGCCGCGACCCTCGTCCAGGCGGCGACCGGGTGGGGGCTCGCGCAGCTTCTCGGCATCGCCGCCCAGAAGCAGATCGCCGAGATGCGCAAGAAGCTGCACGCGCACGTCCTGCGCCTGCCTACGAGCTACTTCGACGGCACCAAGAGCGGCGAGCTCATTTCGCGCGTCATGAGCGACGCCGAAGGGATCCGCAACCTCGTCGGCACCGGGCTCGTCCAATTGGTCGGAGGGTTGGTCACCGCGGTTCTCGCGCTCGGCGTGCTTTTCTGGTTGAACTGGCGCCTCACCGCCGCGATCCTCGGCGTCCTGGTGCTCTTCGCCGGCATGCTCTCCTACGCCTTCCGCCGGCTGCGTCCGATCTTCCGCGAGCGCAACAAGATCCAGGCCGAGATCACCGGCCGCCTCGGCGAGTCGCTCGGCGGCGTTCGGGTCGTCAAGGCGTATACGGCGGAGAAGTTCGAGGAAGAAGTTTTCGGCAGCGGCATCGATCGCCTGTTCGGGAACATCCGCAGCACGATGAGCGCCATCGCAGGCGTGACGAGTGCCTCGACGGCGCTGCTGGGTGTCGTCGGCGTGATCATGATGGTGGTCGGCGGACGCTCGATTCTCGCCGGCTCGATGACGCTCGGCGACTTCATCATGTACATCTTCTTCAGCGGCCTGCTGGTGGCGCCAGTAGCCGAGATCGCCGCGATCGGAACCCAGCTGAGCGAGGCCTTCGCCGGGCTCGACCGGATCCGCGAGATTTTCGGCAAGACCACCGAAGACGACGATGACGAGGCGCGGCGGCCGGTCGAGAAGCTCCGCGGCGAAGTCGAGTTCGCGGACGTCTGGTTCGAGTATCAGCCCGAAACTCCCGTTCTGCGCGGCGTCTCGTTCCGCTCGAAGGCCGGCTCGACGACCGCGCTCGTCGGCTCCTCGGGCTCCGGCAAGAGCACCCTCATCGGCCTGGTGATGGCCTTCCATCGCCCGACCCGTGGCCGGATCCACGTCGACGGCGAGGATCTCGCGAACCTCCGACTGCGCGACTATCGTCGCCACCTCGGGGCGGTCTTCCAGGACAACTTCCTGTTCGACGGGACGATCGCGGAGAACATCGCCTACTCCCGCCCGGATGCGACGCGGGACGAGATCCTCGCTGCGGCCAAGGTCGCCCATTGCGACGAGTTCGTGGACGGATTCGACAACGGCTACGAGACGATCGTCGGGGAGCGTGGCGTCAAGCTCTCGGGAGGGCAGCGGCAACGGGTGGCGATCGCGCGCGCGGTGCTGGCCAATCCGACGATCCTGATTCTCGACGAAGCGACCTCGAGCCTCGATAGCGAGAGCGAGGCGATGATCCAGGACGGACTCGCGACCTTGCGCGCCGGCCGAACGACTTTCGTCATCGCTCACCGCCTTTCGACGATTCGCAGCGCCGATCAGATTCTGGTCGTGGAGGGCGGCGAGGTGGTCGAGCACGGCACCCATCGGGAGCTGATCGCCAGCGCCGGCCGCTACAAGCAGTTGCACGACCGGCAGTACCAGCTGGAAAGCGATCGCTTCATCAATCCGGGCGAGGACTTCACTCCGCCCGCGGAAGGCGCCGCGGCGGCGTCGGTCAAGGTCACTCCGACCGGCCGGCTATGAGAGCCCCGCTCCCGGATCTCTTGGGTTAGGATCCCGGCAAGATATGCGAAACGCAGCCCTCCTTCTCGCGGCGCTTCTTCTGCCTGCGGTCGCCGGCGCGCAGGACTGGCGCGGACCTGCGGCGCTCGAGATCCAGGTCGAGAGCGGCAAGGGACGGAACCTCGCGGGTGCCGAGATCCTCCTCGTCTACCTCTCCCCGGACGGCGGGGGGAGCCTCCCCCCGGTGCTCACCGATGCGAACGGCAAGGCGAACATCAGCGGCCTCGCGGCCGGTCGCTGGACGGTCGAGGTCCGCTACGCCGGCCACATGAGCTACCGCGCCGAGCTCGCGCTGGCGGCGGACTCGAAGCCCTCCGTGCAGTCGGCTTCGCACTTGATGGCGCCCGGCGCCACCTCGACCATGAAGGTGAAGTTCTCCCGCGGGCGCGGCGGCGCCCCAGCGCCGGCGCCACTGGCGGTGATTCCTCCGCCGGCCGTAGAGAAAGCTCCAGTGAAGGAATCGCGTCCGGTTGCGCCGGTGGCTACTGCCCCAGCACCCGCGCCGGCTCCGGTCGCAGAAAAGGCGCCGGCAAAGGAACTGCCGCCGGCTGCGCCCGTGCCTGCTGTCCGGTCGCCCGTGGCGGCTTCGCCCGCAGAGAAAGCTCCAGCAAACGTACTGCCTCCGCCTGCCGCGGTAGCTCCTGCACCTGCGCCCGCGCCGGTTGTGCAGACTCCGCCAGCGCCGGCGAAGCCGATGCCGCCGCCTGTCGTTCCTTTACCAGCAGGAACGAAAGCGCCCTCTGCCGCCGTTCCGGCTCCGGCACCTCCGGCACCTCCCGCTGCGCCAGCTGTAGCGGTGGCGCCGACTCCAGCACCTGCGCCGACTCCAGCACCTGCGCCACCTCCTGCGCCAGCCGTCGCCGTTGCGCCGGCTCCCGCACCTGCTCCGTCACCTGCGCCTGTCGCCGTGCCCGTCGTTGCGCCGCCGCCGGCGCCACCTGCGCCGGTGCGGGTGCGACTCTGCGTCGAGTGCCCGCCGGGCGAGAGTGCGGCCTGGGGTGAGGCGGCGATCGAGGGTGGCGCGACGGGCGGATGCCCGGCCGACCTTCAGGCACGGTTGAAGAGCGTCGATCTCGCGGCGGTGAGGCAGCTCTCGGCGGAGCTCGCGGGTGCCGGCTCGGGTTGCCGGGTGATTGCGGTCGAGCTCCCGGCGGGAGCCCGATTCACCGGCTTCCGCTACGAGGCGCTCCGTGCCGGTGTCGCGGCGGACTGCCTTCCGGGGCGCGGCTGCCCGGCGGGCGACTGCCGCTTTCCGAACGAGCCGGTGCTGCGCCAGGAGGGGATCCGCACCGTGCTCCTCGTCGCCTTCGAGAGCACCGCCGCCGATCTTCGCCGCGCCGTCGTCGCGGGCTACTCGACGTACAACAAGCGCTGAACCGCCGCTCAGGCGGGGGTGACTTCGACGCGGGCGTCGTTGAAGCAGGCGCCGTCGCCCAGGTCGGTGAAGGTGTCGGGCGCGAGGGCGCAGGCCGTGGCGCCGTTGTCGGTGTTGTGGGCCCACAGCCCTTTCGGCAGCTCGACGACGCCCGGACGCTGATCGTGCGAGATCCGTAGCCGGCAGAGAACTTCGCCGTAGTCATTCGCCACCCGCACCCGTTGGCCGTCGGCCAGGCCGCGCGTCGCCGCGTCGGCGGGATGCATCTCGAGCGCCACCGGACCCTTGCGCAGCTGGCCGAGAGTCGAGCTGATCGTCCGGTTGGTGGCCGGCGAGAGGAGGGCGAGCGGGGTCCGTTCGCTCCCCGGGTCCTCCTGGTAGGTATAGAGCCCTTCGCGGGCCTCCGCGTCGAGCGCCACGGGGACGAGGTGAACCTTGCGGTCGTCGGTCCGCGGAAAGACGTCGACGAACTGCACCGGATGATCGCCGGCAGCCGGACGCGCGAAGCCCAGAGAGGTGAGGTCCGCTCGCAAGTCGGCTCCGCGCCCGCTCGAATCCAGAATGAGCTCGACAGCGGCCTCCTCGGTGGGAATCTCCTCGGCTGAAGCGACGCCGGTGCGGACCGCGAGGTCGGCGAAGACACTGTAGTTCGAGCGCGCCTGCCCGACCGGGTCGATCACCGGTACGATCGATTGCAGCACGAACGCACCGTATCCGCGGGAGAGCTCGCGATGCTCGAGGAAGGTGGTCGCCGGCAGGACGAGGTCGGCGTAGCGAGCGGTGTCGGTGAGCACCTGGTCGAAGACAATGGTGAACAGGTCTTGGCGCTCGAGTCCGCGGCGGACCAGGGTCTGGTTCGGCGTCGTCATGAGGGCGTTCGAGTTGTAGACGAAGAGCAGGTGGACCGGCTTCGCGGAGGTCGTGGTGAGCGCCGCTCCGAGGCGATTCATGTTGATCGTGCGCGTCGGTGCTTCGGGGCCCGAGATCGATTCCGCGTTCATCTTCCAGGCGGCCGAGTTGGACAGGGTATAGCCGCCGCCGCGCACCCCGAACTTCCCGGCGACGGCCGGCAGGGCGAGAACTGCGGCGACCGCTGAGCCGCCGTTGCGATTGCGCTCGAGTCCCCACCCGCAGCGCACGACCGCCGGTGAAATCGAGGCATAGAGATCGACGAAACGCGCCAGGTCGGCAAGCGGCACCCCCGCGACCCCGGCCGCCCTCTCCAGGGTCCAGGGCGCGGCGCGGCGCTCGAGCTCGTCGGCGCGGGTCGTGTGCAGGTCGAGGAAGGCGCGGTCGGCGCGGCCGCTGGCGAAGAGCTCCCGGATCACCGCCAGAGCGACGACGAGGTCGGTGCCCGGGCGCAGCGCCAGGTGGAGATCGGCCTGCTTGGCGATCGGCGTGGCCCGCGGATCGACGACGACCAGCTTGGCGCCGGCGTCACAGGCCGCCTGGATCGGCGGCACCAGATGGATGCCGGACACCGCGGGATTGCAGCCCCAGACCACGACGAGCCGGGCAGCGGGGTAGTCGTTGATCGCGACGCCCTCCATCTTGCCGTAGAGGCCCATCGCCGCCCGTCCAGTGGCCGCGGCGCAGACCGTGCGCGCCAATCGAGAGGCGCCGAGACGGCGGAAGAGCAGGGCATCGGTCGTGTCCTGCGAGAGGTAGCCGTTCGATCCGCCGTAGCAGTAGGGCAGGATCGCCTCGCCGCCGTAGCCGTCGCGGGTCTCGACCAGGCGTTTCGCGGCGAGTACGAGCGCCTGCTGCCAGGAGAGCGGCTCGAACACCCCTTCGCCCTTCTCGCCGACGCGCAGCATCGGCTCCAGGATGCGCTCCTTGCCGTAAAGCTGGTCGGGAAACTTGCGCACCTTGGCGCAGATATAGCCCTCGGTGATCGCATTGCGGTCGCGGGCGCCGTCGAGCTTCGTGACTCGGCCGTTCTCCACCGTCACGTCGAGACTGCAGGCGTCGGGGCAGTCGAGGGGGCAGGCCGAGAGCACCTTCACAAGAAGAAATCCGCGATCAGGGGTTGGCCGGGCTCCACGGCGTAGCGGTCGAGGTCGCTGACCCCGGCGCGCGTCAGAACTTCGTCGTCGATGAAGAAGTTGCCGCTGCAGGCGCGTGCTGGCTGGGTGAGGATCCAGTGCGCGGCGTCGGCGAGGATCTCGGGTTTGCGACTGTTGGCCGCGGAGACGAAGCCACCGAGCATGGCGAGCGCCGCGGTGTCGATGGCGGTGCGCGGCCACAGGGCATTGACCGCTACGCCGTCGCCCGAGAGCTCTTCCGCCATGCCGAGGACGCACATGCTCATGCCGTATTTGGCGATGGTGTAGGCAACATGGCCGGCGAACCACTTCTTGTCCATGTTGAGCGGCGGGGAGAGATTGAGGATGTGCGGATTGGCAGCTTTCTTGAGGTCCGGCAGGCAGGCCTGGGAGCACAGGAAGGTGCCGCGGACATTGACCGAGAACATCAGGTCGAAACGCTTCATCGGTGTGTCGAGGGTCGGCGTGAGGCTGATTGCCGAGGCGTTGTTGACCAGGATGTCGATGCCGCCAAAGCGCTCGCGAACCGTCTCCACGGCGCTCTTCACCTGCGCCTCCTCGCGGATGTCGCAGGCGATCGGCAGGGCCGTACCGCCGGCGGCCTCGATCTCTTCGGCGGCGGTGAAGATCGTCCCCGGCAGGCGGGGGTGGGGCTCGGTGGTCTTCGCGAGGATCGCGACCCTGGCGCCGTCGCGCGCGGCGCGCAGGCCGATGGCGAGTCCGATTCCGCGCGAGGCACCGGTGATCAAGAGAGTCTTTCCTGCGAGCGTCGTCATGGCAGTTTCCTTCCCGGGGATCTTGCTGGAGCAATCTTAGCCTCTCGAGCCGTCTCCGGTCCGGGGTCGGCTAAGCTTCGTCGTCGTGGGCCTCGAGCGCTTCGATCCGCGGATTCGCAGCTGGTTCGAGCACCGTTTCGGCGCTCCGACCGAGGTCCAGAGGCTGGCCTGGGGGCCGATCGCCGAGGGTCGGAACGTGCTGCTCACCGCCCCGACCGGAAGCGGCAAGACGCTGACGGCCTTTCTCTGGGCGCTCGAGCAGCTCGCGACCGGTGCCTGGGAGACGGGGACGACCCGGGTCCTCTACGTTTCGCCGCTCAAGGCTCTGAACGCGGATATCGAGCGCAATCTCGTCGAACCGCTGGCGAGAATCGGCGAGGCCTTTCGCGCCGCCGGGAGCGAGCTGCCGCGGATCCGGGTGGCGACGCGCAGCGGCGACACGCCCCCCGCCGAGCGCCAGAGAATCGTCCGACAGCGGCCCGAGATCCTCATCACCACCCCGGAGAGCCTCAACCTGCTGATGAACTCGAAGGCCGGTCCGGCGCTCTTTGCCGGTCTGCGGACGGTGATCCTGGACGAGATCCACTCGGTGGCGGCGAGCAAGCGGGGCACGCATCTCATCACCGCCGTCGACCGCCTGGTGCTGTTCGCCGGGGAGTTTCAGCGCATCGCTCTCTCGGCGACCGTGCGGCCGCTCGAACGGATCGCCAACTGGGTCGGGGGCTACCGGCTGGAGCGCGGCGCCGACGGCCAGGCGCTCTATTTGCGCCGCCCGGTCACGATCGTCGAATCGCGTCAGCCGAAGCGCTACGACGTCAGCGTGCGATTCCCACCCGGGATCGCCGCGCTCGCGGGTGAGAGGCGCGAGGGCGACACACTGTGGACGGCGCTCGCCGACGACCTCCGCGAGCGGATCGGCGAGGCCCGCTCGACGCTCGTCTTCACCAACAGCCGCCGCCTCGCCGAGAAGATCACCCGGCTGATCAACGACGGTGCAGCGCGCGAGATCGCCTGGTCGCACCACGGCTCGCTGTCGCGCGAGCTGCGCAATGCCATCGAGAAGCGGCTCAGGGCCGGCGATCTGCCGGCGATCGTGGCGACGAGCTCGCTCGAGCTCGGCATCGACATTGGCGCGCTCGACCAAGTGCTCCTCGTGCAGTCGCCGCGCTCGTTCGCCTCGGCCGCGCAACGCGTAGGGCGTGCCGGGCACGCGGTCGGCGAAGTCAGCCGGGCGCGCCTCTATCCGACGCACACGCGCGACTTTCTCGAATGCGCGGTGGCCGCCCGCGCGGTGCTGGATGGTGAGATCGAGCCGATCCAGCCGGTGCGGGCGCCGCTCGACCTGCTGGCGCAGTGGATCGTCGGCATGGTGGCGCACGAGCGCTGGCGGGCCGACGATCTCTACGCCGTCCTGCGAACGAGCGACCCGTACCACGATCTGCCGCGCCGCCAGTTCGACCTCGTGGTCGAGATGCTCGCGGGACGCTACGCCGACGCGCGCATCGCCGAGCTGCGTCCGCGCGTCGGCTTCGATCGCCTGGACGGAACGATCACGGCGCGTCCGGGCGCGGCGCGGCTGGTCGCGCAGTCGGGCGGCACGATTCCGGATCGCGGCTACTTTCAGCTGCGCATCGAGGAGTCGAATGCCCGGCTCGGCGAGCTCGACGAGGAGTTCGTCTGGGAGCGGTCGCTGGGCGACACCTTTCTCCTCGGGACACAGTCATGGCGCATCCGCCGGATCACCTCGAACGAAGTCTTCGTCGCTCCGGCGCGGGGTGGGGCGGTGCTCGTGCCCTTCTGGCGTGCCGACGCCCGCGATCGCGGCGCGGTCTTCTCCGGGCGCATCGGTCAGTTGCTCGAGCGGGCCGACCGGGAGCTCGACCTGGCGGAGTTCGAAAGCGGACTGGCGGAGCATTACGCGCTCGACGCTGCGGCGGCCGCGGAGCTCGCGCGCCTCCTGCGCGAGGCGCACGCCGCGCTCGGCGGCTGTCTGCCGCATCGCCGGCGGTTGGTCTTCGAGGAGACGCTCGAGCGCCCCGGCGGCGGGCCGGCGGCTTCGCGCGAGGGCCGGCGGCAGGTCGTGCTGTACACCTTCTGGGGCGGGACGCTCAACCGGCCGCTGGCGCTCGCGCTCGCGGCAGCCTGGGAGGAGGAGGACGGGACTTCGATCGAGACCCTGGCCGACGACGACGCCGTTCTGCTGGTACTTCCAGTGGGCGCCGATCCGCGAGCGCTCTTGGCACGGGTGACGCCGGACCGCCTCGAGGTGTTGCTGCGCTCGCGGCTCGAGGCCTCGGGTTTCTTCGGCGCGCAGTTCCGCCAGAACGCGCAACGGGCACTGCTGCTGCCGCGTGCCGGACCGCGCGGTCGCACGCCGCTCTGGGTCTCCCGGGAGAACGCCAAGAAGCTGCTCGACGCCGTGGCGCGTTTCGACGACTTTCCCGTCACGCTCGAGACCTGGAGGAGCTCGCTGCACGACGAGTTCGACCTCGACAGCCTGCGCCAGCGCCTCGCCGAGGTCGAACGGGGTGAGATCGCGGTGCACAGCGTGCGCAGCGAACGTCACTCGACCCTCGCGGCCGGGCTCGTCTGGCGGCGGACCAACGAGCTCATGTACGAGGACGACGTGCCGGGCGCGCGCCGCGGGGCGACCTTGCGCGGCGACCTGCTGCGCGAGATCGCTCTCGGCGGGGAGCGCCCACGGTTCGCTACCCGTCTTGCCGAAGAGTTCCGCCTCAAGGTCCAGCGCCTGCTCCCGGGCTACCCTCCGCAGACTCCCGCGGAGCTCCTCGAATGGGTGAAGGAGCGGCTCCTTCTTCCACTCGGAGAGTGGCACGAGTTGCTGACCGCAGTCGATCGCGATCGGCCGGGCAGCAGCTCCATCCTGCTCGCCGAGCTCGCGCAGGGGGACAAGCTCGCGACTCTGGCAGACGCCGGGGGAGAGAGTGAAGCGATCGTCGCGCGCGAGAACTTGCCGCGTCTGGTGCAGCGCAGCGAACGCCTGGGCGAACTGGTCGAGGAGTGGCTGCGCTTCCAGCCGCCGCTCGCCATGGAGCTCGTCGCCGCGCACTGGGAGGTCTCCCTGTCCGCGATCGCGGCCGGGCTGGCGCCGCTGGTGGCCGGCGAGCGGGTGGTGGTCGGCGAGCTGCTCGAAGGGAGTGCGACCCCGCAGGTGGCGGCGGTCGCGGTCGTCGAAACCCTGTTGCGCTGGCGCCGAGCCGCGGCACGGCCGGAGCTCGAAACGCTCGCGCTCACCGAGCTGCCGCTCTTTCTCGCCTCCTGGCAGGGACTGACCGAGCGCGCGAGCGCGGGGGCAGGGGGCGGCGAGGGGCTGCAGTCGGCGCTCGAGCGCCTGTTCGGCTTCCCGGCACCCGCCGGCCTCTGGGAGAGCGATCTCCTGCCAGCCCGGCTCGAGCCCTATTTCCCGGCCTGGCTCGACGGGCTGTGCGAGGGCAGCGAGCTCGTCTGGTTCGGCACCGGCCGGGAGCGCATCGCCTACGCCTTCCGCCCCGACCTCGACCTCCTTCTGAGCCAGCGCGCGCAGCCCGACGCGGCGCTTGGGGCCGGAGAGATCGCCGAGGTCGCGCCGCCCGCCCCGGTCGCCCCAATCGCCCCGGCGGACTCTGCGGTTCTCGTCCTGCTACGGGCGGCGCCGCACGGCCTCGAAGTCGCAGAGCTGGCGGAACGCGCTGGACTCGCGCTGCACGCGGCGACCGCGGCGCTGTGGCGTCTCGCGTGGCGGGGAGAGGCGACCTGTTCTTCGTTGCGCGTGCTGCGTCAGGGGATCGCGAACGGCTTCCGCGTCGAAGCCGTCGCGGCCGAGTCGGCAAGGGTGTCAGCGGGCGCGGGCAGCGGGCGAGGCGGCCGGCGAGGCCTCTTTCGCCGCTGGCAGGGGAGCCAGCCCCTGGCAGGACGCTGGCGGGCACTCGCGACGGCGGAGGCTGGGATCGCTGCCGCGGACCCGATGGCGGAAGACGAGCGCGGCCGGGAACGCGCGCGGCTGCTGCTCGACCGCTACGGCATCGTCTTTCGCGAGTTGCTGGCGGTCGAGCTGCCCGCGCTGGCCTGGAGCCGCGTGGCGCGGGCGCTGCGCGGTCTCGAGCTCTCGGGCGAAATCGTCGCGGGTCGCTTCTTCGACGGCCTCCCCGGTCTGCAGTTCGCGCTGCCCAAGGCGTTGCGGCAACTGCGGGATGGGCTGCCGGCAGCGGCGGTCTGGTGGTGCTCGGCGCTCGACCCGGCGTCGCCCTGCGGTCTCGACCTTCCGGGATTGCAAGGAACCCTCCCCCGACGCTCGGCTTCGACCCGCCTGGTCTATCGCGGCAGTCGCCTGAGCGCGGTCCTTGCCCGCGGCGGCCGTGAGATCCAGTTCGCGATTCCTCCCGATGATCCGCTCCTGCCGGAGCTCCTGGAGCCGCTGCGCAGCGCCCTGACCCGCGCGGTCGCCCCCGAGCGCAGCATTGACGTCGAGAGGATCAACGATCAGTCGGCCGCCACGAGCCCCTATTTCGCCGCCTTCGCCGCCTTCGAGCGCACTCGTGATGGCGGACTGCTGCGCCTGCGGCGGCGCTACGCCAGCCGCGACTCCGGAGACCTCTGAGCGGGCTGTTTCACACCTTCCCGAGGCCGGTTGTTGGTAGTCTGCGGAGACTGCGGGCTGAACCCGCGAAGGCGCTGGCGCAGCACGGGATCGGCCGCAGGAATCTCGGCGATCGAACAGGAGAGGAACGAAGACCATGAACAAGGCCCTGCGTTGGACTTGCCTGCTGACTCTGCTTGCGGCCAGCCTCGCCGCTCCCGTCGCCGCGGGTGAGCATCGTCTCGGAGGGGGGGTGCACTACTGGCAGAGCCTCGACCAGCTCGACGACGATTTTCCGGAGTTCGAGATCCGGGACGACGGTGTTTCAGGGGTGATCTCGTACCAGTATCTCGCCGGCTTCATCCGCTTCGAGGCGGCAGCGGAGTATTTCGACAAGGGGTTCCAGGGCTCTCGCGACTGGGCAATATCGCCCCAGGTTTACGTCCTCGCCGGCCGGGGCATTTACGGTGGCGTCGGGGTGGGCGTGACCTATTCCGACTTCGCGAACGGGAGCTGGTCCGATCCCTATTACATTGCGAAGGCGGGGATCGATTTCCTGCTGCTGCCCAAGATCCATCTCGACATCAACGCCGACTATCGCTTCCTCGAGTGGGAAGACCTCGACGACTACGACAGTGACACCATCACCTTCGGCGCGACGGTTCGCGTCGGCTTCTGAGGAGACCAGACCAACATGGCCATACGCAAGGCGAACGCCGTCTGGAACGGCGGGCTGCAGGACGGCAACGGAACGATCAAACTGGGCAGCGGCGCGTTCGAGGGGCAGTACTCCTTCTCGTCGCGCTTCGAAGATGGAGTCGGGACGAATCCGGAGGAGCTCCTGGGCGCAGCCCATGCCGGCTGCTTCTCGATGCAGCTCGCTGCCGTCCTCGGCCGCGCCGGCTTCGCGCCCAAGCGCGTCGCGAGCGAAGCTCGGGTGCAGATGCTCAAGAACGACGCCGGACTCTCGATCACCCGGATCGAGCTCGACTGCGAAGCCGAAGTGCCCGGAATCGATGCCGCCACCTTCGCGCAGCATGCCGAGGGCGCCAAGGCCAACTGCATCATCTCCAGGGCGCTCTCGTCCAACATCGAGATCGTGCTCAACGCGCGACTCGCCTGAGGTGAAGTCTGGGCTGGTCCGGCTCGTCGCGCTCCTCGCTCTCGCCGCGATCCTCGGAGGACTCTTCTTCTGGTGGAGGAGTGATCGCCGGCGGATCGTGGTGCAGTTCGAAGAGCTGCAGAGCGCCTTGGCGAAGTCGGGTTCCGAAGGGACGCTCGATCGCCTGGCCCACGCCAGGGAAATCGCAGCGCTCTTCGCCGACGGATTCGTAATCCTGGCGCAGCCCTACGAAGGCACGATCGAGGATCGCCAGCAGCTCATGGCGATCGTCGACCGCTATCGCGAGAGCGCCGAGACGATCTCGGTCTCGGATTCCGAGGTGGAGGTCACCCTGCGTCCGAACGCCACCGCCGACATGACCGCGGTGGTCGAGGCGGTCGGGCTCCGTCCCGGCGGTCCCGGCCGTGAGCGTCTGCGGATTCGCGTCGCCTGGCGGGAAGACAGTGGAGTCTGGCGGATTCAGGAGCTCGAAGTGCTCGAAGTGCTCGACAGCTCCGGCCTCTTCTTCTGAGAGGTGAGTCGCCGCAAGGCTCAGAGCCACCAGGCGAGGGCGAAGAGGCCGACCATCGCCAGCAGGATCGCGAGCTTCGCGATCGCCGCAAGGAGCATCGCGAGCCAGGTTGCGAAGCCCACTTTCCCCGCTTGAAGCAGGTTCCGACGCGCGTACCACTCTCCGGCAAGAGCCCCCGCGAACGGGCCGACGAGCAGGCCCGGCAGGCCGAAGGCCAGCCCGACGAGCGAGCCGACGAACGCTCCCGCCACTGCCAGCTTGCTCGCCCCGGCGCGCTGCGCACCGAGCGCCGTCGCGGCGATATCGACGCCGAAGGTCAGGCAAGTGAGCAGGAAGAGAACGGTCAAGGTTCCCCACCCGACTCGCTCGAAGCCGTCCGCGGCGGCTCCGGCGACGAGACCGAAGAAGACCAGCGGTGGCCCCGGAATGGCGGGCAGCACGGCGCCCGCGAAACCGACGACCACCAGGACCAGACAGAGCAGCCAGAGGAGCTCCACTAGCGGTTCCCTTCGCCGTCTGCGCCAGCTCCAGGCAGCCCCGTCGCGCCGGCGAGGCGGGCCGCTGGGGAGGGCGAATCGGTGAGCGTCGCCGCCAGAATGATCAACCGCGTAGCCGTTGGCAAGACGATCCGCGAGCCCCCCGCCTGCACTGCGAGCTCGACCAGGAAGAGGAGGACCGGCGAGCAGGGCTCGATCCGGCCGCGGCGATCGTGGAGATGCGGCACCGCAAGGGCGACCGGCTCCAAGTGCCGGAAGCCTCGCACGACCTCGCCTGTCGCCCGGCCGAAGAAACCGCGCTCGAGCTCGTCGAAGCGCCCGAGCGGCGAGAGGCCGCCGGCGACGCGCCGCGAAGCGGCAACGCCGTCCACGAGAAACTCTGCCGATATCGCCGCTGGAAAAGCCGCCATGAGGAGCAAGAGGCGGGAAAATCCCGCCGGAGTCGAGATCTGCTGCCCGGCGCAGAGCAAGGCCGAAGGCGAGTCGGCGCTATGCGCATGGGCCAGGTCGAGCTGCACTCCGGAGCGCTGAACCGAGCGCGGCAACAATTCCCGCGGAACAGCGTGGTTGCGCCCGTCGAGCCCGCCGCCGCGCGCCCGCTTGCCACGCGAGGTGACGGCGAAGCAGTCCCAGGGCAGAGCGAGCTCGAGCGTCTGCGGTGGACGTTGCGAAAAGACCGGTAAAGGAGAACGGAGCTTCAGGGCGACAGCGGCGAGTCCAAATCCACCCAACGAGACGTTGGCGCTTTCCTTCACTGGAGCTTTTCGCGCCTCGCCTTCCGGAAGCCCGGCTGCTGCGAGCGTCCGCTCGCAGCCGTCGATCTCGCGCACCTGCTGGAGGGACAGGCTGGCGCGAATCCCGACATCCCGGCGCTCGCCGGCGATCTCACGCAGGCGCAGAACGACCTCGTCTCCATCCTCGGCGAGCTTGAGCGCCTGCACTGCCACCTCTTCTTGGTCGAGCGAGAGAAACGAGAGGCTCTTCGGCCGTGGTGGCAGACCGCCCGCCGTCTGCGGCGCACCCGCCGGCGGCAGGAAGGCGCGCAGCGGCTGGTTGATGCGCTCGGCGAAGCGCACGGTGCCGGCGAGCGAGTCGCCGGCGCGAATCGGGGCGATCGCCACCCGGACTTCGTGATGTCCGAAGTCCTGTTTCGCCTGATAGCGGAAACGCCTGCCGATGCGCGGGGTGTGGAGCATGGTGAGGCGGAGGGTGTCGGCAGTCGGGTGATCCCAGCCGTACTTGCAGTCATTGGCGATTGCGGCGCCGGGGCCGGTACCTTCGTCCGCGCGCAGTGCAGCCCACTGGTGAGCCGGGACTTCGTAGAGCTGCGCCGAGGCGACCGGACGGCGCGCCACGCCGACGCCCTGGTCAAAGATGGCCTTCTCGGCGGGCGTCGAGAGGGGGAAGACCATTTTGAGCAACGCGCCGTCAGTGCGCCAGTCGATCGCGGTGTCGATCGCGACGTGGTCGCCGGCCGCGCCGGCAGCGAGGGAGATCGTCTGCACGAAGCGCGAGCCTTCGGCGGAGCGCACGATCCTCAGGGCGACGCGCGCAGCGCCACTTTCGGCGATCGTCGTCCGGACCGGCCCGGCGAGCCGGGCCCGGGCCGGGCGCGAGCTGTCCTCCCAGCGAATCTCCCAGGACGGAAAGCGATCGGAGAAGTTGTCCAGGATCTCCAGCCCGACCGGTGCGGCGAGAAGCTCGCGATGGTCGTGCTTGTCGAAGATGCGGGCGATATCGCCGTGGGCGTCGATCTCGACCCGCAAGCGTTCGTTTTCGAGGAAGTTCTCCCCGGCCGCGAGCTTGGTTTTCGCCCCCGCGGCTGGCGCGTCGGCTGTCCGCAGGTCGAAGTGCGAAAAGCTCAGTGAAGGAAAATGGCCGGCGAAGCAGCCCCGCCAGCCGGCCTCGTCCCGTTGCCATTGCGAGGGAGCCTCTCGCCCCGCGGAGTCGAACACGGCAAAAGGCTCGCTCAACGCTGCGAGTCCCGCCAGCTCGACCTCGACGAGATCGGTGCGCTCCCAGGCGAGGGCGTTGAAGACCACCAGCGGAGTCCCTTCCGTCGCGGTGTCGAGGGACGTGGCGATCGCGCCGACCGCCTCTTCGAGCTCCTGGCCGAGCTCGTTCAGAGAAAGCGCGAGATCGGCGGCGGAGTAGCGGTAGGCCTCGACCAGGCTGGTGCCGGTGAGGTCGTCGTGCATTTCGTGGGCGAGAATGCGCAACCAGGCCTCGCGGAGCCTCTCCCGGTCGGCCGTTCGCACACCGAGGCTGTGGGCGATCGCCGCCGCACGCTCGGCGGCGTGCGCGAGCTGCTCGGCCTGGCGGTGCCAGCGCTTGAGCTGCGAGCGCGAGCTGTAGCAGCCGGTGGCGTGGAGGCGCAGGAGCAGCTCGCCATCATGGACCGGAAGCCGGTCCCGCTCCTCGGCCGTGAGCTCGCGAAAGATCTGCTCCGAATCGGCCAGCCGGACGTCAATCCCGGCGGTCGCCGAGCGCGCTCTCTCGAGCCACTGGATCGCCCGTGGCGCGATCGCGCCACCTTTGTCGCCGAGCCCCTGGTAGGTCATCAGGCTGCCGGGGCGCCCGGCGGCCGCGAGCGCCCGGAAGCGGTCGCTCCACTCCGGATCCGCGGCCAGGTCGGTCGAGGCCTGGGCGCCGTACTCCCCCGGATCGAGCACCGCGGCGAGGGCGGAGCCGTCGGGCCCGACCCAGAGGCCGAACGGAAAAGGCACACCGAACGCCGAGCGCATCTCGGCGCCGCGGCGCAGCTTCTGGGTGGAGAAGCCGAGGATTCCGCAGTGCGTGGCGAGCGTCGGCAGCGCCTGCGAGAAGCCGAAGCAGTCGGGCAGGAAGATGTCCCGGCCGGCCTTGCCGACGGCGCGCTCGAGGTAGCGCGTGCCGTAGAGGATCTGGCGGACGATCGACTCCGGCGCCGGCAGGTTGGTGTCGAACGCCTCCCAGGCGGCGCCGGAGGGGAACCAGCGCCCCTCGGCCACCCGCGTCCGCAAGGCCGCGAAGAGCTCCGGGTGGCACTCCTCGAGCAGGCGGTAGCGATAGGCACCCTCGAAGTTGAGAAGGTAGTGCGGGAAGCGCCGGAAGCGGTCCTCGTTCTCGCGCACCGTCCGCGGCAGGAAGGACTTCGCGGTATCACGCACCGTCCAGCGCCACTGGGTGTCGAGGTGGGAGAGCGCCACGACGTAGAGCCGGGGCCGGCGCCCGATGTCTGGGGGCGCGGGCAGCGCGGTCGCGGCGATCTCGGGCGGATTCACGGGGAGAGAGTCTATCGGCAGGCGCCCCCGGGTCGCCGGCGCTGGGTCTATACTTCGTGCACTCGAGAAAGGTGTCCATGACCGATACGTCCGCCCGTGGCTACGCCCACCCGGAAGTCCTCGTCTCCACGGAGTGGGTCGCGGAGCATCAGAACGATCCTTCGCTGCGTCTCGTCGAGTCGAACGAAGACCCGCTGGTCTACCCTTCAGGGCACCTCGCCGGCGCCGTAGAAATCGACTGGGCGCGCGACCTGAACGACGCGCTGCGGCGCGACTACCTCGACCGTGCCGGGTTCGAGCGGCTGATGCGAAGCCACGGCATCGGTAACGAGACGACCGTCGTCCTGTACGGCGACAAGAACAACTGGTGGGCGTGCTACGCCTTCTGGATCTTTCAGCTCTTCGGGCATCGCAAGGCGAAGATCATGGACGGCGGCAGCGTGAGGTGGGCGCATCAGGGGCGGGCGCTGGACCGCTCCGTCCCCTCCTGGCCGCAGTCGTCCTACAGCGCTCCGGAGCGGGACGACTCGCGCATTCGCGCCTTTCGCGACCAGGTTCTCGCCCACGTCGCCGCAGGGCGGCCGCTGGTCGATGTGCGCAGCCCCGAAGAGTTCACCGGCGAGCGTCTCCACATGGCGGCGTATCCGAACGAGGGAGCGCTGCGCGGCGGTCACATTCCGGGCGCGAAGAGCGTGCCTTGGGCGCGCGCGATCGTTCCCGAGACCGGCGAGTTCAGGAGCGCCGCCGAGCTCGCGCGGATCTACTTCGAAGAGCAGCGGCTGCCGCGTGACGAAGAGATCGTGGCCTACTGCCGTATAGGAGAGCGCAGCAGTCACACCTGGTTCGTGCTCACCTATCTTCTCGGCCATCCGAAGGTCCGCAACTACGATGGCAGCTGGACCGAGTGGGGCAATCTGGTAGGCGTGCCGATTGAGCGCTGACGCAGAACTGTCGCAGGAGATCGCCGGGCTCCCGGAGCTCGCCGAGCTCGTCTCCGCCCTCGCCGGGCTCGACCGGAGCGGACGCATCGAGGCCCTGATCGCTCTCGCCGAGGGCTTCCGCGAAGTGCCCGCGCGCCTTGCCCAACGCCCGTTTCCCGAGTCCAACCGGGTGCCCGCCTGTGAGTCGCAGGCCTTCGTCTTCGCCGAACCCCGGGCGGACGGGGGCCTCGACTTCCATTTCGCGGTGGAAAATCCGCAGGGAATCTCCGCCAAGGCGCTGGCGGCGATCCTCGCCCGGACACTCTCCGGTGCCCCCCTCGAGGCGGTGAAGCGGGTCCCGGTGGAGGTCGTCGAGCAGATTTTCGGGCGTGAGCTCTCGCTGGGGAAGTCGCTGGGGCTCGCCGGTATGCTGCTCGCTGTGCAGCGCGAGGCCCGGGAGCGGATGAAGGCCTCGAGCCATCTCGCCAGCTTTGCCTCAAGCCATGCCTCAAGCCATGCCTCAAGCGATGCCTCAAGCGATGGTCCAAGCAGTGCCCCAAGCAATGCCCCAAGGAGAATGCGATGAAGCGACTTCTATTGCGATGCGCGCGGCGCACATCTATCCTGGCCGGGCTGGCTGCGATGAGCCTGTTCGTGCCGGCGCCGGGGAGCACCGCGGAGCTGCAGGGCGCTGCGGGCGCGCTCGCCCAGGCGCACGCCGCTCTCGACCGGGGGGACTTGGACGGGGCTCGGCCGGCGCTCTCGGTTGCGGCGGCGGAGGGACTCTTCGAGCTCGCGCTGGCCGAGCGCGGTGAACCCCGGGCCGCCGATCTCGCTCGTGCCGGCGGGCTCGCTCCCGAGGGCCACTGGGTGCGGCCGGCGAGCGCCGGCCTGGCGCTGCTCGATCAGGACAAGGTCGCAGAGGCGATCGTCAAGCTGCGTGAAGCGCTGGCCGCAAAGGCTTCGGAGAAGCGCCTGCACAAACTGCTCGGCGATGCGTTGCGGGCAGAGGACGATGCCGCCGGTGCGCTGGCGGCCTACAACGCGGCGGTCACCCTGGATCCCGCCTACACCGCTGCACTCCTCGGGGTCGGCGAGCTCAAGCGGGCCGGGGGCGATTTCGCCGCCGCCTACAACGCTTTCAACCACGCCCTCGATGAGCAGGGCCGGCCGGTGGCCGCGCTCCTGGGGCGCGCCGCGGCGCGCCTCTATCTGGGGGACAAGGATGGCGCCTTCGGCGACTTGACGAAAGCGGTCGATGCCTCGGCTGCGGGCAACGAGCGCTATCGCGCCCTGATGTCGGTGGTTTACGCGCACACCTATCTGCGACAGCTGCCGCAGGGGCTCGATCCGGCCGAACAGGCGGTGGCGATGTGGCAGGGTCTGGGGCGGCCCGAGATGGCGGCGGCAGCCTGCAACGCCGTTGGTCGCGTGTTGCTCGAGACCGGCAGCAGCGGCCCGGCGCTGGAATGGTACGACCGCGGCTGGGGGATCGTTCAGGGCTCGACGATGAAGGCCGAGGAGAGGCCGATCTGGCAAGTACGTCATCTGCATGGCGCCGCGCGGGTGGCGGCCCAACGGCGAGAGACCCGTAAGGCCCAGACGCTCGCCGACGAAGCGAAGTTGGTGATGGATTCGGATGCCGCCAATGCCGAGCACTACAAGTGGATCTATCCCTACCTCATCGGCTACCTGCGCTGGCAGGACAAGCGCTATGAAGAGGCCATCGAGCAGCTGACGAAATCCGAGACCGATCGCGCCTACATCCAGTACTTGATCGCCGACTCCTACGCCCGGCTCAGGCAGAGCGAGAACGCGCGGGTCTGGTTCGGCAAGGCCCTCGCCAGCGCTTCTGGCCTCGATCCGGAGTCTGCGATCGTCCGTCCTCTCGCGGCCGCCTGGCTGGCGAAGAACCCCGCCGGCTCCTGAAGCCGGGAGAGGATCGCTTGCCGTCGCAGCCGAGAGCCGGAGCAAGAGTCGGAAGGTCAGGCGGATCGCTGTCGGTCGCCGCCGGAATCTTCTGCAGCCGGCTGGCCGGCCTGCTGCGGACCAGCGCCTTGGGTGCGTTCTTCGGTGTCGGGCCGCATGCCGATGTCTTCAGCGCCGCGCTGCGGTTGCCCAACCTGCTGCAGAACCTGCTCGGCGAGCAGACCCTCTCGGCGGCCTTCATCCCGGTCTATTCGAGGCTGCTCGCCGCCGGCAAACGCGAGGAAGCCGGCCGGCTCGCCGGTGCGGTCTTCTCGCTCCTCGTCGCGGTCGCCGGGGCGGCGGCCGCTCTCGGCGTGCTGTTCGCCCGGCCGCTCGTCGGGCTGTTCGCGGCCGGTTTCCTGCGCGACCGCGAGCTCATCGCCCTCGGCGAGGCGACGGTGGATCGCTACGAGCTGGCCGTGGCCGCCGTGCGCTGGATCTTTCCGATGACGGCTCTCCTGGTGCTGTCGGCGTGGGCGCTGGGGGTGCGAAACAGCCACGGCAAGTTCTTCCTCTCCTACTTCTCGCCGGTCTTCTGGAACGCCGCGATTGTCGGAGCGATCGCCTGGACGGCATTGGGGAGCGGCGCGGGTGTAGCCGATCGGCTTCTCGAGGCGGCCTGCATCGGCGCCTTCGTCGGCGGCGCCCTGCAGTTTCTCGTTCAACTTCCTGGATTGCGCGGCGACCTGGCCGGATTCCATCTCTCGTTCGATCTCTCTCCCAAGCCCGTGCGCGAGGTCCTGGCCGCCTTCGGGCCGACGCTGGCGGGACGGGGTATCGTGCAGCTGTCGTCCTACCTCGATCAGCTCCTGGCCTCGCTGCTCGCCGCAGGTGCGGTAGGGGCGCTGTTCTATGCCCAGACGCTCTACCTCCTCCCGGTCAGCCTGTTCGGGATGTCGGTCGCCGCCGCGGCGCTTCCGCGATTGTCGCGGAGCGGCGGCGCCGGCTCAGAGGCCGACCTCGCCTCTGGCACAGGGCGTGCTTTGGAGACCGCGGCTTTTTTGAACCTTCCGAGCTTTCTGGCGTATCTTTTGCTGGGCCTCCCTCTGGTGGAGGGGATCTTCCAGCTGTTCGGAAAGGGATTCGGTGCCGCCGAAAGCCGCCTCGTCTATCTCGTCCTCGCCGCCTATTCTGTCGGCCTGCCTGCGGCGACCTCGGCGCGGATCGTCCAGGCCAGTTTCTACGCCCGCGGGGAGACCCGGACGCCGGCGCGGATCGCCGCCCTGCGGGTGACGATGAGCCTGGCAGTCGGACTGCCCGCGATGCTCGCGCTCGATCGGCTACGCCTTGGCGACCTCGCGTTTCTCGGCTCGCCGGGCAGCACTCTGCGGCTCGGCGCGGTCGGTCTCGGTCTCGCCGCATCCCTGGCCGCCTGGGCCGAGCTCGAAGCGTTGCGCCGGGCGGCGCGAAAGCAGATGCCGAGCCTCGTATGGCCAACTCGTTCCTACCTGCGTTTCACCCTCTATGCGCTCGCCGCCGCTGCGCCTGCGGCGCTCGTCGCGATCGCGCTGCGGGGCTGGGGCCTGAGGGAGCCCCTTCTCGCGCACCCGACGGTGCGCGCGGCGGTGATCTTCACACTTTTCGGCGCCGGCTATCTCGCGATCGCCACCGCCTTCGGCGAGGTGCCGGCGAAGGCCTGGATCGCGCGCCTGCGAAGAGACGCCCGATGAGGCTCGGTCACGGAGCGGCCGGATGGCGGGCGGCAGTCCTCCTGGTCTGCGCTCTGAGTGTCGTCGGCTGCGCTTCGCAAGGACTCGGTGCGCGACTCGAGGACGAGCTGCAGGAGCAGATTCGCGCGCGCGGCCTCGAACCGGCGAAGGTCGTGATTCCGTTCTCCGCCACCGACGACATGCGCCGCTGGCTGCAGGCGGAGGTGCCGCGCTCGACCCGGCGGGAGACGCAGCTCAACTGGCTCCTCCAGGCACTGCTGAATCGCACGACCGCGCCGCTCATCTATACCGCCGGCCACACCGGTACCGCAACCGACGTCTTCGCGAGTGGGACCGCCAACTGTCTCGGCTTCTCACAGCTTTTCGTGGCTCTCGCCCGCGAGCTCGATCTGCCGGTCTACCTGCTGCGCGTCTCGGACCTCCAGAGCTTCGAACGCGACGGCGACCTGATCGTGGCTTCGGCGCACATCACCGCGGCCTTCGGCACACCCGACCGGCGGCGGATCCTCGACTTCGCGCAGCGACCGGTCCGCGCCTACCGCTGGGTGGAGGAGATCTCGGATCTGACCGCCGTGGCGCTCTACTACTCGAATCGTGGCGCCGAGGAGCTGCGCGAGGGCCGGACCGCCGCGGGGCAGGACTTGCTGCAGACGGCGGTGCGCCTCGATCCGGAGCTGGCCGAAGCCTGGATCAACCTCGGCGTCGCCGAACGGCGCGCAGGCGACCTCGTGGCCGCGGAGACGGCCTATCGCACGGCTCTCGAGGTGGATCCCTCCACGGTGACCGGCTACCAGAACCTCTCCGCGCTCCTGCGCATGGTGGGACGGGAGCAGGAGGCCGAGGACCTGCTGGCGCTCGTCGATCGATCGGGAAACCGCAATCCGTTCAGCTATCTCGCTCTGGGCGACCTCTCCCTGCGCCTCGGTCGCCTGGAGGAGGCCGGCCGGTTCTATCGCCGGGCCGTGCGGCTCGACCCCAAGCAGGCGGAGAGCCAGGCGGCGTTGGGTCACTGGGCTCTCGCGGCGGGCAGGACCCGCGAAGCCCAGCGCCAGTTGAAGAAGGCGCAGCAGATCGACCCCGGAAATTCCCGCGTCGACGACCTCGCCCGGCGACTTCAGGGTTGAGCGGCGAACCCGCGCTCGCGCCACTGCCGCAGCACTTCGTACACCGCGATCCCGACGCTGGTCGACAGGTTCAGCGAGCGCACCTCCGGGTCGGCGATCGGCAGCCGCACCAGCCGCTCGCGATAGCGCTCCCGCACCTCGCCAGGTAGTCCGCGGCTCTCGCCGCCGAAGACCAATGTAACCGGAGAGGGGTAGGCGACGTCCCAATAGTCGAGGTTCGCCTCGGCGGAGAAGAAGAAAGGCTCGCCGAGCCCGGGAAGGTGGCTCTCGAAGGCCGTCCAGGAGTCCCAACGCCGGACGGGGACGCGTTCCCAGTAATCGAGACCGGCGCGGCGGACCTCGCGATCGCCGAGCGAGAAGCCCAGGGGCTCGACGAGGTGGAGATCGGCGCCGGCGGCGAGGCAGGTGCGGCCGGCGTTGCCGGTATTCCAGTGGATTTCCGGCGCGACGAGCGCGACGTGCAGTCGGGGCATGAAACCTCCGTTCCCGGCAGTCGTAGTGAACAGCAGGTAGATCTTACGGGGAGAAGACAATGGGCAAGCCGATGAAAATCGTCGTCGGATCGCTGGCGGTAGGCGCCACGGCGGTCGGGCTCTTTCTCTACAGCCGCAACGCATCGGCCAAGCAGGAAGGCATCAAGACGGTCGAAATCGTCCGCGGCACCATCATCGACAAGGCTCTGGCGGTGGGTCAGGTGGTGCCGGACCAGGAGATCCAGGTCAAGTCGCAGATCTCCGGCATCATCGACGAGTGCTTCGTCGAAGTCGGCGACCGGGTCGAGATCGGCCAGTCGCTCTTTTCGGTGAGCCCCGATCCGACGCCGCTCGAGCTCGCCGACGCCGAGCGCCGCGTCCAGCTCGCGCAGGTTGCCTACGACCGCGCGCAGCAGGACCTCGAGCGCACGCAGTCGTTGTGGAGCGGCGGTATCCTGGCGCGCGACGCCTTCGACGCCCGGCAGAAGGACTTCGAACAGGCCCGCATCACCCTCGAACAGGAGAAGGACAAGGTCTCGCTTCTCAAAGAGGGGCGAATCGTGCGCAAGGTCAACGGTGTCGACTCGGTGATCCGGGCGTCGGCGGCAGGCACGGTGCTCGAGCGCAAGGTCAATCCGGGCGATCCGGTCGTACCGCTGACCTCTTTCCAGGAGGGTACTGTGCTGATGACCCTGGCGGACATGAGCACGCTCGAGTTCAAAGGAACGGTCGACGAGATCGACGTCGGCAAGCTCCACGAAGGGATGGAAGTGCGGATCCAGATCGGCGCCCTGCCCGGGAGCTCGGTGGCGGCGAAGCTGACGCGCATCGCGCCGAAGGCGCGGGAGAAGGAAGGCGCCACGATCTTCGACGTCGAGGCCGAGATCGACACGACGAAGTCCAGCGTGACGCTGCGCGCCGGCTACTCGGCGAACGCCGACGTAATCATCCAGGAAAAGGAGGGCGTGCTGCTGGTCCCCGAGCGCCTGGTGACGATGGAGAAGGAGAAGGCCTCGGTGGAGATTCCGGGCGCCAGTCCAGAGGACGAGCCGGTCAAGAAGGAGATCCAGGTCGGTCTCTCCGACGGTCTCAACCTGGAGGTCGTCGCCGGCCTCGCCGAGGGCGACAAGGTCATCCAGCGTCCGGCCAAGGAAGTCGAGTAACACCGTGTACCTGCGCAACTATCTGCGGCAGTTCCTGCGGGACGTCCGCGCGCAGAAGCTGCGGCTCTTTCTGACCGTCTTCGGCCTCGTCTGGGGCACGGCGGCGGTGACCCTGATGCTGGCCTTCGGCGAGGGGCTGCACCGGCAGGTGCTGGTGGCGCAAAAGGGACTCGGCGATGCCATCGTGATCGCCTGGCCCTCGCGCACCAGCAAGCCTTGGCAGGGGCTGCCGCGGGGTCGCAGAATCCAGCTCACCGACGAAGATGTGACCTTGTTGCGCAGCGAAATCGAGGGCATCAAGAACATCAGCGAGGAGTACTCTCAGGACGGCGCGCGCATCACCTACGGCAAGAAGGCGCTGTCGGTCGATATCTCGGGCTCGAATGTCGAGTTCGGCAACATGCGATCGATGAACCCGCAAGAGGGCGGGCGATTCCTGAATCAGCTCGACCTCGACGAGCGCCGGCGGGTGGTCTTTCTTGGCGACCAACTGGCGATCGACCTGTTCGGCGAGGGGGTCGACCCGGTCGGCGAACAGGTGCGGCTCGACGGTTCGCCGTTCACCATCATCGGCGTCATGGTGCAGAAAGAGCAGGACTCGTCCTACAGCGGCCGGGACAAGGACAAGGCGATGATCCCGTCCACCACGTTCCGGGCGATCTACGGCTCGAAGTACATCGAGAATCTGATCTTCCAGGCCAAGGACGTGCAGAAGATCGAGAGCGTCAAGAAAGCGGTGATCGCAACCGCAGCGAACAAGCATCGCTTCGACCCGACCGACGAAGAGGCGATCCAGATGTGGGACACGACGGAAGGGACGAAGTTCCTCGACACCTTCTTCCTCGTCTTCCGGAGCTTTCTCGGCATCGTCGGAGCCCTGACTCTGGTCGTCGGCGGCATCGGCGTCAGCAACATCATGAACGTCGTGGTCGAGGAGCGCACCAAGGAGATCGGCATCAAAATGGCGCTGGGCGCCCGGCGCCGCTACGTCATCGGCCAGTTCCTCTTCGAGACGCTGCTGATCACAATCGTCGGCGGCATCGCCGGCTTCCTGATCTCGTGGGCGGTCTGCGCGGTTTTCCCGAGCCTCGGTTTCCAGGAGTTCATCGGCGACCCGCGGATCTCCTTCCAGGTCGCCGCCATCACCACCGCCATCCTGGGCGCGATCGGCCTGCTGGCGGGCTACTTCCCGGCCCGGACGGCCGCCAACCTCCGGCCGGTCGAAGCGTTGAGGATGTGACGATGTGGAACCTGCCTCTCATCCTCAAGCTCTTCCGGCGGACCGCCGGAATCAACCGCAAGCGCATGGTGATGACGGTAGCCGCCATCGCCTGGGGAACCCTTTCGATCGTGCTCCTGCTCTCCTTCGGAGAGGGCCTGAAGCGCAACCTCACCAAGGGGAGCCGCGGCCTCGGCGAGGGGATCATCGTGATCTGGCCCGGGGCGACCTCGAAGGCGTTCGCGGGTTTCCCGCAGGGGCGGAATCTGCGCTTCCTCCCGGAGGACGCCGACCTGCTCGAGGCCAACATTCCTGAGCTCGAGCTCACCTCCGCGGAGATGCGGCGGTGGGGGAACACGGTCACCTACGAGCGCGTCACGCTCACCAAGCCGGTCGTCGGCGTCGAGCCGGCCTACGGCGAGCTGCGCAACCAGATCCCGCAGGCCGGCGGACGATTCATCAACGATCGCGACGAGGAGCTCAAGCGCCGGGTGGTCTTCCTCGGCAACGACCTGAAGGACGAGCTCTTCTCCGACCATGACGCGATCGGCGAGACGATCTTCATCAACCAGGTTCCGTTCACCGTCGTCGGCGTCATGCAGAAGAAGATCCAGATGGGCACTTACGGCGGGCCGGACGCGAACAACGCGGTGGTGCCCCTAGCGACGTTCCGGGCGCTCTTCGGGCGGCGCTACGTCTCCGACCTGGTGGTTCGCGCGACAAGCCCCGAGGTCAACGAGGCGGTGAAGAAGCGCCTTTACGAAGTCCTCGGCGCGAAGTACCGCTTCGATCCGACCGACGAGCGCGCGCTCGCGATGTGGGACACCGTCGAGTCGCAGAAGATCACCGCCAATATCGCCATCGGCATCGAGATCTTCCTCGGCATCATCGGCGCGCTGACTCTCCTCATCGGCGGCATCGGCGTCGCCAACATCATGTATGCCGTGGTCAAGCACCGCACCAAGGAGATCGGCGTGCAGATGGCCCTCGGAGCGCGGCGATCGTACGTCATCGGTCCGCTGGTGGTCGAGTCGCTGTCGCTGACCGCGATGGGCGGGACGATCGGCATTTCGGTAGGCGTGGGGCTCGTTCAGCTGCTGGCCTTCGTCCAGTCGAAGGCGAACAGCGACGCGCTCGAGTTCATGGGCGCCCCGACCTTCTCGCTGGCGGTCGCCTTCACGACGGTCTCTCTCCTCGGCATGATCGGATTTCTCGCCGGGTTCTTCCCTTCCCGCCGCGCGGTCACCATCCAGCCCGCGGTCGCACTGCGCTACGAGTGAGGTAACGGCTCATGAACTTGTTCGTCGGACGCAATAGTAGGAAGATCGCGGCCGTGGAGAGCATCCCGGCGATCATCGACATGCGCGACCTGCGCAAGGTCTACGATACCGGCGCGATCCAGGTCGAGGCGCTCAAGGGGATCGACCTCAAGGTCGAGGCGGGGGAGTTCGTCGCCATCGTCGGCCCGTCGGGCTCGGGCAAGTCGACCCTGCTGAACATCGTCGGTTGCTTGGACACGCCGAGCGGGGGTTCCTACAGGCTGGACGGGGAAGAGGTCGCGGAGCTCGACGTCGACGAGCTCGCCGACATCCGCAACCGCAAAGTCGGCTTCGTCTTCCAGAGCTTCAATCTGTTGCCCCAGATCACCGCCTACGAGAACGTCGAGCTGCCGCTGCTCTTCCACGGCGACGGGGCACGCGAGCGCAAGGCGCGGGTCGAGCTGCTGTTCGAGCAGGTCGGCCTCGCCGACCGCATGCATCACCGGCCGACCGAGCTCTCGGGCGGCCAGATGCAGCGCGTCGCGATCGCCCGCGCCCTCGCCTGCGAGCCGGCGCTGGTGCTCGCCGACGAGCCGACCGGCAACCTCGATACCTCCTCTGGCAAGGACATCATGTCGCTGTTCGAGGATCTCGCCGCCAAGGGCCATACCCTCGTCCTCATCACCCACGACAACGCCCTCGCCAAGCGGACGCGGCGCATCGTGCAGATCCAGGACGGCCGCATCGTCGAGGACCGCCCGACCGAAGCCGCCGCCTGAGGCGTGGCGAGTCGCGTCAGCGGACGCGGCTGCGGCGATTGCGGATGTAGTCGGCGAGGAGGAACTCGCCGAGGTTGTCGGGGGAGGCGAAGTAGGCGCGGCCGCGGTTGACCTTGGTCAACTGGTCGACGAAGTGCTGCAGGAAGCTGTCCGTGGCGATCATGAAGGTGTTGATCACGATCTTCTGCCGCCGGCAGAGGTCGGCCTCTTCGAGCGTCAGATTGACGATCCGCAGGTCGAGCCCGAACGGATTCTTGAACACCTGCCCGTTCTCGGTGATCGCCGACGGCTTGCCGTCGGTGATCAGGATGATCTGCTTGTTGGGCTGCTTCTGCCGCGCCAGCAGACCGCGCGCGAGCTGCAGGGCCTCGCGGGTATTGGTGTGGAACGGACCGGCCTCGAGATAGGGGAGGTCGCGAATCGAGATGCGCTCGGCGCGGTCGCCGAAAGTGATCACCGAGAGATGGTCCTTCGGGTACTTGGTCGTGATGAGCTCCGTCAAGGCCAGCGCCACGGTCTTGGCCGGCGTGATGCGGTCTTCGCCGTAAAGGATCATCGAATGACTGATGTCGATCGCCACCACGGTGGCGCAGGCGGTCTGGTGCTCGGTTTCGAAGACCTCCAGATCCTCCTCCGCCAGCTCCAGTTCTCCATGTGTGCGCTTCAGCGCGTTGGCGAGCGAGCGCACGGAATCGATGCGGGCGAGATCGTCGCCGAAGGCGTAAGGCTTCGACTCGGGCTGCGTCTCGACCCCTTCGCCGCTGGCGCGAATGGCGTGGTATCCCGGCATTCCCTTGGCGAGACCGGAGAAGATCTGCTCGAAGGCGCTCTTGCGGATGTGGCGCTCTCCGGCGCCGGAGAGCACCAATCCGCCTTCGGAGTCGCGTTCGAGGAGACGCTGCTTCTCGAGCTCGGCGAAGAACGCGTCGAGATCGACCGACTCGTCGATGTAGCCCTGTTCCTGCAGGTACCGCATCCACTCCATGGCCTCTTCGGGGTCGCCGGCGGAGGCGAGCAACAGCTGGTTGAAGAGGCGGGTGAGGTCGATCCCCGCCAGCATCTGGCGCAGCAGGTCGGGGTCGAGGTGGAAGTAGCGGTGGCGCATGCGTGGGCCGGAAGGCCGGGCTAGTTGATCTCGCCGGTGCCGCGCCGCGGCCCGCGCCGGGGCGGCTTGAGCAGCTGGAACTTCAGCAGTTCCTTGTAGCTTATGGTGCTGTCGAGGTCGTGCCGGGCCAGCTTGACGCTCTGGTGGAGGCCGTCGAGCACCAGCTCCGCCCAGAAGGCCGACTGCTCACGGCTGCCGCCCTCCGCCGTGACCGGCGCGGCGGCCTGCGCCAGCGCCGCGAGTCCGGGAACGCGGGCGAGCTCAGCTTCATATTCGCGGAAGGTCATCTCATCCGAAAGTGTCACGGCGTTGCCGGCGGCGAACCAGGCGAGGATCGGAGCGTACGGACCCGGCTCGTCGGGGTTCGCGGCCGCAGTCTCACGCTCGCCGCGCTCGAGCTCCGGAAAGCGGCCTTCGAAGAGCTTCTTGACCGCCATGCCGATGAGCTTGCGCGCCACGACCTCGGGGCCCTGCTGCTCGCCTTCGTAGACCATCTCGAGCTTGCCGGTGAGCGCCGGCAGCAGCGGCGGCAGGTCGCAGAGCCGTGGATAGACCGGGCGATCGCCGGTCGTCAGGGCCCGGCGCTCGAGATTCGAAGCCAGGAGCTCGATCGCCGAGATCGCGACTCGCGCCGAGACGCCCGAGGTCTGGTCGACGAGCTCGCTCTCGCGCGCCGCGATCGCGATCTCCTCGACCAGAAGCCGCGACTCGTCGGTGATCACGATCGGCGCGCCTTCGCGCTCGGTCCACGCCTCCTGGGCGGTGATCCGGGCGGCGAGCGCGGCGCTCGGCGGATAGTGGGTAAGGATCTGCGAGGCGATGCGGTCGCGCAGCGGCGTGATGATCGAGCCGCGATTCGTGTAGTCCTCGGGGTTGGCCGAGAAGGCGAACAGCATGTCGAGAGAGAGGCGCACGGGAAAACCGCGGATCTGGAGATCGCGCTCCTCGAGCAGGTTCAGCAGGCCCACCTGGATGCGAGGCGCGAGGTCGGGCAGCTCGTTGATGGTGAAGATGCCGCGGTTGGTGCGCGGAATGATCCCGAAGTGGATGACTTCGGGATCGGCGTAGGTGAGACGGCGCGTCGCCGCCTTGATCGGATCGATGTCACCGAGGAGGTCGGCGATCGAGACGTCCGGGGTCGCTGTCTTCTCGCTGTAGCGCGCCTCGGGCCCGAGCCACTCGATCGGCGCGTCGTCGCCGGCCTCCGAGATCCGGCGCGCTCCCCAGGTCGAGATCGGCGCCAGCGGATCGTCGTTCACCTCGCTGCCGGCGAGCACCGGAATCTGCGGATCGAGCAGCGTCGTGAGCTGCCGGAGGAGGCGCGACTTCGCCTGGCCGCGGAGGCCGAGGAGGATGAAGTCGTGCCCCGCGAGCAGCGCGTTGGCGATCGCGGGAATGACCGTGCGGTCGTAGCCGACGATGCCGGGGAAGAGCTCCTGTTTCGCGGCGAGTTTCCGCCGCAGGTTCGCGCGGATCTCCGCCCGTACCGTCTGCGAGCGGTAGGCGGTGCGCTTGAGCTCTCCCAGAGTCTTCGCCAGAGTCGTCATCCGTGCTGTGCCTCCAACCATCGTTCGGTGTCGATCGCCGCCTTGCAGCCGCTGCCGGCAGCGGTCACCGCCTGGCGATAGAGCGGGTCGGTGACGTCGCCGCAGGCGAACACTCCCGGCACGCTCGTCCGGGTGGTCGGCTCCTCGACGAGCAGGTAGCCGGCCGGGTTGGTCGGCAGTTGGCCCGCGAAGACCTGCGTGTTCGGCTGGTGACCGATGGCCACGAAGAGACCCTGGGTCTCGAACCGCGATTCGGCGCCGGTCACGCGATCGCGCAACCTGAGGGCGCGCACGCCCTCGTCACGGCTGCCGAGGATCTCGATCACTTCAGAGTCCAGCATCCAGGCGATCTTCGGATGGGCCTGGGCGCGCTCCAGCATGATCTTCGAGGCGCGGAACTCGCGCCGCCGGTGAACGACGGTGACTTTGGAGGCGAAGCGCGTGAGATAGGTCGCCTCTTCGAGAGCGGTATCGCCGCCGCCGATCACCGCGACTTCCTTGCCCTTGAAGAAGAAGCCGTCGCAGGTGGCGCAGGCCGAGACGCCGTAGCCCATGAGCTCCTTCTCCGATGGCAGACCGAGGAGCTTGGCGCTCGCCCCGGTGGAGAGAATCAGGGCGTCGGCCGAGTAGCTCTTGTCGTCGCTCTTGAAGCGGAATGGACGCTGTGAGAGATCGACTTCGGAGACCACCTCGAACTTGACCTGGGCGCCGAAGCGCCGAGCCTGCTCGCGCATCTGATCGATCAGTTCGGGTCCCTGGATGCCGTGGGCGAAGCCGGGGTAGTTCTCCACCTCGGTGGTCATGGTGAGCTGGCCGCCGGGCTGGTTGCCTTCGAAGACCACCGGCGCGAGGCCGGCGCGGGCGGCGTAGAGCGCCGCGGTGAGCCCGGCCGGACCGGATCCGAGAATCGCGACGCGAAAGTGACTGTCTGGGGACGGCGCTGCGTTCGTCATGCGACCGAGGAGCTCCTTTCAGTGAGAGATACGCGGTGAGAGGCCTTCCGGACGCGGTGGCTGGAGAGCTGCCGAAACGCTGCGACTATAACAACCGCGGCAGCAGCTTCATTTCAGGCCGGGTCGGCCGCACGTCAGGTGCAGCCGGATCCTGCCGGCTTCAGGCGGCTGAGCCCGGGCGGAGGAGCCTCTCGGCGAGGCGGACGGTGTTGCCGGCGCCGCCCACGGTGAGGTTGTCGATCGTCGCCCAGATCCAGAATCCGTTGCTGCCAGCCTCCTGCACGTCGCCGACGAGGAGCTCCTCCTCTCCCGCAGCCTGCACTGGGCCGAGCGCCGCGGGCCGCTTGGCCAGCGTGCCCGCACCGCCGCGCCCCAGGAGCTTGCGCAGAGCGGCGGCTGCGGTCTTCTTCTCGAGCTCGACATGGAGGCTCAAGGTCACGGCATGGAAGACCCCCGCCTGGGCGGTCTGGACGAAGACCTGGTTGTCGAGCCCCAGGGCGACCTCGACCTGGCGGGCGACTTCGCGGCCCGCGAGAGCTCCCGGAAGGAGGTTGAAGGCGATCTGCGCGGGAAAGAGCACCGGCTTCTCCGGTTTGGCGAGCGCGAGCAGCGCGCGGCTCTCCGCGAACAGCGCGTCGATGGCCGGCGCGCCGAGCTCCGACGCCGGCAGGACGGCGGTGGCGACGGCGCGCCGCAGACCGAGGGCGCGCAGCGGCGCGAGAAGCCGCGTCAGCCCGACGGCCGCCGGTGCGGGCGCGAGCAGGCGGTCCTGGCCGAGCCACGAGAGCTCCTCGACGCCGGCGACAGCCGGGAAACCGTCGCCGGTCGTGCCGCCGCGCGAGGCGACGATGGCGCGCCCGTCTCTGGGCACCAGAGCCAGCGCCTGGCGATCGAGCTCGATCTCGCCGCAGAGAATGGTGAGGTCGGCACCGTCGAAGCAGCCCTCTTCGACCCGCGCGACGAAGGCCGCGCCGTCGAGCCCTGCGGTCAGAGTTCCGACCATCGCCTCGTCGAGCGCATAAAGGCGCAGGTCCGTGCACAGGTCGGGACGCTGGGCCAGGCGGTCCGCGACCTCCTTGCCGGCGAGGGAGACCGAGTGCACGAGAGCGATCCGGCTCAAGGCGCGCTCGCTTCGGGTGGCGGGGCGGAAGGACGACCGAAGCCGGCGCGGCCCACGAGCCAGAGCGCCGGACCCGACAGGGCGTAGGCCATCGCCATCACCGGCAGGAAGGCCTCCGGGTAGAAGGCGAGCAGGAGGATCATCCCGGCGAGCGGCAGCGCCACGCGGTAGCTGTGCGGACGCCGGAAATCGAGCGACTTGAAGCTCCAGTAGCGGAAGGTCGAGACCATGAGACTGCCGAGGAGTCCCAGCGCCACGGCCATGCCGACGAGCAGCCAGCGGCGCCCGTCGGCGTGCGGCGCCACGAGGAGAATGCAGGCGATTCCCCCGGCCGCCGCTGGGCAGGGCAAGCCGACGAAAAAGCGCTTGTCGGCACGGACGGTCTGCACGTTGAAGCGCGCCAGGCGCGTCGCGCAGCAGACGACGAAGTAAAGCGGCACCAGCCAGCCGAGACGGCTCCAGACGGAAAGGCCCCAGAGGTGGGCCACCAGGGCCGGAGTGGCGCCGAAGGTGATGACGTCGGCGAGCGAATCGAATTCGCGCCCGAAGTCCGTCTCGGTGCCGGTCATGCGGGCGATTCGGCCGTCGAGGTTGTCCACCACTCCGGCGATGAGGATGCAGCCGGCGGCCCAGACGAATCTCCCGCGCAGGGCGAGGACGACCGAGAAGAAGCCGAGAAAGATGTTGCCGATCGTAAAGACGCTGGGGAGGAGGAAGGCGGCCCGCCGGCGGTGGCGGCGAAGGCGCGACTCGGGCGCGCTCATCGTCCCGCCGCTGCAGTGCCGGATGGCGCTGCCGGTGCGGGCATCGCAGCTCGGCGATCTCTGGCCATCGGTGTCTCGCCGACCCGCACGCGGTCGCCCTTGCGGACCAGGATCTCGTAGGACGCCGGGACATAGAGGTCGACCCGCGAGCCGAACTTGATCACCCCCATGAGATCCCCGCGCTCCCTGCGGTCGCCCTTGCCGAGGTACGAGACTACGCGGCGCGCGATCAGGCCGGCGAGTTGGCGGACGCCGACGCGATCGCCGTTGGGGCGCTGGAAGACGTTCGTATAGCGCTCGTTCTTGTCGCCGACGTCGGCCCGGAATGCGGCGAGCTTCTGGCCCCGCAAAAGGGCGGAGAAGACGATCTCGCCGGCTACCGGGCAACGCTGCACGTGGACGTCGAAGACCGACAGGAAAGTCACCACGCGGCGGTAGGGTCCGGGCCCGATCTCCGCGTCGGCGACTTCTTCGACCGCGGTGATGAGGCCGTCGGCGGGAGCGAGCACCACACCCTCGGGTCCGTCGTAGCGCCGTCTCGGATCGCGGAAGAAGAGCAGCACGAGGAGGCTCACCATGGCGACCGCGATCGCGGCGGTGCGGCGATCGAAATAGTAGAGAGCGGCTGCGATCGCGACCAGCGGCAGCACGAAGGCCCAGGCTTCCTTGGCGAAACTCATGCGCGGCCGGCCAGGAATCGGGCGGCGCAGATCCCGATCGGAGTCAGACGGCGACCTGGCTGTCTTGGTGCCCGCGCATCATCTCTTCCATGCGGTCCTTGAGCGCGAGCTTGTGGATCTTGAGACGCTTTTCCTCAGCCTCGTCCTCCTGCGACGGAAGGGTTCGCTGGGCGATCTGCGTCAGGCGCTCCTCGCACTCGTGGTGCTCTTGGTGGAGCAGGCGGAAGGCCTCGCTGGTGCGCAGGAACTCCTGTCTGAGGGCGTCGAAGTTCGGCATAGGGACGTTGTCCTTTCTCCCGTTGGGGTCCATTGAAATGAGGATAGCACCCGGCTTTTGCGGCCTTCAACCCAGGTTCACCGGCGCCCTTTCCGTGTATAGAGGCAGGCATCGCAGCCGTCGGAATAGTACTTCCTCCGCCGTCCGGAAGGCGCGAATCCGAGCCCAACGTAGAGCTCCAGCGCGGCCCGATTGTCGGCCCGCACCTCGAGGTGGCAGTCGACACCGGCGCCGTCGAGCTCGGCGAACGCGGCGCCGAGAAGAGCGCTCGCCACCTGGCGGCGCCGCCAGACGGGAGCGGTCGCGACGCGCAGCAGCTCGGCCTCGCCGGCGACGACGCGGAAGAGCGCGAAGGCGACGGCTTGCCCTGCCGCCTCTGCCAACCAGCCGCGGGCGCCCGGGGCATCCCAGAAGCCGGCCACCGACCTCGTTGTCCAGGGCTCGTCGAAGGAGCTCGCTTCGAGAGCGACGATCGCCTCGAGGTCGCCGGGCGCAGCAGAACGGACCCGGATGGGCCGGAGGGGAATACGGGAGTCGCTCAAGCGGGCGGGTTGCGGGGGATGAACGCCCGCAAGTAGAGCGGCTGGAGGTCCGCGCGCAGCAGGCCGCCCAAGGTCGCAGCCGACGCGGCCACCGCGGCCGCGGCCGCGAGCGCGTCGGAGCGCCGCACCGGGATTGCCGCGAGGTGGCGAGGAAGGAGCTGCCCGTCGTGGGCGGCGAGCGCGACATCTGGCGGAGGAGCGATGGCTGCGCCAGGCACCCGTTGCGGCTCGCTGAGCGCAGCGATCGCGCCGCGTTCGAGCCGGAACTCCTGCGTGAACCACTCGTCGCGCAGGGCGTCGACGAGCGCGAGGACCCGCTGGCTGCCATCCCCGCCGCGCCCGAGAGCCGGCAGGGCGAGCGCCGCCAGGTTCGAGATCGTCGCGACGCGCACGGAGAGCGTGGCGCGGAACCCCAGGGCGGTCGCCAGAGCCACGCGGATGCCGGTGAAGCTCCCGGGTCCGCTGAGCGCCAGGATGCCGTCGAGGTCGGCGAGGACGACCCCGGCGCGGAGCAGGCTCGCATCGATGTGGTGGAGGAGGGATGGGCCGGATCGCCCCTCGCCGCGGCTCGAGGCGAGCAGCTCGCCATCGCGCGCCACCGCCGCGTTGGTGACCGGCGAGCCGGCGTCGAAGGCGAGCCAGGTGGGCATCGATCTCCAGTCTAGCCTGCCCTTCGCGGCTATACTCTGCGACCCATGCGCCCAGGGGTCGAAATGACGCCGATGCTCCGCCATTATCTGGAGCTCAAGACGCAGTATCCGGACGCGATCCTGTTTTATCGCATGGGAGACTTCTACGAGCTCTTCTTCGACGATGCGCTCAAGGCCGCACCGCTCCTCGATCTGACCCTGACGGCGCGTCAGAAGGGCACTCCGAACGAGGCCCCGATGTGCGGCGTGCCGCACCACGCGGTAGCGGGCTACATCGGCAAGCTCATCCGGCTCGGGCTCAAGGTGGCGGTCTGCGACCAGGTCGAAGACCCGGCGCAGGCCAAGGGACTGGTTCGCCGCGAGGTGACTCGCGTGGTCACTCCCGGGACGATCTCCGAGCTCGCGCTGCTCGAGAGCAAGGAAGAGAACCTCCTCGGTGGCCTCGTCTGGCGGGGTGGCGCTCCCGCCCAGGCCTCCAGCGGCGCGGGGGCCTTCCTCGACGTCTCGACCGGGAGCTTCTTTCTCCGCCGCTGGCAGGATGCGCTCGAGGCGGTCGCGGAGCTCGAGGTCCTCCGTCCACGCGAGCTGCTGTGCGAGCTCGACGAGCTGCCGGCGGCGCTGCGGTCGTGGGCGGAACGCGATGTCGCCTGCCGCACTGCGCTCGATGGCTACCTGGAGTCGCCGGCGAAGGCGGCCGAGAGGCTGGCGCGGCAGTTCGGCGTCGGCACGATGCGCGGCTTCGGACTCGAGGAGGGGGAACCGGGAATGCAGGCCGCGGCGGCAGTTCTCGCCTATGCCCAGTCGACCCAGAGGAGCCAGCTCGACCATGTCACCGAGATCCTTCTGCGGCAGGCTAACGACCGGCTGGTACTCGACGCCACGACGCTCGCCAACCTCGAGGTTCTGCGCACACAGCGCGACGGCGAGCGCGGCAGCTCGCTGCTCTCGGTTCTGGATCGGACGGTCACGGCGCCCGGAGGAAGGCTCCTGCGCGACTGGCTGCGGCGTCCGCTGCGCGAGGTGCCGGAGATCGGCGAGCGCCACGATGGGGTCGCGGCGCTCGCCGTCGAAGCGGCGCTTCTGGCTCGCCTGCGCAGCGCGCTGGCGGGCATCGGCGACCTCGAACGCCTGGCGACGCGAGCCGTGGTCGGATCTCTCACCCCGCGCGAGGCCGGTTCGCTGCGCGACACCCTGGGCGCCGTCCCGGCGCTGTTCGCGGGTCTCGCCGGACTCGAAAGTCGCCTGCTCGCCGCGTCCGCCGGCTGCGACCCGGTGGCCGACCTCGCCGCCGCTCTGCTGGCGAGCCTGGAAGCGGAACCGGCCGGCAATCTCGACGACGGCCGGGTGATCGCCGCCGGCGTCGACCCCGAGCTCGACCAGTACCGCTCCCTCGCTGCGGATGCCAAGCGCCACATCCTCGAGCTCGAGGATCGCGAGCGCAAGCGCACCGGCATCTCCTCGTTGAAGGTGCGCTACAACCGGGTCTTCGGCTATTCGATCGAGATCACGCGGGCGAATCAGGCGGCGGTACCCGCCGACTATGTCCGGCGCCAGACGCTCGCCAACGCCGAGCGCTACGTGACCCCCGAGGTCCAGGAGCTCGAGGAGCGGATTCTCCACGCCGAAGACCGGCGCCTGGCGATCGAGAAGCGCCTCTACGCCGGGCTGGTCGCCGGCATCGCGACGAACGCCTCCCGACTGCAGAGACTGGGGCAGGCGATCGCCGGCGTCGATGCGTTGGCGGCGTTCGCCGAAGTCGCGGCGCGTCGCGGCTACGTGCGTCCGCTCCTGCTTCCCGCCGGCAGCGGCGTCGCGATCGAAGAGGGTCGACACCCGGTTCTGGAAGTCGCGCTCGGCGAGTCGTTCGTCCCCAACGATCTCGAGCTCGATCCGCAAAGCTCGCAGATCGTCCTTCTCACCGGGCCGAACATGGGCGGCAAGTCGACCTATCTCCGACAGGCAGCCCTGCTCGTCCTCATGGCGCAGGCCGGGAGCTTCGTGCCGGCCCGCCGCGCTGCCATCGGCGTGGTCGATCGGATCTTCTCGCGCGTCGGCGCCTCGGACGATCTCGCGCGCGGCGAGTCGACCTTCATGGTGGAGATGATCGAAACCGCGAACATCCTGCGTTTCGCGACTCCCCAGAGCCTCGTCATTCTCGACGAGGTCGGGCGCGGAACGGCGACCTTCGACGGCCTCTCGCTGGCGTGGGCGATCGTCGAGCATCTGCACGAGCGCGTGCGGCCCCTGACGCTCTTCGCTACTCACTATCACGAGCTGACCGAGCTCGCTGACCTGCTCCCGCGGGTGGTCAACCGCACCATGGCGGTGAAGGAGTGGGAAGACCGCATCGTCTTCCTGCGCCGCGTCGCCCCGGGCAGCGCCGACAAGTCGTACGGCATCCACGTCGCCAAGCTCGCCGGGCTGCCGGAGTCGGTGGTCACCCGAGCGCAGCAGGTGCTGGCGAATCTCGAAGCCAAGGAGTTCGATCCCGAGGGCCGCCCGCGACTCGCCCACGGCGAATTGCCGGCGGACCGCAAGACGGCCCAGCTACCTCTGTTCACCCCGCCTGAAGAGGTCGTCGCCGGCGTCCTGCGCGAGCTCGATCTCGAAAGGCTCACGCCGCTCGCCGCGCTCAACCTCCTGGCGAGCCTCAAGGACCGGCTGAAATGATCGGCGGCAAGGTCCTCTTTCTCGGTATCGAAGGCAAGGCGATCCAGCGCGGCGAGGCGCGGATCCTCTCCCGGGTGCAGCCGGCGGGAATCGTGCTGGTGACCCGCAACATCGAGTCGGAGCCCCAACTGCGCGAGTTGATCGCCGACCTGCGCGCCACGACGCCCGAGGCCCTCTTCTGCCTCGACGCCGAAGGTGGGCGGGTCGATCGCCTGCGCGTCGCGGTCGCGCCAGCGCCTGCCGCGGCGGCCCTCGCGCACTGCCCTCCGGCAACCGCCAAGCGCGCCGGCCTGCTGCTCGGCGCCGCGCTGCGCCATTTCGACTTCGATCTCGACTTCGCCCCGGTCGTCGACCTCGATCACGGCAACGCCGGCAACGCCCTCGACGGCCGAACCTACGGCACGACCCCGCGAAAGGTCACCGCAAGGGCCCGGGCACTCCTCGGTGGGCTCCACGAAGCTGGAACAGGCGGCTGCGTGAAGCACTTTCCCGGGCTCGGCCGGGCGAGAGCTGATACCCACCTGAAAGGCGCCCACATCGGCGCGACGAGAGCCGAGCTCGATCGCGACCTGGCCCCCTTTACTGAGCTTTTTTCTGCCGCAGAGTCGGCGATGGTTGGACATGCGGTCTACCCGGGATGGGGAGAGGAGCGCTGGCCGGCCAGCTTGAGCCCGACCATCGCGACGAAGCTCTTGCGAAAGAGTGCAGGCTTTCGTGGCTTCCTGTTCAGCGACGACCTCGAGATGGGAGCGCTCGCAGAGTTCGGAACGCTGCCCGAGCTGGGCGCGCTGGCGCTGGCGGCGGGCTGCGACGGCCTGCTCTTCTGTCGCCGGGTGGAGGAGGCGCCGGAGATCGCCGCAGCGCTCAGCCGCAAAGCGCTGCGCCCGCGGCTCGAGGAGGCGGAACGCCGCCTGGCACGCTTGCGCTCGCGTCTCGCGGGCTGGAAAAGGCAGGCGCCGGCGGCGCCGGGGCTCGCCCAGTTGCGCCGCCGGCTCGAGAGCCTGGTTGCCGACGTCGCGCGCCGGCAGCCAGCTCCTCGACAGCCCTAGAACGGGATGTCGTCGTCCGGGAACTCGGCGGCGCCTTCATGGCCACCGCCCGCGGGGACGCTGCCGCCGCCGCCGGCGCCGCCGCTGTCACCCTTCGAGCCGAGCATCTGGAAATTCTCGCAGATGATCTCGGTCTTGTAGACCTTTTTGCCTGGCCTCTCCTTGTCTTCCCAGGAGGCGGTTTGGATCCGGCCCTCGAGGAAGATCATCTTGCCCTTCTTCAGGTACTGCCCGGCGATCTCCGCCTGCTTGCCGTAGACGACGATGTTGTGCCACTCGGTCTCGTCCTTGCGGTTGCCGTCCCGATCCTTGTAGCGCCGCGACGTGGCCAGCGAGAAATTCGCCACCTGCTGACCACTCGGCAGTGCCCGCATCTCCGGGTCGCGTCCCAGATTTCCCACCAACATCACTTTGTTGACCATGGTTGTGCTCCCTCTCGGCGTGGCCGGGACGGTATCATACGCATCGCGGCCGCCGACCGGATTCCTTTCTACAGAGATAGGACGTAATTCTTGCGCATCGTCTTGCAACGTGTCGCCCAGGCAGCGGTCGAGATCGAAGGCCGGGAGGTCTCGCGAATCGGCACCGGCCTCCTGGCGCTGGTTTGCGTGGCCCGCGGTGACGATGCCGCGGTCGTGACCCAGGCGGCGCGCAAGATCGGCGGCCTCCGCCTCTTCGAAGATGCGACCGGAAAGATGAATCTCGACCTTGCTGCGGTGGGCGGTGAGGTTCTGGTGGTCTCGCAGTTCACTCTGCTGGCGGACACCTCGCGCGGGCGGCGCCCGTCGTTCGAGGGCGCTGCGGCAGGAGGGTTGGCGGAGCCGCTGGTCGAGCTCTTCGTCGACCTGCTGCGTCGCGAGGGATTCGGCGTCGCCACGGGGCGCTTCGGTGCGCATATGAAGATCTCACTGACGAACGACGGTCCGGTGACGCTGGTGCTGGATTTTCAGTCCGCCTGAGGCTTGGAGAAGCCGCTCCGGTCAGGGCATGCCGATGGCGATCTGCGAGATCGGCACCGGCATGAAGCAGAGCAGGAAGATCGCCGCCGCGGCGACCGCGAGCCAGCGCCGCCGGCGATCGAGCGGTTCGCCTTCGTCCAGCACGGGCGGGTGCCGGAGCCCCATCCCCAGAACGATCGCGCTCCACAAGAACCAGCCCGTCCAGAGGAATCCGCCGGCGAGAAGGACCGCCCAGAGCGCCGGAGCGATCCGCTTCTGCCAGCGCCCCGCCACGGCGTAGAGCAGGTGCCCGCCGTCGAGCTGGGCGAGCGGCAGCAGATTGAGCATGGTCGCAAAACAGCCGACCCAGGCGGCGAGCGCGAACGGATGCGGGTTGAGGATCACCGACTGCGGCAGGGGTCCGTGAAAGAGCCAGGCGAGCACCGAGTAGATCAGGCTCTGGCCCGGCAGGTAGAGGAACATCGCCGCTTCACTCTCGGGAATGCGCTGCACGGTCGCCGGTTCCGAATGGGCGATGCCGTAAACCAGGAATGGCAGTAGGGCGATAAACCCGGCGATCGGCCCGGCCACCCCGACATCGAACAGCACGCGCTTGCTGCGGATGGCGCCGCGGATGCGGATGAAAGCGCCGAAAGTCCCCAGACCCATCGGCGCCGGAAGGAAATAGGGCGGTGTCGCCGGGAGCCGGTAGCGGCGGCAGAGCAGGTAGTGACCGAGCTCGTGTGCGAGCAGGATCGCCAGCACCGGCAGCGCGAAGGCGAAGCCCCACCGCAGGAGCTCGGGATCTGTCCACACGCGCTGCACCGTGGAGGGCAGGAGAAGCGGCACCAGGTCGGTGACGACATCGGTCCGCGCCGCGAGAAGAAAGCCTCCTCCGAGCGTGACGCAGGTGAAGAGCGAGGTGAGGAACAGGGCGCCGGCGAGCAGCAGCGAGCCTCTCTTCTCGGGCGTTGCGGATGCCTCGGACAACGCTGGCAGCGAGCCTGCCGGTGCGGCAGGAAGGAGAATGATGCTCGGCGGTGGAAGGGATTCCGGCAAGGCCGGGTCGGCTCAGCTCAGAGGTTCTTGAGATCTTTCCCTGGTTTGAAACGCACCGTTCGGCCGGGGGTGATGGCTACTTCGACGCCCGTCTTCGGATTGCGGCCGACGCCCTTCTTGCGGTCCCGCACCTGAAAGACGCCGAAGCCCCGCAGTTCGATCCGCCGGCCTTCGCAGAGTGCGTCCTTCATCGCGTCGATGATCGTGTCGACCGCCTGAACGGCTTTCATCCTCGGCACGTTGGAGACGTCCGAGACCTTCATCACAATATCTGCCTTGATCATCTCCGGCTGGACCTCTCAAGAAATCTAGCCGCATCCGCCGGGAGTGTCAACGCGACGGGTGACGGAGTCATGCCTTGCGGAGCTTCGATTGCATGATGCAGAGCTCGAAGCCGATCTCGGCCTTGGCGATCACGCGCTGCAGATCGGCGAGGTCCGCCGGCGCGAGCTCGGCGCCGGAAGCCGATCGCGGTTCGAAGAGAAGCGCGGCGACCAGCCGCTCTTTGACTTTCAACGGCAGCACGCATACGTCGCCCGAGATCGCTGGCGCGGTGAAGCAGGCCGCCAGCGAAACGTGCGCCGGCAACGGCGAGAGCGGTCCGCGGAAGAACCCGCCCTGCTCTTTCAATCCGTCGAACAGCGAGGGTTGCTGCAGGCGCAGGCGCAATGCCGCCAAGCGGACGGCGTCGAGGCCGGCGCCTGACCAGAGCCAGGCGGCAACTCCGTCCTTGCGCACGACGAAGAGCACGACGCGCTGAACGAGTCCGGCCGCGAAGTCGACCACGGCGCGCGCGACGTCGTCGCGCTCCCGCGGTCGAAGCAGGCGAGTCTCGGTCTCTTCGACGCTGACCCGGCGATGCGGAGAGTCTGCCGGCGGTGTTGGCTTCGTCGCGCCAGGGGTCGCGGAAGGCGCCGGAACGGGAGCGGGAGGCATCGCCGGTTCAGGTGGTGGCGCCACCGGCGGGGCCTGCGCGGGAACGCGGAGGGGGGCAGCCGCCGCTGCGGGAGCCGGCGTTGAAACCGGGGAGATCGACGCCATGGGGGCGAGAGTCGGCAGGTCGAGCGCCTGGTGCTGAAAATGCGGCAGCTCGACCGAGACCGACTCTGGAGATTCCACCGGCGATACCGGCAGGGGCTCTTGCGGGGCGACTCCGGCTATGCGCGAGTCCCACTGCAACTGTTCGCCGGTGGGGCGCGGTTTCCGATCCGCCACCGTGACCGCGGCGGTCGCGGCGCTTTCACGCGCCCAGAGGAATCGCGAGCGATTCATCCTGTCGAGCAGCTTGGCGAGCCGCGCCGGGCACTCTTCTCCATGGTGCTTCTCGAGCGCTTCGAACAGACGGAGCTCGGGGGCTACGTGCCAGCGTATCCGCTTGCCGACGACGAAGGAGATCTCATCCTGATGGGCAAGGTTGCGGGCATCGATCAGCGCCACCTTGACCTGCGTCGTACTGGCCTGGAAAGCGATCGCCTGACAGCGTTTGGCGACCTTCGCCGGGAGCATTTCGAGGACATCGTCGGGAATTCCTCGCAAGTCCTCAGGACTCGCGCTGGGGACACCCTGCTGCTCGGCGAGCGCGCTGCACAGCTGCTCCTCGGAAATCGCTTCGATCTCGAGCAGACAGGTCCCGAGGCGGCCGCCCAGGACCTTCTGATTGCGCAGGGCGCGCAGGAGCTGTTCCCGCGTGACATCGCCACGCTTTTCGAGCAGCTCACCCAGGCGGGCTGGAACAGTGCGCAATTGGACCCCTAATTGTAAGAATCAAAAAGGACTTCTTTCTCTCGACAAGATATCAGAACGAGGCCGGCGGGAAAAGTCCCAGTCCGGCTATGATTCGCCGGTGTCCGGTATGCGATCCGCCGCCCTGTTCCTGAGCTTCACCCTCCTCCTGGCCGAGGCCGGCAGGGCGGAAGCCCCGCCGACCGCTGCCGCCTACTCTTTTCTGCTCGCCGGCGTACTGCTGGCAGACGGCGAGAGCGCGGAAGCGCTTGCAGCCTACGCCGAGGCGGCGGCGCTCGCCCCGGAGGATCCCTATGTGCGTCTCGAGCACGCCAACGCGCTGGCTCGCGCCGGTCGATTCCCCGAAGCGGCCGTCGAGGTCCGGATAGCGCGGCGGTTCGCGCCCGCCGATGCCGGGATTCTGCGGACCCAGGCGCGCATCGCGATGAATCTCGCCGATCGCGAAGCCGCGGCGCGGATCGAGGCGCGCGAAGCCTTCGAGCTGCTTCTCGTCGCCGAACCCGAGGATCTGGAGGGCCTTATCGCGCTCGGTCAGATCTACCTCGGGGAGGGCAACGCGCAGCGCGCGGTGGAGGTCCTCACGCGGGCGTCCGAATTGCGCCCCGGGCAGCCGATGATCGAGGCGCTGCGTGCGCGGGCGCTGGTCGCGGCCGGCGACCCGCAATCGGCGGAGTCGGTCCAACGAGCGATGCTCGCCGCTCATCCCGATCGCCTCGACAGCCGGCTCGAGCTCGCCGAATCACTCTCCAACCGGGGCCTGCACTCCGAGGCTGCGGCGCTCCTCGCGGCCGCCCCTGAGTCGCAGCAGGGGTCGCCGGAGCTGCGGCGAAGGAGAGCGGTGGAGCTCTACCTCGATGGCGATATCCAGGGTAGCGGTGACCTGGCGCGGGAGCTCTTCGCCGAGTTCCCGGACAACGGGGCCCTGCGCATCCTCCTGGCGACGATCGAGCAGGCGGACGGGCACTGGGCGGCCGTCCTCGAGCTCATCGCAGAGGCTGCCGAGCGGGCTCCGCTGCAGGATCAGCTCAACTCCCTAGCGGTACGCGCCCTCGAGCGCCTGGGGCGTGTCGACGAGGCGTTGGCGGCCCTCGCCCGTCGCGGGCAGGCGCTGGCCGGCGCCGGGCGCGCTTCCGAGGCCCAGCTGGTGCAGGCGAGCGCCGTCCTGCTGGCGGCTCGCAACGATCGCGCCGCTGTCGCGGTGAGCCTCGGCGCGCAGGTGCTCGAGGCACAACCGCCGCTCGATGCAGTGGTCCAGATGCAGGTGCGCCATCTCATGGCCGACGTCGAGTTCGAACGCGGAGGGTTGGGCCCGGCTCTGGCTGCGCTCGGCGACGCCCGCGGGACACCCGATATCGGCAAGCGCTACGAGCTCGCGATCCGGGCCGGCGATGTTCAGGCTGCCGCACAGTGGCGGGCGCAGCTCGCCGGCGGCACGGGCGAGGAGCTCCTGGAGCTCGCCTCCGCGGACGAACGCCTCGAGAGATTCGAAGCGGCGCTGCCGCTGCTCGAGAAGGCTCTGGCGGCCGATCCGGCGTCGGGCGAGCTGCGTTTTCGAACCGCGATCGCCCTCGAGCGCACCGGCCGCTTCGAGGCATCGGCGACGATCTTCACCGCCCTGATCGTCAACGAGCCCGATCACGCTCCAGCGCTCAACTACCTGGGTTACATGCAGATCGAACGCGGCGCCGAGATCGAACAGGGCTTGGCGCTCGTGCGCCGGGCCCTGTTGATCGAGCCCAACAACGGCGCCTACGTCGATTCGCTGGGATGGGGCCTTTATCGTCTGCGACGCTTCGCCGAGGCGAGCGCAGTGTTGGAACGGGCCTCACGGCTGCTGCCGAGCGACTCGACCGTGCTGGAGCATCTTGGCGATGCCTGGCTCGCCCTGGGCGCCCGCGACCGCGCCCGGGACGCCTACCGCCGCGCTCTGGCGCTCGGACCCGACGGCACCGGCGACCTGGCAGCGAAGCTGGCGGGGCTTTCTGGCGCTTCGTAGCCTCGGCGTCAAGGCCCGGCGCACCCTTTCCCTGCTCGGACTCGGCACACTCGGACTCCTCCTACTGAACTGCGCCTCTTCCGCGACGACCCCGTCAGGATCCGAGCGTGGGCAGACCCCATCGGACGCCAGCGCTGCGGAGCCGGACGCGAGCGTGCCAGGCCAGTGGCTGTTTCGGGCCGAAGTCTCCGGTGAGCAGGGCTCGGGCAGCCTGCGACTCCTGTTGCGCCGGTTCGCGGCCGAGCGCTTCTCTCTCGCCGCCGCTGACGCCCTGGGACAGGCGCGCTGGGAGATCCGGCGCGACCGGGACGAGGCGATCTGGCTCGATTCCCAGACTCACGCCTTCTGCCGTCTCGATCCGCGACAGCCGTTGCGGGCGAGTCCGTGGGTGCCGAACATCTCGCTGATGAACCTCCCCGGCCTGCTGATCGGAGAGTGGCCGTCCGCAAGCGCCGTTGCGGAGGTCCCGCCGCCGACGGAGTCGACTGGACAGCGGTTCACCGGCGAGCGGGGAGAGGGCGTTTGGGCGAGTTGGACCCTGTGGGAAGCCGGCGAGCCGCTCGCCTGGTTCCAGCGTCGCGGCTCCGACTCGCTCCTCTCGGTGCGGCGCCCATCTGTCCAGGTTCGCTGGCGGGTGAGCGCGCATGGCGAGCTCAAACTGCCGGCCGGCGAATCCGCGGGCGCCGCATTCCTCTTTCCCGGCGCGCTCGTACCGAGCGCCCGGGAGATCGCCTGTCCCGAGAATGCGATTCCTTAGTTTCGCGAAAGTGAATCTGCACCTCGAGGTGCTGCGGCGTCGGGGGGACGGTTTCCACGACTTGCGCACGATCTTCCAGACGATCGATCTTGCCGACGAGGTCGAGCTGACTCTCGAGCAGCTGGGCAGAGCTCAGAGTGCGGTCGTTGGACTCGAGGTGGAAGGCGCCCCGGGCTTGCCGGCCGACGAGTCGAACCTCGCCTGGCGAGCCGCCGCCCGTTTTCTCGCCGCCTGGGGGCGGCCCGGGGAGGGCGTGCGCATCCGGTTGAAGAAGCGCGTCCCGATCGGCGGCGGCCTCGGCGGGGGCAGCGCCAACGCGGCGACCGTCTTGCTCGGGCTGTCGGCCCTCCTGAAGCGATATCCCGGACCGGCGCCGCTCGCGGAGATCGCCGCCGAGCTCGGTTCGGACGTGCCCTTCTTCCTCGACGGTGGGACGGCGCTGGGGACCGGGCGGGGAGAGCGCATCGAGTTGCTGCCCGACCCGGCGGCACCACCTCTCGATCTCTGGCTTGCGTTGCCGCCGGTCGCCGTGGCCACGAGTGCGGTCTTTTCGGCTCATCGTGTCGCAGCGGCGCCGGGATCGGCCGCGAGCGGCGAAAAGGCAGCGGTTCCTGCGGCCTGGAGCGCACTTCTGGGGTGGAACGATCTCGAGCCGACTTGCCTGGCGCTCTATCCGGCGGTGCGCGACGTGTATAATCGCCTCTCCGAATCGGGGGCGGTGGCTGTTCGCCTGTCCGGTAGTGGCTCGACGATCTTCGCCTTGTTCGCGGATCGAGCGGCCGGAGAGGCAGTCGGGGCTCGTCTCGGAAGCGAGACGGTCTGGTTGCCTGTCCAGACCTTGAGCCGGACGGAGTGGCGGCGCCGGAGTGGACTGGACGCTCTGTCGGGAGGGAGTCGACGTGGAGATCACCGACGTTCGGGTCTATCCCGCGCGTGACGAAAAGGTTCGCGCATTCATCTCGATCGTGTTCGACCGGTGCTTCATGGTCAACGACATCAAGGTCATTCAGGGTAAGGACAGCCTGTTCGTCAGCATGCCGAGTCGCAAGCGCAAGAGCGGTGAGTTCAAGGACGTGGCCCATCCGCTCAACTCCGAAACCCGAAAGTGGGTGGAGGAGAGGATTCTCGCGGTTTATCAGGCGAATCTGGATGGGGTGACCGTGGGGGATGCATCGAGTCCTTCGCCGCAGCCGCCGGATATGCCAGTGGTCACCGCGAGCTCAAAGGGCGCCGGGGAGCGGTCGCTCGAAGAGGTCGAGCGGCTGCAGTTCGGCGACTCCTTCTGGGGAGTCACCTGAGTTCGACGATAGACTGGCCGGGCGGCACTGGTCGGTGCACTTTTTCTGGGGCGTCGCCAAGCGGTAAGGCACGAGACTTTGGATCTCGCATTCGGAGGTTCGAATCCTCCCGCCCCAACCAGGTTCGGCAGGATCGCTTCTCCTGAAGGAACGGCGAGACCGGCACTGGCCGGGGATGCCGTCAAGGCCGGGAAGGTCGCGCACCCTGATGTCTCCGAGAACCCTAAACCCGCTGAATCCGAGATCGAATCCTCAATGAGAGCTCCGAAGACCGACGGCGACCACTACGGCGAGATCAAGATTTTTTCGGGGCGCGCTCATCCCGCGCTGACGCAGGAGATCTGCGACTATCTTGAGGTTTCGCCCGGAAACTCCTCGGCCTACAACTTTTCGGACGGCGAGACGTTCTGCCAGATCGACGAGAACGTGCGCGGTTCTGACGTCTTCATCGTCCAGCCGACCTGCTCCCCGGTCAACGAAAATCTGATGGAGCTCCTCATCCTCCTGGATGCCTTCAAGCGCTCCTCGGCCTCGCGCGTCACCGCGGTGTTGCCCTACTACGGCTACGCCCGGCAGGACAAGAAGGATCAGCCGCGGGTACCGATCACGGCCAAGCTGGTGGCCGACCTGATTTCCAGGGCGGGCGCCGATCGCGTGTTGTGCATGGATCTCCACGCGCCGCAGATCCAGGGCTTCTTCGATGTCCCTGTCGACCATCTGTTCGCAGCCCCAGTGCTGCTCGAGGCGATCCGTGCGCTCGAGATCCCCGAGCTCGTCATCGTTTCGCCTGACGCCGGCGGTGTGGAGCGCGCGCGGGCCATCGCCAAGCGCCTCTCGGCCGGCCTGGCGATCATCGACAAGCGGCGGACCGCACCCAATGTGGCCGAGGTCATGCACATTATCGGCGACGTCGAGGGACGTCACGTACTCATACTCGACGACATCATCGATACCGCAGGTACGCTGTCCAAGACGGTCGACGCCCTGCGGGCGCAAGGGGCCCATCGCATCCTTGCAGCCGGCGTCCACGGCGTGCTCTCGGGTCCGGCTCTGCAGCGCATCGAGCAGTCGCCGCTCGAGCAGGTGCTGATCACTAATACGACTCCAGTCGAGGAGAAGCTCCAGAAGAGCTCGAAGCTCCGTTCACTCTCGGTCGCGCCGCTGCTGGGCGAAGCCATTCGCAGAATCCACGAGAACAGCTCGGTCAGCTCGCTGTTCGTCTAGACGAGAAGGGATCAAGACAATGACTCAGGACCTCACCATCGAAGTGCAGCGCCGGGAAGAGACCGGCAAATCCGCCAACCGCCGCTTGCGTCGCGAGGAGATGATTCCGGCCGTGGTCTACGGCGGAGGGAAAGAGGCGATATCCATCCAGATGCCTCGCAAGACCCTGATCGACCTGTTCAAGTCCGGCGGCAGCGAGAATCGCATCTTCCTGCTCAAGCTCGCCGACACCGGGCAGAGCCGCCACGCGATGATTCGCGACATGCAGATCGACCCGATCACCCGCAAGGTCGAGCACGTCGATTTCATGCGCATCGACATGTCGAAGCGCATCCGGGTGCGAGTGCACGTGACGCTCGACGGCGTCGCCTACGGCGTGCGCACCGAAGGCGGCCTGCTGGATTTCGTCACCCGCGAGGTGGAAGTCGAGTGTCTTCCGACCGCCATTCCGCAGGAAATCCGGGTCGACGTCTCCGAGGTCCGGGTCGGCCAGCACCTCGAGGTCAAGGATCTGATCCTGCCGGAGGGGGTGAAGCTGCTCGAAGAAGCCGATCGCGTGATCATCTCGGTCGCCCACGCCAAGGTCGAGGTTGAAGCCGTCGTTGCCGGTGCCGAGGTCGTGGCGGAGCCGGAAGTCATCGCCAAGGGCAAGAAGGACGAGGAGAAGGAGCCGTCGTAAGCCCGATCGAGTCTCGCCGCCTCGTCGTTGGACTCGGAAATCCCGGCGAGTCCTACCTGCGGAGTCGTCACAACGTGGGCTTTCGCGTCGTCGAACGGGTCGCGCAGTCGCACGCCATCGCCGGCGTCCGGGAAGAATGCGGTGCGTGGGTCGGCTCGCGTGGGGAATGGCTCGTCTGCCAGCCCCGGACCTTCATGAATCGCAGCGGCAGCGCGGTGCGCTGCCTCTGCGAGAGTCACGGCCTTCACGCCGACGCCGTGCTCGTGGTCTTCGACGACGTTCACCTGCCGCTTGGAAAGCTTCGCCTGCGCGCCGGCGGCAGCGCCGCCGGCCACCGTGGCCTCGAGTCGGTCATCGAGTCGCTGCAGACCGAAGCTGTTCCGCGGCTGCGTCTCGGCATCGGCACACCGCCGGCGGGCATGGACGCCGGGATGAGCGCAAGTTCGAGCCCAAGAACGACCGATACTGGGCTGGCGGAGTACGTCCTGGCCGACTTTCTCGCCGAAGAGGAGCCGGTCGTGGCGGAAATGGTCGAGCGCGCCGCGCGCGCGGTGACCTCGTGGCTAGAGTCGGGAATCGGCATCGCGATGAACCTCGCGAATGCGCCTGACTTGCCGGCGGAGCCCAAGAACGAATAGAATGATCAATCCCGCGGGTGGATCCCAGAACCCGCCGGTGACGAGGGTGTACCGAGTCGCTGTTCCCCCCTGTTCCGCGCCTGGCGCGGGACCTCAATGGCCATAGGGAGGGCTAGAGTGAGAACGTATGAACTGGCGCTGGTCGCCGATCCGAGGCTTTCGGACGACGATGTGACGGCGCTCTCCACGGAATACAAGCAACTCATCGCCAGCCGCGGAGGAGAAGTTCTCCGCGAAGAGAGCTGGGGCCGGCGGAAGCTCGCCTATCCGATCCACAAGCTCACCGAGGGTCGCTACCTCTTCCTCTTTCTCCAGATCGAGCCGGCGAAGGCCGGGCTCCTGAAGGAAGTGGAAATGCGACTCAACCAGAACGACAAGATCCTGCGCTACCTCACCGTGCGTACCGACGAGGACCTGAAGCGCGCCGTCGGCCGTGCGAAGCCCGGCGAGGCGGCGCCGCGCACCGGCGGTTACTACGACGTCGACCCGGCAGTCGCTGCCGCCGCCGCCGCAGCAGCCGCAGCGGCGGCGACCCCAGTGGCGCAAGCCGCCCCCGAGGGTGCAGCCGTCGTCGTCCCCGCGGTCGACGCAACCGTCGCGCCCGCTGAACCTGAGTCCGGCGAGGAATCCGCTCCTGCCGGCACCGAGGAGGCCTGAGCATGCAACCGTTCAAATCAGGCCCACGTGGGGGCAAGAAGGGCCCAGGCAAGGGCAAGCCGGCGGCGAAGAAGAAGACCTTCTTCCGCCGTAAGAAGGTCTGCCGCTTCACGGTCGAGCACATCGAGTACATCGACTACAAGGACGTGAAGCTCCTGCAGCAGTACATTCTCGAGCGCGCCAAGATCCTGCCGCGTCGGATCTCCGGCAACAGCGCCCGGCACCAGCGAATGGTGCAGGCGGCCATCAAGCGTGCACGTCACCTGGCGCTGATTCCCTACACGACCGACTAGGAGCCGGAGATGAAAGTCATCCTGATGAGCGATTTGCGTCACCGCGGCCGGCGCGGGCAGGTGGTCGAAGTGAAACCTGGCTTCGCCCGCAACTTTCTGCTGCCACAGGGCCTGGCCCTGCTGGCATCGCCGGGCAACATCAAGCGTTTTGAGCATGAGAAGAAGAAGATCGATGCGCGCCACGATGCAGCTCTCGAGATCGCGACGGCCGAAGGCGCGAGGATTTCGGGCGTCAAGCTCGAGCTGAAGAAGCGGGCGATGGAGACCGGCACGCTTTACGGATCGGTTTCTGTCGCCGACATCGTCGCTGCCCTGCAGGCGCAAGGTGTCGAGGTCGATCGCCGTCAGGTCGATCTGGCAGGCGGCATCAAGTCGGTCGGCGAGCATATCGTCCGCATCGAGCTTCATGCCGACGTCGTAGCGGAGCTGGCCGTAATCGTCGCCGCCGCAGACTAGTGGCGTGAAGGGTGGCGATCCGCATCGCGAGCTGAAACCCGGTGCGGGAGCTTCCGGACCGACGATCGAGAGATTTCTCGGCGATCCGACCAGAAGTATCGAAGACTGGCGATGGCTGTGGACCGGGGACGAGGTGTTTCCGATTCGCAGCCATCGCGGTTTTTTTGGCCGCCTGGTGGTCTTCTGGAAGCGCCTGGCACGCCCGTTGGTTCAGGCTCCGCAGCGCGATCTGTGGGACCGGCAGCGGGTCTTCAATCTTGTCCTGCTCGAGTATCTCCAGCGCGGCGAAGATGTCCGCAAACAGGTCCAGGAGGTCCATGAGCACCGGATCAACCATCTGGACGCGGTCTATCGCGAGGGCCTGAACGAGATCATGCAGCACAACGACGCACTCTTCTCGCGCGTCGATCAGAAGCTCGACTTCCTCCGTCGCGAAACGCGCACCATCTGGGGCAGACTCGGGGCGGCGCTCGCGCTGGCGGAGAAGGGCGGCCTGCCGGCGGTCATCAGGGCGCAGGAAGAGCATGTCTACGTCGAGCTCGAGCGTCGCTTCCGCGGCACCGAGGAGGAGATCGCCGAGCGTATCTCCCGGTTCCTGCCGAACCTCGACGGGCGGGGCGAGGTCCTCGATCTCGGCTGCGGCCGGGGCGAGGCGCTCGCGGTCCTGCGTGGGCGGGAGATTCCGGCTCGCGGTGTCGACCTCTCGGCGTCGATGGTCGCAGAATGCCAGCGCAAGGGGCTCTCCGCCGAAGTGGGCGACTTGCTGGAGTATCTGGCCGGGGTCGCAGAGGGACGATTCGGTGGAATCGTGTCGTTCCACGTCATCGAGCACCTGCCGCCCGAAGTCCTCGACCGGCTGGTCCGGCTCGCCTGGCGGGCTCTGCGCCCTGGTGGCGTTCTGATTCTCGAAACCCCCAACCCGCTCTCCCTGGTCGTCGCGGCGCGCAACTTCTGGCTCGACCCGACGCACAAGCGTCCGGTGCATCCGGAGAGCCTCAAGTTGAGCCTCGAGCTGGCGGGCTTCGACCCGGTGGAGAGGATCGACCTGCGGCCCTTCCCGGAAGTCGAGCGCCTGCCCGAGATCCGGATCGACAGCGTCACGGCCGAGCAGCGCGCCCTGGCCTTCGAGATCAACTCGCTGCGCGACAAGCTCGACGACTTGCTGTTCGGCTGCCAGGACTACGCCGTCATCGCCAGCAAGCCGCGCTGAGGCTTCGCGCGGCGAATTGTGGGCCGGATCGGGTGTTGCTAACCTTCGCGCTCTCGCCATGACGGAGACCGGCACCGCGCCCCCGAACGCCGGCACCGCCGACGAGGCGGCGCCCCCTGGGCGTCACGACGCAGGTGTCGGTGCGGCGGCGCATGAGAGAACCCCTTTCCCGGACTTACGCGGAGAAGTCGCAGAATGGAGGACAGGGTTCGGCGGGAGCGACCCGTGCGCTCAATTCTCCTCTCTGGCCAGGTGGAAGATCATTGACAAGCTCCAGGCCGCCGCGAAAGTGTTGCTCAGTCGAGAATGTCCCGATGAAATTCGTCCAAACGCGGAGGCTTCGTCATGATTCGTCTCACTATCGGTGCTGTCGCAGTGGTACTTCTCGCAAGCAGTGCAAGTGCCGCCATTCGCCCAAGCAAATTCCGCCCCGCCAAAAGCGGAGGTATTCCGGGTCAGTACCTCGTCATCCTTGAGGACGAGCCCCGCGTTTACCTCGGCCACGCCGACGCGAACCGAGCCATGGCCGGCGAACTGGAAGCTCTGCGTAGCCTGTACTGGTTTCAACCACAAGAGATTTGGACGAGCGCCTTGATGGGCTTCTCGATGATCACAACAGAAGCGGAGGCCCGGCGTTTGGCCGACGATCCCAAGGTGCGCATCGTCGAGCAGGACATCCAGTTCATGCCTGAACTGCTCCTCTCCGCCGTACCTTGGTGTACCGCCATAGCCCCCTATTGCCTGAGCGCAAACGACCCAATGCACGTTACCTCGTTTCCGACCAACACACGTGCCTTTCCCTCTTCGCCACAAGGCATTACCTGCGTGAATTCCAATCCCACCTGGACTCCTTCCTGCATTGACAACTGGGGTCTCGACCGGACGGACCAGACGGTCCTCCCGCGCGATGGCTCATATGCATTTAGCGCGAATGGCACTGGCGTCCACGTCTATGTCATGGACGTTGGAGTGAAGGCGACCCACCGTGAGCTCTCCGGCCGGATCGGAACTGGCTACAACGCGGTGAACGCAGGATCCCTTGATGATTGCTCCTGCCACCATCACGGCACCGCCGTCGCATCGATTGTCGCCGGCAACACATACGGGGTGGCGAAGAACGTGACCGTTCACCCCGTGAAGGTGATCGACTATTGTACGTCTCCGGTTCAAGGAGGGACGGCAGGAATCTACGTTACCGCGTTCAATTGGATCGCCCAGAATCACCAGTCGCCAGCCGTCGCCAATCTCAGCGGAGCGAATACGAGCGGCCTCGTCTCGAATCTCTCCTTTGTCACGGCAGCAAGAGGTCTAATCCAAAGTGGTGTGAGCCTGGTCCAATCCGCCGGAAACCAGGGAGAAGACGCATCCAGCTTCTCCATGATTCAGTTCGACCCGACGTACAGTGTCGCTGGTGCCATCGTTGTCGGTGCGGTCCAGGAAATTCTAGAGGGACCTGCGCATGAAGGACGGTGGGTGGGCGACGCGTCCGATCCTAGCTACCAAGATTCGGTATTCCACACTGGATGGTGTCGGAATCGGTCCGGCAACTTGAAGCCAATTTCCATCCGTAGCCAGTGTGGATCCAACTACGGCAGCTCTGTCTCGATCTGGGCGCCCGGCGCATGGGTGACGAGTGCCGGGTGGGACAACACTGCGAACGCATTCCAGACTTTCTGCTCGATAACGGGAACGTCCATGGCGGCACCACACGTCGCCGGCGTCATCGCGATTTACCTGCAAAGCAACCCCACGGCCACACCCCAGCAGGTGAAGGCAGCGGTGCTGGCGGCGGGGATGCCAGGTGTCCTGGATACGACAGGCTTCTGGTCTATCAAGCCTGGGTCGCCCAATCTTCTGCTCCAGCTGCCCTGACAGAGAGCGGGCCGATAACAGCCCCGTGCCAAAGGACACGGGGCTGACTGGCGGGAGAGTTGCCCGCGCCTCTCTTGCCAGAACTCGCCACTCCAGCCCAACCTTCGGGTTCCAATCGTCAGTCCTGCCTGGGAACCCGAGGACGGCGGGTTGTGGTTTCGGCGAAGGCCCCAGCCCAGGCGGAATCGAGGACGCCCTCGACGCGCGGCGAAAGGAAGGCTCGGCTCAGATGGATGCGGGTCGGTTGCGTCAACGGGCTCGACAGGCGCAGCGCCAGCGCTCGGGTCCGGGCGAATTGCGCCCCAGAGTCACGGCGGAAATACCGCGAGTCCACCAGGAGCCGGGCAGCCCGGTCCTGGAGACAACCGTTCACCCGCTGAGCCGCGAGATGCGACCCTGTCGCATCGCGGAGCACGACCTCGAACATGAGGCGCTCGCATGGCTGGCTCGCCAGGACCTCGAGGACCAGCTTGAACTCGGGGGGCAACCCCAGCAGAGGAAGCGTCTTCTCGACGACCTCGCCATGGCGTGAGACGACGTCCACGGGAAGAACTCGGGCGAGCTGGCGCTGCTGAGCAGCAAAATCGTAGCCGCTCTGCAGGTAGAGCTCCCACGGAACTCCGGAAGTGAGGGGCCAGATGCGCAGTGGACGTTGCGGATCACGTCGCCAGGCCGCAACTTCCGATCTCCAGACAGGGCCGCCTGGCTGAGTCCCGGCGCGATCGCTGCTGTCGCCTTCAAAAGCCACCGGGATCTCCCGCCAGAAGGTTGCGACGCCAATCGCGAGGGAGACGGTGACGAGCCCGAGGGCGGCGCGGTGGCGCCACCGCAGCGGGTCGGCGAAAGCCGATAGCAGGAGAACGAGCAAGAGTGCCGAACCAGGAACGAAACCGTAACGCTCGGCGATGGAACCTCGGTAGGCGAGAACTGGAACTGCGACGACGAGCGCCAGGAATGCGACGACCAGAGGACGTTCAGCTGGCCGTCGCATTCGAAGCAGCCCAAATCCCAGTGCGCCGAACAGCAGGATCGAAATTCCCACGATGAGCATCGCGTGACCCATTGCGACGTGCTCGCCCCGGGCCACGGAGGCAAGCCCCAGCTGCCGCGCCACAGTGTCGCCGCTGCCCTGTCCGAGCACTGGGTAGAGGAGGAAACTGATCAGGGCACCGGCCATCCGCTGGGCAATTCGCATCCCGCCGAAGCGCTCCGGCTCGATCCCGCCCGCAAACTTGGTCCAGGCGACGAATCCGCTCTGCAAGATCAATCCAAGTCCGAGGATGGCGAAATGAAGGCGTGTTTCCCGCGTGCGCAGCAGGCGCTCGCGAACGAAGTAGGCGGGAGTCAGGAGAATGGTGTAGATCCCGGACAAGGCGCAGAAGAGAAGCAGCAGCCGATAGACCCAGAGGCGCCTCTGGCTGGCGTTTTCGAGATCCTCGGCGAGCAGCAGCAGGCCCGTGATGCCGCAGAACACCTGGGAGTTGGTCGTGTTGAGCCAGACCTCGCTGTGAGCGATAGGCGCGAACAGGAGCAGCAGCACACAGAGGAGGCGCCGCACCGGCGAGCTCCACAACAGTGAGCTCCCGAAGACGACGACAAGAGTGGGGAGCAGTTGCGCAAGGAGTGCGGCAAGCGTGGTGACGAGAGGGGCTTGCTCGAGGTCGACCGCGTGCACGGCGACAACTGCGGCGAGATTCGCAGGCAAGTGCAGGTAGCCAGCCGGAGAGTCCGTCGTTGGAACCAGGAGAAGGCTTCGTAAGGGCGAGTGCTGGAAGGCATAGGCGAAGTGGATGGAGCCTTCCTCCGCCCAGAAACGAGGTTCGCGCAGTAGATGTGGCTCGCGGCTCAGGATGACCAGCGTGGCTAGCCCGAACAGGAGCCAGCGACCATGGTACCCGCCGAGATACTCGAGCAACGTGCGCAGGAGGCCTGTCAGCCTAGGCATGCGGGTGTTGAGTCCTGGCGACCCGATCGCGGCAGAGCGAGGCTGCCCAGCGGCAACATCCAGTTGTTTCCCGCGACCTTCGAATCGTACACTGACGCCATTCTATTGGGCTCCACGCAGATCAAGGAAACAGTCTGGTCCTTCTACCCTGTCCTGAGCACTACAAGCGTGGCTCTGGCGAGCACTTGCTGATTGGCTTGCTCGCCCTCTTCGCGAGCGCGCCGATCCTGATCGTCTGGGTCGGGGGTGACCCAGGGGCAGAGTTCGTCCTCTATCGCGAGCCAAAGCTCGTGGCCGCCGGCATTCTGGGCTGGATACTCCTGGCCGCATTGCTGCTGGTCGAGCGCCGGCGACTCGGCTCGGACGAGCTCGGCACGGTGCTGCGCGAACCAGTCGTCTACTTGCTGGGAGCCTTCGTCGTCTGCGGCGCCGTTTCGCTCGCGTGGGTGAGGGTCTGGCAGAACCACGCTTACGAGATGGGACAGTATTCGTTGCTCTTCCCGCTGCTCGTCCTTGTCGTCGCTTGGGGCCGCCGCGACCCGCTGGTCGCCCGGACCCTTCGCGCGGCCCTCCTCACGGCGCTCGCTTTCGCCACACTTGCGGGATTCCTCCAAGGGGCGGGAGCGCTGCCGTTTCTAGTCCCCATCGATCCGCAGTACGGGGTGAGCAATCCGTCACTCCTGGGCTACAAGAACCCAATGGCACTCGCCCTGCTTGGGCAGTGGTTCCTCCTCCTCGGCCTGACGAGCACGAGCCGAACCACCGGCCGCAGAATCGCTCTGGCCGTGGTGCTCGCGGCTGAAACGGTGTACCTCGTCAGTCTCCAGAGCCGCTCTTCCTACCTTGCGCTGGGACTGGGCCTGGCGGCAGTTTTCATTGGCGGCGTCCTCGGTAAGACGTCGCGTTTCACGCTGATCGCCGCGGCCCTCGCGCTCGTGGTGGCAGGATCCGCGATCGCGGCACAACCCCAGTTGCGCCAGAGGGCGCTTTCGGCGTGGACTCATGCCACCGACACCCAACGCTTTCTCGCCTCCGACCGCGGAACCTATCTCCTGAACACCCTTCACATGGTGCGCCTCGTGCCATGGGGCGTCGGCCTCGGCGACTGGCAAACCAATTACCCTGTCTACCGCAAGTACCGCAGAGAGGTGTCCTTCACGGACGAGGTGCAGGTTCGGAGGGCGCACAGCGATCACATTCAGCTGCTTGGCGAATTGGGTTGGCTGGGGTTTCTGGCGTGGTCGGCATTCCTCGGCGCGGCCATCCTCACGCCGCTTCGGCGATTTCGTGTTTCGCGTGGTCCGGATCAGCTGTGTCTCGCTGCGCAAGTCATCGCCATTGTCGCGGCGATGGCCACCGACTACTTGATCGAGGTCCCGGTGCTCAAGCTGGAGCTGTTCCTTGTCCTCGGTCTCGTTCTGCTCCCGGAGGCTCCTGAAGCTTCACAACGCGAGACGCCGGCGCGACGTCCTTTGCCCGGGTTCGCCGTCGCTGTAGCGATCATCGTCTGCGGAGTGCAGGTCGTTTACTACGCGGGACTGCTTCGGCGGGTATGCACGGCCGCGAGGATCGAGGCTGGCTACAGCGCTCTCGGCGCCGGCTCCGATGCCCGGCTCATGCGCGGACGCGAAGCACGCCTCGTGCGACTGCGCTCGGATGGCCGGGATTTCGAGCGCGGTTGGGGGCACACCAAGACCTTCTTCAAGGACCACCTGCTGCTCTCGGCAGCCGCCGCGCAGTTGGGCGATGTATTCGCGGCAGAGCGCCACGCTCGCAAGGCGCTGCGTCTGCACCCCTACTCACCGAATGCGCTCCACTGGATGGCTGTGCTCTTGCGCTCTCGCGATCCTTCACGCGCCGATGAATGGATGCGTGCGTACGAACATGTGATGAAGGACGCGGAAGACGGATTCGAGCTCGTGTATCCAGGCACGGCAGGGCCTTTGAGTCGATGACCGCGCCTGTGTTACGTTGCGAAGAGCAAGGTCACTGATCCAACCACTCGAATAGGGGACGAAGATGTCGCTGCGGTCCAGATCGTCGAACGCAATCGTCCTGGGAATCCTGATCGCGCTGCCGATGCTGGGAGCGGCACTGACGCTCCTGCAGGTTTTCTAGGATGGGCTGGGAGGAATCGATGGCCTGGCTGGTGCATTGTCGGTTGCGGCAAGCCCAGAGGGTCGTCATGTATACGTGGCGGGCCCGGACGACGATGCGATCGCCATCTTCGCGCGCGACGCGACGAACGAGTCGTTGACCTATGTCGGAATGGTTCAGGAAGGAACGAGCGGCGTCTTCGGCCTGGTGGGGGTTTCCGGCGTCTCCGTGAGCTCTGACGGTCGTCACGTCGTGTCGGTGGCGCAGACCGACGACGCCCTGACTCTCTTCGCCCGGGATGCGACCAGCGACGCGCTGGCGTTTGCCGACATTCTGATGAACGACGTCGATGGCGTATTCGGCCTCGATGGTCCGAGAGGCGTCGCCGCTCAGGCTGGCTTTGTCTACGTCGCGTCGACGGAGTCTGCTGCGCTATCGGTGTTCGCGCGCGATGCGACGCAGGACGCAGTCGTATTCCTCGGCGCGTTCGTGAACGGAGATGCCGGTGTCGCAGGCCTGGTTGGTGCCGGTGCCGTCGCGGCGAGCGCGGATGGACTTGATGTCTTTGTTGCCGCAGAGGTCGATGATGCGATCACGGTGTTTCGACGGAACCTGCCTGGCGGGCCTCTCGAGTACGTGGAGTCGTTCTTCAACGGGATTCAGGGAATCGAAGGCCTGGATGGAGCCGCTGCAGTCGCAGTCAGTCCCGATGGCCATCAGGTCTTCGTCGCGAGCCGATTCGACGACGCGCTCGCCGTTTTCGACCGCAGGTTCGACGATGGTCCGGCGCTCGCTCCGCGGGCGGTGTTCAGGAATGGCGAGGGCAATGTCCTCGGCCTGGCAGGAGCGGCCTCCGTTGAACTGAATCCCCTGGGCACGATGGTCTTCGTCGGCAGCGGGAACGGCGACGGTGTGGCCGTATTCAGCCGCGATCCCGGCACTGGAGTCGTTGCATTCAGGGAGCAGGTACTCGTGCCGTCCGAGGCCCCGAACCTGTCTTCGTTGGTCAGCAGTCCGGACGGCCTTCAGCTTTACGCCACGAGCTGGACCGACGCCCTGGTCACTTTCCGAATCGACAGTTCGATCTTTCGAGACGGCTTCGAGTCGAACGATACGAGCGCCTGGAGCTTCACCGCTCCCATACGATGGTGAGACGGTTCGGCTCCGTCCCGATCCTTCAGCGGATGGCTATTCCTGCTCCCCGGCCTCTTCCGCCGATTCGATGGGGAAGTTCTCCGCTGTCAGGCCGTCGGGCATGCGCTCGCGTTCCTTGGCGGCGTAGAACGGGCGTTGCTGGGCCCAGGGCAGATCGAGAATTTGCCCCCAGCGCGATTCGTAGAGGCGATCCGGTCCGGTGCCCGGGAGAAACGCTTCGTTGATCGTGCGCTCTGCCGCGGGGGTTGCGGCGAGGCCGGTGCGGTACTCGACGGTGCGGAACTCGACTCCCGGGGGAACGGTGAAACGCTCGCCCTCCTGCATCCAGCCATCGCGCAGGCCGCTCTCGGCGAGCTCTCGCCAGATCGGCAGGGCTGCCTCGGCACCGGTCATCTTCTTGCCGAGGGAGCGCTTCTGGTCGTAGCCGACCCAGACCAGCATGGTGAAACGCGGCGTATAGCCGACGAACCAGGCGTCGGTGTAGTCGTTGGTCGTGCCGGTCTTGCCGGCGATGTCGAGCGGCAGGTCGGCCAGCCTGGCGCCCGTCCCTCGATCCACGACACCTTCGAGCATGGAAGTGAGAACGAAGGCCGTCGCAGGCTCAAGAGCCTTGGTCGCTTCGATCTCGTGCTGCTCGAGCGTGCCACCGCTGCCGGAGAGAACCCGCTCGACCAGGTAGGGTTTGACCAGCACTCCCTGGTTGGCGAATGCGGCGTAGGCCGCGGCGACCTCCATCGGAACCATGTCCGCCGCGCCGAGCGCCAGGCTGGGATACGGCGGCAACGGAACCGTGATGCCGCAGCGGCGGGCGAACTCGATGGTGCGCGCGGCGCCGACCAGGTCCATGAGCTTCACCGAGGTGACGTTGACCGAGAGCTCGAGCGCGCGCCGCAGGGTCAGCAGGCCGTAGTAGCGGCGGTAGTAGTTCCTGGGACTGTAGGTGAGCAGGCCGTCGCTGCCGGGAAAGAGAGACGGGGCATCGAAAAGCGTGTCGGCGGGGGTGAACCCGTTCTCGAGCGCGGCGCCGAAGACGAACGGCTTGAAGGACGAGCCGACCTGGCGCATCGCCTGGTTGGCTCGGTTGAACCGGCTGCGGCGGAAGTCCCAACCGCCGACCATGGCGCGAATCGCCCCGCTGGCGGACTCGAGAACCACCGCGGCGCCCTCGACCTCGGGCTCCTGCTCGAGCCTCCAGTAGGTCTCCTCCGGGCGCTTGGGATCCTGCGCGCGGCGAAACCAGGCGATGTCGCCGGTGCGCAGGATCTCGGACGGGTACCGCCGCGAGGTCCAGGCGATCCCGGGCGCCTTTACTGCAATCGCCCCTTCCGGGGTCCGGATGCGTGCCTCCTCGCGGCCGCTCTCGAGCACCAGGCCCGGAACCCAGGCGTCCGGAACCGGGTTCCTGCCGGCGAGCGTCTCGATCGCGTCGCCCTCGAGATCGAGTTTCTGGCCACGCAGGATCGGTCCGCGGTAGCCGCGCCGGTGATCCAGCCGCAGGAGGCCGCCGCGCAGCGCTGACTCGGCGGCGCTCTGGATCCGCGCGTCGAGCGTGGTCTGGACTTGCAGGCCTTCGTGATAGAGCCGGTCGACACCGTAGATCTTCTCGAGGTGCTGGCGAACCTCCTCGGCGAAGAAGGGGGCAAGATCCGCCTGGCGGGGAGTGCGGACGACTACGAGGGGGCTGGCGATGGCCTGGCGACAGTCGGGTTCGGAGATGAAGCCCTCGGCGAGCATGCGATTGAGCACGTAGTTGCGCCGTGCAACCACCCGGTCGGGGTGACGGATGGGGCTGAAATAGCTGGGACGCTGGACGATGCCAGCGAGAGCCGCAGCCTCCGGGAGCGTCAGCTCCGCGACACCGTGACCGAAATAGGAACGGGCCGCGCTCTCCATGCCGTAGTTTCCGTGGCCCAGAAAGACGACGTTGAAGTACATCGCGAGGATCTGCTGCTTGCTGAGCTGTTTTTCGAGCTCGACGGCGAGAAACGCCTCCGAAATTTTGCGCCGCCAGCTCTTCTCATCGGTCAGGAAGAGCTTCCGGGCGAGCTGCATGGTGATCGTCGAAGCACCTTGGGCGCGCCGCCCGCTGCGTAGATTCACCAGCACCGAACGGACGATGCCGGGAGCGTCGATGCCGCCGTGACGGAAGAAATTGCCGTCCTCGGCGGCGAGCAGCGCATCGCGCAGCAGCGGCGGAATCTCTCCCTGGTCCAGCATGAGTCGCCGCTCGCGCGCGTAGGACGCGAACGCTACACTGTCGCGGTCGTAGATCTGGGTGACGAGCTTCGGGCTGTAGTTGGCGATCGCATCGACTCGGGGGACGTGGATCGCGGCGGCGATTCCCATCCCGGCGGCGATCCCGCAGGCAACGACCGCCAGCACCTGCAACAGCCAACGGCGCTTTCGCGCAGGCTTTCGGGAGGCGGCTGGAGGCGGCATTCTCGGACGTGCCAGAAGGGGCTCGTCCGGCGGTACCGACGAAGAAGTCACGGCCGCCATTATAGTCTTGCGTGCGATGGAGGACCGATCGATGAACGATGCCATGCCGCCCCCGCCGGCTCCCCAGGCGAAGCCGTTCGCTCCCGAAAAGATCGCCGGCGGAGGAGGCTGTCAGAAGCCGCTGCTGGT